>NZ_JABUEI010000009.1:0-202156 GCF_019836145.1 Rhodococcus sp. BP-241 | reverse complement strand
CGGCTGACGTGTCAGGTCGACCGCCCGGCGGCGGAACTCCTCGGGATGGGCAGCGGGCATAGCTCGGACTCCTCTCCTGCAGCAGCAACGCTACAGATCAGGTGTCCGGGAAACCGGGTCAAGCTCCCTGACACAGCTGGAAGCGAGTAGAACCCATCCACAAAAGTCCTCGAGGATCCACGGACTGTCGTCCACGCGCCTGCCGAAAATCCACCGACAACCACACACGTCCACCTGCGTCCATCGAATGAGTTACGAACAAGTTGTGGCAACTCGTGACATCGAGCGGCATTTCGGGAGATGTCGCAGGTGCGTGGACTCCCCTGGACCTCGGCGGACCTCTACGGACGTACCGGGGAAAGCGTGAAACGAGAGGCCGGATCAGGCTATTTCGGCACATTCCTGCAGCTCAGAGGCATTTCTCGAGCCTCCTGTCGGGATTGAACTGACGACCTGTCGCTTACAAGGCTTCGACGACCGGATCAGGTGGATTCACCTGGACTCACGAAATGCGCCCTGAACTGCACGTTCGTCCATCGGCGTCCGCCGCGGTCCACCCCCGTCCGTCCCGACTTGTGACACTCTCGTGACACCGAGACCTTCCGTTGGGCACGGCGTGAGTTCTAATCTGACTGTGACACATGCTATCTCGTCAAGCGGCAATTGAAGACACTGCAAACACCAGAACGCACTCGACGCCACAGATGCTCGGCCGTCGCGAATGTCGGTGTGCGTGGAGTCGATAGTTCGTCGGCACCGGTCGTCGCAGGCTTGCGATGGGCCCTTCCGAAGGAACCTGAGTGCCCGGCGCCCGCCGCGAACTGCACCCGCGCTCGACTCGCCCTCACGTACGCCGCAGTGCCAGACCCACACGTTGCGACAACTCGTCACTCGTGATTCCGAACGTCTCGCGCACAGTCACTCCGGACGCACCGACGTCGAAGACAGCGAGGTCGGTGTAGATGCGCGAGACGCATCCGACTCCGGTCAGCGGGTAGCTGCACCGCTCGACGAGTTTCGAGGTTCCGTCCTTCGCAAAAAGGGACATCATCACGAACACCTGCTTGGCGCCGATCGCAAGATCCATCGCCCCACCGACCGCGGGGATGGCGTCCGGCGCACCGGTGTGCCAATTGGCGAGGTCACCGGTCACCGACACCTGGAACGCACCGAGCACACACACGTCGAGGTGCCCGCCGCGCATCATGGCGAAGGAATCGGCGTGATGAAAGTACGCCGAGCCGGGGAGCTCGGTGACGGGCGCTTTGCCGGCGTTGGTGAGGTCCGGGTCGATGTCGTCGCCGGTGGCCGCCGGGCCCATGTTGAGCATCCCGTTCTCGGTGTGCAGGACCACCCCCGAGTCGCCGGCGAGGTGATCGGCGACGGACGTGGGCAGACCGATTCCGAGGTTGACGAACGAGCCGGGTGCGATGTCGGCGGCGACCAGAGCGGCCATCGCGGAGGTCGAGAGCGGACCGGTCATACGGCGACCACCTTGTCGATGTAGATACTGGGAGTGACGACGTTCTCGGGATCGAGGTCACCGGTAGGGACGATCTCGCTCACCTGGGCGATAGTGGTCCGCGCTGCGGTCGCCATCACCGGACCGAAGTTTCGGGCGGTCTTGCGGTAGACCAGGTTGCCCATGCCATCGGACCGGTACGCACCGATAAGAGCCACGTCACCTGCCAACGGATACTCCAGGATGTACTGCCGACCGTCGATCTCGCGCTGTTCCTTGCCGTCGGCGAGCGGAGTTTCGACGGCGGTGGGGCAGTAGAAGGCTCCGATGCCGGCGCCCGCGGCGCGAAGACGCTCGGCCAATGTCCCCTGTGGAACGACCTCCAGGGTGATGGCGCCCGCACGATAGAGACCGTCGAACACCCACGAGTCGGACTGCCGCGGAAACGAGCAGATCACCTTCCGCACGCGCCCGGCAGCCAGCAGTGCCGCGAGGCCGGTGTCCCCGTTACCCGCATTGTTCGACACTACGGTCAGGTCCGTGGCGCCTTGCTCGATGAGGGCGTCGATCAACCGGACCGGCATCCCCGCCATACCGAAACCGCCTACCAGCACAGTGCTTCCGTCGGCGATCTCGCTGACGGCGTCCAACGCGGAGTCGCAGATCTGCACCATCAGTGAACCTCCCGGACGTTCTCGACGACGACAGCCAAGGCTTGGCCGACGCCGATGCAGATGGCCGCGACACCCCACCGTTCACGGGACTCGACCAACCGGTGAGCGAGCGTCCCGAGAATGCGTGCCCCGGAAGCGCCGAGCGGGTGGCCGATGGCGATCGCTCCACCCTTGGCGTTGACGATCTCCGGGTCGGTGAGTCCGTCAGCGAGCCAGGCGTCGACGCACGCGATCGACTGCACCGCGAAGGCTTCGTTGAGTTCCACCGCGGACACGTCGGACCATCCGATGCCGGCGCGGGCGAGGGCGCGGCCGGCCGCAGCAACCGGGGCGTACCCGAAGTCCTGCGGGTCGCAGGCGTGGGCCGCTCGTCCGGCTATGCGCACCAGGGGTTCTCCCAGATCGGCGTGCTCGGAACCGAGGAGCAACGCCGACGCACCGTCGTTGAGAGGTGACGCGTTGCCGGCGGTGATCGTCCCGTCGGCACGGAACGCAGGCTTCAGCCCTGCAAGTGAGTCGGCGGTGGAATCGTCGCGGATGCTCTCGTCGCGGGCCAGTCCCTCGAGAGGCACCACGATGTCGTCGTAGAAGCCCGACTCCCAACCCTGACGGGCCAGGCGGTGGGAGCGGGCGGCGAACTTATCCTGGCGCTTCCGCGAGATCCCGAACCGGTCGGCGAGCTGCTCGTTGCACTCGCCGAGCGAGATCGTCCACTCCGCGGGCATGCGCTCGTTCATAAGCCGCCACCCCAGAGTGGTCGAGACCGCGGTGACGTCGCGGGCGGGGAACGCCCGCGAGGGCTTCGGCATGACCCAGGGAGCGCGCGTCATCGACTCGACGCCACCGACGACGACGATGTCCGCATCGCCCGCGTCGATGGCGCGGGAACCGATGATCGCGGCGTCCAGGGACGAGCCACACAGCCTGTTGACCGTGGTGGCCGGCACGCTGGTCGGCAGCCCGGCCAGGAGCGTGGCCATACGACCGACGTTCCTGTTGTCCTCGCCGGCCTGATTGGCGCACCCGAACACGACGTCGTCGATCGACTCCGTGTGCAGAGACGGGACTTTCGCCATCACGGCTTTCAGGGCGGTGGCGGCGAGGTCGTCGGGGCGATGGCCGGAGAGCGAGCCTCCGAAGCGCCCGAACGGTGTCCGGACGGCGGAGTAGACGAAGGACGACGTGGTCATGGGTTCACCGTAGGACGCCGTACTGATCGTGTCCAAGACCTGATCACGATCGATTGAGTGCCTGAACCGATATATGCTGCGGTGGTGGACTCACGTGTTCTGAGACTGTTCCTCACCCTCGCCGAGGAGCGGCACTTCGGCCGGGCCGCCGCGCGCAGTCACATAGCCCAGCCGGCGTTGTCCCAGAATATCATCGGTCTCGAAACCGAGTTGGGAGTGCGCCTGTTCGACCGCTCGACACGGCGAGTCGAGATCACCGAGGCCGGCCGGCGGTTCACCGAACACGCGCAGCGCATCGTCTCGTCGGTGGACCACGCGGTCTCCGACATGCGCGCGTTCGCCAACGGGTTCACCGGCCGGGTGTCCGTCGGATTCGTCGGGACCGCCACCTACGACGTCCTCCCCCTGCTGGCGCACCGCGTCCGCGAGGACCTCCCCGACATCGACCTGCAGCTGCGCGGGGAACTGCTCACACCACAATTGCTCGACGGACTCGGCACGGGTGCATACGACCTCGTGCTGATACGTCCGGGACTCACCGATCGCCCCGCCCCCGCTGTCGAGCTGGAAGTACTGCGGACGGAGAAGCTGGTGGCCGTTCTTCCTGCATCGTCTCCCCATGCGAAGGAACCCGAGGTGAGCCTCGCCGATCTCGCCGACGACACGTTCCTGACCCACCCGTCCCAGTCACGCTCGACCATGCACCACCGTGTGATGGCAGCCTGCGCACGCGCCGGATTCGTGCCTCACACAGTGGAAGTCAGCGAAACGGCCACTCAGGTCGTCTCCGTCGCCGCAGGACTCGGAGTCGCTCTGGCGCCGGAAGCCGTGCGACACCTCGGCCTCGACGGAGTGGTCTACAGACCTCTGGCCGTCGATGAGACCGTTCAACTGTCGTTGGTCCAGCGCAGCGGCGACTCCACAGCCGCAATCGTGGCCGTTGTCGAACTCATTCGTTCCGTCATGTCGCGCAAGCGTTCCCCTGCGTAAGCACTCGGGTCTCCGAGGACAGCGCGATGAAGCAACGCTGCTTCGTCAGTGTGACGAAGCAGCAGCGCACGACTCGCACCCTCGTCGATGCGTGCAGTGCATAGCGACCAGAACATTGCCGGTGGTGGACCCCAGCCCGGCCCGATGATGACATATGTAGCGCAGATCACACTTTTCCGGTGATAGCTGGGAGAGATTTCACTCGAGGGGAACGCATGACCACCACGCCTGCGCCGTCGGAGAACGACGTCCGTCACCTAAGCGCTCACACCACGACACCGGACCATGCGCTGAAGGTGTACGACGACGCGCGAGCGCGCTGCCCCGTCGCGCACAGCGAGGAGCACGGAGGCTTCCATCTGATGCTCGATCACGCCACGGTGCGGGCGACAGCGGCCGACCACCGCCGATTCTCCTCGGAGCCTCAGGTCCTGCGGCCCATTCTCCCGCGGGAGTCCCTCGCCGCGTTGGAGATGGATCCGCCTCGACACGGTGACTGGCGCGCTCTGTTCGATCAGGCGGTGACTCCGCACGTCGTCAAGGTCATGGAGCCACTCGTTCGTCGTGACGTGAACCGCCACATCGACGCACTCGTGGCCGAGGACGGTGGAGATCTCGTGACAGGGCTTTCCGAGATGGTGCCGGCGGAGGCCATCTGCCGGTTGATGGGAATCGACGACGAGTTGGTTCCCGAGGTACGAGACCGTGCGGTCGCGATGCTCGGCGCGCTGGGTGACCCCGCCGAGTTCCCGGCAAAGCTCCAGCGATTCAGGGAAATCTCGCTGGCCGAGATCGGTAAGCGCAAGGAAGCTCCCCGAGACGACTTCCTGACCTACCTAACGACAGCGAAGGTGGACGGAGAACTCGTCGACGACGAGGGGTACATCGCCGTGCTGACCGGTTTCCTCGGTGCGGGTCACCACACGACCACGTCGGGGATCAGCAGCCTCGTTCTCGAGGTCTTCGGTCGGCCCGACGTACGGGCGCAGCTCCTCGCGGATCCGAGCTTCGTGCCGATCGCGGTTGAGGAAGCCTTGCGGCTCCGCCCCCCGTTCTTCGGGTTCTTCCGTCGAGCGACTGTCGACTCCTCGGTAGCCGGTGTGGACATCACGGCGGGCGACGACGTCTACCTGGGGTGGGCTGCGGCGAACCGGGACCCGTCGATGTTCGAGTGCCCGTCCGAGTTCCGACTCGACCGCGGACGGAACCGGCACCTGACGTTCGGGTCCGGCCTGCACACCTGCCCGGGCGCCCCGTTGGCCAGGATGGAACTCCGTGTGTGTCTGGAGGAACTGCTCCGTCGAGTACCCGACCTCGAGTTGGACACCCGATCTTCCGAATACCTGTTCGCCGGTGGTGACTACGCCTACGTCACCACGCTGCCCGCTCGCTTCCCTCGTCGGGACGACGCTCGATGAGCACAGGCATCCCGAGTTGGATGGTGCCCGAGGCGACTACGGCGTCGGCCGACACCATCAAGGTCGACGTCCTCGATCGACGCGCGGTCGCGCAGGACGTCGTCGAGTTGACGCTCGGCGGCCGCGGTCCGCTCCCGACGTGGACACCGGGCTCCCACATCGACATCCATCTCCCGGCCGATCTGGTGCGCCAGTATTCGTTGTGCGGGGACCCGGACGACGCCGAGGTGTACCGGGTCGCGATCCTGCGGGAGTCGGACGGCCGAGGCGGCTCGCTCCACCTTCATGACAGCGTCGCGAAGAACTCGATTCTCGAGATCTCGCCACCGCGCAACCACTTCTCTCTCGCACGAGCCGAGCGGTACGTCTTCGTCGCGGGCGGGATCGGCATCACTCCACTGCTACCGATGATGAGGGCCGCCGACGCGCAGGGAGCGGACTGGACACTCGACTACTGCGGCCGCACACGATGTGCGATGGCGTATGCGGATGTTCTGGAACCCGATCCGAGAGTCCGACTCGCCGCCGCGGACGAGGGCGGACGCCTGGACGTCGAGGCCGTGCTCGCCGCGCCCGGACAGGACACCCTCGTGTACTGCTGCGGTCCGAGTCGCCTCCTCGACGCCGTCGAGGCGGTGACATCGACATGGCCGGAGGGTTCGATTCACACGGAGCGATTCACACCCCGTGAAATCGACGAACCGGTCCTGCCGTTCGACGTGCAGCTCGCTCGCTCCGGTATGTCCCTGCACGTACCTGCCGATCGCGCCATGATCGACGTTATGGAGGATGCCGGTGTGGTGGTGCCCGCGTCCTGCAGGCAGGGCACGTGCGGAACATGCGAAACCATGGTTCTCGCCGGGGCGCCCCAGCACCGGGACAGCGTCCTCACGCGTGCCGAACAGGACGCCGGCGATTGCATGATGGTATGTGTCTCGCGCGCGAACGGCACATCCCTTCTTCTCGACATCTGAACGGGGACAGACAGTATGGGGCCCTGCCACACCGACAACCATGACGCTCACGCATGACCGGTACTGCATTTCCGACGGCATCGTCGACTGTGATCACTGGAACACTCGACATATGACGACCACACAGAACGAGGCCCTGTTCGACATGTACGGCACCGCGACCCACCGGGACCGCACCGTCGTGGTCGCCGTGGACGGTACGGCCGACGGCTCCTCCGTACGACGTCTGCGTGCCGTCGATCTCTCGATGGCGACCGCGGCGTACCGGCACAGTCGCGCGCAGGGTGGTCACGGTGGCCCGGTGCTTCTCGAGGTGGAGGTCGTTCTGGCGTCGACTGCTCGTGAAGCACGTGTGACGTACCGGGACCTCGCGCTAGCTCCTCGCGACGCACGGTCCAACTATCTCTACGTGGGAACGCCGGCCGGCCTTTCCGGACTCGTTGCCGATATCGGTGCTGCCGGAGTGGCCGATGGGGTTATCCTGATCCCGCTCGACGACCGGATGACGAGTCACCTCTTGGTGTCCGACGCCATTCCGGCCATGGTGCGTATCGGAACGGTCGACGCGCGGACTGCGGAATCGCTGTCGCAAGCATTGGCTCCCTTCGGGCGAGATACCTGACGGAAGGTTTGTCGAACATGGAGGTCCGTGAACTCGAGTGGTTCGTCGTCCTGGCCCGCACCGAGAACGTCACCAACGCGGCCACTCAGCTTCACGTGAGTCAGCCCACGCTGTCCCGGGCGCTGGCCCGCATCGAGCGACAGCTCGGCGTGAAACTGTTCGACCGCAACCAGAATCGACTGCGCCTCAACAAGTACGGCGAGATCTATCGCGCACATGCCGTCCGCGCCATGAGAGAGTTGACGCAGGGTGAGGAGCGCATCAGAACGCTCGTCGATCCCGAACGTGGCGTCGTGTCGCTGGGGTTCCTGCACTCGTTCGGATCGTGGCTCATCCCTTCTCTGCTGGACAAGTACCACGTCGCGTCGCCGCTGACGACCTTCGAGCTCGAAGGTGGTGCCGCCGATGCGATCGTCGAGGCAGTCCGTAGCGGTCGCATCGACGTCGGGTTCGTCGCACCCCGCCCTGTCGCCGAGGACTTGGCCTGGGTTCCACTCGGTCGTGAGCTTCTGTGCCTCGAGGTGCCCCAGAACGACGAATTCGCCGCGCGTGACTTCATTTCCATCGCCGAGATCGCCACTCGACCCATGATCACCCTGGGTCCGAGCTACGGCTTGCGGCACGTGGTGGACCGGTTGTTCGACGACGCGGGAGTCACCCCCATCATCAGCATCGAGGCGACCGAACTGTCGACCTTGCGCGCGTTGGTACGACACGGGAGCGGGATAGCCATCGTTCCGGTTCCTCCTGCGGGCCAGGAGAGTCCGACGGTCACCATTCCCATCATCGATGCGAACGCCTTCCGCTTCTACGGAGCCGTCACGCGGAATCACGGGCCCACCGGGAGCGCGGCGAAAGCGTTTCTCGAGTACGTCTCCGGCCATTTCGCGACGGCCGACGTCGAGGTGGACGCCTAGTACGTGACGCAACAGGCCGATACCACCGGCGGAACCGGGGGTATCGGCCTGTCGACGCGCTGCGCTCCTACTGCTCTGCCGGCGCCAGGACGATGTCGAAGCGCACATCGCTCCACGACGGGACGACACGCCCGTCGGGAGTCGGCTCGGAGGTGTGCCGGACGAAGGACTTGATCAAGGACTCCTTGACTCCGAACACGGCATCCTTCCACCCGATCTCGTCCCCGACGACGAAGATGTGCGTGACCAGACGTCGGTGCTCGGGGGCGGTCACCATGAAGTGCAGGTGGCTGGCTCGCATGGGCGAGCGATTCGTCGCGGTGAGCATGGCTCCCACCGGCCCGTCGTGAGGAATGGGATAGGGAGTCGGGGTGAGCGCCCAGAAGCGGAACCGGCCGTCCTCGTCGGCGAACAGGTGTGCCCGTGCCGCCGTCCGGCCGTCGTCGTACTGGACGTCGTAATTGCCGGCCTCGTCGGCTTCCCACACCTCGATACGCGCACCCGCGATCGGGTGTCCCTCAGTGTCCGACACGCTGCCGGTCACCCAGCAAGGCTCCCCCTCCGCGCCGAACGCCATGTCCGCGCCCTGGTCGATGTGCGGTGCGTTCTCCACGAAGAATGGTCCGAACACGGTGGCCTCCGTGGCATCGGCGACCGGGGGGTTGTTCATTCCGATCACCTGCATGGACAAGCCGAGCACGTCGGAGAGCAGGATGAACTCCTGCCGGGTGTCCGTACACGTCTGCCCGGTCCGGGTGAGAAAGCTGATCATGGACTCCCACTCGGGCTCCGTCAGGCGGAGCTCGCGCGCCGCGGCGTGTACGTGCCGGACGACGGTGTGCATGATCGACCGGAGCCGGTCGTCGGGCGTGCCGTCGAACGAGGCGAGCACCGTGTCGACGAGTGCCTGCTCTCGCGTCTCCTGCACGCTCGACACACTCTGCCGATCGTTCCTGGTGTCGGTCATCCCCGCTCCTCCTCGTCGTGCGGTGTCACGGGCTCGCCGGCCCACGCGGCGGTGATCAGTGTTCGCAGGTCCGGCCCGGTCACCGGGCGGGGGTTCGACGGCGGCGCCAACGGGAGCACCCTCTCCACTGCGAGGTCGATACCGCTCTCGGGCATGCCCAACTCACGCAGGGACTTGGCCGCCTCGAGACCGCGTCCCAGGTCGTACAGACCACGCGCGGCAGGCGCTCCCCCCAGTGCGTCGGACACTCGCCGCGCCGCGTCGAGGGCGCTCGCGGCGTTGAAGTCCACGACGTAGGGCAGGACGACGCCGTGGGTGTCCGCATGGGACAACGAGAACGCACCACCGAGAACGTGACAGATCTTGTGATGGAGGCCGCTCCCTGCCGACGCGAACGCCACTGCGGCGAGGTACGCGCCGTAGAGCATCGAGTCACGCGCGTCGAGATCGTCGGCGTCGGCGATCGTGGCGCGCAGTCCCGTCACCAGTGCCCGCAGGCCCTCGGTTCCCCACGCGACGTTGATGGGATCGGCTCGCGGTGCCCAGAAGCCGTCCACGGCGTGGGCGACGGCGTTGAGTCCGGACGCCGACGTGAGCGATCGCGGCAGGGAGGCGAAGAGCATCGCGTCGTACACCACGGCGACAGGCAGCACGCGGGGGTCCGACCCCGTCGTCTTCCGGTCGCCCTCCGTCTGTCCCCACACATCGGTCGCCTCGGATCCCGCGAACGTGGTCGGGACCGCGATGACGGGGATCGAGGTGTCGCGGGCGACGAACTTCGCCAGGCCGGTGGCGGACCCTCCGCCGATGCTGACGATCGCGTCGACCGCCTCGTCCCGCGCTCGGGCGACAGCGGCGTGCCCGTCCGCGACGGGAACGTGCTGGGTCACCCCGTCGATTCGCGCGACCACCGGCACACGAGCGGCGATGCCGTCCGCCAGGTCGGCCGCGAACGAATCCGCGATCACGAACACTCGGGTCGCGGACAGCGAGTCGAGTGCCGTGGCGACGTTGTCGACGGCGCCGCCGCGGCCGAACAACACGCGTTGTGCCGGCGTCCGGTGATCGAAGGCCTTCACGATCGAGCCCCCGCCGATCTCGCCGACGTTCGCAGAGAGTCCAGCCACCGACCGAGCCGAACGGCCACGGCGCTCGGCGCCTCCACGGTCGAGAGATGGCCGATTCCGTCCAACACCGTCAGTTCGGCGCCGGGGACGGCGGCGGCGATCTCCCCACCCCATGCCTGCGGCGTGATCGCGTCCTCGGTTCCCGCCAGCACGAGTGTCGGCACCGTCAAGAACGGGAGTTCGGCACGGCGGTCGCGCCTGGTCATCACCGCGGTCTGCTGCGCGATGAACACGTCGGGTCCGAGGTCGCGTGCCATCTCGGCCGCGAGCGCAGACACGTCCGAACGCCCCCGGCCCACCGCGGTGGAGATCAGCGTGACCGCCTCGTCGAAGCCGCCGCCTCGCACCATGTCGATCAACCCGAGCGAGTTCTGCCGACGGGCGTCGTCGGCCGCGACGGCAGAGGAGTTGAGCAGCGCGAGTCCCAGCACCGCGGGGGTACCGCGCAGAGCGATCTCGAGTGACACGTACCCGCCCATGGAGTTACCGGCCAGGTAGAACGAGTCCGGTGCCTGAGCCAGGACACTGTCGGCCATCTCCTCCATGGACGAGCCCTCGCCCCGAACGACGAGGGTCTCCGTCGTGGCGGACACGAGGTCGGCGACCGGCTGCCACAGCCTCTCGTCGGACCCCAGAGCCGGAACGAACACCAGCGGTGCCGCGGTGCTCACGATGCCGCCCCGTCGATTGCCAGGATGCATCCGGAGGTGAAGCCGGCGTGCTCGGACACCAGATAAGACACTGCTGCGGCGATCTCGGTGCCTGTCCCGGTCCGCCCCACCGGGATGGCGGCCCGGGTGGCGGCCTGCGCGTCCTCGGACAAGGCCTCGAAGATCGTGCGCACTCGTCCTGCGTCGGGCAGCACCAGACCCGGCGACACGGAGTTGACGGTGATTCCGGTGGACCCGAGATCCTTGGCGAGCTGCTTGGTGAGACCGTTGACCGCGGCCTTGGACGCGGCGTAGGGCAACCGGGCGCCGACGGTGCCGGACGGCCCGGCGAGTCCGTTGGCGACGGCGGACGAGAAATTGACGATCCGGCCGTACCCATGACGGATCATCAGCGGGACCGCCTCCCGGCAGCACAGGAATGCGCTGGTCAAGTTGTTGTCGAGCACATTCCTCCACACGTCCGCACTGAGGTCGTCCAGCGTGCGGACCTGCGCAGTGCCGCTGCCCCCGGCCGTGTTGACCAACGCGTCGAGCCGACCGAAGTGAGCGTCGATGTCCGAGAAGGCTGCGCTCACGGCGGCCTCGTCGGCGAGGTCGACTGCACAGCTCAGGATGTCGATCCCGGGCACGACCGTCTCGATGTGCTTCGCTGACTGCGCGAGACCCTCGTACTGGATGTCGAGCAGGACGAGCGAGAACCCGTCACGCGCAAGCTGTTCCGCGATTTCCGCACCGAGTCCCTGAGCTGCCCCGGTCACGGCCGCGACTCTGGTGTCCGACGTCGCACTTCCGGCGCCGGTCACCCGAGCGGTCCCCAGAACGTCTCGCCGCCGTACGTGTCCGACATGGGCGCGAGAGTCTCGGGCCACACGCCCGGTTCCACGACTCGACGACTCTCCGGCGAGCGCACCGCACCGTCCCAGCCGACCTGTTCCATGTAGTAGTAGAGCTGCATGACGTGACCGTCCGGTGCGACGGCATGGATGGCGTAGTCGACACCCGGATGAATCTGCTGCGGAAGGTCGATGAGCTTCGCTCCCCGAGCTTCCAGGAACGTCTTCGCCTCGCGGAGCTGCTCGTAGGATCCGAGCTGCACGCCGAAGGAGAGCAGGGTGGTGCTCTCGCTCAGTCCCAGCTCACTCCTGGTCTCGATCGGAAACAGAGCGATGCTGTGATGCTCGGTGTTGGCGCGGAGGAAGACGGCGCGCCGACCCTCCACGACTGTCTCCTCGGACTTCACGAGCCCGAGCGTCTCAGTGTAGAAGCGCTCCGCCGCATCGATATCGGCGACGAAGATGCTCACGGGACCGATACGCACCGGCTTGAAGGGACGGGACAGCAACACGCCGCCGACGTCGTACGTCTTGGGGAGTGTGTCGATCCAGCGGTGACCGGACGTCAGATCGATACCGTCGGCCTCGGCGTCGTCGAGCTCGGTCCCCTCCGACCGTGTGGGCAGCTCGGGATGCTCGTTCGCCCACGGCCACATGGCCTCCGGCTTGCTGACTCCGTCCCAGCCGACCTGCTCGATACCGTACTCGAGCTCGTTGGTGTGACCGGTCGGGTCGGGAAAGTACGTGTGCCAGTTCGATCCCGGATCGCGGCCGTAACGGTCGATCTTCGAGCCCTGCTCCTGGAGCCACAGGCGTGCCTGGACGACCTCGCGCAGCGATCCGACCTGCCAGGTGATCTGGTTGACCGTGATGTCCGGGCGAGCGGAATTCTCGTTCTTGTCCACCCACGGGCGCGGCATGAGCACCAGGGTGTGATGGTCGCTGTTGTGGCGGAGGAAGTAGATCCGGGTGTCCGCGAGACCGTCGAGCCACGGACCGGGGTCGTACTTGTTCAGATCCAGCATGTCCGCCACCACGAATCCGAGGATGTCGCGGTAGAAGGTCACGGCCTCACCCGTGTCGGCCACGCTGATCCCGAAGTGGTTGAGCCTGCGGATCTTGAACGGGCGGTCGTACTCGACCCCGCCGACGGCGTACTTCTTCGCGCTCATGGTCACTGCACTCCCGTCCGTGTGCCGGAAATCGTGTTCGTGACGGAACCGATCACGTCCGAGGAGACCTCGACGACGTCGCCCGGGCTCAGGAACGCGCTGTCGTCCTCGTACTTGCCCTCGGCATCTCGGGGGCTGGAGTCCACAGCGGTCCCCTTCGGCGTTCCGCCGCTGATGAGATCGCCGGGGAACAGCGTGGAGTCACGCGAGAGATACGCACCCAGGGCGGCGAACGAGTGGATCATCGACTTCGTGCTGCCGGACTGCCGGACCTCACCGTTGACCCGCGACTCGACCGCGATGTCCTGAGCATCGAGTCCTTCGTCGACGACGATCCACGGCCCGACGGTCGCCGAGCCGTCGAAGTTCTTCGAGTACTGGAAATCCGGACCGAACGACACGTTGTCGCGGATGGACCAGTCGTTCACCAGGGTGTATCCGTAGATGTACGAGCCGAAGTCGTCGGCCGCGATGTCCTTTCCTCGTCTTCCGAGCACCACGGCGACCTCTGCTTCGTAGTCGAGGAGGTCGGTGCGGCGCGGGAACGGGAGGTCGTCACCGTCGGCGGAGACCACGCGCGGATCCTTGACGAAGAACTTGGGCCCACCGCTCACGAGCCGGCCCAGCGTGCTCTTGTCGGAGTCGCTGGACGTGTTGTCCGCTGCGGCCTGCATATGGTCGGCGAAGTTCGCCAAGGCGGCGAAAATTCGAGAGGGTGTCTCGATCGGTGCATGCAGTCGCACCGAGTCGAGCGCGAACACGAGCTGTTCGCCGGCAGCGCCGGTGCGGACGGCGGAGTCCGAGAGATGATCGAGAGCGGCACGGACGGCGGCCAGTGCGGAGTCACCCTGCTCGATGAACGAGTTCAGGTCGGACGGCACCTCGTGCGCGGCACGCGCACTCGGCCGACGGGTGTCCGTGCTCTCGGCCAGATACTTGGTGTACGCGCCGTGGGCGTCGACGACGTCGTCGTCCACGACGACACCCACTCGACGGTGCGGACCGAAAACTGCGATCTTCATGAGACTCCCTGTGCTGATTGTCGTGTCGTGTCCCGTCGAGCCGGGTCGGCTCCCACGTCCTTCATGAGACGCCCGCCGTCGGGGGTGAGGCTGTAGATGGCGAGGCGAGTGATGAGACCGCCACGCACGGTGAAGAAGTCGCCGAGGATCACGTCGTGGCCGTCGGCCTTCAGGTCGATCTCGACCGCGACGCGCTCGCCGTCGACGACGTACTGCCGGGGCGAGGGCACCATCGTCGAGGACGACAACCCACCCTCGTACATCCGCCGGATCGCATCGGCACCGTCGAGCGTCCCGGTCGCGTTCTGCAACACTGCATCCGAGGCGAACAAAGCCGACACTGCCGCTGCGTCGCCTGCCGTGACACCCGCGAAGTAGGCAGAGACGACCTCGGACGGGGTCGCTGCGGTGTCGCTCATGCGCCGAGGTAGCGGGTCGAGGCGTAGACGGACTGATACTCGAAGTAGGCATTGATGCCCTCGGGGCCCAGTTCCCGGCCGAGACCGGAATCCTTGAATCCGCCGAACGGTGCCCCGAGGTCGAGGGTGTAGTAGTTCAGTCCGATCGTGCCGGTCCGGACCCGACGAGCGACCGCGAGAGCGCGGTCCTCGTCGGCGCTCCACACGGATCCGCCGAGGCCGTAGTTGCTGTCGTTCGCGATGCGCACCGCGTCGTCGTCGTCGTCGAACGGCATGAGTGCCATCACCGGACCGAATACCTCCTCGCGGGCCAACCGGTCGGAGTTGTCGACGTCGGCGAAGACCGTCGGCTGCACGAACCAGCCCCGGTCGAGGCCCTCG
This sequence comes from Rhodococcus sp. BP-241, assembly GCF_019836145.1. Classification (NCBI taxonomy): domain Bacteria; kingdom Bacillati; phylum Actinomycetota; class Actinomycetes; order Mycobacteriales; family Nocardiaceae; genus Rhodococcus; species Rhodococcus sp. BP-241. The sequence continues at coordinate 187,317 of NZ_JABUEI010000009.1, read as the reverse complement.
GGCCGGCCGCCGCCGGTCACCAGGCGTGCGTTCGAGTCCTTCGCGATGTCGATGTACCCGAGCACCTTGTCCCGGTGTGTGCTGGTCGCCATCGGCCCCATGGTCACGGCCGGGTCCAGAGGATCACCGAGGACGTACGAGTCGGCAAAGTTCGCGACGGCGTCGACGACCTCCTCGTATCGCGAACGAGCGATGAGAATGCGCGACTGCGTGGTGCAGGTCTGGCTGTTGTTGAGGAAGGAGGAGTTGTCCAGCCCCGCCACCAACGTGTCGATGTTCACGTCGTCCAACACGAGGGCGGCGGACTTGCCGCCGAGTTCGAGCGTGGATCGTCGCAGCAGGCGTCCGCATTCGGCCGCGATGGAGCGACCGGCCTCGGTGGACCCGGTGAACGCGATCTTGTCCACCAGCGGGTGCGAGACGAGCGACGCACCGGCATCACGATCGCCGAGCACGATGTTGAGAACGCCGGCGGGCAGGCCCGCCTCGATCGCGGCATCGGCGAAGACGTAGGAATCGAGGGCCGTCTCGGGGGACGGCTTGAGCACCACCGTGCATCCGGCCGCGAGTGCGGGCGCGATCTTGAACATCGCGAGGGCCTGCGGGAAGTTCCACGGCGCGATCGCTCCGACCACACCGACGGGAACGCGGCGGACGATCGTGGACCCGGCCTGGCTGGGGCGCACGTCCTCGAGGGGCAGGCTCTCGACGATGTCCGCGTACATCCGCAGAAGGGCACCGGGGGCTCCGCCGTTCAACGCCTGCGACAGTCCCAGGATCATGCCGTTCTCGCGGCTCACGAGTGACGCGGTGTCGCCGGCGCGGGCATCGAGCGCATCGGCGAACGCGCGCATCACGGTCGCTCGCTCGGCAGCGGTGGTCCGGCCCCACGGACCGTCGTCGAGCGCTCGCCGCGCGGCGCGCACCGCCACGTCGATGTCGGCCTCGCCGCCGAGAGCCGCGACTCCGATCCGCTCGCCCGTGGACGCCTCGATCTGGTCGCGCAACTCGAGGTGAACGGGGTCGGCCCAGACCCCGTCGATGAAGAACTTCGTGCGGTCGAGGTTGACGGTCCGGTCGACGGTGACAGACATATGAGCTCTCCTTGTACGAGGACGGGGCGGGTGACCGATTGCGGTGAGACCCCGATCACTGTCGATCCTGTGCTCGACCGGTCCGAGTCGCAAGGTCAGGAACTTCCTTGCCCCCATGTCCTCGACGCATCACCGCAGGTGATTCCATACATGCAGCACATGGGAGCCGTCGGCCGGTCAGTCGACGGGGGTGACGCCGGCGGCGCGCAGCACGGCGCGAGCCCGGAGCAGCACCGGCGCATCCACCATGTGGCCGTCGACCCGCACCGCGGCTCCGGCCGCGGCGGCACGCACGATCGCCCGAGCGGACTCGATCTCGCGATCCCCCGGGCGGAACGCTCGAGTGCTCTGCTCGATCTGCGACGGGTGGATCGCGAGCTTCCCGCGCATCCCGAGTTCGACCGCGTGGCGAAGATCGTCTGCGAGCACGTCGCCGTCGTCCAGTGCTGTCGTCACTCCGTCCACGGGTCCGGGCTTGCCGGCGATGCGGGAGGCGAGGACGAGTTCGGACCGGGCGTGGAGCATCGCCGTGCGGGTCGGTTCGCACCCGAGATCGACCGCATAGTCGAGGTGCCCGAACGCGAGGCGGGCCACGCTCGGGTCCGCGGCGATCACGCGTGCCCGGTCGAGTCCGACCGCGGACTCGACGAGCGCGACGACGGGACACCGAAGCCTTCGCGTGAGGTCCCAGTAATCGACGGTGTCGTCCGCCTTGGGCACCATGACGCCCACCAGCCCGACCGACTCGGACAAGCCGTCGATGTCGTCGACATGCTCGACGTCGTCCACCGAGTTCACCCGCACACATCCGCGACCGCCGCCGTCGAGCCACCGCACGACGTCTGCTCGTGCTGCCGACTTGTTCTCGCGTGCCACGGCGTCCTCGAGGTCGAGTACCACCACGTCCGCACCGGACCGAGCCGCCTTGTCGAACCGTGCCGGGCGATCGCCCGGCACGAACAGGAAGGTGGTCGCGTCCCGGATCAGCCCCGGGGTGCTCGTGGCGGCGACCCGCGTCGTCACCGGTGCATGCCCGCGGTGACCGCCGTGATCCCGAACTCCTCGAGGACCGCCTCGGTGTGCTGGCCCACCGAGGGGACGGGCCCCATCACAGCCGACGATCCCGACATCGTGACCGGTGGGATCAGAGCGCGCAGATCACCGACCGGGGACCCGTAGGTGCGCCAACGGTTTCGCGACTCGAGCTGAGGATGCGACGCGAGTCCGTCCATCGTGCGCAGGAGAGCGTTGGCGATGCCGGCCCGCTCCAGGAGCTCGGCGACATCTTCCGCGGACCAGGCCGTGAACACCCGCTCGATCTCGGACCGCAGCTCCGCGTTGTGCTCGACCCGGAGTGAGTTCCGTACGAATCGTGGATCCGTCGCCAGGCCCGGCAACCCCAGGATGCGGTCGCAGAAGACGGCCCACTCGCGTTCGTTCTGGATGCCGAGAAAGACCTCGTGGCGGTCCCCACAGGTGAACGGGCCGTACGGCGCGATCGCGGCGTGCCGCGCACCCGTTCGGCCGGGCGCGGTTCCGCCGTACATCGCGTAGTTGAGCGGGAAGCCCATCCACTCCGCCAGTGCCTCGAGCATCGAGATCTCGATGGTGGCTCCCTCGCCGGTGCGCTCACGGCGGATCACCGCGGTCAGCACACCCGAGTAGGCGTACATCCCGGACGCGATGTCGGCGATGGAGATTCCGACCTTGGACGGTTCGTCCTCGGTTCCGGTGATGGACACCAGACCGGCCTCGCACTGCACGAGCAGGTCGTACGCCTTCTTCGACGAGTAGGGACCCCCTTCGCCGTATCCGGAGATCGAGACGTGGATGAGCCGCGGATCGATCGCGCGCAGCTCCGCCGCGCCGAGCCCCAGCCGTTCGGCAGCCCCGGGCGCCAGATTCTGGACGAAGACATCGGCCCCGGAGACCAATTTGCGCAACGCTTCCCGGCCGTGGTCCGTCTTCAGGTCGAGTGCGACCGATTCCTTGGAACGGTTGAGCCAGACGAAGTGACTCGCCAGTCCGTTCACCGTCTCGTCGTACGCGCGGGCGAAGTCGCCGACGCCCGGGCGTTCGATCTTGATGACGCGTGCACCGAGATCAGCGAGTTGACGTGTCGCGAAGGGGGCAGCCACGGCCTGCTCCAACGACACGATCGTGAGTCCGTCGAGTGCGTTCACAATACGTTCTCTCGTTCGTCGGCGCGGGCCGGCCGCCCGATCCGGTCGGCCAGTAGAGAGGGGCTCTCGAGGGTCTTCGTGAAGCGGAGAACCTCGGCCGCGAACTCGCGGTCGTGCGACATCCGCCGGAACATCTCGAGGTCGCGATCACGCGCGACCGGATCTGACGAGTGGAACAGCAGCCTCTTGTTGGCCGAGGCGCGCGGGCTCGCCTTCTCGACGAACGCGGCACGGCGCTCGCGGGCGTAGGCGGTGAGCACCGAGTCGTCGGCCTGCCCGAGTGCGACGGCACCGAGCGTCTCGATGAGTGCGTAAGCGTCGAACAGTCCCATGGTCAGCCCGAGACCGCCGGTGGGGTTGGTGGCGTGTGCCGCGTCACCGGCGAGAAGCACACGACCGGCGCGGAACGACGACGCCGCGCGCTGGTGCATGCGGTACGGCGACGTCGCGACGATCTCGATACCTACCGCGACCTCTGGACCGAAGACGGCCGAGAGGAACGCAGGCATACGGTCGTCGATGGAGTCGGCCGGGAGAGCCGCATCCTCCATGTAGGTGTAACGCCAGGTGCCGTGGTCGCCGTCCTCGTCGATCTTCGCGATGATGGCCCCGTAGACGTCGTCGACGTAGAACGTCGACTGAGCCCACCCCTCACGATCGTCCGGGAAGCGAATGTTCGTGGCGACGAAGCGTTCCGGCCACGTCATCCCGTCGAAGCCCAGATCGAGAACTCGGCGGACGGTCGATCCGGCGCCGTCGGCGCCGACGAGCCACTGCGCCGACAGGACGGTCTCCGCGCCGGGCCCGGAGAACGTCACTGTGACACCGGCGTCGTCCTGCTTCACTCCGGAGATCGGGTGATCGAACAGCACTCGCGCGTTGTCGAACTTCTGCAACTCGCGCAGGACGACCGCGGCGAGCGCTCCCTGTCCGAGATGAAGATTGAAGGGCCTCGCCACCTTTCCCTCCAGTGCCTGCAGGCCGTACGGGATGATCTCGCCCGTGTCTCGCACGCGGTAGGCGTAGTCCTGCTTCAGGAAACCTGCGGCACTTGCCTTGTCGAGCAGACCGAGCCGAGACAACCCGTCGAGCGTCGACCAGTGGTAGACGATCGCGCGGGGGGTGTCCTGCAGAGCCGAGCCACGTTCGACGACGGTCACGCTGACACCCTGCTGGGCGAGACCCAGGGCGGTCAGCAGCCCGGTGGGTCCGGCTCCGGCGACGATGACCTGCTGTTGATGTTGCACGATTCCTCCGTACTCGTTCGCGACCCGACCCCTGTGCGTGCGGCAGATGCCGTTGTCGCTCCACCCATCACGATCCTGCACGGGGCTTCGGAAGGCCAATGCCATTGCCTCGTGGTTGCCATACACTCGGCGCATGGACATCCGGAGTGTCAAGTATTTTCTCGCCGTCGCCGAAGCCGGGTCCATCACCGAGGCCGCGAGGGCGCTGCACCTGTCGCAGCCGCCGCTGAGCAGCGCCATGACCAAGCTCGAGTCCGAGCTCGACGTCCGACTGTTCGAGCGGCACGCCCGCGGAATCGCGCTCACGGACGCCGGCCGGTACCTCCAGAGTGCGGGCAGACGGTTGGTCGCCGAGGAGAGGCGCATCGCGTCGGCACTTCGCTCGATGGGTCTCGGTCTCGACGGGGAACTCCGCATCGGCGCCGAACCCCTCGGCCTGTCGCACGTCGTCGGCGCTGCGGTGGCGCACTTCCTCGCCGAACATCCGCGCATCACACTGGAATTGGCCGATGCCAACCCTCGGACGCTGCTCGAGAACGTCGCCGACGGATATCTCGACCTGGCCGTGATCCCCGTTCTGCCCGAGGAACCGCTGCCCACCGTCAACGACGTCGCGTTCTCGACGACCGTCATCGCACGTTCGACCCTGACCCTGGTCGTTCCGCCGTCCTCGCGCCTGGCCGATCGCGGCGAGGTCTCGCTCGCCGACCTGCGCGACGAACGATGGATCCTGCCCACCAGGGTGCCGGGTGCACGGAGCCTGTCCCGGTTGCTCGACGACCGCTTCGCGACAGCCGGCGGCAGCCCGACGTCCGTGGTGTCCGTGCCCACGGTGGAGACCGCGGCGACCCTCGTCGCAGCGGGTGTCGGTGTGTCCGTGCTGAGTCGGGAGATGGCCGAGCGGCATTCGGGCGTGCGTGCGGTGGCTGTCGAGGACGGGTGGCCGGACCTCCCGCTCGGCGTGGTGCGGCGACTCGACGGCGTGATCACGCCGGTCGCGGGCCGGTTCCTCGACACCCTCGTCGCCCACGGACGCGGCGGTGTCACCGCGTCCGGTCAGGCCACGGGACTGGACGCGAGCGGAAGCATGGACTGAACCGTCTCCCATGACGTCTCCCGTCTCAACAGGGCACGGATCTTGACGAACTCGGCTCGACGTTCGAACGCCAGCACTCCGGCAACGACGTCGCCCGACCGGTAGACGTAGAGCGATCCGTCCTGTCCCGGGCTCTCCACTATCTCCTCGTCACCGGAGAGGAAGCCGGAGAACTGGATTCGCGTGCCGTGCTGATCGGACCAGAAGTACGGAACGGTGGCGCAGACCACCGGATCGGCCCCCGTCACGCTGTTGGCGGCATTGATGCCCGCGATGCGCCCCTGCTCGGCCGCGTTCGTCCAGTGCTCGATGCGCATCGTGCTGCCGAACCGGGCGTTGGGCCACCGTACGACGTCACCGGCCGCATAGACGCGGTCGGCAGCGCGCAGATGAGCATCGCATTCGATACCGTTGTTCAGGACGACCCCAGAGGACGCCAGCCACTCCGTCGAGGGCCGTACCCCGATCCCGAGCAGAACGACGTCCGCGGGCACGGTGGCACCGCTGCCGAGACGCAGCACGCGGCCCTCCGCGGTGTTCTCGAACCCCACCACGCCGTCGCCCAGCTGCAGGCCGACACCCGAATCACGATGCAGCGCCGCGTAGTCCGCTGCGACTCGATCACCGAAGCGGCCGAGCGGCTTCTCGGCCAGATCGACGATGGTGACAGCACGTCCGTCCTTCGCCAGGGTGGCGGCGAACTCACCACCGATGAAACCCGCACCGATCACCGCCACCGACCGGGTGCGATCGGACACCGCGTGCCGAAGGGCCGCCGCATCCTGGAATCGCCTCAGCGAGTACACATCCGGCAGATCCCGGAACAGTGGTGGGACGATCGGTTCACACCCGGTCGTGACGACGACCGCACCGTACTCGATCTCGCTCGCCCTCCCCGACCCGTCCACGACCTCCACCCTGCGTCCCCCGACATCGAGGGCCGTGGCGCGTGTGCCGAGTCGGAACTCCACTCCCCGCCCTCGCAGATCCGCCACCGACGGGTAGGTCAGCGCGGCCAGATCCAGGTCGTCACGCAACCCGACCTTGGACAGCGGGGGGCGTTCGTAGGGCGGATGCTCCTCGTCGCTCAGAACGGTGATCGCGAGGTCGGGGGCGTGCCGTGCGATGGCCTCCGCGGCACGGACGGCGGCCACCGAGCCGCCGACCACGAGTACGTCGGTACTCATCGCGGACCCACCTCGGTCACCGTGCTCGTCGCGCAGACGATGCCGGCCGCGCTGCGGGCGGCGGCACCCTTGTCGAGCCCGTCCTCTCCGGGTACCACCGTGAACGCCTGTGGACGGGTCATGGGCGACACCAGCCGGTAGCCGAACGTCCTGTCCTGCAACGACAGTCCACTGCGACGCATGTGCTCGGCCATCATGAAGGCCAGGAGCGGTCCGTGAATCACCAGTCCGTCGTAGCCTTCACGGCGACACCAGTCGAGGTCGTAGTGGATGCGGTGGGCGTTGTAGGTGAGGGCGGAGAACCGGAACAGCAGCGTCGCGTCCACGTCCAACGACAGAGTCGGACCGGTGACCGGCTCCTGCGCGGGCGCCGGCGTGGGGAGCGGGGCGGACCCACCCGCCCGGTACACGATGTCCTGCTCCTCGCGGACGACGATGCGCCCTCCCTGCGAGATCTCCTGCAGCACCGTGGTGAGCGTTAGCGGGCCCGTACGACCCACCTTGTCGACGGACTTCGCGATCGAAGTCACCTTGGTCGCCGGCTCACCGATGCGAAGACTCCCGAAGGTGGTCACCCGCCCGCCACCGAACATCCGGCGACGCCCCCCGGCGGGGGGAGCCGGTATCCCGGTGACCGGATGGCCGTCCTCCCCCAGGTCACGTTGGTTGTCGCGCGGCAGCAGGTACAGCCAGTGCCAGACGGGGGGCACGGTGTCGCCGAGACCGTGCGGTACGTCGATGTCCAGCAGGGCGGCCATCGACTCGACCGGTTCGGCCGAGATGACTTCGGTGCGCTCTTCGAAATCGGGCGAGGTCATGATGTGGGCACCCTTTCGGCGGCCAGGACGGACAGGAGCTCGGACAGATCGGGCGCCTCGTCGAGCGACTCCACGGCGTCGACCAGACGTTCCGCGACATCGCCGCCGAAGGGCTCGAGCAGGAGTGTGGCCTTCGCCACGACGTCGGCGTGACTCATCGGGTTCTTCGACGACCCGAACGCGAAGGTGGGATTGCCCGCGTCGACGGTCACGACCTCGCCGCTGCGCAGCCGCAGCTCGAGTCGAGGGCCGTCCTCGATCTCGATCGTGTCGTCGACGACCATCGAGATCTTCGCGAAAGTCGCGGCGATCTGCGGATCGGTCAGTCGTGGGGGGTCGTAATCTGCCAGTCCCAGCGGACGTCCGCACAGAGCGAGGGACACCGCATAGGGCAGGCTGAACTGGGCGTCGAACACCGTGTCGATCGGGTACACGGACAACATGTTCACTGCCGTGGTGCCCGCCGTGATCACGACGGCCTCGACGTCGTCGGGGGTCAGCGACCGCGCGGCGACGAGATCCTTCACCGTGTCCACCGCCGAGTGGGAGCCTCGGCAGCACGCGTACGGCTTGATGTAGGACGTTGCGACGTTGAGGTCCGTTCCGAGCCCCGCCAGTGCGCGCTCGGTGCCGTCCTCACCTCCCGCGTACAGCGAGAAGAGTCCGCCCCACGGGGCTTCGAAGAGTCGATGCGGGCCGGTCACGCCGCCCACGGCGAGGATCGCCGCGTCGACGCCCGTCTCCCCCGCCTTACCGGGGTGCACCCGCTTGCTCATCGCGCCGTCGTCGATGAACGCCCACACCCCTCCGGTGAACGACCCGGCGATCCCGAGCGCGTTCGTGTACTCGGCCTCGTCGGCGCCGAGACACGTCGCCGCGGCGGCAGCGGCGGCGAGCGAACCCATGGTGCCGCTCGAGTGCCACCCGCGGTCGGTGTGCAGCGCGAATCCGCCGAGGGCCTGCAGAGCGCGGTAGCCCACGTCGTACCCCGCGACGGTGGCCGTGAGGAGGGCACGTCCGTCGGCTCCGGCGCTCTCGGCGGCCGCGATCGCCGCGGGGAGGACGGTCGATCCCGCGTGTCCGGCTCCGCCTCCGTCGTCGAAGTCCCGAGCGTGCGCCGAGGTCCCGTTCACGAGCGCCGCCTGCGCGGGAGTCAGTCGTAGGCCGGTGCCCCACACCGTCGACCCGGCGTTCGTCGGGGTGAATCGTTCGAGCGCCCGGATCACTCCCTGCACCTCGGGGGTGACGCTGCCGACGAGTCCGATCGCGAGTGTGTCGAGGATGTGGTCCTTGATCCCCGCCACGACATCGACCGCGAGATCGTCGAAGCTCGTGCCGGCCCAGTGGGCCGCGAGCCGTTCGGTGAGTGAACGCGTGTGGTCGGTCATGACGCGGTGACCGGATCGAGATCCACAGCCAGCGAGCCGACCAACCACCGACCACCGCCGTGGCCGATCTCGGTTCCCTCGTCCACGACCACCGCGTCGGGATGGTGCTCGATGAGGTACCGCACGACCTCCTCCATCTCCACCTTGGCGAGGCTCTGCCCCAGGCATCCGTGGAGACCCGTGCTGAACGTGAGAGGCGGACTCGCTTCGCGGTCGAGGTCGAGCGTGTTCGGATCGGCGAATCGCTCGGGGTCCCGGTTGGCGGACCAGACGGCCACGTGTACGTCCGAGCCGGCGGGAATCGTGGTGCCCGCGAGATCGATGTCGACCGAGGCGATCTTGCTGACGATGCCGGGACGCGGATAGAGCCTGCACGCCTCCACGACCGCGGCCGGGATCAGTGACCTGTCCGCGATCAACCTCGCCCAGGCGGCTCGGTCGCGCAGCAGCGTCCACACGACGAGGCCCGTCTGATGCGCGGTGTTGACGGAACTGGCCTCCAGCATCGCGGTCGCCTCACTCAGGAGCTCCTCCGAGGTCAGCTTGCCGAGATCTTCCTGGCGGATGAGGAACGAGAGCATGTCGTCTCCGAGGCCGTCTCGCCGCTTGCGCGCGATGAGCTCCCGGAGATAGTCGAACAGTTCGTCGTACGCCTCGAGAATCGAGGATGTCAGACTCGGATCACGTTGCAGCAGAGCCAGAGTGCGTGCCGACAGGCTCGCGACTCGAGGAGCGTCCGCTGCGGGTGCGCCGGCCAGGTGGCAGTACACGCGTGCCGGGATCTTCTGATCGACGGCGGCATGGAAGTCGATCGGACCCGGTGCGCCTGTGGCGGGGTCGATCTCGGCGATGATGTCGCGCAGTACGGAGCGAATGTCCTCGACGGTCGACGGGCCCATGAAGCGCGCGAGCGGGGTCCGCAATCGCATGTGCCGCGGGCCGTCCGCCATGATCAGGCTGTTGGCGCGGAAGTCGTGCACGGGGCCGTCGGTGATGCCGAACTGTTCCATGAGGGTCAGGGCCGCGTTGACGAAGCGGCTGTCGCGGAGCACCTCGGTGGCGGTGGCGAAGTCCAGGACCGCATAGCCGTAGTCACCGTGCACGACAGCGCCGCTGTCGGTGGCTCCCCCGGTGTGCGCCGGGGAGTCCGGAGCGAAGGGGTCGAAGGCGTGAAGAGTACTCATGCGCGCGAGATCGCTCCCATCGGGCAGCAGAGGATGACCTCGTCGAGGTCCTGGTCCCGGTCGTCCGGGACCGTGTCGGCGAGCTGCTCGAGCAGCCCGTTGTCGGCGATCCGGAACACGTCGGGCATCAGAGCGGCACACGTGCCGTTCGCGTCGCACCGCGCGAAGTCGACCTTGACGTCGATCATGGGATACCTCTTCTCGGGTCGGAGTTCGGGTGACTCCGGCGGGGCCGGAGCGCGAACTATGTCGTACTTCACAGTGTCTCCCTGGTCCGGCCATCTGACAAATATGAATCTGGCACCCTTTCCATAGCTGTGAAGTATGGAAGGGGTGCCAGATGGTGAAACTTGCGCGGGGGTCAGGTCTCGTAGTGAACGACCTCCGGCACGGCGGCACACAGAGGTTGGATCAGCTCGCGGACCTGCGCGCCCGCGGACGAGGCCGCGAACACGTCGGTGTGATCCTCCAGGCGGTTCCAGACGGCGCGCAGAAGGAACGTGTCGTCGCGGTCGACGCTGCGGGACAGCGTGGCCTCCGAACACCCCTCCGCAGCGAGCAGGATGCTCCGGATGCTCTCGAATGCTGCCCTCAGGTCGTCGCCGGCGCCCGGCCGGACGGTCAGGGTGACGTGCTCGGCGATCACGGAAGCCCCCGCTCGGCGATCGCCGGCATGTCGACGAAACCGCCGCGCAGGAAGATGAGCGGTTCCGCCGAGTCACACTTGACGATCTCGAGTACCTTGCCGACCACGTGCAGATGGTCACCGATCCTGTCCACTCGATACGGCGCGCACTCCACCGTGACGGTCGCGCCCTCGAGCAGTGGCACACCGCGGGTCGAGGATCGCCAGTCCACACCGGCGAACCTGTCCTCGCCACGTCGCGAGAACGCTCGGCACATCTCCCGCGACTGCGCACCGAGGACGTTGATCCCGAAGTGTGCCGCCTCGGCGATGACCGGCCACGTCGTGGATGCGAGGTCGACGTAGAACGCGACCAGACGCGGTTCCAGCGAGACCGAGGTGAACGTGCCCACCGTCATGCCCGCCGGCCCCGCAGGTGTCCGCGCGGTGATGATCGACACGGATGTCGGGATGTGGCCCATGACCCGGCGATATTCCTCCGGACCGAGGGTCACCGACGCGTCGTCGTTCGTCATGACCGTCATCTCAGAGCCCGATGGTCCGATCGTTGTTCTCGAGGAGTTGACGGCCGTAGGCCTCGCGGCCGATCTCGGGCGTCACCAGAGCGTGGCGAGCAGCGGTCTCGCTGTCACGCCAGATGCGCCCGAGGACGTTCGCGTCGGCGAACGAGCCCGCGCCGTTGGCCGTCAGCAGGTAGTCGATCTCCTCGTTGATCAACTCGGCGACGACACCCGTGTCGTTGCGCACACGCGCGAGGGCCTCGGGGTCCGGCAGCACACCCTTCCCGGCCGCGCCGTCGATCTCGGCGGCGATCGAGTCGATCAACAGCTCCGCGAGGTGCAGTTTGGTGGCCGCACGCGCGACGTTCAGCTGATGGGTCGGCGAGTCCTTGGCCTGCGCGTACGCGGTGTAGGCGACCGGCTTCTTCGGCAGCTTCTCGCGGGTCAGTTCCAGGGCGTGGCGGCCCAGGCCGATCTGGGGGGCGACGAGGATTCCGGCCGCGACGGCGTTGAACGGCATTGACGCGATGGTGTCCTCGGTGAAGGGCGAGCGGAACTTCGAGGCGAACATGTCCGGAACCGCCTGGACCCGGTACTCGGGGAGGAAGTGATCCTTGACCACGATCGTGTCGCTGCCCGTTCCCTGCATTCCCGCCACGAACCAGGACGGCTCGATGGTGAACGCCTCGGCAGGGATCAGCGCCATCCCGGGGACACCACCCTCCAGGGTGATGGTGATGCTGGCCCACTGTGCGGCGAACGAGCCCGAGGCGTAGGGCCAGCGTCCGCTGACCAGGTAGCCGCCCTCGACCTTCTCGCTCTTGTCGCCCGGGGAGAAGATCCCGCAGATTCGCGCACCCGGATTCGGACCGAAGATGTCCTGCTGGGTCTGCTCGGTGAAGGTGCTTGCATACGCGGTGGCGATCAGGGTCAGTGCCGTGACCCATCCTGTCGAACCGTCGCCCCGTGCCAGTTCGGCGACGACGTCGCACGCCGTCTTGAACGAGGAACCGTGGCCCCCGAGTCGCTCGGGAACCATCACGTGGAAGAGCCCTGCTGCGGCGATCGCGTCGATCACCTCGGGAGAGACCTTGCGATTCTTCGTCGCGTCGGCCGCGTGTTCACGGATGAGGGGAATCAGCGCGGTCGCCCGCGCCACCAGGTCCGCGTCGGAGACCTGCAGGGTGTGCAGGTCGGAGAAATCGGTGTCGGCAAGCTGAGTCATGGTCGTGTCTCTTTCCCTCGAGGACGTCGTTCGGGCTTCGGTGGCCTCGATCACGTCGGACTCGTCCATCATGAGACGGCCGTCACGTTCTCACAATGTCGCAAAGTTACCCGGGTCCATACACCGGACACATCGAGTGCGCGATGCCGCGGACGCATGGCTTTCCCGACGATTCTGGCTGTGGACCACAGCCGGTGACGGTGTTGGTATGTAGCGCACGTCACAGTCGGCGCGGAGATGCCGGCGGGCCGTACACCACGAGGAGCACACATGAGTCGAACCATCATCAGCGGAGCATCGGGCGATCTGGGGCGGAGAGTGACGCGTCTACTCCTCGACGAGGACCCCGACCGGGAACTGATCCTGACGACCCGGACCCCGGAGAAGCTGGCAGATCTGGCCTCGGACACCGTGCAGATCAGGCATAGCGACTACGCGTACCCCGAGACCGTCCGACAGGCATACGAGGGCGGCGACGTCCTCTTTCTGATCAGTGGCCTCAACCTCGGACGCCGGGTGTCCGAGCACCGCGGCGCGATCGCCGCAGCACAGCACGCCGGCGTGGAACACATCGTCTACACCTCGGTCGGCGGGGTGCAGCCGGGCAATCCTGCGCTCTCGGCCATCGATCACTGTCAGACCGAGCAGGATCTGCGCGACTCCGGCATCGCGTACACATTCCTCCGCAACGCGCTGTACGCAGAGATCGTCAGCAACATCCTCGTCGCTCCCGCGGTCCCCTCGGGCATCCTGTCGCAGGCCACCGGTGACGGCTACCTTGCGCCCGTCGCGAAGGAGGACGTCGCACGCTCGGCGGCAGCGTGTCTGATGAATCCGGCGGCGCACGCCGGCCGGATCTACGAGATCACGGGTCCCGAACTTCTCAACTTTCACCAGATCGCCGCCCTCGCCTCGCACGTGCACTCCTCGCCCATCGAGTACACGCCGGTCTCCGAGGACGACCGTCTGGCGTTCTTCGACGCGGTCGGCATTCCCCGCACCTACGATCCGACCATGCCCCCGAGCCCCGACGGCCACCTGTGGGCGAGCGATGAACTCGTGTCCGCGGAAGTAGCTGTCGCGCAGGGGTACCAGGCCCTGCAGAGCCGCCACGTCGAGCAGATCACCGGACGTGAGCCGGAACCGCTGGCCACCGTCATGGAGCGCGTCCGCGAGGTGCGCTACGACAAGATCGAGGCCACCGTGGCGTGACCCACGCACTCCCGGCGGGGTCGGTCGTCCGCATCGACGGCCGACCCCGGTGGGCACCACTTCGATTCGCACACAGACTACTTCGATTCGCAGACACGACGGGGGACGACCACCGATCATGAGCACACCAGTGGAGCCGACACCACTACGGCCGCGCGCCGCGACGCACTCGCCGTCCGCGCCGCCGCCGACGGATACGCGACGGCGCGAGATCAGGCGAGTGGTGTTGTCGAGCTACCTCGGCAGCACCATCGAGTACTACGACTTCCTGCTGTACGCGACGTCGGCCGCGATCGTCTTCGCGCCCGTCTTCTTCTCCGACCTCTCCCCCGTCGCCGGCACCATCGCCTCGCTCGGCACCTTCGCCGCGGGCTACCTGGCACGACCGTTGGGCGGCATGATCTTCGGTCACTTCGGAGACCGGCACGGCCGCAAGTCCATGCTGCTGGTGTCGATGACCGTGATGGGCGCCGCCTCGTTCCTCATCGGCCTGGTACCTCCTGCCTCCGCCATCGGATCCTGGGCGGCGGTCATCCTGATCCTGCTCCGGGTTCTGCAGGGAATCGCCATCGGCGGGGAATGGGGCGGCGCAACCCTGATGTCGCTCGAGCACGTCGGGGGACGCGGCCGCGGCTTCGCCGCCGCGTTCACCAATGCCGGGGCTCCCACCGGGTCGCTGTTGGGCACGCTCGCCCTCACCGTCGTCGCACTCCTCCCGGAGGACGATTTCCTCACGTGGGGATGGCGCATCCCGTTTCTGCTCTCGGCGGTGCTTCTCGTCGTCGGCCTCTTCGTGCGCAGCCGGGTGTCCGAGAGCCCAGTCTTCACGGAAGCGTTGCAACGCAGCGCAGTACAGTCTTCGGACGACCGTCGGACCGCACCGATCATGAGCATCCTGCGCCGACCGCGGAACCTGGTCCTCGTCGCCGGCGGGTGCATGGCCGGCGTCGCCATCCAGATCATGTTCGCGACCTTCGCCATCGGCCATGCGACGAAGTCGGGTGTGCCCAGATCCGATGTGCTGCTCGGGTTCGCCGTCTGCCACTTCGTGGCGATCTTCGCGCTGCTCGGGTTCGCGTGCCTGTCCGATCGGGTCGGACGCAGACCGGTCATGCTCGCCGGTCTCGGCGCCTTCGCGCTGCTCGTCTTCCCGGTCCTCGCGCTGCTGTCCTCCGGGAATGCGTTCCTGGTGACAGTGGCCTTCGTTCTCGGCTTCTCCATCGTGCAGTCCGCGACGTTCGGCCCGATGGCCGCCTACATCGCGGAGCAGTTCGGCACGTCGGCACGCTACACCGGTGCGTCGCTCGGGTATCAGGCCGCGACATTGTTGGGAGCCGGCTTCACGCCGGTCATCCTGGTGTCGCTGCAGGCCGCCGCGAGCGGATCCACGTACCTCGTCGGGCTGTACATGATCGGGCTGACACTCGTCAGCGCGGTGTTCATCGGCCTCAGCCGCGAGAGCAAGGACCGAGACCTCGACACCTACGAGCACTGACCGTGCGTCGCCCGGCACCCTGCGGCCGGGCGGACCGGTCGAGCCCACGTCCACCCACCGCGATCAGACGCGGTGGGTGGAGTCGTTCCCGGGCGTACCGGCACCGGTGGCGGCGTCGAACAGCACGCGTGCCTCCTGGATGCGGTCGGTGTGGAGGAGCGCCCACTCGACGAGCGTCATGATCAGGTCGGACAGTTCGCGACCCATGGGGGTGAGGCTGTACTCGACGTGCTTTCGGACGTCCGCGACCACCCTCCGCTCGTACATCCCGTCTCGTTCCAGCACCCGGAGGTTGTGGGTGAGCATCTTCTGCGACAGGGGGTGGGTCGGATCGAGCGTGTCGAGCAGCCGACGCATGGCCGACGGCCGGAGGGGACCGACCCGCGAGATCACGAGAAGCCAGTTCCTCCAGTAGTTCCCGACGTGGCCGACGACGCCGACGACCGGGGCGGCCTTGTTCCGATCGAATTCCGCGAGCAGGCACGCCAGGTGCCGGCACAGATCCTCGGCGCCCTCGGAGGCGGCGGGAACACCACGAAGGACGACCATGATGTCGTTCATGACCAGATCCACCGACGTGGTGTCGCGTGCGGCGGAGTCTGCCGTCATGAGCCGTCCGTTCCTGACGTGGCCGAGGCATCCGGGCCGAGGGGCCGAGGGTGAGTCCGGGGAGTCAGTCCCCCTTGCGGGACTGGTCGACCAATTGCCCCTCGTGCGAATAGCTTTCGTAGGCCTCGGCGAGATCGCGGTACTTCCGGAACTCGCGGAGCCCATCGTAGTCGCCCCGCCGCACCCGATCCACGAAATCAGGATTCGATATCTGGGCACGTCCGACACCGATCAGGTCGAAGTCACCCCGGTCGAGGCCGTGACGCACGCGGACGATGTCCTCCTCCACCTGCAAGAGCGGTTCCTTGTCGTCGAAGACGTCGCTCGCCAGATCGGTGGACAGCCCGACGCTTCCGATCGTCATCACCGGCAGACTCGTCATGTCCTTCACCCACGCCGCGACACTTCTCCGGGTGTCCAGTTCGGGCCACCCCGGTGCGTCGAAGCGCCGCGCGGAGATGTGGAAGACGTTCGCGCCGGCACGCTCCAGGCGGTCGAGGAAGGGTCCGAGATCGTCCGGATGTTGTGCGATCTTCGCGCCGTAGTCCACTTCCTTCCACTGTGAGAACCGAACCGAGATGATGAAGTCCGGCCCCGTCGCAGCCCGTATCGCCGCGATGATCTCCGCGGGATACGACGCACGCTCGACCAGCGTGTCACCGCCGTACTCGTCGGTGCGCACGTTCGTCTCGTGCCACAGGAAGAGGTCGAGCAGATAGCCGTGTGCGCAGTGCAGTTCGATCCCGTGCGCACCGAGACTCCTGGCGATGACGGCACTGTCCACGTAGGCGTTCTTCGTGTCCTCGAGGTCCTGCGCGGTCATGGCCACCCCGTTGTGCCGTCCCTCCTGGATCAGGCCCGATGGGCTCCATGCGGGGTGATGCGGATACGGGTTCTCGATGCCGTCCACGACGAGCCGCAACGCACCCGGGTGCCACAGCTGCATCAGCACCACGACGTCACCGGTGCTCGTCACCTCGCGCACCACATGTCCCCAGTCGTCGGCGGTCCCACGCCCCAGAATGCTGAAGGCAGGTTGCCAGTAGCCCGCGGGATGTTCGGGGGCGGCGCCCTCCGTGATGATCAGCCCCGGCCCCTGTTCCGCCGTGGCTCGTAGTGTGGACGCCATCCCGGCGGTGGGCCGGTATCCGCGAGAGCCTCGCTGCATCGCCGGCAGGAAGAACCTGTTCCGGACCGTCGTGGATCCCAGCGTCACCGGGGAGAAGAGCGGATCCACCGTGAGCGATTCGCGGTCGGCGAGTACCGAATCTGATTGCATGTGAACACCTTTCGACAGTGATGATCGATCGGTTGTCAACGTTACGTGCGTCACTACGAACGTGACAATGGGGTACTTTTCGGTGCCCATTCCTCGTCGGGCGTCATGCAGCGGACGCATGATCACGGCCACGAAGCTGCCGTTGCACCGGCACCGTCCGGGCATGAGGATGAGTACGGGCGTACGCGCCGGAACGTCATGGTCGAGGTCGCCGACGCGAACGAGGGAGCACATCCATGCCGCACATCTCGATCGAGTACACGAGAAACCTCGCCGACCGGGTGGATGTCACAGCCCTGGTCGATGCTTTGCACTCCACGGCGCAGCGTCTGAACGTGTTCCCCGACTGGGGGATCCGAACGTTCGCGACGGTGGTCGACACGTTTCGCGTCGCCGACGACGTCGCGGGCGGGGATACCGGATACGTGCATGTACGCGTCAAGGTGGCGGGCGGACGGGACGAGATGGTTCTGCAGCGGATCGTCGACGAGTTCCACGCGACCCTCGCCGCGGCGCTGGCAGACCTCTGCGGCGACCGATCGGTGGGGTATCAGCTCGAGCTCTTCGAGTTCCGGCCCGCCACAACACGGTCGGGCGGCAGTATCCCCGGAGCGCCCGCGTTGTCGATGTAGCGGGGGCGCTGAGACAATGTGCGAGCCGGACTCGGGCGCGAGAGTCGATGGTGACGGTCGGCCGATCACCGCCGAGTGCTGCCCCCATCGACGACGAGGATCTGCCCGGTCACGAATTCGGCGTCGTCGGATGCGAGGAAGGCCACGGTGCCGGTGACATCGTCCGGTAGCTGGGTCCGTTTGATGTCCTGCAACCGCACACTGTTCTCGAAGAACGCGTCGTTGGTTTTGCTCACGGAGGCCGCCGTCCGCACCAGACTCGGAGCGATGCTGTTGGCCGTGATCCCGTGCGGCCCCAGGCTTGCGGACAGGGCGGAGGTGAAGCCGTTGAGCGCGCCCTTCGCCGAGACGTACGACACGAACGGTGGCGGTGGCGTCCAGTAACTCGACGACGAGATGTTGATGATGCGTCCCGCGACCGATCGCATCAGGTCGGGAAGAAAAGCCTTGGTCGTCAGGAAGGCACCGTCGACGTTGACCGCGAACGTTTTTCGCCACTCGGCGAAGGTGACGTGCTCGAAGTCGCCCATGAGAACGACCGCGGCATTGTTGACCACGATGTCGACACCACCGAAAGTCTCGCGCACCGTCTGTGCGAAGGAGTCGATCTCGTCCTCCGTCGAGATGTCGACCCGGCCGCTGACGAAGCGCGTGCCCTCCGCCTCGACGAGCGTGCGGGTATCCGAGGCGTCGTCGAGGTCCGCCACCGCGATGTCGGCTCCCTCCGATGCGAGCTTCACGGCTATCGCCTGGCCGATTCCTGTCGTACCACCGGTGATCACGGCGGTTCTGCCGGCCAGTCTGTTACTCACTCGAACTCCTCCACTGCCTGGGTCATCTGTCCGAGCCAGTGTTCTGCGTCGCCATCCGATATCGCATCGACTGTTCGTTCAACGAACATCGAGGCTCGGCGAACGCGTGCATGGGCTTCTCTGTGTGGGCCCGCACCCTCGACCCATCGACAGGAACAGACATGACCGTGATGACATACGCCCGAACGATCGACGGCGCCGAAGAAGCCTGGCTCCGGGCAATTCAGGAGGGAACCGACGACCAGCGCGAGCTGATGCTCGACGAGTGCACCGTGGTCCACGGACCCGTCGGCCATATTCACGGACGGGAGGAGTTCCTCGAATACAACGCGTCCATGGGCGCCATCGTCGAGGCCGAGACGAGCGATGTCCTCGTGGTCGAGCATCCGGGAGTCGCCATCGTCTCGTGTCACCAGAGAATGCGGGTTCGGATGGATGCGGAACTGACTCCGTTCCTGATCCAGGCCGGCGTGACCAGGGTCTGGTTCGACACCCCCGACGGGTGGAAGTTGGGATTCCAGCAGTTGTCGCGGCGCCAACCCGTCATGTGAACGCCGCCCGGATCGAGAACGGCGCGTCCGATCGTCACCTCGTCTTGTCGGAATCGACCGGTTCGGAAGAGTGGGAACGAATCGCGACCCCCGGCCGCCATCCCAGGGCACGTGAGATACCGATGCCGCTCGAGACGAGTTGTGGCACAACCGCCTGATGCTTGACCGACCCGGCCGAGACCACGACCGACAGAGCGGCCACGACCACCCCGCGCTGGTCGATGATTCGCGTCGCCACGGAATCGGCGCCGTCACTGAGCTCTTCACGGACCACGACGGTCCCCGTCGCGCGGCAGTACGCCAACTCCTTACGCAACACGTCCGGGTCGACGATCGTTCGTGCTGTGTAACGCCGCAGTGTCCCTCCCAGAACGGTGTCGATGAAGGCGGGGCTGCTGTGACCGAGCAACACCTTGCCCACACCCGAGCAATGAAGCGGAAGAAGACCGCCGACCTGCGACTCGAGTTCGATCGCGTTCGGTCCGGACAGGCGTTCGATCACCACTGCCCGGTCACCCTGCAGCACCGCCAGTTGAACATGTTGGTGCAGTGTCGCACTCAGGTCCTCGACGAAAGGTTGTGCCGTGGTCCTGAGCATCTCCGCATTAGGCGCCAGGGTGCCCAGACGCCACAGCGACAAGCCGATACGGAACATGTTGTCGGCTCCGCGCTCGAGTGCGCCCACTTCGGCAAGCTCGAGAGCAAGTCTGCGCGCAGTGGCATGCGGGAGTCCGGTTCGGCGCACGATGTCGGACAAGGTGAGCTCGGTGTGCTCGTAGTCGAATGCGAACAGTATGTCGGACAGACGCGATGCGACGCTTCGTCCCGGCTCGCTCGTACGCGACATTGGTCCCCCTCGGCTCCGGTATCAGACCACTGTACGGATATCCGTTGAACGAACACTGCTGTTCCCAGAACTTCGTCCCGACCGGATGCTGATCCTGTCGACACTCGCCTCGGCAATCACCGAACTCTCAAGGAGCTCAACAGATCATGGGATCGGACAGTATCGACATCGCCATCGTCGGCGGTGGCATCGGCGGCCTCGCGGCAGCCGCGTCGCTCCGCGCACAGGGCTTCGCGCCGATCGTGTACGAGCAGGCGCGGGCGTTGACCGAGATCGGCGCCGGCCTGGTGGTCGCACCGAACGCGGGACGGCTGCTGCGCGGGCTGGGAGTGCTGGAAGGACTGCTCACCCGCGCCGTGAGGCTCGACGTCGGCTGGGAGTTCCGTCGGTGGCAGGACGGGTCGGTGTTGTCGTCCGAAGATCTGGAATCGGCCTGCCGGGACCTCTACGGCGAACACACCTACACCGCTCACCGAGCAGACCTGCTCGACGCTCTGCGGTCGGCTGTACCGGAGTCGTCCGTTCGGCTCGGGATGCGCGCCACGTCCGTGTCGTTCGACGGCGAGGACGCCGTGGTGACGTTCGAGAACGGCGATCGGATACGTCCCGGGCTGCTCGTCGGAGCGGACGGTGTGCATTCCGTCGTCCGACGATCCATAGCCGGAGACCATCCCGCACGCGAGTCGGGGATCTGCGCTTTCCGTGCGCTCGTCCCGGCATCCCACGCACCGGAGTTCGCGACACGCGCCGCCCAGACGCTGTGGGTGGGCCCGGACCGCCACCTCGTGCACTACCCGGTCTCGAGCGGCAAGTTCGTGAACGTCGTGGCCTTCGCGCCCACCAGCGCCGCCACCGTCGAGTCGTGGAGCGCGACGTCCTCGACGGAGGAACTGGTCGCGGAGTTCGAGGGATGGGATCCGAGGTTGTCGAGGCTGATCGAAGCGGCCGGCACCCCGGGCCGGTGGGCTCTCCTCGATCGCGAACCCCTGGACGGATGGAATCGCGGCAACGCGACGATGCTCGGCGACGCGGCGCACCCGATGTTTCCGTTCTTCGCGCAGGGAGCCGCGCAGGCCATCGAGGACGCTGCCGTTCTCGCGCTGTGCCTCTCCGAGCACGGCCCCGACGTCCAGTCCTCTCTCGAAGCGTACGAAGCGATCCGCCGACCGCGGACCACGCGGATGCAGCACGTGTCACACGGTCGGTCACTGGTCAACCACCTGCCCGACGGCGTGGAGCAGAGGGCACGTGACGATGCCTACGCGGCCGGCGATCCCCTCACCGACAACGGGTGGATCTACGGATACGACCCCGTCGATGCCGTTGCACGACACACATTCTCCGCGGATGCCGACCGGCCTCCGGCCTTCCCACTCGGCACCTCGTGATCCATCCTTCGAAAGGCTTCCCGATGACATCGGCAACCGGCAGCGAACTCGTGGTTCGAGGTCTCCTCGACGCAGGCGTGTCCGTGCTGTTCAGCTTGAACGGCGCGCATGTGGACGGGATCTTCCAAGCCGCCCTGGACCAGGACCTCGACATCGTCGACGTCCGCCACGAGATGAACGCAGGACATGCGGCGGAGGGATACGCACGAGTCACGGGAGAGATGGGGGCCGCGGTCGTCACCGCGGGCGGCGGCTTCACCAACGTGCTGACCTCCATCACCAACGCCCACCTCGATCGAACGCCGATGCTGTACATCACGGGATCCGGACCACTGGCGACCGACCTGGTCAATGACCAGCAGGCCGGGTTCGACCAGGTCGCGATGGCGGCACCGGTGACCAAGTTCGCTCATCGCGTGACACGTGCCGACTTGATCCCCCGTGTTCTGGCGCAGGCGATCCGCACCGCCGAGTCGACACCGCGGGGCCCCGTCCTGCTCGACATTCCCTGGGACGTGCTCAGACAATCCGTCGAGACGACGGACACGCAGAACTACCGCACGGTGATCGACGGGTACGGGTGTGCACCGAACGACGTGTCGGATCGCATTCTCGACGCGTTGAGCACGGCTCGACGCCCGGTGGCGCTGGTCGGCAACGCATTCGGCTCGCGGGAGTCCCGCGCGCAGCTGCACGATTTCGCCTCGCGTGCCGGCATCCCGCTCGTCTCGGACTACGAGGGACTCGGCGCCCTCACGGGTTCGGACTGGCACGTCGGTCTCGTGCAGTCGTTGGCAACGCTCGCACCGGACGACCGACCCGACATGGTTCTCGTGCTCGGAGTGCGTTTCGGTCTTCCGACGCGGTTCGCGACAGGACAGCTGATTCCCGGGGACGCTCGCGTGTTCCAGATCGATCCCGACGGGAGGGAACTGGGCCGACTGCAGAACGTCGAGGTGGGCATCCAGGCCGATCCAGTGGCCACCGTCGCCCACTTCGGCGACCGTCTCGGTGTGGGAGCCGCACCTGCACAACGCAAGGCCTGGCTCGCGCGGCTGAAGCAGGCCACCGACGAGCACACCGCGAGCCTTCAGGCGGAGGCCGAAGCACACACCGGGGCCATACACCCGTTCCTCGCGGTGCGGACGATCGCGATGACGGTCCCGGACGAGTCGGTCATCGTCGTCGACGGAGCCTTGACCGAACTCTGGTTGTCCGAGACGATCGCGTCGGCGAACGTGTCGCACTTCCTCGGTCACGGCTATCTCAGTTCGATGGGATGTCAGATGGGCACCGCACTCGGTGCCCAGTACGCGAACCGAGAGCGCGCGACGGTTCTCGTCACGGGTGACGGAGCCGTGGGTTACTCACTGGCAGAGTTCGATTCGATGGTGCGCGCCGGGCTCCCGGTCGTCGTCATAGTTCTGAACAATCAAGCTTGGGGTGCGACGCTGCACACCCAGGAATGGCTGTTCGGCACGGATCGGGTGACGCACAACCGGCTGCCGAACGGCTCGTACAGTGCCGTGGCACGCGCGCTGGGCGCGGACGGCATCGACGTCGACACGCTGTCGGAACTGCGGCCCGCCATCGAGTCCGCGCTGCGGTCCCGCAGGCCGACCTGCATCGATGTCCGAGTGAGCCTCGACCCCATCCCACCCGAGGAACGCAGCTTGATGGGCGGCGGTCCGTTCACGACGGTCACGACTTCGTCGACGTGACGACACGACCCCACTCACGGATTCACCTTCACCCACGACCCGAGGACATCGACATGCGAGAACCACTCACCTACGAGATCGCCACGGCTGCTGCCGAACACGGCATCGCTCGCGCCCGGCAGGACGGCCGGGCGGTGTGCGTCGTCGTCGTCAACCGCAGCGGGATCATCAAGACGCTGCTGGCAGACGACGGTGTGGGCGTACTCGGTGTGGAGACCGCACGCCGCAAGGCGTACACGTCCGCAGTCAGCGGCAAGACCACCGCCCAGTTCGCCGCCTTCGCGGCATCACCCACGATGCAGCACTCGCCCGTGCATCTCGTCGACGCGGAGTTGCTCCCCGTCGCCGGCGGAGTTCCGATCGTCACCGCGGACGGCGAGGTCATCGGTGGGATCGGCGTGGGTGGGGCCGACGACATCACCGACGGAGCGATCGCCGGGGACGCCCTCGACTCGATCAGCGAATTGGTGGGGTGACCCGTGCCCCCACCCGAGCCCTCGACGACGGACACGGCGCGCCCGTCGAATCCGTTGTCGCTCAGCGTCACAACCATCACAACCGATCAGGAGACGATCCGATGACCACAGCAACGTCCGATACCGGTACAGGCTACGGGCGACCGATTCCCGCACACAACGCACGATTGACGGAGGTGGGTCCCGGCACACCGATGGGCGAAGCGCTGCGTCGCTACTGGCACCCGATCGCCAGTTCCGAGGCCTTGATCGCCGGAGCACTTCCGGAGCGTACCCGGGTCCTCGGCGAGAACCTGGTCGTGTTCCGTGACGGGCAGGGACGCCCGGGCGTCGTCTTCGAGCGGTGTGCTCACCGCGGGGCCAGCCTGCACTACGGTCGTGTCGAGGACGACGGCATTCGTTGCTGTTACCACGGCTGGAAGTTCGACGTCCAGGGTCACTGCCTCGATCAGGCCTTGGAACCCGGCGGAGGACTCAAGCGCGAGAAGGTGCGTCAGCCGTGGTACCCGGTCGAGGAGCGCTACGGCCTCGTCTTCGTCTACATGGGTCCGCCCGATCGCAAGCCTGCACTGCCACGATTCGACGCGCTGGAGGACCTCGGTGACGGCGAGAAGTACTACGCGAGTTGGCCGGTGCCACACGCAGCGATCACGGGGATGCCGAGCGACTTCAACTGGCTGCAGAACTACGAGAATGCGGCGGATCCCACCCACGTGACCTGGCTCCACTCCACGCACAGCGGCTTCCAGATGCTGGGAACGGGAACCTTCGGCTATCCGGAGCAGTTCTTCCACGCTCCCACCATTGCCGATCGGGTGACGTACGAGCGCACCGAACACGGCCTCAAGTACATCCACCGGTTCGAGCAACAGGATGACACCGGCGTCGTAGCCGACCTCGGATTCATGGTCGAACTGCAGCTTCCCAACGTGTTCGGTCTGCCCGACTACGTGCGGGTCTCGCCCGGTGTGCGGCACGACCAGGTGATGTGGGTCGTGCCGTCCGACGACACGAGCCACCGGATCTTCTTCTCGATCCGGTCGACCGATCCGCAGCGTATGAACGAGTTCGCGTTCGGCATCACCCAGGACGACAAACAGAACTACGAGATGACCGAGGCCGAGAAGCACCGGACCCCGGGAGACACCGAGGCGCAGAGCTCGCAGGGACCGATCACCTTGCACTCGGAGGAGACTCTGGCCACCGCGGATCGCGGTGTGGTCATGCTTCGCCGCATGCTGCTCGCCATGGTCGAGGACGTGGCGGAAGGACGGGACCCGATGAACATCGAGCACGACGACAGCTTCGTTCGACACGTCGACTCGGGCGTGCTCGCCGTCGAGCCGACGGAGCGCACGAAGAAGTCACGTACCGCTGCCGATGTCGGAGTCTGACGAACGCCCATGACCGACCAATGGCTCGACACCGTCGTCGAGAGCCGCAGAATGGCCACCGACCGCATCGAGGTGCTGGATCTCGTGCGGACGGACGGTGCCGAGTTACCGGAGTTCGAGGCGGGTGCCCACGTAGACGTCCTCGTCGACGCGGAACTGAATCTCGTTCGCCAGTACTCGCTCTGCGGACCGACACATGATCGGTCGCGGTACCGCCTCGGCATCCTCCTCGAACCCGCGTCGCGAGGCGGATCGGTGCGCATGCATGCGTTGACGAAGGGTGACCTGGTTCGGATCTCGTCGCCGCGGAACCGATTCGGAATCGCGGGCGACGCTCGCCGCCACGTACTCGTCGCCGGAGGGGTCGGCATCACCCCTCTGTTGGCGATGTCGTACGCGTTGCGTTCAGTGGACGCGGACTGGGAGTTGCACTACTGCGCACGCAGTCGCGACGACGCAGCCTTCGCCGATGAACTGGACGGTGATCCACGGGTCACCTTCCACTTCGACGACGGCCCGCCCGACCGACGTCTGGCGGTGACCACGGACGTGGGCCTTCCTCGGAGCGACACGGCACTGTACGTGTGCGGTCCCGGCGGCTTCATGGACTTCGTCATCACCTCCGCGGCGGACATCGGATGGGATCCGTCGTCCATCCACATGGAACGCTTCGCACCGTCGGAGGCTGCAGCGGCGGCCGGCGACGCCTTCGTGGTCCGGTTGGCTCGCAGCGGCGGGGAATTCGTGGTCCCTGCCACGGAGAGCGTGCTGGACGTGCTGACGGACAACGGAATCGACGCTCCGTACTCCTGCCAGCAAGGAATCTGCGGGGAGTGCATCGTCACCGTGCTCGCCGGGGAGCCCGACCATCGAGACGACGTCCTCACCGACCGCGAACGAGCGCTCGGACAATTCGCGACCTGTACTTCCCGATCACACTCGACCATTCTGGAGTTGGACCTATGACCACTGTTTCGCATGATCGCGACGTCGACGCCTCCGTTCTGGAGGCGGAGCGCCTGTGGCTGCACGCACTGACGATCGGGTTCGAGGCACTGCGCGAGCTGATGCTCGACGACAGCCACGTCGTACACGGGCCGGTGGGCAAGATCGATCCCGTCGACAGTTTCGTCGAGTTCCAGTCCCGACGCCGCCACGCCGTCGTCGCACGGGCCAGGGACACGAGGGTGACCGTTCGGGGTGAATACGCCGTCGTGTCGTGCCTGCAGGAGATGCACATCGTGTTCGACGAGAAACTGCCGCCGTTCCCGATCGAGGAAGTGGTCACCAGGATCTGGCGGAACACCGACGACGGATGGAGGGTGGCTCACATGCAGCAGTCCAAGCGGCTGCCCCCGGCCTGACATCCCGGACGGATCTCGACAGCAGCGTCCGCTGCGACACCCACATCCTGCGGCAGCGACCGCAATTCACGGAGGTACACGATCGTCATGACTCTGACCGAGGTCGCAGTGCGCACGACCCACCTGTTCATCGGCGGCCGACAGGTGGACGCCGAGGGCGGCCGTAGTTTCGACACCGTCGAGGCGCTGACGGGCACCCCCATCGCCCGCGTGGCAGCGGCATCGGTGGCGGACGTCGACAAGGCCGTCACCGCCGCCGCGGAGGCGTTCGCCGACTGGTCGTCGCGGCCACCGAGCGCGCGGCGGGCTGTGCTGTCGACTGCAGCGCGCCTGATGCGCGAGCGCGCCGACGAGTTGGTGGCGATGATGAGTCGGGAAATGGGGGCGACCCTGCCGTGGTGCAGGTTCAATGTGCACGTCGCCACCACCATGCTCGACGAGGCCGCCGCTCAGGCATATTCGGCCGTCGGCGAGGTGATCCCGTCGGACGTGCCGGGGCTGACGGCACTGGGGGTGCGTCAGCCCGTGGGTGTCGTCGTCGGAATCGCGCCCTGGAACGCCCCCCTCATTCTCGGCGTGCGATCCGTCGTCTGGCCGCTCGTGTGGGGGAACACCGTGGTCCTCAAGTCCTCCGAACAGACCCCCTGCACCCAGGCGGCGATCGTGGAGATCCTGCACGAAGCGGGAGCCCCGACGGGCGTCGTCAATCTGATCAGCAACGCCCCGGAGGACGGCCCCGCGATCGTCGAAGCGTTGGTCGCTCACCCGCACGTCACGCGAGTCAACTTCACCGGGTCGAGTCGTGTCGGTCGCATCATCGGTGAACTCGGAGGCCGCCACCTCACGCGCGTCCTCCTCGAACTCGGGGGCAAGGCGCCGTTCCTGGTGCTGCCGGACGCGGATCTCGAGGAGGCGGCCGCCGCCGCGAGCTTCGGGGCCTTCATGAACCAGGGCGAGATCTGCATGTCGACCGAGCGGATCGTGGTTCTGCGCGACGTCGCGGACGAGTTCAGCGCGCTGCTGTCCGCACGCGCGGGAAGATTGGTGGTCGGGCCACCGTCCGACGCCGCGTCACAGGTCGGCCCTCTGGTGCACAGCGCCGCCGTCGACCACGTCGTCGCCCTCATCGACGATGCCCGTGCGAAGGGTGCCGACATCCTGACGGGCGGATCCGCGGACGGTCTGTTCGTCGCACCGACCGTGG
Source organism: Rhodococcus sp. BP-241 (assembly GCF_019836145.1). Lineage (NCBI taxonomy): Bacteria > Bacillati > Actinomycetota > Actinomycetes > Mycobacteriales > Nocardiaceae > Rhodococcus > Rhodococcus sp. BP-241. The sequence goes on along the minus strand of NZ_JABUEI010000009.1, from coordinate 159,765 downwards.
TGCGCGGCGTGACGCCGGCCATGCGCATCTACGACGAGGAATCCTTCGGGCCGGTCGTGTCGATCATCGAGGTGGACTCGGTGGACGAGGCCGTCGCGGTTGCCAACGACACCGAGTACGGGCTCTCCGCAGCAGTGTTCGGGAGGGACGCCGCGGCGGCACTCGACGTCGCGTCGCGCATCCGGTCCGGCATCTGCCACATCAACGGAGCGACGGTCCACGACGAGGCTCAGATGCCCTTCGGCGGAGTGGGCGCCAGCGGCTGGGGTCGGTTCGGATCCCGAGCGGCCCTGGACGAATTCACCGACCTGCGGTGGATCACCATCCAGTCGGGTTCACGGCACTACCCCATCTGACGACGATCATCCCTCTGCTCGACCGACCGTGAGGACACCCGTGACCCTGCACATCACCGACTTCGAACCGATCAGCGGCACACCGGTTCCAGACCCGTTCGTATTGTCCGAATCGGTGCGGGACCAATTGGTCTCCGTCGTCGGTCGAGAGAACGCGTCGATCGATCAGGCCGAGCGAGACGACTACCGCGATCCGTACTGGTTCCCCGAGGACCGAACCTACGATTCGTCTCTCGTGGTGTTTCCGCAGTCCACCGAGCAGGTTCAAGACCTCGTACGGATCGCGAACGCGAACTCCGTTCCCGTCTGGGCATCGTCGCAGGGCAGGAACAACGGCTACGGCGGCCCGTCCGCGCAGGTGCGCGGCTCGGTACTGATCTCGTTCAGGAAGATGAACCGCGTACTCGAGATCGACACGGAACTCGCCTATGCGGTGGTGGAGCCAGGTGTCCGATGGTTCGACCTGTACGAGGAACTTCACGCTCGCGGGGACGAACTGTTGGTCTCCGTTCCGGACATCGGCTGGGGATCGGTGATCGGCAACTCCTTGGACAACGGTGTCACGTTCATGCCGGCAGGATCCGACTTCTCCGCGCAGTGCGGCATGGAGGTGGTACTCGCCGACGGATCGCTCCTGCGGACCGGAATGGGAGCCCAGGAGGACAACGGAAGCTGGCACACGTACAAGCGTGGTCTCGGACCGGTACTCGACCCGCTCTTCATGCAATCGAACTACGGCATCGTCACGCGCATGGGTATCTGGCTGATGAAGCGACCCGAAGCCTATTCGCCGTTCTATCTGTCCATTCCGCGAGATCATCAGCTCGACCAGGCCATCGACATCGTGCGCGAACTTCGGCAGGAGGGCATTCTCCGCGGCGTCCCGAACATCCAGGACATGCTCACCGCGGGAGAGGTGCACTTCCCCGAGCACCGAGGGAAGTTTCCGAGCTTCGTGGCGCCGACATGGTCCGACGAACAACTGGACGAACTCGCGGACGAGACCGGAATCGGGCGGTGGGGCGTGCGGACGGCGCTGTGGTCGGACCCCGACACACTCGACCTCCACGAACGCAGGATCAGGCAGGCGTGGTCGGCGATCGAGGGCGGGGAGGTCACACGGCTGGCGACCTACACCGCCGAGAACTGGCACACGCTGGAGTCGGCCGGCTTCATGGATCGACTCTCCGGCGGGATTCCGTGCCGGGACTTCATCGACGCTCTCCCCGACTTCGTCGGACATGTCGGCTTCTCCCCCGTCGTCCCGCTTCGTGGAGCCGAGGTCGCGGGAGTCATGCGCCAGGTCCGATCGGAGGTGGTGGAGCGGACCGGGGTGAACTACTTCTGCGCGATATTCGTCACCAACGACCGGTCTGCCACCGTGGTCACGCCCGTGTTCTACGTGCGCGACGATCCGGCCCGGGTCGAGGCAGCGCTGGACACCGCCACGCACTTGCTGCGCCTGCTCGGGCAGCAGGGCTACTGCGAGTACCGAGCACATCTCAGCTTCATGGATCTCGCGCAGGAGCAGATGGGCTTCGGCGACCACGCTTACAGGCGGTTCGCCGAAAAGATCAAGGATGCAGTCGATCCCCGAGGGATCCTCTCGCCGGGTCGTCATGGGATCTGGCCGTCGAGCTACCGCCGTCGATGAAGCGAGCGACACCGACACGTGATCGACAGCCGTGGACCATCGACGACGCCCCCGACCAGAGTGGGCGGACCGTCGTCGTGACGGGATCGAATACGGGCATCGGGTACGAGACCGCTTCGGCCCTGGCCGGTCGTGGGGCACACGTGGTGCTCGCCGTCCGCGACGACGAACGGGGCCGTGCGGCAGCCACGCGCATGCGGGCGAGACACCCGAGGGCCGCCGTCTCGGTCCAACGGCTCGACCTGAGTTCGCTGGCCTCGATACGCGCAGCGGCCGAGCAGATCGCGGCCGACCATCCGCAGGTGAGCGTTCTGGTGAACAACGCCGGGGTCGCCCACTCCCCCCGCGCTTTCACCGAGGACGGTCTCGAGCGGATCTTCGGCACGAACCATCTCGGCCACTTCGCATTGACCGGACTTCTGCTCCCGTCTCTGCTCGACACACCGGGGTCTCGCGTCGTGACGGTCAGCGCCCTCGCACACCGACAGGTCGAGGACATCGACTTCGACGACCTCCGCCGCGTCGACGACTACGACCCATGGACGGTGTACGGAGAGTCGAAGCTCGCGAACCTGCTGTTCACACGAGAGTTGACCGGGCGATTGTCCGGCACGAACACCATCGCGGTCGCAGCCCACCCGGGTCTCGCACGAAGCGATCTCTCCCGCAACGCCTCTCGGCGCGAGAGAGCGCTGTTCCGCGTCCTCGCACCGATACTGCAGACGACCGCCATGGGGGCTCTGCCCACCTGCCGTGCCGCGACCGACCCCACGCTCGGAGGGGGCGAGTTCCTCGGTCCGCGTCGGCGTGGCATCCGCGGGGCGCCGGTCGTGGAAGAACCCGGCGTTGCAGCACGGGACGATCGGACAGCTCGGCGACTGTGGTCGATCTCGGAAGCGCTCACCGATGTGGTTTACCCGGTGTGACGAGTTGTCGAGGAGTTCATCCCGGTCCGAGGCAGGTTTGTCGGACTATGCTCGTCAGGTGCGGAAGGTCATCAGCGTCGCGAACCTCGACCTCAACTTGCTGGTGTCGCTCGATGCCCTTCTCCAACAGAAGAGCGTGACCCGAGCAGCACAGCAACTGAGCTTGAGTCAGCCCGCACTGTCGGCCGCATTGGCTCGCCTACGGCGCCACTTCAACGACGAACTTCTCTATCGCGTCGGCAACGAGTACCACCTGACTCCGCTCGCGGCAGAGCTCCGGCAGCGCGCCGGCCTCGCGCTCGACGGTGTCGAACGAGTCTTCGCCGCCCAACCGGAATTCGATCCCGCCGAATCGACGCGTGAGTTCGCGGTGTTGGTCAGCGATTACGGAATCACCGTACTGGGCGACACGCTTGCCGGACTCTTCGCCGAGGCAGCGCCCCATGCACGACTCCGGTTCCAGCCGACCAACCCGGATCTCGTTGCCCGCGCCGAACATACGCTGGTCGGCACCGACTTGATGCTCGTGCCGCACGGCTTCGTGACCGACCTTCCGCACCGGGATCTCTACCGCGATCGGTGGGTGATGGTCGTCTCGGCAGACAACGAGAGTGCGACCGCCGAGGTGACCGTCGACGACCTCAGGTCGTCGCCGTGGGTCGTGGTGTTCCACGGACAGACAGCGGCGACCCCGGCCGATCGCCAACTCCGCATGCTCGGCATCGAGCCGAAAGTCCAAGTCGTGACGGAGAACTTTCTGACCGTTCCCGGCCTCGTCGCGGGCAGCAACCGAATCGCGCTGCTGCAGGAGAAGTTGGTACGGCTCCTCCCCCTCAACTCGGGAGTCCGCACGATGCCGTGCCCGGTCGACGTCGGCGAACTGGTCGAGGCAATGTGGTGGCACCCGGTGTACGACCGCGATCCCGAACATGTCTTCCTGCGAGACATCGTGATTCGTGCCGCCGATCTGGCGACCGGAGAGCTCGGCTGACAACTGCCCCTACTTCACCGCGATCGGATTGACCGGCGCTCCGACGGCTCCCGTGACCGGGATCGGCGCTGCGGTCAGGAAGAACTCGTACGTTCCGTCCGTGGCGCAGTCCTCGGCCAGGGCGTCGGGGTCCCACATCTCGCCGAGGAACAATCCGATGTTGGGGATCGCAACCTGGTGCAGGGGTTGGAACGCGACATCGAACTCGTTGGGCCGCACTTCGAACCCCCATGTGTCGGTAGCGATCGCGGCGATCTCACTGTCGTGCAACCAATCCGCAGTGGTGAACGACAGTCCTGGCGCCGCGCCGCCGGCATAGTCGCCCCAGCCGTCGCGACGGGCCCTGCTCAACTGACCGGTGCGGACCAGCACCAGATCACCGCGCCGAATTTCGGACGTGCGGCCCTGCGCGGCGACCGTGGCGGTCAGATGCTCGGTGGTGATGGCGAAGCCGTCGGGAAGCTCACCGTTGTCGCCGAACTGCCTCCCGACATCGAGCAGGACACCACGACCGACGATGCCGTTGGCAACCGTTTCGATCCCGGTGACCCCGTCACCGAGACTGGTGACGACCGAACCTGCCGGTCGGCCGTTCCACGCCGTCCCGTGATCGAAGATGTGGCCCAACCCGTCCCACTGCGTCGAACACTGGAGGGGCATGGAGACGACGTCGTCGGCCCCGCCCAATCCGTGCGGGAAACCTTGAATTCCCGCTGCGGCATCGGTTCCGGTGTCGAGCATCGTGTGAACCGGGTTCGTCCGGCGACGCCAACCCTTCTGCGGTCCCGACATGTCGAAGCTCTGCGACAGCGAGAACGACTTACCCTCGACGATCAACGACCCTGCGGCAGCTCGCAGATCGTCGGTGAGGTAGTTCATCGTCCCGCGGACGTCGTCGTCGCCCCACCTGCCCCAGTTACGGTTCCTGGTCGCCGATCTGGCGATCTCGCCTTCGGGATCGGTGCGGTCGAGCGCCCGCCGGTTCTCGTGGGTGCTGGTCATGTGACTACCTTCCATGGGTGAGATCGGACATCCGCGCGTCCGTCCCTGATACGCCGGTGGTCCACGACCCTCGCAGGGGGAACCTCCGGCACCGCATGCGATGTTCCGACGGTGTTCTCCAGAGTGCCGATGCCCTCGACAGTCATGGTCACCACATCGCCCGCCTGCAGAGGTGGCGGTGTCTGCTCGCCCCGTCGACCCCACAGCTCGGCGAGACAACCCCCGTTTCCGACTGTCCCACTTCCGAGAACGTCCCCGGGATGAATCCACGAGTCACGAGACGCGTAGGCAACCAGAGCGTCGAAGCTCCATCCCATGTTCGCGAGCGAATCATGGCCGACACGTCGATCGTTCACGTCGACAGTGCACGACAGATCGAGGAATCCGTCGGTGTCACGACGGCTGTGGAATTCGTCGGCGGTGACGATCCATGGCCCCAACGTGCTGGCGAAGTCCTTGCCCTTCGCCGGTCCCAGGCCGACTTCCATTTCACGGCGTTGGATGTCGCGCGCGGACCAGTCGTTGAGAATTGTGTAGCCGAAGACATGCCGGTGCGCGTCCGCCATCGTGACGTCTCGACCGGACGTCCCGATGATCGCGGCAACTTCCAGTTCGAAATCGAGTGCGCGACATGCCGCGGGCGGTGCGACCACGGCCCCCGGGCCGCTGACGGTGTACGGGTTGGTGAAGTAGAACCGCGGGGCTTCGTACCACGCGTCGACGACGCCGACCTGCCCGTCGACACTGCGGCGCACACCCTCGACATGCTCTTCGAAGGCGACGAAGTCGCGCATGGTCGACGGCTGCAACGGTGCCAGCAGAGACACCTCGTCCAGCGCGACCGACGGCCCGTCCAGTGCGGCCGATCCGAGGTCGAGAGCACGAGGCAGTCCGGCGCTCAGCAACTCCTCCATCGAGACCGGCACGGCATGCACACGGTCGCCTCTCACGACACCGGCAGATGTCGCACCGCCGTGGTCGTACCTCGCGAACTTCATACCGGCGGCGCCACGAAGAGGCCCTTGTCAGGGTCGTTGAACGACTTCTTGGCGACGAACTCGTCCATCGCATTGGCAGTACCCCACTGATCGGACACCTCCGGTGCCGAGAAGTCGAGCAGGTGCGGATGCCAGGTGTCCTCGTCGAGAACCTCGAGCTCGGTGGTGTACTCCATCGTGTTCCCGTTGGGGTCGAGGAAGTACGAGAACGTGTTGTTCCCGGCCTTGTGGCGTCCGGGACCCCAGATCTTCTCGACGCCTGCCCTCAACATGCGCCCGGTTCCGCGCATGTACTCGTCGATGCCGCGAAGCTCGAACGACGCGTGGTGCAAGGACACATGGGGGCCTCGAGCGACGGCCATACTGTGGTGCTGCGGATTGGTCCGGAGAAACCACATCATCTCCCCCATCCGGGGATGGGTCAGCGTGTCCGACAACCGGAATCCGAACCACTTGTCGTAGAACGCGACCGTGGCCTCCGGATCGGGCGAGTTCAGGACCACATGAGACAGCTTGACCGGAATCGACTCCCCCTCCTCGACCTTCCGATGCTGCCTGACCGCGACATCGGCCGATACCTCGATGGTGCGTCCGTCGATGTCGAAGAAGCGGAACCCGTAGCCGCCGCCCATCGTCTGCAGAGTGTCCGGCTCGCCGACCAACTGCACACCGCCCACCGCGAGACGCTCGGCGAGGGCGTCGACACCTGCGGTGTCGGCCATCCCGTAGGACACCAGATCGAGCCTTTTGTCGGCTGCCTTCCGGATGCGGACGACGTACCGCTCGGGCGATCCCTCAGCCGCGAGGTAGGTCACGTCGCCGTCGCTTCCGACGTCGGTCAGCCCCCACTGACGGGTGTAGAAGTCGAGCTGCTGCTGGTAGTCGGGCACGGCGATGTCGATGTGCCGAAGATGTGTGAAGACGTAGTCGCTCATGAGGTGACTCCTGACGGTGCGGGGGACAAACCGAGACGAATTGCGTTGTCGCCGAGTATCGACCGGGTGATCGAGTCGGACAGGCCTGCTGCGCGGATCTCCGCGACCGGATCGTCGTTACCCATGTCGAAGGGATAGTCCGACCCGAGTACGACCGACTCCGGACCGACGGCATCGACGAGGGCTCGAAGCGCGCCCGCTCCGTGCACGAGCGAGTCGAACGTGATGCGAGACAGATAGCTGCTGGGGCGATCGGCGCACCGTCGCGCCTCCGGACGAACCTCCCAGGCGCGATCCGAACGGCCTATGTAGGTGGGGAGATACCCACCTCCGTGCGCCGCCAGCACTTTCAGGGCGGGATGACGATCGAGAACACCCGAGAAGATGACGTGAGAGAGTGCCGCAGCGTTCTCCACCGGCTGACCCACCGTGTTGGACAGGTAGAAGCGATCGAGACGCTCGTCGAGCGAGCACCCGAAGGGATGCAGGAACACCACCGCTCCCAGTTCTGCCGCGCGCGCCCAGAAGGGTTCCAGCCGTTCGTCGGACAGTTCGACACCCGGGGCGAACGAGGAGATCTCCACGCCGGCGAGCCCACAGGTCAGCACAGCGTCGTCGAGGGCCGCCACCGCCGCCTCCGGATGCTGCAGAGGAATCAGACCCAGACCGACGAGCCGTGACGGCTCCTCGGCGACCAACGCCGCGATGCCACGGTTCGCACTCTCGGTGACCACCCGAGCCACGTCACGGTCCGCCCAGTAGTGATACTGCGACGGCGACGGCGACACCACTTGCACGTCGATTCCGGCAGCGTCCATATCGGCGAGACGTCGATCCAGCCCCGTGAGTTGCGGGATGCGAGCGGCGACCATCTTCCCGGACACGGCGAGCGATTCGGCACCGTTGCGTCGGGCGTCGAGAGCCCGATGCTCCGCCAGACCCGGCTGTCCGGTGACGGCGGCCTCCACCTCGGGGACAATGGCGTGCGCGTGCACGTCCACTGTGCGGCCGGTCATGGTGCCTCGCTGACCAGAGTTGCGACGCGGTTCATCAGACCGGGCACGTCGGCCGAGGAATCACCCTCGAGCATCCAGGTTCCGATCTGGACCGACGCCTCCACCACGGCGCGCGCCCTGGGCAGGCGTCGCGCGGTGAAGGAGTCGAGAAGCGCGTCGTCGATGCCGTCCCCGCCCAGCAACACATCGGCCAGCACGACCGCATCCTCCAGGGCTTGAGCGCCACCTTGCGCGACCGTCGGTGGACAGCAGTGCGCGGCATCTCCGATCAGCACGACGCGGCCGCGGTGCCACGGACCCTCCAGCACGTGCGTCTCGAACCACGTGTAATTGATGGACGCCGGATCGTCGAGACGAGCTCTGATCTCGTCCCACGGTCCGTGATAGCTCTCGGCCAGGCCGGTCATGACGGCGAGGCGCTGCTCCGGCGACAGACCCGTGCGGTCGCGGGCATCTTCGACGATGTACGCGTACAGCGAGTTCTCGCCCGTCGGGCAGTATCCGGCGATGTAGCCGGCGCCGCCGTAGTACAGCTCCGTGCGCGTGACGGTGTCCGGTCGCGGTCCGACCAGCCGCCAGATACCCATGCCGGTCGGGCGCGGCACGAGGTCGATCCCGATCGCGGCGCGGGTCCACGACCTCACGCCGTCTGCTCCGATCACGACGTCGTACCGGCCGACGGTGTCGTCGGAGAAAGTCACCGTGACGCCGGATCCGTCCTGGGCAAGGGACCGCGCTGCCACACCGAACCTCATGTCGGCGCCGGCGCGTTCGGAGGCCGAGCGCAGGATGGATGTCAGCACGGGGCGCTCCATGCCCATGCCGGCGGGAAGGTCCGCGCCTCCCGTGCGAGCGTCGTCGACCTCGACCAACAGGGTTCCCCGGGGGTCCGGCGCGCGAATGCCGACGGTGTCGAAGCCGTAGCCCTGCTTCTGCACCTCGTCCCACACACCGAGCGACCTCAACATGCGAAGCGCGTTGCCCTGGAGGGTGATACCGGATCCTGCGGCATGGTCACGCTGCGTCCTCTCCACCACATCGACCGACGCGCCTCCCCTGGCCAACGCGATTGCCGCTGCTGCTCCGGCAATGCCGGCGCCGATGACGAGTACCGATGTCATGACGCGTCCACCACGCGGGTCTGCTGGTAGCCGAGTCCGGTGATGGTGGAGGTCATGACGTCACCGTCGCGCAGAAGTCGACCCCAGTGCATGCCGTTGCCTGCGGGGCTGCCGGTGAGGATCAGATCACCCGGCATCAACTGCACCGACTGGGACACCGCCGACACCAAGGCCGCGACGTCGAACAGCATGTCCTTCGTCGACTCGTCCTGCATCGCCTTGCCGTCGAGCTCGAGAGTCAGTCGCATCTCGGACACGTCCCCTGCTTCGTCCTTCGGCACGATCCATGGCCCCAGGGGCAGGAATCCCGGCGCGTTCTTGGCACGCAGCCAGTCGGTCCCGATTTCCGGCATGTCCCGCCGGAACACGAGTTCGCGCGTCGTGAGGTCGTTGGCGATGGTGTAGCCGGCGATGGCGTCCAAGGCCTCGTCGACGGACAACCCGTACGCGTGCCGACCGACGACGGCCACCAGTTCGAGTTCCCAGTCGTTCTTGTGTGTGCCTGCCGGAAGAACGACCGTGTCGTGCGGACCGGTCACCGCGGAGGGCAGTCCGACGAAGAAGTACGGATCACCCTCGGCCGCACGCTTGTCCATCATCTCGGCAGCATCGGCACGGACCTGATCCTCCGTTCGGCCGTCCGAGGGGTCGGCATGTTTGACGGCCAGGTCGATGACATGTGTCCGGTAGTTGGCGCCGGCCTGCAGGATCTGACGCGGTTCGATCGGTGCCGACAGCTGTCCGTCCTGAAGAGCTCTCCAGGTGCCGGCACCCGACTCTGCCGACGCACGCAGTATCGGTAGCACTCGGTCCCAGTCCTCGAGGACGGCACGCGTGGTGATCGGCGTGGCCAGTCCGAGATCACCTGCAATGGAATCCAACTCCAGCAGGTTGCCGGAAGCCAGAAGTACAGCGTGTGGTCCGTCGGCGAACACGGCGGTACCGAGTGCGAAAGAGGGCAGGGGCAGGGACGCAGTATCCACGGGAGAGTTACTTTCGTTCGGCGACGGTGTGATGACAGCCACTGTTGCGCCCCGCTGAGGCATCAGTCAAAGAAGCGTTGCAAATGATCAGTATCACTGGCAGTGATGTCCACCGCTGACCCTCGGCTATAACCCACGCTGATGACCGACGTCAGCATTCGCAATTTCCGTGACAGCCGACGACGGCACACACTGATCGCCGACACGTGACCCACCTCACGAAAGCCGGCTCACAGATGACGGAGAGACACATGGCTCGACTCGGTTCCGACCTCCCCGATCCCGGAAGAACGCCAGGTCGGCGGCACGGAATCCTGCTGGTCTCGCTGAGTTGCCTCCCGGTGCTGGGTGCGGTGTCACTCGCCCCGATCCAGCCACAGATGCAGGACGCCTTCGCCGACACACCCGGGGTCGACATCCTGGTGCCACTCACCGTCACGGCGCCGGCGTTGATGATCGGCGCGCTCGCGCTGGTCGCGGGACGGGTGATCGACAGGGTGGGCCGTATCCGTCTCCTGACCGTGGCACTGGTCGTGTACTCGCTGTTCGGAGTGGCGCCGTTCTTCCTGGATTCACTGCCCTTGATCGTGGCGTCGAGACTCGGTGTCGGTGTTGCCGAGGCCGCCATCATGACCTGTTGCACGACCCTGATCGCCGACTACTTCGAGGGGACCGAGCGCGCACGTTGGTTCGGGCTGCAGGTGGTATTCACGAGCCTGTCGGCCGTGGTGTTCATCGGAGCCGGAGGCGCACTGGCACAGAACGACTGGCGTTTCCCGTTCTGGCTCTACACCGTCGGCATCCTGTTCGCGATCATCGCGCCGCTCGTGCTGTGGCAGCCTCGCTCGACAGCCACGGTGCATCGAACGGGCGCACCGGTCCACTGGCGGCCGTTGCTCGTGCCGTTGGCCGTCACGCTGTTCGGTGGAGCGGTGTTCTACGCACCGATCGTCCAGATCCCGATCACGCTCGACGCCGTCGGTGTCGACAACGCAGGCACCATCGGCGCTGTCAGTGCCGTCGTCGCCGTCGCCACAGCTCTTGCCGCATTCACGTTCGGCCGAGTATCCGGTGCGGGTCCGAAAGTGTTGCTGCCGATCGCATTCGGGGCATCCGGCGTCGGACTGGCCATGGTGGGACTGGCGGCGACTCCCCTTCTGGTCGCGGCCGGCGGGATCGTCGCGTCGGCCGGGTGCGGACTACTGCTTCCCACACTTCTCCTCGCGGTCGTGAGCGACCTCGACTTCGCGCAGCGCGCCCGGGGAACAGGCGCGTGGACCGCAGCCATGTTCTCCGGCGAGTTCGCGAGCCCTCTCGTCGTCGTCGCGCTTGGCGCCGTGTTCGGTGGGCTCGGGAGCGCACTGGTCGCATTCGGCGCGGCAGCAGTTCTCCTCGCAGTTCTCGTTCCGACGCTGGCGGCCTTCCCGGACGTGAAAGCTCCGTCTCACTCGTGATCGCGCCGGACGGGGACCGCCCGCCCGCGCCCCGTGTGTCACGGACTCGAGTTGCGCATCAGGGCTTCACGTTCGAGCATGCGACCGACACCCCGCGCTGCGACCGTCATCGCGGTAACGAAGCGAGCGGTGTCGCGACCGAGACGCGGCACTACGACGCCGAGCGCAGCAACTGCGGCCCCGCCGGCGAGCACCGGCACGGCCACCGAGCACGCCCCCAACGTCATCTCCTCGCTCGTGGTCGCGAATCCGCGGCGGCGAGCCTCGTCGAGCTGTGCGGTCAGGACGGACCGATTGGTGAGCGTGTGAGCAGTCTGCCTGCTCAGCCGGTCCAACACCCTGCGCCGGACGTCGTCGGGCGCGTAGGCGAGGAGGATCTTGCCGACCCCCGTGCAGTGCATCGGCAACGTCTCGCCCACGCGGCTGACCACCGGGACCGACGTGCTTCCGGCCAGACGGTCGAGATACAGCGCTCCGTCACCCTCCCTCACCGCCAGATGCACTGTGGCCCGCGTCGCCGCGTGGAGGTCGTTGAGGAAGGGCGCGGCGACGTCGCGGAGGTCACTCTGGACGGCTGCGAGCAGGCCGAGGTGCCACATGCGCGGACCCACTTCGTACTCCATACCGTGACGGACCAGCGCGCCGTGCTCCACGAGCTGACGGATGATGCGCATCGCAGTCGGTCGAGGCAGACCTGCGCTGTCCGCGATCTCGGCGAGCCGCAGGGTGCGCCGAGACGTCGAGAATGCGTCGAGCACCGAGAAGACACGACCCACCATGGAATTCGTGCCGGCGGCCTCCGACGACTCCTCGGTGAATGTCACTCAGTGACACTATCCCGTCGACGGCAGTGGTGGCTGTCACTACCGTTCCCGAACATGACCACGACACGTACGCAGGTCGCCATCGTCGGCGGCGGCCCGGCAGGCCTGCTTCTGTCCCATCTGTTGCACGTCGCCGACATCGACAGCATCGTGCTGGACACCCGGACTCACCACCGGATCGCGACGACGCATCGCGCCGGCATCCTCGAACAGGACAGCGTTCGCCTCCTGACAGACAGTGGAGCATCCGACCGCGTTCTCGTCGACGGTCACGAACACGAAGGAATCGATCTACGGTTCGACGGAGTCAGCCATCGCATCGACTTCCGCCGCCATGCCGACGCCTCGTGCTGGCTCTATCCTCAGACCGACGTCTTCCTCGATCTTCATGCCTGCCGCACACGAGACGACGGTGATCTTCGATACGGTCTGGGCGACACGGATATCCACGATGTCGACGACCATCCCTATGTCACGTACACCGACGACGACGGTTCGGTACACCGAGTCGATGCCGACATCGTCGTCGGAGCCGACGGTTCGCGAAGCATGTGTCGCGCATCCGTTCGAGGCGCGACGCAGTACTTCCGCGAGTATCCCTTCGCGTGGTTCGGGGTCATGGTCGCGGCTCCGCCGAGTGCACCCGAACTGATCTACGCCCGGCACCGCGACGGCTTCGCCCTCATCAGCCAGCGGACGGCGGACGTTCAGCGCATGTACTTCCAGTGCGACGCCGCGGAGGACCCCTCCACGTGGTCGGACGACAGGATCTGGGAACAACTGCGGACCAGACTGTCCGGCCACGATGGATTCGAGCTGGAACACGGTGCTGTCCTGGAGAAGTCGGTGCTGCCCTTCCGTAGTTTCGTACAGACACCATTGCGCAGTGGTCGCCTCCTCCTCGTCGGGGACGCCGGTCACACCGTGCCTCCGACAGGCGCCAAGGGACTCAATCTGGCGCTCGCCGACGTTCGAGTTCTGGCGGAGGTTCTGGAACGAGCATTCACGACGGCGGACTTCGACGTCCTGTCGCAGTACAGCGATCGGGCTCTGGCGCGGGTGTGGAAAGCCCAACACTTCTCCTACTGGATGACGACGATGCTGCACCGACTGCCCGACACCTCGGATTTCGACGAACAACGCCAGTTGGCCGAGTTGACGAGCATCGTCGGCTCCGACAGCGGCTCCGCCTACCTCGCCGAGGGCTACACGGGGTGGCCCACGACAGGACGGCCGTGATGACTGTCCCGCCCGACCCCATTCTCCCTACCGCCTCGCCGTCGCAGCCCTATCGCGATCAGTCGGCGGATCACGCACCGCGAGACTTCGCCGATTACCGCACCACCTCGCTCAGGCATCCACGGTCATCGTTGATCCTCCTGCCGCAGAGGCTGACCGAGATCACGGGGCCTGTCCTGGGCGACGGGCGGGTCACCGAGTCCGATTCCGATCTGACGTCGGTCGCCGGCGGGGAGGCGCAGGGCCAACGCATCGTCGTGCACGGGCGCGTACTCGACAGCGACGGGCACGCGATCCCGAACACTCTGGTCGAGGTATGGCAGGCCAATGCGGCCGGGCGATACCGACACGCACGCGACACCTGGGCGGCACCGCTGGATCCGCATTTCGACGGTGTCGGACGTGTCCTGACCGATGCGCTCGGACGCTATTCGTTCACCACCGTCAAACCCGGTGCGTACCCGTGGGGTAATCACGCGAATGCGTGGCGACCGGCGCACATTCATTTCTCACTCTTCGGGACCGCCTTCACCCAGAGGTTGGTGACGCAGATGTACTTCCCGGACGACCCGCTCTTCTTCCAGGATCCCATCTACAACTCCGTCCCCGATGGTGCACGTCAGCGCATGGTCGGTGTCTACGATCACGATGCGACCCGCGAGAGTTGGGCACTGGGATTCCGCTTCGACATCGTCCTGCGCGGCCGCAACGCCACTCCGTTCGAGGGAGAAGACCATGACGACTGACACACCGGAACCCGTGTTCACACCGCGCTATTCGCCGACCCCCGGCAACTTCACGACGGTGCCGTTCGGTCAGACGCCATCGCAGACGGTCGGACCGTACCTCCACATCGGACTGCCGTGGCCGGACGGGCCCGATGTGGTTCCACCCGGCACCGCCGGACGAGTGGGGGTCTCGATCACCGTCATCGACGGGTCCGGAAGTCCCGTGTCCGACGCGATGATCGAGACCTGGCAGGCCGACGCCGCCGGCCGTTTCGATCACGCTGCCGATCCTCGGGGACGCGCTGCACCGTCACCGCACGGATGTCGAGGCTTCGGGCGGGCAGTCGCGGACGAGACGGGCACGGCTACCATTTACACGGTCAAGCCCGGCGCACTCCCCGCGGAGGACGGACGCACGGAGGCGCCGCACATCGATGTCGGTATCTTCGCCAGGGGAATGCTCGAACGCTTGGTCACCCGGGTCTACTTCCCGGACGAGACCGAAGCCAACGCGGTGGACCCCGTGCTGTCCACGGTGCCCGTCGAGCGCAGGCCTGCTCTGATCGCCGATTCAGTGCCCGGGGGCTACCACCTGCGGGTCGTCGTCCAGGACGAGAACGGGCTCGAAACCCCGTTCTTCCTGCTGTGAGCTCACCGTTGTTCGACCCCGTGTTCGGGTCGAGCGCTGCATCGGCCGCTCTGAGCGACGCGTCGTGGATCCGCGCGCTCCTCGACGTCGAGGTGGCGCTGGCACACTCGTGTGCCGACGTCGGCCTCGTTCCGGCGCTCGACGCAGCCGAGATAGACCGTGCCGCACAGCAACTGGCGATGTCCCTCGACCCTGCCGCGCTGGGCCACGAGGCCGCGGCCGGCGGGAACCCGGTCATCGCACTCGTCGAGAAGTTGAGGTCTGCCGCCGATGTTCCACCGCGGTCGGTTCACCTGGGTGCCACCAGCCAGGACATCATGGACTCCGCACTGATGCTGTTGATGCGCAGGGCCGGCGACGTGGTGCTCGGCGACGCGCGGCGGTGCGTCGACGCGGCCGAGGGACTGGCCCGTCGGCATCGCGACACTCCCATGGTGGCACGCACACTGGGACAGCAGGCGGTGCCGACCACCTTCGGTGCCGTGGCTGCGGGGTGGGCAGTCTCCGTTCACGACGCCTCGATCGCCCTGTCGGGCACCCTCGACGCCGCGCCGGTTCAGTTGGGCGGAGCAGCGGGCACTCTTGCATCGCTACATCCCCACGGGCCGGCCGTGTCCGCCGATCTGGCACGACGCCTCGGCCTGCGGGCTTCTCACGGACCGTGGCATACCGACAGGGTGCCGCTCGCCCGCATCGCGACGGCGTTCGGCGTTCTCGCCGGAGCTGTATCGGGACCGGCCCTCACCATCGTCTTGCTGAGTGCAACCGAAGTCGGCGAGGTGTCGGAGAACTCCCCGGGTGGATCATCCGCGATGCCACACAAACGCAATCCCGTCGCCGCGATCACCGCGCGGGCTGCCGCATCGAGGGTCCCCGGCTCGGTGGCCACCATCCTGTCCGCGATGTCGCACGACCACCAACGCGCCTCGGGCGCGTGGCATGCCGAATGGCTTACCACCACCGACATCGTTCGCGGAACAGGCGGCGCCGCGGCACGTCTCGCGGACTGCCTGACCGGACTGCGAGTGCACACCGACGTGATGCGTCGCAATCTCGACATCACCGGTGGAGCGATCCTTGCCGAGCGTGTCACTGCCGCATTGGCCGACCACACCGACGATGCGCGCGTGATCGTGACCTCGGCATGTGTCGACGGCAGGCCGCTGGACGAGGATCCCGCTGTGCTCGAACATCTGAGCGCCGACACGGTGCGAACACTGACCGACCCGGAGCAGTACACCGGCCATGCGGCCGACATCGTCGATTCTGCGCTCGACCACATCACCAGCACCCGTGGAGTGACGTCATGACCGTTGCACTCGCCCATGACGTCATCGCCGGTCCGCACGGGGCGGGCACCGTGGTTCTGCTCGGCTCGCTCGGATCGGATCGATCGATGTGGGATCCCCAGATCGCACCACTGTCATCGATCGCGACGGTGGTCAGAGCCGATCATCGCGGACACGGGGGCAGTCCGGCCCCGGACGGTCCCTACACGATCGCCGAACTCGGACACGACGTACTCGTTCTGCTCGACGAACTCCAGGTCGCGCGTGCGCATCTCGTCGGACTGTCGTTGGGCGGGGCAGTCTGCCAGTGGATCGCGATACATCGACCCGAGCGCGTCTCATCCCTCACGCTGCTGTGTACCGCTGCGCGGTTCGGTGACCCCACGGCGTGGACAGCTCGCGCCGACACCGTGCGACGCGACGGCCTGAGCTCCATTGCCGGCTCGATCGTCGAACGGTGGTTCACTCCCGCCCTGGCCGATCGCGACCCCGAACTGGTCGAGAGGTCACTCGCGATGCTGCACGGCGTCGACGACGAGGGATATGCAGCATGCTGCGAGGCTCTCGCGGTGTGGGATGCGCGACCGGACCTCGACCGCATCACGGCACGCACACTGGCCGTCGCCGGTGACGGGGATCCCGCGACGCCCTCCTCGGTCATGTCCGAACTCGTCGAGGGCATCCGGGGCGCCCGGATGGAAGTCGTCGGTCCCGCTGCTCACCTCGCGAGCATCGAACAGGCGGGAGACGTCACCCGTCTGGTTCTCGAGCACATCGGCGCCGATCCCGGCCGCGTCCGAGCCCGAGCCATCGGTGACTCGGTACGACGGTCGGTACTCGGTGACGAGCACGTCGACCGCGCAACGGCCGCGGCCACTGCCTTCACGGAACCTTTCCAAGATTTCATCACTCGCACCGCATGGGGTGACATCTGGAGCAGGCCCGGGCTCGATCATCGCACCCGCCGACTGCTCACGCTCGCGATCCTGACCGCGATGGGCAACGAGCACGAGCTCGACATGCACATCCGGGCCGCGCTGCGCGCCGGGATACCACCGGAGCAGCTTGCCGAAGTGTTCCTCCACACCGCCGTCTACGCCGGAGTCCCCAACAGCAACCGTGCGTTCGCCTCGGCAGCATCCGCTCTACGAGACGCGGACAGCTGACGAACGGACGTGCTCACTCGGCTGCCGCACCCGCGTCGCTCTCCGAGTAACGTTCGCGGAGTAGATCTTTGCGGATCTTGCCGGTCGGGTTCCGCGGGATGTCGTCCACGAGCACGTACCGCTTGGGCAGCTTGTACCTGGCGATCCGACCACCGAGTGCGTCGGCGAGCGAGCCGATCGTCATCTCGGCGCCGTCGGTGAAGGTGACCGCTGCCACGGCCGACTCGCCCCATCGCGGGTCCGGTACGCCGAACACCGCGCAACTCTCGACTCCGGGGAGGTCGAGCAAAGCGGCTTCGATCTCGGCCGGGTAGATGTTCTCGCCGCCGGAGATGATCATGTCCTTGAGCCGATCGACGATCGTGATGAAGCCCTCCGCGTCGGCGATCCCGATATCGCCTGTGCGAAGCCACCCGTCGTCGAAAACCTCCGCCGTCGCATCGGGTCGCCCCCAATACTCCGTCATGACGTTCGGTCCCTGGATCTGGATCTCCCCACGCTCACCCGCGGGCACCGGATTCGACATTCCGTCGACGATCCTGACATCGGTGAAGGTGTGCGGTACCCCGGCAGTGCCGACCTTCCGTTCGGCGTCCACCGAGGCCAGGATCGTGGCTCCGGGTCCACTCTCGGTCAAGCCGTAGCCCTGGCACATGGTGACGCCACGCTCGGCGTACGCGCGCAGCGTGCGGGGTGGTACAGGCGCCGCCGCGACGACGATTCTGCGCAGCGATGTCAGGTCGGTCTCGGCCCAGCGGCTGTGGGCCACGAGCGAGTCGAGAATCGTCGGTACACCAAACGTGTAGGTCACAGAACGTGATTCGACGATGTCGAGTACTCGACCGGCGTCGAAACCCTCCTCGACGATGACGACGCCGCCCTTGAACAGGATGGGAAGAGCGACCATGTCGAGGGCCGCCGTGTGAAACAGCGGCGCACACACCAGTGCGACCTCGTCGCTGCACAGATCCAGATCGAGGATTGCGTTCAGCACGGCGAACAGTACGTTGTCGTGCGACATCACGACGCCCTTGGGCCTACCCGTGGTGCCGGATGTGTACATGATGAAGCACGGATCCGCTCCCCCCACAGCCTCGTCGATGCGCCCGGAGTCGGCACCCGCGACGAGCGTGTCGTACTCGTCGTCCAGCACGATGCGCCGCACGCCGGACACTCCGACGGCGGTAGCGGCGATGTCACCGAGTTCCGCCGAATGCACCAACACCGAGAGGCCCGAGTCCTCCACAGCGAACGCGACTTCCGGAGCCGTCAGTCGTGCGTTCAGAGGTACGAACACGGCACCGAGAACTCCACAGGAGAACAGCAACTCGAGGTATGCAGGGTGATTGCTCGACAGGATCCCGACCCGGTCGCCGCGTCGCACACCCAGCCCTCGCAGAACGTGAGCGAGGCGCACCGTACGGTCGTCGACTTCGTCGTAACTCAGTGTTCTGCCCCTGAACTCGATCGCCGAGGCACCGGGGCTCTGCCTGACTCGCCGACGAATCCACGATCCCACACCGTGATCACGCATCTCGATCCGTTCTCTCGTTCTCGGTCTGTCAGGCGAACATGCGGTGGACGGCCTCGGCGACCACCGCGGGACGCCGGCTTCCCTCCAACTCGATGGTTGCGGCAATCGTGACCTGGGCGCCGTTCTCGGCGAGCTCGTCGTATGCCGTCACGACGGCAGCCAGGCGCACACGACCGCCGGCCGGCACCGGACTGACGAACCGAACCTTGTTCAGCCCGTAGTTGATCTTCGTGGTGACGTCACCGACGACGAGAAGCTCCTCCCACATGGGGATGATCAAAGACAGCGTCAGGTAACCGTGCGCCACCGGACCACCGAAGGGACTTTCGGCCGCCGCGCGGACAGGATCCACGTGGATCCACTGGTGATCGTCCGTGGCGTCGGCGAAGGTATCGATCCGCTGTTGCGGTACATCGATCCACGAGCTGGTGCCCAGCTCGGTGCCCACCAGACTCTTCAGCTCGGCCAGAGTCGCGATTCGCGTGGTCATGAGGTCTCCTTCGACGACAGGCCCAGGGCGGCCAGTGCATTGGTCTTGAGTACGAGAGGACGAACGTCGTCCCGGATGTCGAGCTGCGCGAAGTCCTTCATCCACCGATTCGGTGTCAACACCGGGAAATCGGAACCGAACAACACCTTGCGCCGGAGCATCGAATTCGCGGCCCGCACGAGCTGTGGTGGGAAGTATTTCGGAGACCAACCCGACAGATCGATGTACACATTGGACTTGTGGGTGGCAATGGAGATCTGGGCGTCGGCCCACGGAACCGCCGGGTGCGCCATGATCACCGTCAGGTCGGGGAAGTCCGCGGCGACGTCGTCCAGCAGCATCGGGTCCGAGTACCGCAACTTGATGCCGTGCCCACCGGGCAGGCCGGCACCGATGCCGGTCTGACCGGTATGGAACAACGCCGGCACGCCGGCTTCGGTGATGGCCTCGTAGAGCGGGTAGAACCGTCTGTCGTTCGGCTCGAATCCCTGCAGGCTCGGGTGGAACTTGAATCCGCGCACACCGAACTCGTCGACGAGCCGGTGGACGCGGCGAACCGCCGCAGCACCCTTCCACGGATCGACGGATCCGAAGGGAATCAGGACGTCGTTGTGGCGGGCTGCACCCTCGGCGATCTCCTCGACCGAGTTCGGCGAATGTCCGGTGGCTGCCTCGGCATCGACGGTGAACACCACGGCGGCCATGTTGCGGGCGCGGTAATGGTCGGCGATCGCGTCGATACTCGGGGTGCGGTCCGCGCCGGACCCGAAGTACTTCTCCGACGCCGCCATCAGGTCGTCGTCGAGCGATCGGTGTCCACACCCGTCGACCTCCACGTGGGTGTGCACGTCGAGCGCGACGATGGCATCGACGTCGACGGCGCATTCGTACTTCGCACTCATGACGTCGGCTCGGTCGGGATGTTCTCCCCGACCGACTGCAGGCTGCCGGCGAACGTCGATGCCCAGGCAGCCGCGATGTCCTCCGCTGCCCAGCCGCCGTCGTGGTAGGACGTGGCGGTCATGTCCGGATGAGTCCACACCGCGAGTCGGTCGCCACCAACAGCGAAGGCCTGCCCCGTGATCTCTGCACCCGCGTCGCTCGCGAGGAACGAGACGATGCCCGCGGCGTCGATGGGAGTGCCGAAACCGAGCTCGCGACGCGCGAACGGCGGAAGCTCCTCACCGTGACGCATGGCGTCGATGTACCCCTGCAGGAACGGAACACTCTCGGTCATCGACGTCGCCGCGACCGGGCACACCGCGTTCACGGTCACCCCGGCACGCTTCAGCTCCATCGCCCACGTTCGAACCATGCCGACGATCCCCGCTTTGGACGCGGAGTAGTTCGTCTGCCCGAAATTTCCGCGCTGGCCCGCCGGTGAGCCGATGCACACGATCCGTCCACCGTCCCCCTGTGCTCGGAAGTGGACAGCGGCTGCACGCGCGCAGGTGAACGTCCCGCGCAGATGGACGTTCACCACCGAGTCGAAGTCGTCGTCGGTCATCTTCCACAGAACCTTGTCGCGAAGGATGCCTGCGTTGGTGACCATGACGTCGAGTCGACCGAAGTTGTCGACGGCGGTGGCGACGAGTTCGTCGGCGGTGTCAGCGCTGCCGACCGGTGCGACCACGGCCACCGCCCGTCCACCCGCCTCGCGGATCGACGAGACGGCGGCCTCAGCGGTCGTTCGGTCGATGTCGTTGACCACGACTGCCGCCCCGTGGCGCGCAAGGTCCTTCGCGTAGGCCAGACCCAGTCCCTGGCCGCTGCCGGTGACGACGGCCACCGTGTTGTCGAGCCCCATATCAGTCTCCTTCTCGTGATCCGACATGACATAAACATCAATCATTGACATTGTCAACGATTAATATTCGCTACGATCGCTCCGGAGCGGAGAAGGAGGGATCACATGATCGACACCTCGCCCCTGTCCGACGACATCGGGTTCCTGTTGACCCGCGCGGGGACCTCGATGACACAGGCCGCCACCACAGCGTTGGCGCCCTTCGATCTCCGCGTTCGTTCGTATTCCGTCCTGGCGCTCGCATGCGAGGGTGAGGACGGCATCGGCCAACGACGGATCGCCGAGAAACTCGGCCTGGATCCGAGTCAGATAGTCGCCCTGGTGGACGACCTCGAGGACCGCGGCCTGATCTCCCGAACCGTCGACCCCGACGATCGCCGACACAAACGGATCAGCGCGACGACAGAAGGCCGGACGCTGTGCGCCGACGCTCAGCACGCTCTCGGCGCGGTACAGGCGAAGATCCTGAATTCGCTCGACGACAACGCTGTTCGACGACTCAGACGGGTTCTCCAGTCGCTGGTCCCGTGACCCGTCCGGTGCTCGATCGACGCGCGACGTCGAAGCCCAGATGACGGGAGAGTTCCGCGGCTCCCCGGACCACCAGGTCGGTCGCCGAGAGCCCGTCGCCACGGTCGGCGAGCACACCCTCGCGCAGTCCGCTCAGGGACAGCGACGCGGCGACCTCGCCGCGGTGGTCGAAGATCGGGGCGCCGATCGCAGCGATGCCGGGTGTGACGGTGTTGTCGCTCAGCGCGACACCGTGTGCCCGGATCTCCTCCAGTTGCGCGACGAGGGCCGTCCGGGAACCCACGTCGTCGAGCTCGACGGAGGCGTACTTTTCCCAGTTCTCCCGGTCCTCGAAGGCCAGCAGCGCCCGGGGGGCGGCACCGACGTGCAGGGGCAATGACCGCCCCAGACGCAGAACTCGACTGTTGACCCGGATGCCGTCGATCCGTTCGATGCACACCGC
The DNA here is from genome assembly GCF_019836145.1 of Rhodococcus sp. BP-241. Lineage (NCBI taxonomy): Bacteria > Bacillati > Actinomycetota > Actinomycetes > Mycobacteriales > Nocardiaceae > Rhodococcus > Rhodococcus sp. BP-241. The sequence continues at coordinate 137,630 of NZ_JABUEI010000009.1, read as the reverse complement.
TCGGTTGCCGTGCCGGATACACAGGAAGGTGGTCTCACCGGTGGCCCGGTGGATCTCCTGCAGCACGGGCACTGCTGCCCGTCGGATATCGAGTCGCCGAGCGAATTCGCCGGCCAGCGACAGCACACGTCTCCCGACGCGGTAGCCGCCGCGGTGACCGATCTGCTCCACCCACCCGAGGCCGGAGAGTGTGGCGAGCATGCGGTAGACCGAGCTGACCGGTTCGTCGATCACGTCGGCGAGCCGGGCCGAGGTGACGATCCGCTCGTCCGCGAGCGCGTCCATCAGGGCGCCGGCCTTGACGATCAGTGCCGGAGCGCGGGTCCCGGTCGATGTGCCGGGCCGGTGGAACACGGCGCCGGGACGCGGGCCGATCGACGGGGGCCGATCCATGATGACTGCGAGCGCCTCGGCCGCGACCGTGAGCACCCGACCGGCTGCCTCCTCCTGTGCGAGCACGTCGGCTCGTAGTCCGGCGACCGAGATGACGCCCGCGGCGGTGCCGTCGCTGCGCCGCACACACACGGCCACGGACGCCACGCCCTCGACGATCTCGTTGTCGTCGACGCTCCATCCGCGGGCCACGGTCCGGTCGAGTCGGGTCCGTACCTCCTCGGCGGTCACCGGGGTCCCGGAGGCGACGCGGTCCAGCGATCCCGCGAGAACGGCGTCGACCGCTTCCTGCGTGTCGGACGCGAGAAGCGCGCGCGACGCGGCACCGGCATGACGGGGCAGGATCCGCCCGGGGGCCAACTCGCGCATGTCCACGCTCGCTCCGTCGACCAGATCGAGGCACAACACGCCGTCGTCGTGCCGTACGCAGAAGTACACGCTCATCCCCAGGCGCTCGCGGACCCAGTGCAGTCGTGTTCGCAGTTCTGCTCGGTCGACGAACGCTTCCACGGCCGCATCGCCCCACCGCACCATCGCGGAACCGAGTTCGACGCGACCGTCACCGGTCGGCCGCATCACCTCGAGTTGCTCGAGGGCGACCACGATGCGATGCACGGTCGGGCGTGGCTCGGCAACTGCCAGAGCGAGTTCCGCGGATGTCGACGGCCCGAGTCTGCTCACCTCGTCGACGATCTGCCCGGCCTTGGCGACCAACGCAATGGCGTTCACTCGGTGCTCGTCCTCTCTGTTACGGCGCGACTATGTCCGCAGCAATGATTTTACTGAATGGACATGGTGTTCACAGGGTGATAGTAAATGTCCGATGATGAGGACCGACCTGACGTCACCGGACGGGTCGGACCACCTTCGGGATACCAGAGGGGCAGGGAGATCGACATCGTGATTCGTGACTTCGTGTACGACGCCAACCCGATGCGGGTGCGTTTCGGTTCGGGCGCGCTGGCGTCACTGCCCGAGGAACTCGGGCAGATCGGACTGGATCGGGTATTGGTGCTCTGTTCACCCGGCCGGGAGGACACCGCGGAACTCGTCGCCGGCGTGCTCGGAGACCGATGCGTCGGAGTGCGCGCGGACGCGGTGATGCATGTCCCGGCGGACGTCGCCGAGCGCGCCGGCGCCGCGGCGGTCGACCTGGGGGCGGACGGATGCGTCACCGTCGGTGGCGGGTCCGCCATCGGCCTGGGCAAGATCATCGCGCTCGAGCACGGCCTTCCCATCGTCGCGGTCCCCACCACCTACGCGGGATCGGAGATGACCCCGGTGTGGGGTCTGACCACCGACGGACGGAAGGAGACCGGACGGGACCCGAAGGTGTTGCCTCGCAGCGTCGTCTACGACCCCGATCTCACCGTGTCCCTGCCGGTGGGGATTTCGGTGACCAGTGGCATCAATGCGATGGCGCACGCCGTGGAGGCGCTCTACGCCCCCGATGCAAGCCCCATCATCTCCCTGCTCGCCGAAGAAGGTGTTCGAGCACTCGCGTCCGCGCTGCCCGCGATCGCAGCCGAACCCGGCGACCGGGAGGCGCGCAGCGACGCGCTCTACGGCGCGTGGCTGTGCGGGGCGACCCTCGGCGCGACGACGATGTCGTTGCACCACAAGCTCTGCCACGCCCTCGGCGGCACGCTGAACCTGCCCCACGCGCCCACGCACACCGTGGTGCTCCCGCACGTCCTCGCGTTCAATTCTCCCTACGCACCCGCGGCCGTCGCCGCACTCTCGCGTGCACTGCCGGGTGACGGCGCCCCCGCGGATCGGTTGTGGTGGCTCTCGCGTGAGCTCGGTGCACCGAGCTCACTGCGCGAGTTGGGTATGGCCGAGGCGGACATCGACCTCATCGCCGACGAAGTCACGAGCCGCTCCTACGGCAACCCTCGACCGATCACCGCCGAGAATGTCGCATCACTGTTGCGAGCTTCCTTGGCGGGCGACCGACCGACCACCACACCGTCACCGAGTACAGATGAGCGAGAGCAGTCATGACCGATCAGGGCACGCCCGTCGTCACCCCCGAGCAGGCCACCACGGCGCAGGACACGGTGGAGCAGACGTTGACAGCCACCGTCCTCCGCTCGTTCGACGGCTGCGCCGACCCGCGACTGAGAACGGTGATGCAGTCACTGGTGACTCACCTGCACGCCTTCGTCCGCGACGTACGCCTGACCGAGGACGAATGGAACACCGCCATCGAGTTCCTCACCGAGGTCGGCCACATCACCGACGACCGCCGCCAGGAATTCATCCTGCTCTCCGACGTACTCGGGGCCTCGATGCAGACCATCAACGTCAACAACGTCGCCCACGGCGACGCCACCGAGGCAACGGTGTTCGGGCCGTTCTTCGTCGAGGACGCGCCGCGCATCGACAACGGCGGCGATCTCGCCGGCGGCGCCGCCGGACAGCCGTGCTGGGTCGAAGGCACCGTCCGCGACACCGACGGGCATCCCGTACCGAACGCACGCATCGAAGTGTGGGAAGCAGACGAGGACGGCTTCTACGACGTCCAGTACGACGACGACCGCGTCTCCGCACGCGCCCACCTCTACAGCGACTCCGACGGCGCCTACCGATTCTGGGCCCTGACTCCCACCCCCTATCCCATTCCGCACGACGGACCGGTGGGACGCATGCTCGCCGCGACCGGCCGCTCCCCGATGCGCGCCTCACACCTGCACTTCATGGTGAGCGCTCCCGAGCTCCGGACGCTGGTCACCCACATCTTCGTCAGCGGCGACGACCTTCTCCGCCACGACACCGTGTTCGGCGTCAAGGACTCTCTGGTCAAGGACTTCGTCGAACAACCCGTCGGCACAGCGACTCCCGACGGCCGAGACCTCGCGGACACCACCTGGTCGCGTGTGCGCTTCGACATCGTCCTCGCCCCCGGACGCACGGACAGTGGCGATCTTCGATCGTGACGCCGACTACCGGCGGCCCCTGTCACGAACGCGTGGACGCCGTGGCCGGGGACAGGAGATAACCGATCACGACATCCGTGAGTCGATGCCGGAGGTCGCTCCAGTCGAGGGTGTCGATGTCATCGTCGGCCGTGTGCAACAGTCGATAGGACAGTTCCGCGTCGATCAGATGGAAGACGAAATCGATGGCGGCGGCACGGTCCGGATGCGACACGGGGACACCGTCCAGCACTCGCGCGAAACGAACGCCCGTCTGATCGACCGCACGCAGGCCCACGTCATGGACCGCGGGGCTGGCTACACCGAGATGTAGGAAAACCTTCAGTACGCGCGGCCGGCTCATGACGGCATCGACTGCTGCGCCCACGGCGAAGGCGATCACCTGCTCGGGTTGCGCATCGTCGGCCGGAGTCGGTCCGTGGTCGTATCCGAGTTCGACCTCTCGCCGAAGAGTCTGCGCGAAACCCTCCTGCACGGCTGCCAGTAGCCGATCCTTGTCGCCGAACCGCCGGTACACACTTCCGACCGACACACCCGCGCGAACGGCCAACGCCGGCATGGTCAATGCATCCACTCCGCCCTCCATCAGGAGCGCGTACGCCGCCTCTGCTATCAGTTCCTGCGTACGACGGCTTCGTGCCTGAACGGCGACGGGCGGGACAGCGGTCATCTCGTCACTGTAATGCCACCCTTGACCCTCTCCATATGCAAATGTACAGTCACGTTCACATTCATTGTGACACCCGTCACCACCCGCCCTCACGTGCAGTCGACCGCACTGCGCAGCGCCGAACAGGAGCAGCCATGAACAATCCGAGCAGTGACGTCTTCGACGTGGCCATTGTCGGTTACGGCCCCACCGGTCTGGTAGCCGCGGCCAACCTGGGCCGCCTCGGCCATCGCGTGGCGGTGGTGGAGCGGTGGCCGAATCTGTACGGCAAGCCGAGGATCACCCACATCGACGGCGAGACCGCACGAGCAGTGCAATCCGTCGCCGATGTCGATCGCGCTCTGCGTGATTCGATTCCGGCCTCGTACACCTGGGTCAACGGTCGCGGAGATGTTCTTCTCGACGCTCGGATCGACGGGCACCGACCCATGGGTTTCGACGCCGACTACTCCGTCTACCAACCCGACATCGAGGATGCCATCGACGAGCGCGTCCGCTCGTCGGCGTCGGTCGAGTTCCTCCGCGGATGGGCGTTCAGCGGACTGACGCAGGACGAGGACGGCGTGACTCTGATGATTGCGGAGTGGGATCCGTTGCGTCGCAGCCGAAGCGACCAGATTCGCGAGATCAGAGCGAAGTACGTCATCGCGGCGGACGGTGGGCGGAGCGAGGTCAGATCTGCCCTCGACGTCTCGCGCGTCGATTTCGGGTTCAACGAACGGTGGCTCAACGTCGACGTCGAGTGGGTGAATCCACCCGACCCCGAATTCGCCGGAACCCGGCAATATTGCGACCCGGCCCGCGGACACATGTTCATGCAGATCGGAAGTTCGCGGCAAAGGTTCGAATTCGCCCTGATGGACCGCGAGAGCACCGAGGATTTTCTCGACCCGAACCGGGCATGGAGTCTGCTGAAGGAGCATCACGGACTCGGCCCCGACGACGTCCGCTTCATCCGCCAGATCGTCTACACGTTCGAGTCCCGCATCGCCGACGACTGGAAGGTGGGCAGAGTCTTCCTGGCCGGCGATGCCGCACACACGATGCCGCCGTATCTCGGACAGGGCGCGTGCGGCGGTATCCGCGACGCCGTGAACCTGACGTGGAAGTTGGATCTGGTGTTGTCGGGTCGGGCGTCGACGGACCTCCTCGAGACCTACGAACTGGAGCGTCGTCCACACGTGACCGCTCTGACGCACGGTTCGATCATGTTGGGGGCCATCGCCAACATGCATGATGTGGACAAGGCAGCGGAACGAGACAGGGCGATGTTGTCCGGAGAAGTGTCCCCGCCGCCGCTGGGTCCACCCCCACTGACATCGGGAGTGATCCGCACAGGGCCCGAGGGCACCGCGCTCCCCCGCGTCGGGACTCTGGTCCCTCAGGGACGCATCCGCCGGTTCGGCCGAGTGGGCCGATTCGACGACGTCGTCGGAGCCGGGTTCGCGCTGGTCGTCCGCGACGTCGTGGCACTCGACCGACACCGGCTGGCGCTGCTGAATCTCATCGGTGTCGAAACCGTGGTGCTGGCCGACATCGATGACGTGGACGGGGTGTACGAGTCCTATCTCGACGACCTCGACGTCTTCGGCTACGTCACGCGTCCGGACTTCGTGCTGTTCGGCACGACGCCCGATGCGGACGGTGTCGGTGACCTCATCGACGATCTCGCCCACGCACTCCGGATCACCGACATCGGCGAGTCGGACGTCGAGGGCCCGGCCGCTGCCCTGCACCGCGAGATCCCGTACACCCGACTCACCGACTACGGGATGGACTCCTCGGACGCACGCGACCTGCTCGATGCGACGGCCCTGGGTCGGCAGTGGTCGGACGTGGCGTCGGAGTGTGCCGATCGCCGCCGCGAACAGGGCCGCGTCGCCGAGGAGAGCGGACACCTCCTGACCGCACACGCTGCATACACCGCGGCAGCGGCCGCCGTGTACGTCGCTCAGATGGCGGTTCCGGTCACCGATGCGAGAAAGCGCCGGCTCTATCAGCGCCACGTCGCTGATCTCACGTCCGCTGCAGCAGTGAGCGAGTCCGCCGTCGAGCGGCTCCACGTTCCCTATCTCGACGGCGAGTTGAGCGGATGGCTGCTCCTGCCGGCGTCACGTGCTCCACATGCGACGGTCATCGTCTGGGGCGGTCTGAACGGTTGGGGCGCAGCATTTCTCGGCATGGCCCGCGCGCTGACCGACCGCGGTCTGGCCTGCGTTCTCGCGGAAGGACCCGGGCAGGGTCTCCCCTTGCTCGAACACGACCTCGTGCTGGACGAGAACGTGACCGCGGGATTCTCACGGTTCATCGACGTCGTTGTCGCCGATCAGCGCTTGAACGGACCGATCGGGATCCAGGGCAACAGTTTCGGTGGGCTGTTCGCGGCCCATCTCGCCGCCGTCGATCAGCGAGTCGACGCGGTGGGCATCAACGGTTCGCCTGCAGCTCCGTCACTGCCTCCGGGCGCTCCCGCCGCCGCGCTCGGCGCTTTCGCTGCGGTCATGGGAAGCGCGGACCGGACGCGCATCGACGCCGTACTCCATTCCTTGCGCTTCGACCCGGAGCGGAGCGGCATCACTGTTCCGACCCTCATCCTGCACGGTGACACCGACCCGCTCGTCGACGACAGCAATCCCGCGATCTACCGACGAGCCGCCCTTCCCGCCACCACGACGTACCTGCACTGGGCAGACGGGGAACACACGCTGTACAACCATGCCGCGGAACGCAACGCCGTGATCGCGGACTGGTTCGCCGACACACTCGCCGCTCGGGTCGACCGACCCGCCGGATGAGCGACGACGTGTCCGCTGTCGACGAGAGCCGGGTACGTCGACGGGAGCCGGGTACGTCGACGGGTCGTCACGGCATCTGGCCATCGCGCTACCGGCGCCGAGACTCGAGATGACTGTCGCGAAACTGGTTCACAAACTGAACTCCAAGTGGTAAGAAGTATGAACCACTCCAGTTCGCACCAGTGACGGGACGAAGACTGATGACCATCACAATCGACGACACGCATTCCGAGGCGACGGCGCACGAAGGCATCACCGACGTTGCCGAACGGATCGCACGAGCCGCGCACGGCATGGCGGATCGCATCGACGGGGACAGGCGACTTCCCGCCGACCTGATCGACGCGTTGACATCTTCCGGGCTCCTGAACGCCTGCACTCCGGCCGATCTCGGAGGGCTCGAGCTGCCGCCCGGCGAGGCATTTCGTTGCTCGGAGGCATTGGCGCGGGGAGATGCGGCGACCGGGTGGTGCACCTCGATCGCGATCACGAGCGGTCTGCCTGTCGCATTCCTGCCCGAAGCCACCCGGAACGACCTGTTCGGTGGCGGGCACACGGTCGCCGGAGGGGTGTGGGCGCCCCGCGGGACAGCGCGCCGTGCTCCGGGTGGGCTGGTGGTCTCCGGGAGATGGCCCTTCTGTAGCGGTGTCACTCACTCCGACGTGCTGTTCCTCGGCTGCCTGCTGGACGGCGAGCACCGCATTCTGGCCGTACCCACGTCGGACCTGACGGTGCTCGACACCTGGCACACCCTGGGCCTGCGCGGCACCGGAAGTCACGACACGGTTGCCGACGAGGTGTTCGTGCCCGAGGAGCGGGTGTTCACGCTCGCCGGCGGGCCCCTCATCGATCGCCCGTTGTTCCGCTTCCCGCCCCTGGGATTCTTCGCACTGTGCATCGCCGCGGCAGCGATGGGGAACGCGCGTGCTGCGATCGACGATCTGGTCGAGCTCGCCGCCGGAAAGCGGAGCGGGGGATCACGTCGAACGCTGGCCGAACGTGCGGCGACCCAGGGCGCCGTCGCAACCGCGGAAGCTGCGCTCGAAGGCGCCAGGGCCTTCTACTACCAATCCATCGACGAGGCGTGGCAGTACTGCCTCGGCGATGAACCCGTGCCGGTCGATGCACGTAACAAGCTGCGGCTCGCCGCCACTCATGGCGCCCGAACCTCCACGACGATCGTGGGGTCCATGTACGACCTCGGTGGCGGCAGCGCGATCTACGACGACTCGCCTCTGCAGCGCCGCTTCCGTGACGCCTTCACCGCATCGGCCCACTTCCAGGTCAACGAGGCCTCACGCGAGTTGAACGGGCGGGTGCTCCTGGGGCTTCCCACCGACACCACGCAGCTGTGACCACGTCGACGGACAGCACGCGACGGATCAACGCAGCACTGCCGTTGTGGCTGGACCGCGCGGACACCGAAGCGCTGGAGATCGCAACGACGGTCCGCAGGGTCGGGATGGACTCGCTGTGGATCGGGGAGATGGCCACCTACGACTCGTTCGCACTGGCCACTGCCATCGGCTCCCGTGCCCCGGGACTGCGCCTGACCCTCGGACCCCTTCCCATCAGCGTGCGCAATCCGGTCGCGATCGCCCTCGGGGCGAGCTCGGTGGCATCCCTCACCGGACGCTCGGTCGACATCGCGCTGGGTGCCTCGAGCCCGGCGATCGTGGGCGGGTGGCATGGTCGCGAGTGGAACCGTACCGCGGTGCGAATGAGCGAGACGATCGAATGCCTTCGGCAGATCCTTACGGGCGAACGGTCCTCGTTCGAGGGAACTCTGATCCGCAGCAAAGGCTTCCGCTTACGTCACCCACTACCGGATGCGCGAATCGCCGTCGGCGCGTTCGGCCCCAGAATGTGCGAGGTCGCCGCCCGCACCGCCGATGAGATCGTTCTCAACCTGGTCTCGCCGCAACGGGTCCGAGACGTCCGCCGTCAGATCGACGCCGACGCCGCAGCCGTCGGGCGCAGTCGGCCCCGCCTGTCGGTGTGGGTGCCGGTCGCCCTCCGTCCCGGAGATGCAGCGATCGCCCAGATCTCCAGCCAACTCGCCGTCTATCTGTCCCCACCGGGGTACGGGGAGATGTTCACGGAGCTGGGGTTCGGCGAACTCGTCGCTCGCGCGCGGGCGGGTGCGTCACGCGCCGCACTGGCCCGCGAGATACCCGCCGAACTCATCGCGGCCATCGGCGCGATCGGCAGTCCCGACCAGATCCACACACGACTGCAGGAATTCCTGGATGCCGGTGCGGACACCGTGGCCGTCGTGGCGTCCACGGCGGAGGACCCCGGCGGTAGCGCTGTCCTGTCCTGCGTTTCGGAATTCCGAGCCACATCACCGCACGAGGAGATCGCATCATGACCCGACTCAACACCCAGTGCCGTCTGGCCTCACGGCCGAACGGTCTTCCCACCTCCGACAACTGGTCCATCGTCGAACGACCGGTGCCTTCCGCCGGCGACGGCGAGTTCGTCGTCGAGGTCGGCCACCTGTCGATCGATCCCGGCACCCGAGCCAGCATGAACGCCGGCGACTCCTACCTGCCGGCAATACAGATCGACGCGGTGATGCGTGCGCTGGCCGTCGGCACCGTGATCGAATCACGGCACGAGAAATTCCCGGTGGGTTCCGACGTCTCCGGAATGTTCGGTGTGCAGGACTACGCCGTATCCGACGGCACGGACGTGACCATCATCGACACCTCGATCGCACCGGCACCGGTGCACCTGGGCGCCCTCGGCATCAGCGGGCTCACAGCCTATTTCGGCTTGCTCGACGTCGGTCGACTGCGCGCCGGCGACACGGTGGTGGTGTCCGGCGCGGCCGGATCGGTGGGCAGTATCGTCGGCCAGATCGCTCGACTTCACGGGTGCCGCACCATCGGCATCGCGGGAGGCGAGGACAAGTGCCGATGGCTGGTGGACGACCTCGGTTTCGACGCGGCCATCGACTACAAGAGTGCGAGCCTGCGACGCGAACTGAGAACCCACGCACCCGACGGGATCGACGTCTTCTTCGACAACACCGGCGGACCCGCCCTCGAGGCCGCTCTCAACCGACTCGCGCGTGGAGCCCGAATCGTATTGTGCGGTGCGATCTCCCAGTACAACGAACCCGGATCCGGCCCCGCCAACTACATGCAGTTGCTCGTCGCGCGCGCGTCCATGACAGGCTTCGTGATCTTCGACTACGAGGACCGCTATCAGGAAGGTGCGGACGCACTGGCGGCGTGGCTGGCGGCGGACGAACTGAAGGCCCCGATGTCGCTGCGGCGCGGTTCCGTCAGCGATTTCCCGGACACGATGCTCGAGCTGTTCCGAGGTGGGAATCAGGGCAAACTGATTCTCGAACTCGAGCACTGACCGCAGTCCGGTGACCGGTACGCACGATCTCGCCGACGGACGGCCGGTCGACGGTGCCGCACCCGACTACGATGACGTCATCATGAGAGACGATCCCCTGTCGCACAGATTCGACCATGAATCGGTAGCGCGAGCCCTCGGCGTCGTCGGCGAGCGCTGGACGATGCTGATCCTGCGTGAGGCCTTCTTCGGCGTGCGACGTTTCAGCGACTTCGTCCGAAATCTCGGTATCCCGCGTCCGACGCTGTCGGCTCGACTGCGCACTCTCGTCGACAGTGGACTTCTCGAGAAGGTCGCCCACCCGGACGTCGCCGACCGTCACGAATACCGCCTCACCGACGCGGGCAGGGACCTGTTTCCCACCATCGTTCTCCTCATGCGGTGGGGCGACCGGCACCTACCGCATCCCGCTGGTCCGCCGATCCTCCTACGCCACGGGCCCTGCGGTCGGATCGCCGCTCCGCGACTGGACTGCGATTGCTGTGGACAGGAGATCACGGCAAGAAATGTGTCGGCGGAAGCCGGGCCGGGGTTCGCGGGAGAATCGGGGTCCTGATCCGACGCTCGCGCAGGATCGGCGGGCAGGCGGAACCGACGTGGTCTAGACATGGGGAGTCGGTGCGGTGGTGGTCGGGGCCCTCCGGCCGCGCGTCCTCTCCGTGTCCACTCCTGCTTCGCGGTGTCACTCCATCGGGTACTTTCCGACCGTTCATCGCAACCTTGTCACCAATGTCCCCCGACAATGACATCCTCGCCCGGGGCAACCCGGGGCAGTCCTGCCCACCGCGGGAAAAGAGGCAGCAATGTCGGCAGATGACGGCCATCCCGCTGATCTCGATCGTTGCATGTCCGCTCTCCAGTCTGCGCTGACTTTGCAGGAGGTCGGGGCGGCGTTCCCCCGGACCGCAGCTGCCGTTCTGGACGCCGACGTCATCGGTCTCTACCGTTTCGACGCGGTGGGTGCGCCGCTGTCGGAGGTGTTGTCCGACGCAGAAGGCACATTTCTCCAGAACTGCGAGGACTACGGCCGAGCTGCCTTTGTCTCGATCTTCCTCGCCATCTGCGGCCCCCTGGTCGGAGGTTGGATTGCCGGTAGCAGCCCCGGGTATCAGGTCAACTTCTACGCGTTCGCCGCAGTTGCCGTGGTGGGATGCCTCGCCGTCGGTGCAATGCGAAAACTCTGACCACGCCTCACCGAGGCTGCGATGCACGATCACGACAGCTGTCAGCCCCGCACGATGTGCCGCACACGATCGACCACGAAGTCGATCTCGTCGGTCGTCGTGTAGTAGTGCGGCGACAGGCGCAGCACGGGTGGCAAACGGCGAGTCGACGAGTCGAGCGGCGTGCTGGCAGGGGGCGAGACCGACACGTTGATGTCGTATCGCGCGAGGGCCGTCATGATGTCGTTCGCCGACATCGCGTCGTGGGTGAGCGTGACGATCGCGGCGTGAGTTGTTCCGCGGTCCCGAAGAGTGACGCCCCGGATATCGGACAGTCCGGTACGGAGACGGTGGACGAGTTCGGCGTTCCGGATCCGGATGCGGTCGATGCCGACCGCGACGGCGTAGTCGACGGCGACCCCGAGACCCAGACGCGCGGCGTAATCCGCCTCCCAGGTCTCGAATCGCCGTGCGTCGTCACGTAGTTCGTAGTGATCCGGCGCGACCAGCGGAGCGCCGAACACGTCGATGAAAGCGGGTTCCAGTGAGGTGAGCAGATCACGCCGAACATATCCGAAACCGGTGCCGCGCGGCCCGCGGAGGAACTTGCGGCCCGTCGCGGTGAGAACATGGCACTGCAGTTGCTCGACGTCGATCTCCAGTTGGCCGACGGCCTGGCATGCGTCGAGCAGGTACGTCGCGCCGTGTTCTGCGGCGATTCGTCCGGTTTCGACGGCCGGACATATCGACCCGCCATTGGTCGGTATCCAGGTCGCGCTGATCAGACGCACACGATCGTCCATCGACCGTTCCAGTGCCTCGAGATCGAGATCGCCGGAGGAGTCGTCGGGGATGACGTCGACTGTCGCACCTGTCCGCCGGCATACCTGCAGTAGTGCGACATAGTTGGCCGCGAACTCGGACTCGGTGGTGAGGATACGGTCACCGGGCTCGAACGTCAGCGAGTAGAACACGCGTTGCCATGCTCCAGTCGCGCTGTCCGCCAACATGATCTCGTCCCTCGACGCACCGATCATCCCGGCGACACTGTCGTAGATCGCATCCACGCGGGAAGCACTCTCGGCGAACGCCTCGTAACCACCGATGCGCGCCTCGAGCGAGACATGACCGATCACAGCGTCGACGACAGGGGTCGCCATCATTGCTGCACCCGCATTGTTCAGATGTACGCGCGACGACACGCCGGGCGTCTCCGCACGGAAGCGGGCGACATCCTCGCCGGTCAGGGTGCGGGCCGACTCGTTCATGCGTGACCACCTCTGTCGATGCGGGCCGGAGTATCACTCCCTGCACTCCCCCGGCGGGTAGTCGAGTGCACTGCCCCCACATGAATCGCCGGACTCAGCCGGTGCTCTGGGTACTATGGTGCATCATACTGCACTGTCGAGTTTCTCTCACGGCGAACTGGAGAATCATGAGCCATTCATCCCAGCGAACTGACGTCGGCAACATTCGAGCGGCGAGTTCCCCCCTTCGCCCGGAATCGCTGGCGATACGCGCCGGCAGAGGGACAGGCGCCTTCGGCGATCCACTCAACGTCCCGATCACACCCGCGTCGAATTTTCTCGCTGCACCCACCTCGGACGGTCGTGAGTACTCGAGGGACGACGGAACTCCCTCCTGGGAAGCGCTGGAGGAAGTCCTCGGCGCCTTGGACGGCGGCGATGCCGTGGCATTCTCGTCCGGCATGGCAGCGGCGACCGCTGTGCTCGACTGCATGCCCTCGGGGTCGGTGATCGTGGCTCCCAACGCGTGCTATTCGGGGGTCCTCGCCGGGCTCGAGGACGGCCGTGTCTCAGGACGGTGGACTCCGGTACTGGTGGACATCTCCGACACTGCGGCAGTATCGGCGGTCGCCGCGGACCTGGTCTGGATCGAATCACCCACCAACCCGCTCCTCGAGGTCGCCGACATCGCCGCGATCACTGCCGCCGCCCACGACGCCGGAGCCCTCGTGGTCGTGGACAGCACCTTCGCGACGGCGCTGCGGCAGCGACCGCTCGATCTCGGTGCCGACATCGTCATCCACAGCGCCACCAAGTTCATCGGTGGTCATTCGGACCTTCTACTCGGTGTCGTCGTGACGTCCGATGCGAGTCTGCTCGCTCGGCTTCGCAGACGACGCGAGGTCGGCGGAGCGACTCCCGGTGCTCTCGAGACGTTCCTCGCGCTGCGGGGAGTACGCACGATGGCGTTGCGGTTGGCCCATGGCGAGAGGTCGGCAGGTGAACTCGCCCGACGCCTGCACCAGTCGCCGCACGTGCAGGGGGTGCGGTATCCCGGACTTCCCGACGACCCGGGTCATGAACGCGCCACCCGGCAGACGAGTGGCTACGGCGCGATCCTCGCGTTCGAGCTGGCCGACGCCGCCACTGCGGACAGCGTCTGCGAGGCGGTCGACCTGATCGTGTCCGCCACCAGCGTCGGAGGCGTCGAGAGCACGATCGAGCGGCGCGCCAAACTACCCGGCCAGGAGCACGTGCCCGCCGGACTCCTGCGGCTGAGCGTGGGATGCGAGGACATCGAGGACCTGTGGAACGACCTGACGCGCGCGATCGACGTCGCCGTCTCCGGGCTGTCGCGTGGCTGACGATTCTGCGCAGCTCGCCACTGCCATCGGCGCTCGCGTTCGGCACGAGAGGCATGCGCTCAGGTGGACGCTGGACCGTCTCGCCGATACGGCAGGAGTAAGTCGGCGCATGCTCGTCAACGTCGAGCAGGGCAGCGCGAACCCCAGCATCGGTACTCTTCTCAAGCTCAGCGACGCCCTCGGTGTGGGCTTGCCCGCGCTGGTCGAGCCGCCGGTCCCGGACCCGTTACGCGTCACCCGACAGGGAGAAGGCGCTGTCCTGTGGCGCGGAGACGCCGGCGGACGCGCCATTCTCGTCGTCGGTACGTCACCCCCGAACGTGGTCGAGTTGTGGGACTGGACTTTGGGTCCCGGCGACTGCCATCGCAGCGAGGCGCACGCGCCCGGCACCCGCGAGTTGTTACACGTCCGGTCCGGCAGCTGCACGATCGAGGTGGCCGATCGATCGGTTCACCTCGACGCGGGCGATGCGCTGACCTTCCGCGGCGACGTCGCCCACGCCTACCTGAACGTCACGGAGACGCCGGCAGCGTTCGCCCTGACCGTTTTCGAACCCCACGTGGGAGAACACGACAGAACGGATAGTCGTCATGCCTGAGGAGATCGATCTCGAACGAGTTCTCGACGGCGTCCACGTCGATGACGCGGTGTTCACGCTCCGCCCGGACTATCGAGTCGTGGTGCTGGCGGCGGACGGCCTGGAGCCGGGGCCGAGCAGTGTCGCCAGCGAGGCTCTGCTGCAGAAGGCGGAGGACCACGCACGACAGGTTCTGCTCGACACCGCGGTCGAAGACCTACCGCACATCGCCGCGTGGCGAGATGCGTACCGTGCTTTCGGCGCCAAACCTCAACGCACCAGGAACAGCGCGGAGGCCTTGCTGCGCAGAGTCGACTCGGGACTCCCCCGCGTCGACAGACTCACCGACACCTACAACGCGGTCTCGGTGCTTCATCAGGTACCCCTCGGTGGCGAGGACCTGTCGACCTACGCCGGACCCGCGCGGCTCGTCCGCGCCCGCGGGGACGAGCCGTTCGACACCACCGACAGGGGTGAACCGGTGCTCGAACACCCGCTACCGGGCGAAGTGGTCTGGCGGGACGACATCGGCGTGACCTGCCGACGGTGGAACTGGCGACAGGGCAGCAGGACACGACTGACCGAGCGCAGCACATCGGCATTGTTCATCTTGGACACGCTCGCAGCATTTCCTGCCGAATCTCTCACGGAGGCCGTGGCCCTGCTCAGCGGTCATCTCGACCACATGGGACCGAACGTCCGGACAGCCACGAGACTGATCGAACAGTCCGACGCGACGAGGGGCGACTGAGAAGTGTTCATTCAACCCTGGGATGCGGCGTTCTCGACGGCCGAGTGGCGCGAGTGGTTGGCCACGACGGACCGGTTCGGCACCCTCGTCGTCAACAACACAGACCCGTCCCGAGCACCGGTCGCCGTGCCCACACACTTCACCATGTCGTCCGACGAGGCGTTGGTGCTTCACCTCGCCAGACCCAATCCGATCTGGTCGCACCTGGAATCGGCTGCGGAGGTGCGACTCTCGGTCATCGGCGACTACGCCTATGTACCGACGTTCTGGCGCGCGAAGAACGGTGCGCCGGAGCACGAGGGTGTACCCACGAGCTACTACGCCGCCGTTCAGTTCGTGTGTCACCCCACGATCGTCGACGATCCGCAGGAGAAGGCCGACCTCCTCGAGACACAGCTCGCCGACTTCCAGCCCGAGGGGCGATACAGCACCGTCACCCCCGACAATCCGCCCTACGGCCGAATGTTGTCCGGCATCCGCGGAATTCGCCTCGACGTGCTCGAGGTCGAAGCAAAATTCAAGTTCGACGATGCGAAACCCGTCGAGTTTCGTACCCGAATCAGCGAGTTACTCGACCAGCGCTCGGTGGGCCTCGATGCGAGAGCAGCAGCGCAGCAGCGGCGGCGCGTCGACGTGGTGCGCTCGCGGAATCCCCGACACGACGAGTGATCCGAGGTATCGGGCGGGCCGGTCGCCGGCACGGGTGGTCATCGAGAATCGATGGTCGACAACAAAATAGATACTTCGATGTAAGATCCATTTTTTGCGACCGGGCCGGCGCCCACTGAGGAGTGACATGGCGGGGACTGGCGAGGCACGGTCCAGAACGGAGCTGGTGTACCGCGAGCTGCACCAGCGACTGGTCCACGGTCGGTTCGCACCGAATCAGCGACTTCATCTTGCCGACCTGTGCGCCGAGAGCGGCGTCAGCCTCAGCGTCGTCCGCGAGGCCCTCACTCGTCTCGCGACACAGGGACTGGTGCGGTCGGAGCCGAACAGGGGCTTCTACGCTCCCGACAACTCCATCACCGAACTCGCGGACCTGGCGTTCATGCGATGCAACATCGAGGAGCTGGCCGTCCGTCGCTCCATCGAGCGCGGCGACGCCGCGTGGGAGTCCTCGGTGGTCGCGGCACATCATCAGCTGACCCTGACTCCACTCGTGTCTCCACTCGTCGACATGGAAGCCGACCGTCGCTGGAATCTGGCGCACCGAGCCTTCCACGACGCGTGTGCAGCCGCGTGTGGGTCGAGGCGTCTGCTCTCCATTCGCGCGCGACTCTACGACGAGTCCGAGATCATGCGTCAGATGTCGGAACTGCCGAGCAGGAATGTTGCTGCAGAACACGCAGCCATCCTGACCGCGATCGTCGCGCGCGACGCCGACGAGGCGTCCCGCCGAGTTCGCGATCACATCGACACCACCGCACGGCTCGCGATCGCGTCGGTTCGATCCGACAGGGCCGACTGACCACTCGGCAGGACGCCGTCGGACGTCGAGCTGCCGTCTGCGAGCGCCGCGTCGTGCTGTGCCCAGTGCCGTTATGCGTCCCACGCATTCGGTCGCAGTGTTTCGTGATGGTGTACACGGGCATCGCCCAGTCACAAGATGGTCGCATCGACAACCTACGACACTCTCTTCCCGAGAATCCGGGGATGGGTGTCACTGCGGCGATGCGCTCGCGCACAGGCACTTCGGCGACATCGAACCGACATGCAGTTCGCACACACGCACGACCGCCCGACGACGGGGACATGACGATGACTGGACACGGGAACGGCACAGCGACGGACGTGGGGTTGCTGCTACTCCGATCTGCCGTCGGAGGGACTCTGTTCGCCCACGGCGCGCAGAAGCTGTTCGGATGGTTCGGCGGGCCGGGACTGACCGCCACGGCCGGCGGTATGCAGGCAATGGGTTTCGAGCCCGGGCGCCCGTCAGCCGTCGTTGCGGGAGTCAGTGAGACCGCCGGAGCGCTGATGATCGCCGGTATCGGCACCCGTGCGTGCGGAGCACTCGGCGCGGCAGCCATGGTGTCCGCTGCCGCGGTGAGTCGTCCGAGCGGGTTCTTCGCTCAGAACGGCGGATACGAGTACCCGGCCGTCCTCGCAGCTGCCTGCACGGCACTCACGCTCACCGGACCCGGCGCGATCTCCATCGATGCCCGCACCCCACACGCACTCGACAGGGAGCGCGTTGCGCTCGCGATCACGGTGGGCGCGGTGTCCGTGTCACTGGGCGTCGTCAGGGCACGCACGCTGCGACTGAAGAACATCGCGGGCTGATTCGGGTCGACACCGACACCGACTCCGACAGTCCGGCTCTCACCGGCGAACCGACGGCCGGGTACACCTGAACGACGTTCCATGCGCTGGACGCATGGTGGTGACGAAATATCGCGGTGTTGCCCGAGTCACATCCCGGCGCGATGATCGAGACGCGGGACTTCGCACCGATTTCACGGGTGCGGTTGGGGAAGGACAGCGCTGCAGGTCGACGAAACCTGGTGCAGTGCAGCCCATTGAGGCACCACTGACACTGTTCACCCACGGTCCCGATGACCCTGGACCATCGACCTATCGGAGGCACACATGACGATCACCATCGGGACCGACGACGACCACCCCGACACACTGGACCTGTCCCTCGTCGAACGGGCGACCGCGTTGATTCCGCTCCTCCGGGAAGAGGCCGCAGAGGGGACGAGGAACAGGCGACTCACACCGCGAGCCCTGAAAGCTCTCGACGACGCCGGCATCTTCCGCATGCTGCTGCCTCAGCGCCTGGGTGGGCCGGGAGCGACCTTCGAGACTGTTGCGGCAGTCGTCGCCGAGCTGGCCCGCGGTGACGGGTCGGCTGCCTGGGTCAGCAATCTCCTGGTGACAGCCACCGGCTTCGCGACCACCTTCTCGCAGCAGGCACAGGACGATGTGTTCGGCACCGACCTCCCCCACACCCGGCTCTCGGGTTCGTTCGCGCCGGGAAGCGTGGGTGAGGAAGTGGAGGGCGGCTACCGCATCAGTGGCCGCTGGCCGTACTCCACGGGATCGTTCGCCGCGGACTGGGCCACGGTCGGCGTTCTCATCGAGCAACCCGTCGGCCCACCACGATTGGGACTGGCACTCGTACCGTCGTCGGCGTTCACCCTCGAGGACACCTGGCTGGTGGCCGGCATGAAGGCGACCGGCAGCAACACGATCATCGTCGACTCCCACGTCGTGCCGTACCACCGAGTTCAGTTGCTGGAGGACATGACCGCCGGAAATTCGGCGACGCCCTTTCGCGACGAACCCCTCGCGCGGACGTCCATCCCCGCGGCGTCCGGCCTGCTGAGTGTCGCGGTGCACGTCGGACTCGCTCGTCGTGCACTCGAGATCTGCTGCGCCAAGGTGCCCGGCAAGCCGGTGATGTACACGTCCTATGCCGATGCCGCCGACTCCCCGACGCATCAGGTGGCTGTCGCGACCGCCAGTACCGACATCCACATCGCCGAGTTGTTGCTGACCGAAGCCGCCCGAGCCGTGGACGGGGCTGCCAGATCAGGAGTCGAACTGCCCTTCGAGGTACGCGCGAAACTCCGCAACAACATCGGCGTGGTCGCCGAGATGGCGAACGCGGCAATCGATTCGTTGATGACGGTCGTCGGTTCGGGGGCCTTCTTCGAGACCAACATCCTCTCGCAGATCTGGGCCGATGCCGCCATCATCACGCGCCACGCCTACATCGACCCCAACCTCGGACGAGAAGCCTACGGACAGGTGCTCCTCGGATCCGAGAACCGGGTCATGAGCCTGTGAACTACCGATCATCCTCGACAGACAAGGAATTCACCCCCGTGACATCACCCTCCCCAGCAGCCGCATCACGACAGCCGATCGTCTTTCGCAACGGAATCGTCGTCACCATGGACAGTGCGGACACCGTGCTCCGCGACGCCGACGTCCTGGTCGTGGACGGCAGGATCGCCGCAGTCGGCCATGGTGTGACCGCCCCGGACGACGCGCACGTCATCGATGCATCCGGCGGCATCGTCATGCCCGGAATGATCGACACTCATCGTCACATGTGGCAGTCGGTCATGCGCGGATACGGCGCCGACTGGACGCTGGCGCAGTACGCCGTGTGGTATTTCTTCAACCACGGCATCAAGTTCAGACCCGAGGACATCGCAGCCGGGAACGCAGTCTCCGCCCTGGATGCACTGGAATCCGGGGTGACCACGAGCGTCGACTGGTCGCACGGACTGCAGACTCTCGACCATGCCGAAGCCGCACGAGATGCGCTCGTGAGTTCGCCTGGCCGATTCTTTCTCGCGTACGGAAACGCGTGGGCACCGCCGGCGCAGTGGACTGCCGACCCCGCCATCCGATCCTTCCTGGCCGAGTGCCGCGACGACTCCGCTCTGTACGGAACCTTGCTCGCATTCGACGTCATGAACAAGGACGCCGAATTCCCGGAGATCGCTGCGTTCCACGCAGCCAGGGATCTCGGGTTGAGCGTGACCACTCATGCGGGCGTATGGGGCGGTATCGGGGACCAGTCCATCGACAACATGTACGCAGCCGGCGTGATGCAGCCCGGTCACACCTATGTCCATGCAGCGTCCCTGTCGGACAGTTCCTACCAGAAGATCGCGGGCACCGGCGGCAACGTGTCCCTGTCCACCGAGAGCGAGAGCACCTGCGGTCAGGGCTACCCTCCCGTCCATCACCTACGGCGCCACGGAATCGACGCTTCCCTCTCGATCGACAGCTCCGTCTGGTTCAGTTCCGACATGTTCTCTGCGATGCGGTCGACGATCGACGCCGCTCGCGCGTACGAACATCTGGTAGCCCACCAGAGCGGCGCCTCGGTGACCAACATCGGTCTGCGAGTCAAAGATGCTGTGGCACTGGCCACCCGAGACGGAGCCAAGGCGCTCGGCAAATTCCACGAGATCGGCTCGCTGGAGGTCGGCAAGTTGGCCGACGTCGTCCTGGTGAAGAACGACCGGTCGCCCACCTTCTCCACGATCCTCAACCCCTACGGACACCTGGTCTATCAAGCGTGCCGAGGCGATGTGCACACCGTTCTCGTCGGTGGACGCGTCGTCAAGTCCGAGGGTGCGTTGGCGGACGCAGACCTGGACGGGGTGAAGACCAGGATCGGCGACACCGTCGAGTATCTGCAACGAGAGTTGGGCGACGAGTGGGAGGCCGGTATGAACCCGGAACTGCCGGACACGGAGGTACTGGCCAATCCGTACCAGTTCCAGCGCGATGCCGAGACCGCGGGAAGCCCGTCATGACCAATGGCGACACCATCCTCGACCGAGTGTACGAGCGATGGAATGCGCACGATGTCGAGGGCGTGCTGTCGTTCTTCACCGACGATTTCGTCTACAAGGACCAGGCGACGGGCATGGTGTTCCACGGTGGACAGGAACTGGGCGACTTCATGCGATCCAGCTTCGTCTCGACTCCGGACCTGCGATTCGATCTCTTCAACACGGTCGAGACTCCGACAATCGTTGCTTCGGAGGCGATTCTGCGAGGTACCTTCGCGGAGGACAGTGGGCCCTTGAAGGCCACCGGTAAGCAGCTGGCCATCAAGTACGGTCTCATCGGAACTCTCGTCGACGGTCGAATCGCCACACTCACCGACTACTGGAATCTCGGCGAGCTCACGGAATGAGCAGCGGCCGCCTCGACAATCGAGGCGGCACCAGGACTGAACGGGTCGAGTACCGAAATCCGGTACTCGACCCGTTCGTGGTCGCACTGCTGCTCCTGACGACGCGGCACGGTGACAGGGTCCGGACGCGATACGCGTCGCGGACGACTCACTCGGCCGCGCAGCGGTTTCGGACACGTCGATACCCGGGGCGAGCGTTCCGTGCCTCGGTCATCCGACAGATGGCTGTTCGCACCGATGGGTCACGAGGTGCCACAGATGGCGTCGATGTCGCCGACCACGACCCCCTCGCGCAACGGCGTCGCATGAACGGGAATCTCCTGGACGATCCGGATACCGAGATCCTGGACCGTGTCGAGGAAGCGCGGGAGATGAACCATCGCACCGGTGGGAACGTCGTGGGTCACCAACACATTGTCGGCGCGCTTCGGTAATTCGGCGAGCGCCCGGTCGACCCAGAGGTCGGGCTCGTGTGGATCGCGGACGTAGACGTCCCACAGAACGACGGTGTATCTCCTCTCGATCAGATACTGGAGTGCGGCAGGGCTGAGTAGGTGCGGACCCATCGATCCTGCGCCGTTCGGGCGGAAGAGTTTGCGCCCTCCGGCCGCGTCGCTCAGCGCTTCGTCGGTCAGGGCGATCTCACCCACTTCGACAGCGGGGTCTGCGCGACGTCCGAGCGGAATCCCGTGCGTGGTGGTGTGATTGCCGATCCAATGACCCTCGTCGCGTGCACGCAGGACGAGATCACGTCGTGCAGGGTCGGCGAAATCCTGGCCGACGACGAAGAACGTGGCGCGAAGTCCTCGGCTCCGCAGCTCGTCGAGGACAGCCTCGGTCACACCGGGAGTCGGGCCGTTGTCGAAGGTCAGGGTGAGCGTGGGATCGGATTCGGTCACCGGATGTCCTCCGTTCGATCGGTCGCCGCGAGACCGGACAGCGTCTCCGCGAGCTCTGCCGGGTGGGTGACGAACAACGAGTGGCCGCCGGGAACGACGATCGGTTCGATGTCGAGCCTCTCTCGGCACGCTGCTTGTACCCACTCGGCATCGACCATCCGGTCGTCCGCTCCGACCACATAGTGTGCGGTGACCGTCGGCCACTGTTCGTCGGGTGGCGCGGGCAGTTCGCACTGTGGACGCAGATGCCGCGCGATCCACGCCTGTTGCTCGACCGTGCAATCGGCGAAGACGGTGCGCACCAACTCCGGAGTGGGGATCGTTCGGCCCTGCTCGTCCCTGGAACCGGCTGGTAGCGCGCCACTGGTGGCAGGACCGGGGTGTGGGAGTGTGCGGTAGGGAGGACTGGTTCTGCCCCCTACGACGGCCGCGCCGAGAAGAACCACTCCGTTCCACCGAGCGCGGTGCAGAAGGGCGGGAACGAGACGTCCTGCTCGGCTGTGCGCCACGAGGATCGATCCGTTCGTGGCACCGGTGTCGACGACAGCGTCGACGTACTCGGTCCACCCGGCCGCCGCGTCGTCGACCGGGAGATCCATGCTCACGACATCGTGGCCGAGGGAACGAAGCGCGGCTTTGAACGGCTGCCAGATCCACGCACCCTCGAATGCGCCGTGTACCAGAGTGAAGAGAGCCACGCGCACCTCGATAATCGATTGTATGTACCTAAATAGATATCATGCGCTATCCTCGATTATCAAGAGCCACCGACCGATACGGCTGGAGCGCAGCAGACGGACACCTCGGCGGACCGCACCGTGGTGGACCGGGGGGCGAGTATGCACTGGACGCATATTCGACCCTTCCCGGCGCCGTCCGATCGCCCGTCGAGACGGCCACGCACCGCCGCTTCGCGGCCCGATGGAAAGGCACGTGCCCACATGGATCTGGGAATCGAAGGACGTTGGGCTGTCGTCTGCGCGTCCACTGCAGGTCTCGGATTCGCAGCGGCGGAAGCACTTGCCACCGAAGGTGTGAATGTCGTGCTGAACGGACGGGACACGGCCCGCCTCGACGCTGCCCGCGACAAGCTTCGGACAATCGCACCCGCCGTCGAGATCAGGACGGTTGGTGCGGACCTCGACGAGGTGGCGACCACGGACGCACTGCTGGAGGCGTGTGCCGAACCGGACATCGTGATCACCAACAATGCCGGCCCACGCCCGGCGACTCTCCGGGACGCCACTCCCGATGACTGGTCGAAAGGGCTGTCGGGCAATCTTTTCAATCACCTGCGTCTGATCGACCGGGTGGTCGACGGAATGCAGGAACGGCGGTTCGGGCGCATTGTCAACATCACGTCGGCAATGGTGTCGGCGCCACAGTCGCAAATGACCGTGTCGTCCGCGGTCCGCACCGCGCTCACGTCGGTGTCCAAGTCGTTGTCACATGATCTCGCACCTTTCGGCGTCACCGTCAACAACGTGCAGCCGGAACGCATCGATACCGGCCGGATGCGTCAGATCGCTCAGATGGTGGCCGACCGTCGCAATATCACGATAGAGGAGGCACGCGCCGACATCGCTTCCACCATCGCGGCGAAACGATTCGGTCGCCCCGAGGAACTCGGGGCGACCGTCGCATTCCTGTGCGGAGCACGCTCCGGGTACATCACCGGTCAGAGCATTCGCGTCGACGGCGGCACGTACCCCGGCCTCTTGTGAGCCCTGTCGACCCCGAAACGACGCTGCCACCGCCAGAGTCCACCGACCCACCAGGGGTCGAACTTCAGACCGGGGTGGTGAGCCTCGGCGTCAGCTGCCTCACGGGTCGTGTCATGCGGTCTCACGGATGTCGGCGACAGACGACGAAGGCACGACAGGCACCACCTCGCGGGCGAACCGTTCCATCGAGGCGATCAACTCGTCGACGCTGTGATAGATCGGTTTCAGATTCATCGCTGTGGCGCCGGCGGCGGCGTATTCGGTGAGCCTTGTCGCCAGGTCCTCGCTGGTCCCGAGGAGGTTCCTGTCACCCAGAGCGGGACCGAACACGTCCTTGATCATGCCGGGGAACGCTTCGATCGCCTTGGCACGTGATTCGTCCGGTCGCATGTAGACATCCACGACCACCTCGCCGGCGAAGTCGGTGTCGTACTGGTCGTGCAGCTTCTTCAATTCTTCTATCGCGCCTGCGAGCTCGACCGGCTCGAGATGCGACGGGAGCCAGCCGAAGCCGCCTTTGGCAGTTCTGCGCAGAGCCGCCGGAGAGGTACCGGCGATCAGGATCGGAATGCCTCCGGACTGCGCCGGCTTCGGAAACATCGGCACATCCGTGAAACTCACGAGTTCTCCGTCGTACGATGCAGTGCCCTCGGACCACAGAGCCTGCATCGCCGCGATGCGTTCGTCCGTCAACTTCCCGCGCTTTCGCGCGGGCACTCCGAGCGCTCGCCATTCCTTCGCGGCCAGCTTGCTGCTCACCGGGAGGAACTCGGGGTCCGTCTCGTTGCCTCCGAGCCCGACGCCGATTCCCAGCAATACTCGCCCGCCGCTCAGTTGGTCGAGAGTGGCGAGCTGTTTCGCTGCCATCAGCGTCTCCCGCGCGGGCAGCAGCATGATGCCGAACAGCAGCTCGACCTGCTTGGTCAGCGCTGCAACGTGGGCATACGTCGTCATGGGTTCGTACACGGTTCGAATGTCTTGGGTACCGCTGTCGAGATCGCTACCGCACGCCATCAAGCCCCCATCGAAGAAGATGTGGTCGTGCGTCAGGCCCAAAAACCCAACTCGTCTGCGGCCTGAGCAACGTCTCGAATGGCGTTCGGGGTACCGACACGGTTGGACTGCGGTAACGCAATAGTGTATTTCATGAGAGCTCCTGGTCAGTTCGGCAACATCGTTCGACGCGGAGGACGGATCCCGCGTGGGTCACGCGGGACCGCCACTGGTCATCGACCCAATCGCGCCCTTCCCAGGTCCTCGTCGTACATCTCGCCCTGGGAGTTGTATATGTGTGTCCACGCCGTCGACATGTCGCGCCAGATGCGCGACATTCGTTCGGCCTGACCCGTCGCGGTGGTTCCTGCACTCCTGAACAGCTTGTTCGACATGGCATCCCAGGCGAGTAGTACTGCCTCACGACCCATCACCACTGTCTCGAGGTCTTTGCGGGCGGTGAACTCGGCCACACCGGCCTGTTGATCGCGGCATGCCTGCGCGTGCTTCTCACATCCACTGCGGATCAGCGCTCGTGCCGCGTCCAGTTGCGCGGCAGCTTTGCCGGCCCACCGGAGGTAGTAGCCGTTGTCGGCGCGAGTGGTGATCGGCGGGCGTACCGTGCGCTTGGTCTCGAGCAGCTTCTCGTACTCGTCGAGCGCTCCGAGCGCCATCCCGGTCATCAGAGCTGCGACGTCGAGGGAGATGGGACCGACTGTGCGACCGCTGTAGAGCGGGTTCTCGTACAGGGCCGAGCCCGCCGTACCCTCGCTGACATTCACGTCGAGGAAGAATGTGTCCAGCAGAACATGGTCGTGCGGAATCACGGCACCGTCGAATCGCACGCCGTTGGAACCGCTTCCGCGTAGCCCCAGAGTCCAACCCCAATCGTCGAGTTGCGTCCATGCCTCGCGCGGTGCGATGAACACCGCCGGCGGACCGATCGGCTTCCCGCCGGGCTCGGCGATCGGAAACGCCTGGCCGAGGTAGTGAGTCGAGTAGACGGATCCGGACGCGAACTGGAACGTTCCCTCGACGACCCACCCGTTCTCCACTTCTCGCAGCGTTCCGGTCGGCGCCGCGACCGAGGCGGCCAGGAAGTCTGCGCTCAGGATTGCGTCCTGCGCGCTGCGCGGGAACAGGGTCGCGACCTGCACGACGTGTCGAGCCGCCAGGCAGTACCCCCACGCGGTAGAGGGGCACCCGCGAGCCAGTTCGGTGACGATATCGGTGAACGCGGCGAGATCCTTCTCAAGCCCACCATACCGACGTGGGACGAGAACCCGGTACAGGTCGGCGCCGCGCATCCTGTCCACCAGGTGTTGCGGCGTGCGAGTCAGCGCTTCCGTCTCCGCCTGCGCGGCAATGAGATCCGGCACCAGCGCAGCAGCGCGCGCGACGAGTTCCGCTGATGTGGGCTCCGATACCGAGGCCGTGCCCGTTCCCGTGATCGGACCGTCCCGTGTTGTGTCGAGAGTCATGTCTCATATCCTTTCGATACGGCGCTCGCGCCACATCGGACGAGGGTCTGCATTCCGGCCACGATCTCGGGTGTCCAGACACCACCCGTGACGTACGGGTCCTGCTCGACGAACGCTCGCGCGACCGACACGTCACCCTCGAACACGAAATATCCCCCGACGTTGTGACCGCCCTCGGGATCGTGCAGCAGACCCAGGCCGGTGACACCCTCGGCCATGTACTTCTGTACGTGCTCGACGTGGCCGGCACGCAAGGGTTCACGACTTTCCACAGTCGAGTCGGCATCGAGCAAGCACACGATGAGAAACGTGGAACTCGTCACTTGCCGGCACCGGAAGTGACGTCGAACAGACGGCGACCGGGGAAGACCTGAGGAATGACGCGGGAATCCCAGTCGTGGTTCGCTGCGTGATCACCGGCCATCCACCGATCGAGATCCGAACGCGCACTGGACAGTCGCTCCGCGTTGATCTCGTCGACGTTCGACGGGTCAACACAGATCTCGAATTGCAGTCCGTCCGGCGACATCACGTAGAGAGACTTGACGTAACCGTGATCGATGATGATGTGCTCGACCCCGGCATCCGCCATCCGTCTCTGAATGGCATCCTGGCCGGCCTGGTCGGTCTCGAGAGCGACATGCTGAAAGATGTTCGTGTGGCCGATCAAGAACTGGTCCGAATCCACCTGAAAGAATGCAAGCGCCGAGCCGTCCGGCAATGAGTAGAAGGTGTGCACGAATGCCGTTCCAGGGGTGGTCACTCCCCATTCCGGGGGCATGGCGGCGAGGTCCGGATTCTCCTCCGGCGGACCACCGGCGACAACTTCTGCCCACGTGGCGACCAACGGCAGCCCCAGCAGGTCCTCCATGAACTGGCGTGTCGCCTCCGAATCGGCAACCGGGTACGCGTGGTGGTGCAACCGGCGCAGACCCGGTTGTGCCGAAGATGTCACGAAGTCGGAGTCGGCCGATGCGGCGTGTGTGATGGTCATTGATGTGCCCCTTTCGACATGACCGAGGACGCCTGTGCACCCTCGATGTGACGATCGTCTCTCCGCTGCATCAGGCTGTAAATATCCACGAATCTTTCGCCGCTCATGCATGTAGCGCATAAGCTTGCGGGACAGTCCAGGGATCTGGTAAGTCCATCTCGCAGGGCAGGAGATGTCCACAACGACGTGGACCGATGCGGGGCAGCCATGCACGCACTCTTTCGGACGCGGTCCGAGACCGCGATCCGATGGGCGATTCACGCCACCACCGCGGTCGCCGCCGCTACCGCCAGAGGGGTGATCGGGACACTCGGGTCCGGGCAACCTGCGGGGAAAGGCGCCGAGCTGCGCCATGTCGTAGCCGTCGGGATACGAGCGCATCCGCCGAGAGTCGCTGTTGCACAGTGCGGTGACGCGTGCAGGGACGAGCCTCGATACCGAACCCCTGGCGCGCATCGCGGCGTGCACCAGTAGCTGCGACGCTCCGGACGGGTGGCTGTAGCCCAGCGCCTCACCCAGTGGGGCATCCATGAGGCAGCGGCTGACGTGTGCGACGACTCGGGAGGGCACGGTCGGGGTGACGACGCGAGCAGCGCCAAGGTTGCGTCTGCCACCCGCCGACCGCCGGGGTGGAAGGCGGAGTACTCAGCTTCGTAGTCGTCCATCTGTTGTGCGAAGGCCTCGAGCGATTCCGGCGCGTCCGCGATCCCCATTGCTCACCGCGCGAGTGGTTCGCACCAATCACGGCCTCTCCCGGACCTTGACCGGCTGGCTGAGGGAACGTTTCGCGACGAGCGAATCGGACGCAGAGGCCACGTGTCGAATATTGTTCGCGCTCGGCGCATCACAGGCGCTACTCGACGACGACCAGTTCTCCGCCCGTCCGCTGAGTGACGCGAACCTCGCCGACGCGCTCGGTGACAGCTGTGGCACACGGATGGGCGACGCCATCGTCCCATAGGAGTGCGTGGACGTCAGGGCCGAACCGTGGGCACCGAGCCGCTCATCACGGGTGAGACCGACTCGCCGTGGCGCATCCCGGTGGGGGCTGACCGGGTGCGCTGGTGTGGCCGGCCAGTCACCTCGTCGCGGCGGCTCGACACGGCCCGACAGCCCGTTCTGCCAGGTAGTGGGCCACACCCCGGTCGGCGGCGCTCACGGTGCTGGACAGGAGGCGGCTTCCTACAGCGCACGGCGGCCGCGACACGTGTGTCGCAGCCGCCGGAGCTGGTCAGAGTCGCACAGGCCCTCGTTCGTCCTCGGGTACACCGTTGTCCGGTGAAGGGTCGAGAAGGGGTGTGGGCTCCGCGGCAGACTGCGCTCCGCCGTCGGTGCCGGTCGTGTTCGACGGCAGCGGCTCGGTGCGATCCGCCTTCTCGCCTTCTCCCGCGACGGGTTCGGCCCGGAGTTGCCTGACGAGGCTGATGCAGACACCGACCATCACCAGCAGGAACGGGATGCCGAAGACGATGACGGTGGTCTGGATGGCGTCGAGCCCACCGGCGAGGAGCAGCGCGATCGCCACGGCGCCGATCATGGTGCCCCACAGGACGACGAGCCAGGTCCGCGGGTGGAGTGACCCACCCTGCGACAGCATTCCCAGGACGAGCGACGCGGAGTCCGCACCGGCGACGTAGAACAGCATGATGAGCACGACGACCACGACGGACGTGACGGCGGGAACGGGCAGCGCTTCGACGAGGGTGAAGAGCGTGTTCTCGACACCGCTCGCGAGGGAGCCGGCCATGTCGGCAGTCCCGTCGAGCTGGAACCGGATCCCGGTGCCCCCCATGATGACGAACCACACGAGGCTCATGATCGTGGGAACGATGAGCACGCACACCACGAACTCCCGGATGGTCCGACCTCGGGAGATCCGGGCCATGAACGTGCCCACGAAGGGTGCCCAGGACATCCACCACGCCCAGTAGAAGATCGTCCAGGACGAGAGCCATTCGTTGCCGCCGAAGGTGCCCGTGCGGAACGACATCGGGATGAATTGGGAGACATAGTCTCCGAAGGACTCGACGAACATGTTCATGAGGAACACCGTGGGGCCGAGGACGAACACGAACACCATGAGGGCCACGGCGAGGACCGCATTGATGTTGGCCATCCACTTGATGCCCCGCTGGGTGCCGGTGACGGCGGACAGCACGAAGAGCGCGGTCAGCACCACGATGGCGATGATGGACACGGTGGTGGAGATGGGAGCACCGAACACGCGGGCGAGGCCACTGTTGATCTGGATCGCGCCGAGGCCGAGCGAGGTGGCCGCACCGAAGGTGGTGATGAACAGACCGAAGATGTCGATCGCGCGACGAGCGGGGTGCGAGGGATCGAGAGACGGAAAGACGATGGTGCTGAGCAGATTCGGCAGACCCTTGCGGAACGTCGCGTACGCGAGCGCGAGACCGACGACACCGTAGAGTGCCCACGGCTGCAGACCCCAGTGGAAGATCGTGTACTGCATTCCCAGCCGGGCGGCCTCCGTCGACTCCGGCGCCGCCATGTCCATCGGCGGCGTCAGCAGGTGCGACAGCGGTTCGGCCACGCCCCAGAAGATGAGTCCGATGCCCATGCCGGTCGCGAACATCATGGAAATCCACGAGACCGTGCTGAACTCGGGCCGCTCGTCGTCCTTGCCGAGTCGGATGCGACCGAGGCGCGAGAGTGCGAGGAACAGCATGAAGAAGACGAAGGCGGTGGTGGCAAGGACGTAAGCCCAACCGGTGCCGTCGATGATCGCGGCGAGGATCGCGGACGCGGTCGACGCGAGGGATGCCGGTGAGATCACGCCCCATCCGACGAACGCCAGGGTGAGAAGCAGTCCTCCGATGAAGACCACCTTGTCGACGGGGAGCTTCGCGTCGTCCGGCTCGATGTCGGTTCGATCGTCGTCCGGTGCTGCGTGAACGAAGTGATCGCCGTGGTGCTCGTGTTCTCTGGTGACCATACCGAGCCTTCCATGTCTCGTATCAAACGTGATGTGCGTCATACGAAACAACTACCGGGGCCGGATGTCAACCGGATGCGCGCTTTTCGACCAGTTGGTACCTGGTCTTAACACGAAACGGGACCAATCGGGCGCTGTCGCCCCGCGCCCCGCGTTCGCCGAGGTCGCGCCCGTTGCCGTGGGCGCCGGGTGTTTGCGAACGGTTGACAACAGCGTGCGCATCGGTAATCTTCTGTTTCACGCAGTGCGTATGTTTCGTGATACGAGACGACCGCGCGGCCTCCTCCTCTCAACCCTGGTCTGGAGTCGACGTGACCCTCTCGAACATCCTGGCGCCGTCCACGGACACCGACGCCCTCATCGATCGCCGTGCCGTCGGGTACAGCCTCGAAGCGCCCTTCTACACGGATCCGCAGATCTTCGACCTCGACATGGCGGCGATCTTCGCCCGCCACTGGCTCTTCAGCGCCGCCGAGGCAGAGATTCCCGATCCGGGCGACTTCGTCACCGTGGACATCGGTGCGTACTCCGTCATCATCGTCCGTGACGACGACGAGGAGGTGCGGGCGTTTCACAACGTCTGCCGGCACCGCGGCTCGCGAATCCTCCAGCAGGCGTGTGGATCAGTGGGCAATCTGGTGTGTCCCTACCACCAGTGGACCTACCGCGTCGACGGCGAACTGGTCTACGCCGAATCACAGCCGCCGGAGTTCGACCGGTCTCGACTGGGCCTGCGTCCGGTACACGTCCGCACCCTCGCGGGCCTCATCTTCATCTGCCTCGGTGACGAACCGCCCGGCGATCTCGACGAGGTCGCAGCGGTGCTCGAACCGTACCTCTCGCCCTACGGCCTGGCCGACACCAAGGTCGCGCACCAGGTCGACCTGGTCGAGGAGGGCAACTGGAAACTCGTCATGGAGAACAATCGCGAGTGTCAGCACTGCGACACCGCGCACCCCGAACTGATCACGGCCTACTTTCCGCTGTTCGGATACTCCGAGAACGACATCACCCCTCGGCTTCGTCCGGTGTTCGAGCGCTATCGGGCGGCCCAGGACCATCTGTCGAACGCGTGCAGCGTCACCGGGTTCCCGCGTGACGAGCGCCGGGAACTGGACACCCGCATCACTGGGTTCCAGGTCTCGCACCTGCCCCTCGACGGGGGTGGTGCGTCGTTCGGCGCGGACGGCAATCCGGTGAGCCGAAAGCTTCTGGGCGACATCGAGGACGAGCGGTTCGGTGACCTCTCCATCCACATGCAACCCAACGCGTGGTTCCACATGCTCAGCGATCACGCGGTCGTCTTCCGCGTGCTGCCCGTGGCTCCCGGCAGAAGCGTCGTGCGCACGACGTGGTTGGTGCACGCCGATGCGCAGGAGGGCGTCGACTACGACGTCGACAACCTCACCGCGGTCTGGAACGCGACCAATCTTCAGGACCGTGATTTGGTCGCCGGTGCGCAGCGAGGAGTCACCGACCCCGGCTATGTTCCCGGCCCGTACTCGATGGTCGAGGGCGACGTGGAGTCCTTCGTCAACTGGTACGTCGGGCGACTGCGTACATATCTCACCCCCTGACGCCCCACTGTCACGCGCCGAAAGGTTGACCATGTCGATCGACGAACTTCTCGCACCGCCCGCCGCGCCCACCGAACCGTGTGGTGGCCTCGCGGAGCGCGGCCTGGTGCTACCGGATCACTCTCCGGACTGCTGGGAGAGAGCCGACGAGGTGGTGCTGCGCTGTCGGGCCGTGCGCGAGATCACCCACGATGTACGGTCGTTCGTGTTCGAGCCGGTCGATGGCAGTGTGTTCCGTTTCGCCGCAGGGCAGTTCGTCACTCTTCGCGCCGAGATCGACGGTGATACCGTGTATCGCTGCTACACAGTCTCGTCGCCTCCGACGCGTCCGTATCACCTCACGATCACGGTGAAACGTGTACTCGGCGGGCCGGTGTCGAACTGGCTGCACGACACCATGGAGCCGGGGCGCGAGGTGGCGGTCCTCGCACCGTTGGGCGCCTTCACCCTCGGCATGGCGAAGACGTTGCCCGACAGGTATGTCTTCCTCTCCGCCGGCAGCGGGATCACCCCGATGATGTCGATGACGCGCACGCTGTTCGACGTGGGATCCGACGCCGACATCGTGTTCGTGCACAGTGCACGCACGCCCGCGGACATCATCTTCCGGCGCGAGCTCGACGCTATGGAGTCGGCGATGCCGAACCTGCGCGTGACCCATGTGTGCGAGAACGACTATCCCTCCGACCGATGGTCGGGACTGCGGGGCCGACTGACGTCGGCGATGCTGTCCTCCCTCGTCCCCGACCTGGCGGACAGGGTCGCGTTCACCTGTGGGCCGCCGGCGTACATGTCGTCGGTACGTCGCCTGCTGGACGACCTCTCGTTCGACATGGACCGTTACTTCGAGGAGAGCTTCTCGTTCGACTCGCTCCCCGCCCCGGACCGCGAGGCTGTGCACGAGTTGGAGCAGGAGGTCGACGACACCGGCTCCGGGGACGCTGGCCCCGACGAGGTGTCGGCTCCTGCGACGTTCACCGTGAACTTCGCTACCAGCGGCCGTTCCATCACCTGCAGCGCCGACCAGAACGTCCTGGAGGCTGCCCTGGCTGCCGGGATGCGGCTGCCCTCGTCCTGCGGTGAGGGAGTCTGCGGCACCTGCAAGACGACGTTGACCGCCGGTGAGGTGGACATGCGCCACAACGGCGGTATCCGGCCGAAGGAGATCGCGCGGGGCAAGGTCCTGATCTGCTGTTCGCGCCCCCTCACGGACCTCACGATCGAGAGCTGACCGCGCCGGCCGGGTAGGAACCGGTTGTCGATCACCCCTGCTTCGGGTGACCGTTGCGCTCGGAGATCGCCGCCGCGGCGGTCAGGACGTGCTCTGTGATGCCCGGGATCGAGTCGTCGTCGAAGCGGAACGTGGGGCCCGACGCAGTCACTGCGGCGACGACATCACCGTTGAGGACCCGGATCGGCGCCGCCACGGCGGCGAGGCCGATCTCGTGTTCCTCGTGGGTCACGGAGAAACCTTGCAGGCGGATCTGGTCGAGCTCCTTCTCCAGCAGGTCGACGTCGACGATGGTGTGCGGCGTGAACCGCTCGAGATCGTCGACGAGGAGTGCCCTCCGCTCGTCCTCCGGCAGGAATGCGAGGAACACCTTGCCCGCCGAGGTCGCGTGCAGCGGGGTGCGCTGACCGACCCAGTTGATGGTGGTGACAGCAGCGGATCCGATCACCTGGTCGATACTGACCACCGAATTCTCGTCGCGCACAGCGACATTGACCGTCTCGCCCACCTCCACGGCGAGATCCTGGCAGATGGGCCGGCTCACCACCGAAAGATCGTGCCCTCGGGCCGCTCCGGTGGCCAGCTGAACCACCCCGTACCCGAGTTGGTACTTTCCTCGGCTGGTCGCCTGCTCGACCAGCCCGCGTGCTTCCAGCGTGGCCAACAGCCTGAATGCGGTCGACTTGTGCAGGGACAGATCAGCGGCGATCTCGGTGACCGATCGGGCGCCGTGCCGACCGAGTATCTGCAGGATCGACACTGCTCGGTCGACCGACTGAACCGAGCTATCGGTGGACCGGGTGGCGTTCTCCATCATTCCACGATAACAAGTGGACGAGTCGCGTCAGGGCGCCGTCCTGCGCGGCTCACGCAGGATCACCGCATTTCACCGGCGCCGGCATACGGATTCAGGCTGAGCAGCGGGTCGTTCTCGGCGAAACGGGAGTAGCGGAAGTCGCGGGGGTCGACGTTCGGCAGCGAGGTGGTCCCGTCGGTGACCAGATCGGCGACCAGCGCGCCCACGGCGGGAGACATCTTGTAGCCATGTCCGGAGAAGCCGGTCGCGAGGAACAGTCCGTCCACGGGCGACGGACCGATGATGGGGTTGTAATCGGGAGTCACGTCGTACGCCCCGACGTAGGAACTGGTGATCCGCGGGTCCGGCATGTCGGGCAGGCGATGCCCCATCTTGTCGACGATCTTGTCGATGGTCGAGCTGTCGGCCCGGTTGACGTACTTGTCGGGATCAATGTATTCCGGCGCCTGGTGGTCGGAATTGCCCACGAGGAGTTCACCGTTGGGTTCCCGACAGATATAGGACAGTCCGGCGAGGTCCGAGAGCACGGGAACGACCGGCGTCGGAGCGCCCTGATCGACCATCACCAGCTGTGCCCGCTGGGCTCGAACGTCGAGCGGGAAACCCAGTGGTTCGGCCAGAGCGGGGGCCCACGGGCCGGTCGCGAGGATGACGGTCTGGGCGTGGATCTCGCCTCCGTCCGCCATGCGCACACCGTGTGCCCGTCCGGAGGCGTCGGTCAGGATCTCCGCCACGGGTGAGGACTGCCGGATCTTGACCCCCAGCCTGCGCGCAGCGGCCCCGAACGCCATGCCTGCCATGTAGGCCTCCCCGCGCCCACCACGTGGCTCGTAGGCGAACGCCGCGAAGTCGTCGAGGTGGAGCCCGGGCCACAGCTCACCCATGGCATCGTGGTCGATGAGCTCGACATCCACGCCGATGCTCTGCATCATCGCGACGTTCTTCCGAAGTGGTTCCACGTTGTCGGCGCCGACGCCGACGACGTACCCGCACTGCTGGAACGCCATGTCGTCACCGAACAGCTCGGTCGCGCGTTCGAAGGTCTGTACCCCGTACCACGACATCGCGGCGAGTGACGGATTGCCGTAGTGGGCTCTGACGACCCCACTCGATTTCCCGGTCATGCCCGAGCACACCGTGTTCCGCTCGACGACGAGAACGTCGGTCTCTCCTCGATCGGCGAGCGACCAGGCGATGGCGAGGCCTTCGAGGCCTCCGCCGATGATGAGGTAGGTAGTGGTCTCGGCCATCTTGGTCTCCTGCGGAGTCGATGCGCTCACGGGTCGTGAGCGGGGTGGGAAGGGGGATCGGATCAGCGGACGAGCAGGTCGGCGAGGACGTCCGCGAGAGCGACCGCCCCCGTCTCGGCGTCGGCGCCCTCCACGTGCTCCTCGGGAGCGTGGGAGATGCCGGTGGGATTGCGTACGAACAACATCGACGTCGGCAGGTGCTCACCGAGCACACCGGCGTCGTGACCGGCCCCGGTGTCGAGCACAGGGGCGTCGGGCAGGACGCGCCGGAGTCGGTCGCGAAGATCGACGTCGAAGGCAACCGTGGGGCTCACCGACGCCTCGGTCAGTGTCACGCGACAGTCCTCGTCCGCGGCCGCGATCCGCGCCGCGTCCATGATCGACGCGACCAGGGTGGCGACGACCTCGTCGGACGGATGACGGACGTCGAGCCACACGTCGACGCGGGAGGCGATGACGTTGGTGCCGCCGGGTACGGCATCGAGTCTGCCGACGGTGGCACGGGCACCGGTGGTGCGCCGGGCGAGAGCCCGGACACTCGAGACCGTCGACGCGGCCGCGACCATCGGATCCGATCGGTCGTGCATGAGCGTGGTGCCGGCATGATTGCCCTGTCCGCGAAAGGACAGCATCCATCGCCCGTGCCCGATGATCGAATTGCCGATGGCGATCGGCCGTTCGAGGTCGATCAGGCCCCGCCCCTGCTCCACGTGCAGTTCGACGAAGGACCCCACGCTCGCGAGGCGGGTCGGATCGGGTCCGATGTGGTGGGGATCGAGACCGTTGCGTGAGGCCAGTTCCGCGAAGGTGACACCGTCCGAATCGGTGAGGCCGCGGACCCGATCAGGATCGACATCACCTGTCAGCAGCTGAGATCCGAGACATGCCAATCCGTATCGGGAGCCCTCCTCCTCGGGAAAGACGGCGATCGAGAGGGGACGGTGCGGCGCGACGCCGCGCGAAACGAGGTGGTCGACGG
The DNA here is from genome assembly GCF_019836145.1 of Rhodococcus sp. BP-241. Lineage (NCBI taxonomy): Bacteria > Bacillati > Actinomycetota > Actinomycetes > Mycobacteriales > Nocardiaceae > Rhodococcus > Rhodococcus sp. BP-241. The sequence goes on along the minus strand of NZ_JABUEI010000009.1, from coordinate 101,784 downwards.
CGACGAGCGCGGTGGCCACTCCCAGAGGGCCGTCGTAGGCTCCCCCGCCGGGAACCGAGTCGAGGTGGCTGCCGGTGACCACCGCGTCGCGAATCGGCAATCGACCCGGGTTCCACCACGCCCACACGATGCCGTTCCGGTCCGTCTCCACATCGAGGGAACGTCGCTCCGCCTGCTCGACGAACCACGCGCGCAGGTCGTGGTCAGCGGCCGAATGGATGGGACGGGTGAACCCGCCTCGCACCGGGTCGGCCCCGACGTCGGAGATGTCGGCGATCAGTCCTGCGACCGTCGACTCGGTGGTGGCGGTCATGGGATGGTCCTCTCCCTCTGTCGGTCAGTACGGTTCGTCGGTGCCCGAGTGATACGGATGCGGCCGAGGGCGGCCCGGTCCGCAGTCACGGTGATCGGCTCGTCTCCGAGTACGACGGTGTCGCCCCTGGTGCAGACGGCCCCGTCGGGCAGTCGGAGACGCCCGGTCAACAGCACGAGTGCGGTCAGCCGCGTCGGGCGGAGAACCGTGCGGCCGTGCATGCGGTGGTGGTCGAGCGATCCGGAGGCACGCTCGCGGAGCGTCATCAGGTTGAGCGCCCGGCTACCGTTGCCGGTGGTTCTGCCCCGTGCGGCGGCGTCGCCGCGGAAGCGGAGGACGTCGGCATGACGGAGCACGTGTCGTGTTCCGTCCACCAGAAGACCGACCGGGTTCTCCCCCAAGGCCATCAGCTGCCGATCATGGTCGGGAAAGACGGAGAAGTCGGCGTCCTCGTCCAGGACTGCGATGCTCAGGGTCCAGGAGGCGTCGGCGGCGGTCCACAGCCTGGTGGTGGTGCCTGCGCCGTTCGACCACGGTGTGGTGTGCAGAGCCGACGCCCGAACCAGGCTGTAGGACAAAGCCGTCAGACGCCCATGTACGGATAGGTCCATGTCGTCGCCGGTGCAAAGTTTTCCTTGACGAACCGGGCGTTGACCCAACGCTGCAGAGCGAGAGCGGATCCGGTCTTGTCGTTCGTTCCCGATCCTCGGCCGCCACCGAATTGCTGCTGCCCGATGGACGCCCCGGTGGGCTTGTCGTTCACATAGGTCATGCCCGCGGCCTCCCGTAGCGTGTCGAGTGCGGTGACGATCGCGGCGCGATCGGTGGCGAAGATCGAGCAGGTCAACGCATAGTCGCTGGTTCCGTCCACGAGGTCGAGCGTCTGTTCCCACCGGTCGTCGTCGTAGACGTGCACGGCCAGCAGAGGCCCGAAGAACTCCTCCTCCATGACGAAGGAACGCGGATCCTCGGTGACCACCACGGTCGGATCGACGAACCACCCCACCTCGCGATCGGTGGTGCCGCCCACGAGAATTCGGTGGCCGGGGGTGCCGACCACGCGATCGAACGCGGTTTGCAGGCGCTGCTGGGCTGTCTCGTCGATGACGGCACCGACGAAAGTTCCGTGTTCGACGATGTCTCCGACGGGCAGGGAGCCGACCGTGTCGGCCAACTTCGATTCCATCGTGTCCCAGATGCTGCGGGGGATGTAGGCGCGCGAAGCAGCCGAGCACTTCTGCCCCTGATACTCGAAAGCTCCACGGACGAGCGCGCTGTGGACGGCGTCGACGTCCGCAGACGGGTGCACGACGATGGCGTTCTTCCCGCCGGTTTCGCCGACGATGCGGGGATAGCTTCGATAGTTCTCGATGTTGTCGCCGACCCGCTTCCAGATACGACGGAACACCGAGGTGGACCCTGTGAAGGACAGCCCGGCGAAATCACGGTGAGCCGCGACCCGTTCGGTGACGTGCTCGCCCGAGCCGTGCACCAGATTGATGACACCCGGGGGGAAGCCGGCCTCCTCGAACACCCGCATCACGACGTCGCTCGACAACGCGGATTTCTCGGACGGCTTCCACACGACCACGTTGCCCATCAGCGCCGGAGCGGCGGGGAGGTTCCCGGCGATGGCGGTGAAGTTGAACGGCGTGACAGCGAGAACGAAACCCTCGAGGCCCTTGTGGTCCACGTAGTTGACCTGGCCGGCCGGTGACACGGGCGGCTGCACCGCGTAGATCTCCTCCGCGAGGTGTGCGTTGTAGCGGAAGAAGTCGACGAGTTCGTTGATGTCGATCTCGGCCTGGTGGTACGTCTTCGACTGGCACAGCATGGTGGTGGCCAGCAGTTCGTCGCGGTACCTGCCCGCCGCCAACTCCGCTGCCCTCAACAGAACGGCGGCACGCTCGAACCACGGCGTGGTCGACCAGCCGGCGCGCGCGGTAAGAGCGGCGTCGATGGCCTCGTCCACGATCGCGTCGGTGGCGGTCGGGATCCTGGCGAGGACGTGACCGTGATCGTGCGGTGCCACGACATCGGTGGTCTCGGTCGCTTCGGGTCGCCGGCCGCCGACGACATGGGTGAGCGTGCGAATGTCACCTGCAACGCGATCGAGCTCTTTGCGGAGACGCAGTGCATCGTCCGATCCCGGAGCGAAGTCACGAGCCGGCTCGTTCGCGGGCGCGGGAAGGTGGACGAGTCCGGTCATGGTGGTGCGAGGGCTGGTCATCGGGAACGGTCCTTCGATCGAAGCGGGTGCGGGGGACGTGGCGTCTCGGCGGCGATCGACGTCATCCGGAGACGAGAGAGCGGAGGAATAGCAGAAGATTGGCCGGCCGCTCGGCCATGCGTCGCATGAGGTACGGGTACCACTGCGTGCCGTAGGGCAGATAGACGCGCACCCGGTATCCGTCGGACACCAGGTCCCGCTGCAGATCTCGACGTACTCCGTACAGCATCTGGAACTCGAAGAGCCGCTTGTCGACACCCAGTTCGGCAGCGAGGCGCTTGACGGTGTCGATGCAGTCGTCGTCGTGGGTGCCGAACGCCGGGTCGGGCAGATTGCGCAGTGCCCACTCCGCGAGATGGTTGTACTGCGCCGTGACCTCGGCGGGATCCGAGATGCACGTCTGGAGGTCTTCCGCGTAGGCCCCCTTCACCAGACGGATCCGCGGCTTCACGGTGGTGAAACTCCGCAGATCGAGCGGTGTGGTGCGCATTGCCGCCTGAATCGCGACGCGGGTGTCCGGGTGGTCGGCAAGGAAGGAGCGGTACGCCTCCAGGGTGTCCCGTCCGACAGAACTGTGCTCCATGTCGACCTCGACGAGGACATCGGTGTCGTGGCCGGCGGCCAGCAGATCACCCAGGTTCGTGCGAGCCGCGTCGGTCGAGACGCCGATGCCGAGCTGCGAGAGCTTCACCGACACAGTCGATCCCGGGATCTCGGCGGCGATCGCGTGCAGCACCTCGATGTATTCCTTGGTCGCGGTCGTGGAGTCCTCGAGGTTGTCGACCTGCTCGCCGAGCAGGTCGAGGCTGACGTCGATGCCCTGCGCCCGCAGCTTCGTCGCCGCGGCGATCGCGTCGTCCAGCGTCGTACCGCCCACGTACCGCTCGACGAGTCCGCGACTCAGCCTGTTGGCAGTGACGGTCTTCTCGAGCTTCTTGTTGTTCGCCGCGGCAAGCAACATTCGATTGATGATCATGGCGACCTCGCGGAGGGTTGTGCGATCGGAGAACCGCAACAGCGGACAAAGTGGCAAACCACGGGCAGCTGCCACCAGACGTCTCGTATGGTGAAACTACTGCACTACGTGAGACGAAAGGCTACCTGCGGAACGGAAGATGTCAACAGGTGCTAGGCATGCTCTTCCCGCTTCGCTGCGGCGTTGGACATGATCGGTCGAGCCTCTGGTGGCACTGACGCGCCGAACGCCACGAGGATCCAGTCGCGTCCGCCGCGTGGGGTGCCTACCGACGCGGCTCATGCTCAGCGGAGCATGATCGTGAGAGATGGGAGGTCGCACCCAGCGGTGGGCCGAATCGACTTCCGACGTTCACCGCGCCGCCAACGGCGGCATGGGCGTGTCGGGCACTCTGCACTCGCCGCAGTCCGTCGGCCCTTCGATCCCTCTCCGGTAGTGACCCGATGTCCTACATCCTCTTCGACACCCGCTCCCCTACCTCGGTGAGCACACCGCCGCGTACTGAACTCAGCTGCTGGTGATCAACCCGGTCTGACCGGAATCGTTCATCACGGCGGACCGGTCGTATTCCGGCAGCCATGACCATTCGTACATCGGTGCTCGGTACCAATAACAGACATTCCTGCCACGACCAGTCGACCATAGGAGCTCCCATGATCATCCATCTCGCAAGCTTCGTCGACTTCCTCGGCGCACTTTCCAACATCTGCGGCGGCGCTGGCGAAGGCCTAGACGGACTCAGCTTCTTCAGCTGACCCGCCCAGCGGACACGCGCCACGCCGCAGCGGGCGCTAGCGGGTCCTCGACTCGCCGCACCCTGCACGACCGCTCACGATTCTGAGCGGGTCGTGCGCTGCTGTGTACAGGTGCTCTGTGTGCAGCTGCCGAGCGAAGCGCTTCTCGTGCGTTGCGCTCGACGAACAGCGGGACGAAGTCCCGCACCGAACGGCCCTCGAAACGGGCGTACTCCGAGCGACGACCTGTTCGACGTCCCGCCGACTCACGCCGGGCAGGACTGCGGCGAGCCGAATCTGCACCGCCACGAGGTGCTCCGACTCAATGGTGATGTCATGTGTTCAGCGTCCACCCATGCCAGGACGCAGTGAATGTTTTGGCGTTTGTTCGCAGAGGGAACGACATCCCGTCGAGGGCGTTGACGAACCCACCTACCGGCGCGTTCAGTGGAACGCATGCCGATCGAGACAGTGCTCGCGTTCTGCGGCGTCGCTCTTCTGCGTACGTGACGCCAGGACCCGGCTGGTTCGTGGTGATGCCCGCCGCGGTGACCTCTCGACGGACCGGGTGGGTCGCGGCGTGTGGGGTGCGGTGCGGGTTGCTGGTGCACATGAGCGCCGCTGCCGCCGGGGTGGCTGCCGTGATCCTGGCCAGCGCGACCGCCTTCTCGATCCTGAAGTGGATTAGTGTCGCATACCTGGTGTATCTCGGTCGGGAGAAGGCCGAACGGTCCGACCTGTGCACCGCCGAGGCGGCTCCGATCGGTGGTCCGCCCCAGGCCAGCATGAGTGCGGTGGTGGTGACTCTCGGTCGAAGGAGCCGTCGTTCGACATGGCCGCGCCCTGCAGGTTTCCGGAGTGACGAGCTGACGGGCGGTGATGCTGTTGATGCAGCAGCCTGGAACGCGACCAGCACCCCACGCCCGCGGCGAGGTGCTGAGCATCCGGACGGTGATCGCACCTGCCTGGACCAGGAGCCCTGCGATCGCGATTGGTTTCGGCGGTGACCCGCCGGACAGCCGGGGCACGAGCGCCGTCGAGATCAGTGTGCGCCCGTCCCGACGGCGGTGAAGTAGAAGCCGAGCTGCTCGCCTTCCTCTACGGCGCCCCGTATCGCTGCACGCGGCGACGACGAGCAGTCCGTCACGATCCCGCCTGCGACACTGTTGCCGTTGCCGATCAGCGTGAGCAGCGATGAAGCCGTCCGAGTTCGTCGTCATCGACCTTCACGAAGGGCAACTGACGCACTCTGTGTGACGTCCAGATCGAGCAACGTTCATGTCGTGGCTCCGACACGATGCAACCGTGCCGGGGAACCAGCTGTACTACAAATCCTGCGTGGTCGAGAGCTCGTGCGGTCGACATTCTCACAGGCGCTCGATCAAGGTCGCATTGGCCAGACCGCCACCCTCGCACATCGTCTGGAGCCCGTACCGGCCACCTGTGTCCTCCAGGTAGTGCAGAAGCGTCGACAGAAGACGGGTTCCGGATCCTCCGAGCGGGTGACCCAGAGCGATCGCACCGCCCCGAGGGTTCAGTTTGTTCGGGTCGGCGCCGAATTCGTGGGCCCAGGCGAGGGGCACGGACGCAAACGCTTCGTTCACCTCGTAAGCGTCGATGTCGTCGATGCAGATACCGCTCTTGTCGAGTATCTTTCGCGTCGCGGGAATGGGTGCTGTAAGCATGATCTCGGGGTCGGACCCCGCTACAGCGAAGCAGCAGAACCGGGCGCGGGGACTCAATCCGAGCTGGCGCGCCCTCTCCTCGCTCATGATCAGTGCCGCTGATGCGCCGTCGGTGAGCGGGGACGAATTGCCGGGGGTGATGGCCCACCTTATCTCCGGGTACTGCACCGCCATGCGCTCGGTGCGAAAGGCAGGGCGCATCATGGACAGGGCTCCGGTGGTGGTGTCGGGTCGCACCGTTTCGTCCACAGCGTGCTCTGAGCCGTCCGGCAAGGTGAGCGGCATGATCTCGCGCGCGAATGCAGCCGCGGATGCGGTTGCACGGCGGTGAGACTCGGTAGCGAACCCGTCCAGTCGATCGCGATCGAGCTGCCACCGGGCGGCAATGAGCTCGGCGGCGACTCCCTGATTGGGAAGATGCGGAAACCTGTCGGCAAGAGGGACCAGCGGGTCGATGCCGCCGAAGGGCGAGCCCATCGGGACGCGGCTCATCGACTCGACACCACAGGCGATGACGATGTCGTACGCGCCGGCGATCACCCCCTGTGCAGCGAAATGCGCAGCCTGCTGCGAGGAGCCGCACTGTCGATCCACGGTGGTGGCGGGTACCGACACCGGGAATCCCGCTGCGAGAGCGGCAGTACGAGCGATGTTGAACGATTGCTCGCCGAACTGGCCTACACAGCCGGCGATCACGTCGTCGACGAGAGCCGCGTCCAGGTCGTTGCGCTCGACCAAGTTGCGTAGGACGGAAGCAAGTAGGTCGGCGGGGTGGATTCTGGACAGCGCTCCACCCGGCTTCCCCTTTCCGGATGCCGTGCGGGCGATGTCGACTATGACTGCGGTAGGCATGACTCTCCTGATGGTGAGGACTCGAGTGTTCGGTGCAGCTCGACGACACTCAGTTCGATGCCGGGAAATACCGAATGAGCATGTCGGCGACACACGCCGGCTTGTCGAGACCGTCGATCTCGACGACGTTGTGCCACAGTGCATCCACAGCGTCAGTGTTCTGGTTCTGCCGGACCTCGGCGAGGTCGACGACCACCCTGATACGGGAGTCGACTTCGACGGCCTGCGGGAAGCGGACTTTCTCGAAACCGTAGGCGAGCGCGAGCCGCAGCCCGTCGACGACGAAAATTTCCTGCTGCTTTCCGCCGACCACCGCCAGACAGAGGCCACCGTGCGCGATGGTGCCGCGAAAGGTCGTGTCCGCAGCGCGCACAGGATCGACGTGAATCCAGTTGTGATCGAAACTGATGTCGGCGTAGGCATCGATGGCTGCCTGGTCGATCGTCACCCAGTCGCTCTCACCGAGGCGGTGTCCGACCAGCGCTGTCAGAGCCTTTACCCCGTCGATGTGTCGCATCGGTGTGCCTTTCAGAATCGTGAGCGGGAATTCACTGGAACGGTGGGCCCCATCGGAGCCCTGTCCAGCCATTTGCCGAAACGTTCACTGTGCGGCGCCAGGAGTGCAGCAAGCCGCTGACGTGCCCGAGTCACCCGGCCGCGCCCTTCCATGTGCACGAGGGCAGCCGAGGCTGCATCGCGGTTGAGGAGGCCGGCCGCCCGCCGCTCCGTCGCCGCACGCGCGATGATGTCCGCTGCCGCAGCGGGACGTTCTGCGGCGAGTGCCTCGGCGACAGCGTCGACCTCGAACACTGCATCGGGGATGCCGGAATTGAGCCCGCGACCACCGCCGAACGGGGGAAACAGATGTGCCGCTTCGCCGGCGAGGAGAACCCGTGCATGTGGGTCGGTGTAGCTGGTGGCTACCGAATGATTGAACCGGTAGACCGACGACCACGCCCGACGCTCGGCATAGCCGGGACCCGCTACCGCGGTGATCCACGCGCTCAGACCCGGTTCGGAAGCGAAGTGCTCGACGTCGTCGCCCGGATTGCATTCGAGGTCCAGACGCCAGCCACCGCCGAACGGCACCATCAGAACGTTGCGCCCGCCGACCGCTGGATGACGGTAATGGAACGAGCGGGTCAGTGACATCGGATTCTCGGGTGCGTCCTCGACGTCGACGATGATGAAGCTCGACTCCGAGCGACCACCGTCCATGCCGATGCCGAGGCACCGCCTCACACTCGACCGCGCGCCATCCGCGGCGACCACGTACTCGGCTCGAATCGTGGATGCGTCTTCCAACGTCAGTGTTGCGCCGTCAGCGTCGGTCGCGACCTGAGCCACCCCGTTCGCCCACCGAAACTCGACCGCCTCGGCGTGACAACGGTCCAACAGAACCGCCTCCTGATCCCTCTGCGACAGGCTGATTCCGAACTGGCCGCGAGGGGCGGGAGGAAAGCGGTGGTGGTAGACCTCTCGACCGGCATACGTCGTGCGCAGGTCGAGCCAGGCGCGGCTGCGATCGACGAGGGGCTCGGTGACACCGGGTGCGATGCGTTCGAGGAGATCCAGGGATTCGCGGAAGACGAATGTGGCGCGACTACCGGGGCGAGTGCGATCTTCCGGCTCGGCCTCGACCACGACGACCGGTAGGCCCCGATGGCGCGCCGCAAGGGCGGCCACCAGTCCCACCGGCCCTGCACCCACGATGACGAGCGGTGGGGCATCGGGATGGGGCTGAGCTGCGATGTCGTGCATTCATCGAGCATGCGGCAAACGCTGCCGTCACTCTATGTGCGAATCCGACGGCGATACGTCATTTCCTCGTAGCATTCATCCATGAGCGCGCGAATCATCTCCCCCGACGACATCCTCACGGCTGTGCAAGATGTTGTGTCGTCCAACGCTCAGAACGTGCCCATGGCGGCCCTTGCCTCGATCCGTTCACTCCTGGGCGCGGACGCAGCCGCATGGCTGGATCGCAGCGGGGCCCAGCTCACCAGTGTCGCGGTCACCGGCGTCCTGCAGCCCGAGACGCATCGACACATGGTTCTCAGCGCGTCGGAAGGTCTTGCAGGACAGGTTCTCGCACGGGACGAGCCGGTGTCGATGCGCGATTACGCGAGCACCATGGCAGGGGTGCACGGCCCCCCCGACCTGCTGCATCGCGAGGGCGTCGTGTCGGCAGCGGCCGTACCGGTGCGCAGCGGCACAGCAGTGACCGGCGTGGTGGTGCTCTTGTCTCGCCGCGAACGGCACTTCCGCGAGGACGAGCTGCGGCACGTCGTCGGGCTCGCCGGCATCGCGCAACAACTACGCGAGGCGCGGAAGACGCTGGAACACGTTGCTGCCCGGGCCGTACCGGCAGAGCGTCTCAACGACGCCGTGGACTTGGTGTCCCTCGAGCTGCTGAGGGGTCGAAGCGCGGACGAGGCCCTTGCCGCGGTCTCTGGCGTCGTGGGGGCGCGCCTCACCCTGCACGGAGTGCACCGTCGTGCGCCCTCGCGCGACACGACCACCGACGACGAGGTGCAAGAACCGCGTATACCTCACCAATCCGTCTCGATTCCCGGAGCAGAGAACACGACCTTGGATGCGGACGGCGCTGCCCCGAGTCGCACCATGCGATCGCTTGCGCAGATCGTCGGTCTCGACCTCGCGCGCCGACGCGCATCTATGGAGACCGAGATTCGACTGACCGATCAGTTCGTGCATAGCTTGTTGACGGCGAACACCGAGGAACTTGCTCGCCTCTGGAACCGCTCGTCCCTCCTGGGCATGGACCTCGAGGTGGCGCGAGCCGTGGTCTGCATCGGTGGAGAGGATCCGGTCAGCAGGCCGGTACTGAACACGATCGTCCGCGAGATGCGCTCTCGGACGTTCAGCGGCCAGGCAACCGTGTTCGACGGTGCGGTGATCGTGCTGTGGCCGGTGCCCGACTCGGCAGCTGAACGTCGGCTGCCGGAGCAGATTCGCGGCTTGCTCACCGCCTGCGGGTCCCCGCGGCTGACTGCGGGCCTCGGACCGGTGTGCCGCCGGGCGGACGACTACCCGACGTCGGTGAAGGAGGCTGTCTTCGCTCGCCAGGTCGCTCACTTCTCCGGTGACGGCCAGATCTTCGTCTCCAGCCAAGACCTCGGGATGTTCCGTCTGTTCGCCCACATCGGAGGTGTGGAGACCCTCCGCAGCAGCGTACGTGACACCCTCGGCCCTCTGCTCGATGCTGATGACACGACCGGGTCGGATCTCGTACACACCCTGAAGGTGTTCCTCGAGCGGGATCGTCGCATCGCCGAGACCGCGCGTGCACTTCACGTGCACGTGAATACACTTCGATACCGGGTCGAGCGGATCGGGAAGCTTCTACGTATCGACCTCGACAACTCGGAATCGCGTTTCTTTCTGACGTTGGCCCTGAGGCTGTTTCCGATCGTGGAGGCGGACGCTGCGCGAGTCCACCTTCTGGACAGGGAGTGAGTTCCTACACCGGTGATTCACCGGCGCGTATCTCGTCGATGACTGCAGAGAAGTCGACGGCGACGCCGTCATGGCCGTCGAGTCGCCGGTACAGCGATTCGGCAATCTGCCCGAGGCGCATCTCGGTACCCGTGGCCTCGGCGGCACTCAGCGCGAGGCCCATGTCCTTGAGCATCAACGCGGTGGCGAAACCGGGCGCGAAGTGGTGGTTCGCCGGACTGGTCGGCACGGGACCGGGGACCGGACAGTACGTCGTCACCGACCAGCACTGACCCGATGCCGTCGAGATGACGTCATATAACGCCTGGTGGGTCAGTCCGAGCCGCTCGCCCAGCACGAAAGCCTCCGAGACCGCGACCATGGAGATGCCGAGAAGTGCGTTGTTGCAGATTTTTGCGGCCTGGCCGGCGCCGTTGGAGCCGCAGTGCACGACGCGGCCGGCCATCGGGGTCAACACGTCGTGAGCTGCCGACCAGTCGTCGTCCGATGCGCCGACCATGACGGTCAACGTTCCGGCGGACGCGCCGCCTACGCCGCCGGAGACCGGGGCGTCGAGGGCGCGGTGCCCCGCTCCGAACGCCAGGCCGGCAGCCGCACGTGAGTCGTGAACGGCGACCGTGGAGCAGTCGATGAACAGGCTGTTCGACGGCGCGGCGTCGAGAACGCCCGAACTCCTCGGCGTGCCCCGGTAGACGTCGAGCAGGTGCGATCCGGACGGCAGCATCGTGATGACGACGTCTGCCTCACTTGCTGCTCCGGCCGCATCCTCGGCGATGACTATCCCGTCTCGAGCAGCTCGCTCCCCGGCTTCGGAAACGGGGTCGTACCCGACCACCTCGTGACCTGCCTTCACCAGATTGGCGGCCATCGGGCCACCCATGTTGCCCAGACCGATGAAGGCGATTCGTGCGCTCACGACAGTCCTGCTCCGGACTGTGAGGTCGGACCGGTTAGCTCCGGGCTTCCGCCGACCCAGGTGACGACGTCGTCGAGGTCGGCACGCCGGGTGCGAAAGGTGTTGGCTGCATTGTCGGGGTCGGCGTATCCGAATGCGATACCGCACACGACCAGCCGATTCGGCGGGATGGAAAGGTGTTCGTGAATGAAGTCGGCGTACTCACCCACAGCGCCCTGGGCAATCGAATCGACGCCCGACGACGCTGCCGCCGTCATGAAGTTGGCCACGTAGCCGCCGCAGTCGACGGCGCTGTACGTGCCGAGCGCCTCCTCGCTCGTGACGATGGCGACGTGAGGGGCGTCGAAGAAGACGAAGTTCCGGGCAGTCTGCCGGGTGTATGCGGCCTTGTCTCCACGGCTGACACCGACGGCATTGTAGAGACCGAACCCGCACTCGCGACGTCGCGCGAGGTAAACACCGGTGTATTCGCGCGGGGCGGGGATGTCTCGCGAGTGGGCGGCACCCGAGGCGGCGCGTTCGGCGAGCGCCGTCCTGAAACGCTCGGTTCCCTCGCCCCGAGTTACGTGCACGTTCCAGGACTGCACGTTGTTCCACGATGCCGTCTTCTGTGCCGTATGCAGAATTCGCTCGATCGTCTCGTCGGGAACCGGGCCGGGCAGGAACCCCCGGCAGCTGTAGCGTTCGGAGAGCAACCGATCGAAGACCTGGTGGTCGGCGCTGCTCGTCGCGGCGGAGGACTGGGCTGTCATCGAAACCTCACATTGTGGTCGTAATTCGACGGATTATGCTGTGCCATAGACTGTTCAGGCCCAAGCTCGACCGAACGCCGGCGCAATGCCTGAAACAACCCTGCGGCCCGGGCCGTGTCGATGTACTCCTCGACCCGTTGTATCCGACCGTCGACGACACGGATGAACATGGCCGCGTCGAGTGCGATCGACGTTCCGTCAGGCAGGTCGCCGCGAAGAACGTGCTGGCTGAACACGCCGTCACCGACCTCGCATCGTCGCACGACGTCGTACCGCAAGTTTCCGACGACGTCGGTGACGGCACCGAGCACGGCAAGGTTCTCAGCAACAGTCTGCTCGGTCGAGCCGTCGTTGTGCCAGATGAGGGCATCCGGCGCATACCATTGCGCCACCGCGTCGAAGTCTCGATCCTCGACGCACCGAAACCACGCTTCGACCACATCGAGTTTCGACATCGATCGCCTTTCGCTGTCGGTCCCGCTGTCGATCAGAGATCCAGGGTCAACGAACGAGTTCGCGCCCGAGAGACACACACGAACATCGTGGTGTTCGCAGCGCGCTCCGCATCGGTGAGAAGCGCATCGCGGTGGTCGACCTCGCCCGCCACCACCCCGGTCTCACAGGTGCCGCAGATCCCTTCTCGACACGAGGACGGAACATCGACGCCGGCGTGTTCCAGCACCTCGAGGACCGAGCTGCCGGGCGGTACCGACAACCTCGTACCCGTCGACGCGATCTCGACCTCGAACGTGTCGGTCAGGACCGTCTCCTCGGCCGGGTCGGCCCGAAATCTTTCGATGTGAAGTGCACCTGTAGGCCATGTCGCACAACGCTGTCGAACCGCGTCGAGGAGAACTCCCGGCCCACAACAGTAGACGAGGGTGTCGGCACTCGGGTTGCGCACGACTGCGTCGAGATCGAGCATCCCGCATTCGTCCTGCGGGTGTATCACGACCCGGTCACCGTAGGCCAGAAGCTCGTCGAGGTATGCCATGGACGCGCGGGTGCGGCCGCCGTACGTGAGCGTCCACTCCACCCCCGCTGCGTCGGCTGCGACCACCATCGGCAGGATCGGTGTTATACCGATTCCTCCGGCGATGAACCGATAGCGGGCTGCCGGCTCGAGCGTGAACCGATTCCTCGGTCCACGCGCTTCGATGACGTCGCCGACGGCAGCGAGGTCGTGAACGTAGGCGGACCCGCCTCGACCTTCCGACTCACGTAGTACGGAAATACGCCAGGCAGTTCCGTCCTCGGGGTCACCGCACAAGGAATAATGGCGCACGAGGCCGTTCGGGAGATGGAGCTCGATGTGCGCACCCGGCGTCCATGGGGGCAGCGGTCGCCCGTCGGCGCTCAGCATCGTCAGTTCGAGGACTCCGTCCGCGACGCTGCGCCGCGCCTCGACGACGAGGGTCAGGTCATACTCCGGACCGCCGCTGCGGACGAGCTCACCGGCCTGCGATGCGTGGGAATCGGTCTCCGTCGTCGACACGGCGGATCTCAGCTCTGCTCGGCTGCTAAGCGGTGTAGCAATCGACGGATGCGAAGAGTCGGCGCGTCTGCCGACACGCTCGCCTCGACGACACCGGGACGGTGATCGCGCGAGACGTACTCCTGCTGCCATTCCAGCGCCTCGACATCCTGTTCGAAGACGACCTTGATGAACGACGTCAACGTGTCGGGATCGATGACGAGAGGCACGTCCTGCCAGTACGCCCAGAACTGGTGGGTGGAACTCTCGCTTTCCGGTGTGATGCAGTGCAGCACCGCGAGCGACCGCAGATCTGTGGCATCGGGATCGTGCGGATCGATATGTTCGAATCCGTACATGAGTGCCGGCGTGACGGACAGGTACGCGGCGCGCTTGATGATGGGCAGCGCGGGGTCGGCACCGACATTGGGAGCATGAACCCCGAGGACGGTGTCGATGTTCTTGTAGTAGCCCACCGCCTTGTCGGCAAACCCGCGCGGCAGTTCGTCGGTCGAGAACATCACCGGCTCCGCTGCTGTGAACACGTCGTCGACGACGTCGTGCAGGTATTGCAGGTGGGTCAGGTCGAGTAGGTTCTCATGAATCAAGCCGTAGTTGGCGGGATTCCACGTATAGCCGGTGATGTACTCGTCGCGACCGGCCAGCTGGTCCCCGGGCCAAGGAATGAGCGCGGGATCGGCTGAGCTCGGGTCACTTCCGGTCCAGATCCATACCCAGGGTCCCCGGTGAAGCGCAGGATAGGAACGCACTCGAATCGCCGAGGGGTTCGCACCGCCGGGCACACCCACGCATCCACCGTCCTTGCCGTATCGGAAACCGTGGTAGCCACATTGGATGACGTCGCCGTCGAGTCGGCTCTTGGAGAGCGGGAAACGCCTGTGCGCACAACGGTCATCGAGCACGATCAGCGAGCCGTCGCTTGCCTCGTAGTAGCACAGCGGTTCTCCCAGGACGGTTCGCTGCTTCAACGTGCGGTCGAACTCGCTGCGGGCGCCGATGACGTACCACGCCTCCCGCACCAGCGGTGCCACCGCACCCGGAGCCTTGGTCCGCGTCGGTTCTGTGAGTGTCATTCATGTCTCCGATGGTCGATCGAGGGTGAGGTCCTTGCACGCTCGCAGGGTCACGAGACGGTAGAGTTCGCGTCGCGAGCGAGCCCTACCGCCGTTGGCCGACTGTGGCGTTCTTCAGGACAGATTCGGCTTGACCGGAGTCTCCGTGTGACTGAGGAGTTCACGGACCTGCTCGTCGCTCAGGCGATAGATTCCGTCGTCAGGAAATTCCATGTGGGGCTTGTCGAGGTCCAGCGCGGGTTGAGGAACGCTGCCCTTGATGCCGTCCGGGCTGACGTACTCGGACGGGTCGAGGAATCGGCCCAGTTCCTCCTTGTCGATGCCTGCGCGTTCGACCACCTCCGGGTCGATCCAGAATTCGGGATCGAACGGCTGGCCTGCGGTGATCTCGAGAGTCAGATTCTCCGGGCCGGCGAAGTAGATCGACTCACACGTTCCGTGGTCGAGAGGCCCCATGACCCACACACCCCTGCTTCGGATCCGATCACGCATGGCGTGCAGGTTCTCGATGCTGTCCAGATCGAAAGCGATGTGCTGAGCGACGCCGGCCGCAACCGTGCCTCCCGGGAATCCGGAGTGAGTCAGGCCCAACTCGACCTTGTCCGGGTTGTCGGGGTGCTGGACGAAGGACACGAACGACGTGGGACTCAACTCGAGGAAGCAGTGATATGCATCCGGCACGTTGTACATCCAGAACAGTGCATTGAGCTTGCAGCCGAGAACGTCGGTGAAGAATTCGATTTGTGTCTTGATGTCGCGTGTCGCGATCGCGAGATGGTTGATGCCCCGAGGATGAATGGTGACGGACATGGTGGTGCTCCTTCTTGTGGTGGGTGGGAGATGTCGCTTCGGTCAGATCGATGGCGCGAGCTGAGCCGCGGCGCGCGCGGCGACCGTGCCCGCGCTGAGCACGTCGACGTCCGGCGACGCCGTCGCACGTTCCAGAAAGGAGGTGACGACAGCGAGTTTGGCCTCGTCCGCGAACGATTCGAAAGGGTGAACTACCAAGGTGAGCAGTCCCCCTTCCGCGATCGCGACGTCTAACGTGTGATCGAGATGGTCGAGGTACTGGGCGGGGCTGCGGGGCCCGGCGGGGTGCATGTGGTACTGCCAGAAATCGATCATGTCCCACCTGAACGGGACACTCGGGATTCCGGGACTCAGCATGGAGACGGACGGAAAATCACCTTCGGTACCGCGATCGATGCTCGCGTCGAAGGCGTACCCGAGCTCACACAGAACTTCCGCGGTGCGGCTTCCTCGGTAGCCACCAGGTGCACGAAACCCGATTGGCTCGACACCGGCGAGTCCGAGCGCTGCGGTGCCGTCGAAGAGCCGCGACTCGCGTTGGCCGTCTGTGAGTTCGTCCCAGTTCTCGTGCATCCAGCCGTGGAGTCCTACCTCGTGTCCCCGCTCGGCTATCGAGTGGACGGCCTCGGGATGATGCAGCCCGTTCCAGCCCTCCACGAAGAAGGTGGCCGTAATTCCGAGACGCTCGAACAGGTCCAGGACCCGGGGAAGCGCTCGGATTCCCGGCTCGTGCGGATCCGGGCGGCTCGCGAGGCCGAGGGTGATCTCCGCGGCGCGTCCCAGGTTGTCGACGGTCACACACAGAACCGCATTTCCGTTGTCCACGTGAGTCCCTTTCCCTGCGCCGCCCTGTTTGCTGTGTCTCGAGTCACTCTACAAGCCGAGCCATGTATGCGCAAGCATTGATTCGCACAGATGCGTGCGCCAGCATTTCTTCGTTTAGACTGGCTTCAGTCAGGTATGCGCAGTCGCCGATGTCGCGTCGCACGTCTGCCACGGCGGTCCACGAGCGATCAGAGGGGACGGAACATGGGAGCAGAGACACCGCGTCGAAACTCGGACACACTCCGGGTGTGGCGCTCTCTCTGGGTGACCAGCCAGCGAGTCGGGGGAAGGATCGCCCGCGAGTTCGAGGAGACGAGCGGACTCCCCCTCGACTGGTACATCGTGCTCGCCGGCCTGTACGAGTCGAGCGACGCCGTCTATCAGCACCGCTTCAGCGAAACGACGAACCTCAGTCAGAGCGGGACCAGTCGCATGCTCGCGAAGATGGCAAGCGCCGGTCTGGTGGAGCGTGAGGTTGCGGCGCACGATCGCAGAAACGTGGTCCTGCGGCTCACCTCGAAAGGTCGAGACGTCGTGCTCCGTGCGACTCCGGAACACAACCGGGCGGTCGAGCAACATTTCGGCCGCCATCTGGACGACGATGTCGCCCCCTTGACGTCGCTACTCGACCGGCTCAGCAGCGGCGACGAACCACTGGGAGATCCTGCGCCGATGGAGCACGTCGTCAAATTCGGCAAGTCTCTGCTCTCTGTCACCGCAGACGAGGTGCTCGTCGCAGACGCTCTGCGTACTCGCGAGGCCCTCGAGCTGCCGCTACTGCTCGACGCCGCCCAGCATCTTCCTGAGTCCGCGGCGGCCGAGCTGCACAGCACCGTCGCGGAGATGGCGCAGAGGCTGGACGATCCCGAGACGTTCTTCAAGGTCGATTGGGAATTGCACCGCCAGTTGGCCGGCTACTGCCAGAACACGACGCTGCGCGCCATCTATCTTCAGCTGTTGTCCATCGTGGCGAGCAGCAACGCATCGGTCATCCCCACGGACGGCTTGCCGGAGTATCTCGGGCATAGACTCAGCGTCCACGCCCGGCTGGTGGAGGCAGTCCTCGGGGGCGACGCCGAACAGATAGCAGCGGCGACCGGCAACCATCAGTTCGCTGCCTCGGAGCCACTGCGCATTCGCTAGCAGTCTGTCGAGCGTCGGTTCGCGAGTTCGAACTCGGTGCTCGTCCGCGCGAGCACCTGTTCCAGATCATCGTGGTCGGCGGCGACTCCCCGTCGCGCCGCTGATCGAACGCCGTCGCGCTGGTGGTCGTCCAGGTACTCGACCGGCGAGAGCCCGTCGATGCGCGCCAGGAGAAGCAACGGAAGCAACTGTGCGACACGCGCACTCAGCGCTCGATGGCTTTCCCAGGTCACATGCTTCATGTAGGACGCGACCAACAGTGCCGCACTGGCGAGCAGCTCGTCGACCTTGTGCGAGACCACCATCGTCTTGAGCATCAGGTGAGCAAGGACGAACGCGACATCGAAAGCGGGATCGCCGAACCAGGCACACTCCGCGTCCAGCAGCACGGGACCGCTGTCGCCCAGGAGAATGTTCTTGGGGCTGACGTCTCCGTGGATCAGGACGCGTCGAGTGCTCATGGTCCTTTCCGCCGTCGCCCGGATGGCTGCGGCCAGATCCTCATGGCGCCGAGCGGTACTGGTCATGTAGGGATCGACCCGCAGTTGGCGGAAATTGTCGTCGGTGGCGAACTCGTGGGCCAGCTCGGAATCGTCGGCGCTCGCAGCGTGCAACCGACCGATCAGCGAGCCGACGGCAGCAGCGGCCGCCGGATCGACGCGTCCCGACAGCAGCTCGGCCTTCCACAAAGCATGGCTGACGGGTGGTAGATAGCTCATCGCGAACAATCCGCGATCCGCGTCGTGCGCCAGTGGGACGGGCACGGCGCCGGGAACCGTCCGGTGGGCAAAACGCAGCCAGTCCCACTCCACCTGATTGCGGCCGAGCGGAGCGTGCCACTCCCCCGCCACGTTCAGGCGTGCCAACGCACCCTTCACGCACAGCGAGTGTCGCGTCGTCTCGACGTGCCACAGTTCCGAGGAGACACCGCCCGTGAGGGCCTCCCACGTCTGCGGTTCGTGAGCCTCGGCGAGCCCGGCGTCGACCAGGAACTTGTGCGCCTCCTCGGGAATGACGGACACCGCGGCCTCGTCGGTCGTCATGCTCGCGAACCCATCCGGCGTTCCCATCGCTGTAATGCGGAGGTACCGGCGAACGGCACATCACCCTTCTCGTCGATTCGCAACAACTGGTTGTACTTCGAGAGTCGGTCGGAGTTGCGCATCGAACCGATCTTGATCTGCCCGGCGGCGGTTCCCACGGCGAGGTCGCTGATGAAACTGTCCTCCGTCTCACCGGATCGCGCCGAGACGACCGGTACATAACCTGCGCTCTTCGCCGCTCGCAGCACGGCGAGTGTGCCGGTAAGTGTCCCGTTCTGGTTGACCTTCACCAGAACACCGTTGGCTGCACCATGATCGATTCCGTGCTGGAGTCGAACAGGATTCGTGGTGAAGAGGTCATCGCCGATGAGGTTGACGCGGTGGTCCAACCGAGCGGTCAGCTCCGTCCATCCTTCCCAGTCCTCCTCGTCCAGGGCGTCCTCGACGGACACGATCGGATACGAGTGCACCCATTCCTCGACGAGATCGATGACCTCGGCGGTCGTTCGGCGTACGCCCTCTCGCCGGAAGGCGTAGGAACTCGTTGTCGGATCCCATAATGTATGTGCCGCAACATCGATCGCGATGGCAACGTCGCGGCCGGGGATCAGTCCGGCCCTCTCGATTGCCTCGACCATGAAGGCGAGGGCATCGTCGCCGGTGGCGAAACCCGGACTCAAACCGCCCTCGTCGGCGAGCAGCGTGCTGAGTCCGCGTGCGGACAAGGCCTTTTGCGCGGCGGCACGAAGGTCGACGGACATCGAGATGGCGTGCCGCGTGGACCCGGCTCCGACGGGGACGACGAGGAAGTCCTGGACGTCCATTCCGCCACGTGCGTGCAGACCACCGCTGAGGATGTTGACCATGGGCAACGGTATGGTGGGCGATCGGTCGCCGCCGACGAGCATTCCGATCCAGTCGTGGAGCGACAACCGCTGACAGGTCGCCGCAGCACGTGCGGCGGCAAGAGACACGGCCAGGACGGCGTTGGCACCCAGACGCCGAAGCCGGGTCGACCCGTCGAGTTCGACCAGCAGGCCGTCCAACTTCTCCTGGTCACGGACGTCGAGGCCGACGACCGCGTCGGCGATCTCGGAGGTGACGTGGGCGACTGCGCGGTCGACTCCCAGCCCACCCCACTCAGTTCCGCCGTCACGCAGCTCCCATGCCTCGTAGGTACCGGTCGAGGCACCCGACGGCACGGCCGCGCGCCCGACGGTGCCGCCACTCGTCGCGACGTCCACCTCGACGGTGGGACGACCGCGGGAGTCGAGAATCATCCGGGCATGGATCCCACTGATCGTGTTCACGTCGTGACGTCCTTGTCTGCGGCGACCATCGCCGGCGCGTTGCAGGGGTAGTTCGGGGACAGCCCGTTCGCGACGCGAATGACGTCCTCGGTCGCCTTGCGACGTAGTTCGAGGACGGAGTCGACCGACGAGAAGGCTATGTGGGGCGTAATGGTCACACCGGGGTGGCTCAGCAGGCCGGCCGGGACAACCGGTTCGTTTTCGAGAACATCGAGAGCGGCCCCGGCGAGGTGACCTGAGTCCAGTGCCCGGACGAGTGCATCGGTGTCCACCAGCCCGCCTCTGCCGACATTGACCAGAAGTGCACCGGGTCGCATCGAGCGAAGCTCCTTCTCGCCGATGATGAGTTCGGTTCGTGGAGTCAAGGGCAGGTGCAGGACCACGATGTCACTCCGCGAGAGCAGATCGGGCAACGTCGCCCAGTCGACTCCCGGTCTCGGTGCGTGGCTTTCACTGTGGACGACGATGGAGCATCCGAACGCACCGAGCTTGCGGGCCGTGGCGTGTCCGATCCGGCCGTAGCCGACGATGCCGACCGTCTTGCTACGCAGACGGCCGAGTAGCGCCGCTGCCGGCTGCCAGGTTCCCGAACGGACGTCGCGGTCGAAGATCGTGAGTCCACGCGTCCAGTTGAGCATCATGCCGACCGCATGGTCGGAGACCTCTTCCACGCAGTAGTCGGGCACGTTGGTGACGAGGACACCCCGACGCGTCGCCACGTCGACCGCGATGTTGTCGAGTCCGACACCCATCCGTGCCACGACTTTCAGTCTGCTCGACGCGGCGATGGCCGCGGCCGAGACCTGCGCCCAGCAGGTCATGACGGCGATCGGGTCGTGACGGGCGACGAGGCGCTCGATCTCGTCGCCCGGAGCCGGGGCAGCAGGGCCCTCGACCAACGTCAGACCCGCCGCCCGCAACAGATCGCGCTCGACGGTCGAATCGGGCCACGCGCGATCGGTGAGAAGTACGACGCTGTCGTGGGACATCGGTGCCTTCCGGTGCAGGTGTGGTGAGATGCCGGTCGACACCCGGCGGCTCGGGACAGTCGCGGAACGCCACTATTGTTGGGGAATCAGGGTTTTGGATAACCGAACGAATTGATCGAGCAACGACGCGTCGTCGAGAGACCGTACGTCGAGGACGTCGTCGACCGCGGCTCCTCGCAGGATGCGCTTCACGGGCACCTCGAGCTTCTTTCCGGTGCGTGTGTGGGGAAGTCCGGACGCCTGGAGGATCACATCGGGCACGTGCCGTGGCGAGGCTTCCCGCCGGATCGCGTTCACGATGCGCGAGCGCAACTCATCGTCGAGGACAGCGCCCGGCCGGAGTACGACGAACAGTGGCATCCAATAGCCCCCCTCGGGGAGCTCGACGCCCACCACGAGTGCCTCCAATACCTCCGGCATCTGCTCGACGACGGCGTAGATGTCCGCACTACCCATCCGCACACCGTTGCGGTTCAATGTCGCATCGGATCGCCCGTGGAACAGGACCGACCCATCGCCGTCGATGGTGATCCAGTCTCCGTGGCGCCACACGCCCGGCCACCGATCGAAGTACGTCGCACGGTAACGCTCCCCGCCGGGATCGTCCCAGAACCCGATCGGCATCGACGGCAGCGGGGCGGTGACGACGAGTTCGCCGATGCGGCCCGTGACAGGCTGACCCGCATCGT
This sequence comes from Rhodococcus sp. BP-241, assembly GCF_019836145.1. Classification (NCBI taxonomy): domain Bacteria; kingdom Bacillati; phylum Actinomycetota; class Actinomycetes; order Mycobacteriales; family Nocardiaceae; genus Rhodococcus; species Rhodococcus sp. BP-241. Next base: position 80,469 of record NZ_JABUEI010000009.1, on the reverse strand, counting down.
CCCAGCACTCCAGGGCGACCCCGAGCAGCGCGGCGGTCAGACGGCCTTCGCGCACGGGCAGGGTCGGAACCGGGCCGGCGAACCCGCTCACGATGTCGGTCCCTCCGGCGATGCTCTGCAGCGGCATGTCGACGCCGAATCGCGCCTCGACCCACCGGTAGGCGGAGGAGGGGACCACAGAGCCCGTGGCGCCGATCAGACGCAGGTTCGGCAACTGGTCTCGGTTCGGCGCCACGCCGCTCTTCTCGCTCAGTTGGAGATATCCCGGACTGGTACCGAACAAGGTGACACCGTTCCGGCTGGCGATGTCCCACAACGTCGCGGGCGACTGATGGTCGGGGCTGCCGTCATAGCAGACGACGGTGGCACCCACCAGGAGGGCAGCGGGCTGCATGTTCCACAGCATCCAACTGGGCGACGTGAACCAGAAGAACACGTCTCGGTCGGTCAGGTCCCAATGCAGCCACATCTGCTTCAGATGCTCCAGCAGTACCCCGCCATGGCCGTGCACTATCCCCTTGGGACGTCCGGTGGTGCCGGAGGAGAAGAGAACCCACAGGGGGTGGTCGAAAGGAACCCGAACAGGCCGAATCGGGTGTTCGCCCTCGGTGGCGTTCGACCAGCTCATGCCGGTGGACGCGTCGATAACGCCGTCCATGGAAAGCCCGATGCGGGGAACGATCACCGTCAGGCGCACGTTCGAGAGGGAACGCGCGAGTGTACGCACGTCGTCGCGCTTGTCGACTGTTCTGCCGCCGAAGCGGTAGCCGTCGGCCGTCACCAGCGCACTCGGAGTGAGCTGTCCGAGGCGCGCCTCGGCAGCCTCGCCGGAGAAGTCCTGTCCGCAGCAGGCCCAGGTTGCCCCGAGTGCGGCTGCGGCAAGGAACGCCACGATGGACTCGGGAACATTGGGGAGATATCCGACGACGACGTCCCCTTCGCCGATGCCCGCGGCTCGAAGGGTGGTGGCCAAAGCTCCGACCTGGCGGGCGAGCTCGGGCCACGACACGTGTCGTTGCTCGCCTGTCTCGGAGACGCCGATGATCGCGACGCCGGACTGATCGAGATGCCGCATCACCTGCTCGACGTAATTCAGCTCGACGTGGGGGAACCAACGCGCACCCGGCATCGCCGACTCGGCTAGCGTCGGCTCGAGGGATCCGGTGTGCGCGATATCGAAGTACTCGGCGAGGACGCGCCAGAATTGCTCGATATCGTCGACGGACCACCTGTGCAGATCGTGGTAGGTCGAGACGTCGATGGAGTGCGTGCTACGTAGCCAGCGCTGAAAGTCTTCGAGATTCACGTCGCCGATCTCGGCATCGACCGCCTGCGCCGAGCTTTCCGAACAGCTCACTGTTCGTCCCGGATCTCGTCGCGGAAGGTCTGCCTCATCTCGTCGCCGTCCATGATCGCGGACACGATGGTGTCGGCAGAGGTGAGGAAGCGCGGCGGCGTCATGCCGGCGCCGACCCCGGAGGGCGAGCCGGTGAATATCAGGTCCCCGGGCAGGAGCCGAACGATGCCCGACAAGTATGAGACGAGCTCGGGAATGGAGAAGATCAGGTCGGCAGTCGATCCCTGCTGAACGGTCCGACCGTTCAACGCACAGGTGAGCGGAATACTGGCAAGATCGGGGATCTCGTCGGTGGTGTAGAGCACGGGACCGATAGGCGCGAATCCGGGGTACGACTTGCCCAGGCTGTATTGGGGTCCGTCCTTCGGCCGCATCTGAACTCGGCGCTCCGAGAGGTCCTGCCCCGTGGTGACCCCCGCGATGTGTTCTCGCGCGCGATCCGCCGAGATGTGACGTCCGCCGGTGCCGATGACGACCACCACCTCGACCTCCCAATCGACGACGTCGGACGGCAGGGCAATCTCGCCATGTGGACCGGTGATCGAGCTCGGGAACTTCGTGAACACGAGTGGCACTTCCGGTACCGGCCAGCCACTTTCGGCGGCGTGCTGGCGGTAGTTGATTCCGACCGCGAAAACTTGCCTCGGGTCCGGACTGGGCGGGCCGGCCTCCGTCGCCAAGAAAGGCGTGCCGTCCGTGACAACCGTCCGGCTCTCGGCCCACTCGGTGAACTGCTGCCAGTCCGAGTAGAGCTCGGGCATGCACGGACCGAATCTCCCCCCGCTTGCGACTCCCACATCTACACGGAACCCGTTCTCGACGAGGGCAGCCCGACCCTGTACGTTCGCGATCTTCATGGCGCCTCCCGACTCGCACCCGCATTAGTTGCGCGCGCATGCATTGGTTTAAGGCTGACACATCGCTCGACATTCCGCAAGAATTCGGTCGACGACACCGCGAGTCGGCAGCCATGCGTTGCCGGCTGCGGACGTCGGCGACACGAGGGCAAGACGTAGCGGTGCAGTAGGCCCCGCGGCCGCCGTCGCCGCTCTCCGCGTCGGATACGGATACGCCGATAGCCTGAAACAAATTGTGGCAGAGTCGAACCGCGACTACGACGTGGTCGGCCGAACACCTACCGAAATACGTGGCCTCGCGCCGCCGCCATCCGACCACCGTGGGACGTCCGTGTCAGGAAGCCGACCATCCGCAACGGCGCACCAGTAGCGCCGCAGCCGCGGGCCACATCACGCCCAAGGTGGGTGTTGCACCTTTCGACCTCGCCCCTTCGATACCGGGAATTCTGCCGAAGGACACGCATACCGGTGAGGTCGCGGAATCTAGTTCGGTGATTTCGTCGAGCGGACCTCATCGCATCTCCCGATCGAGAAGACCGCGTAGGAACCCGCCATGCCTTACCTGACCGACACGTAAATCTGCTGCATCGGGTCGCCAAGATCTCTCGAATCTGGCGATCGGCGTCGGTTTCAGGCGCGTCGACTCTCGGCGTCATACGGAGTCAGACCCCCAGCTGCCTGGCTGGTGAGTTCCTCCGGTACATCAAGCTCCAGTTGCTCACGCCCTCATCTGGCGTAGCGCAGATGACGGCGGTGCGAGTGACCGATACCGGCCCCCGATCCGGAAAGTTCTCAGCCGGAGGCGCTCTGAGAAGTTTCCGGACCCCGCAGGGGCCGGAGCGCAGCGGAGGTCGGGTGTTGGCGATGAGGCAGGGAGTGCCGCACGATCGAAGATAGCCAGATGTGTCGAAAGAACGACGCTTTTCACAGGACGGAGCGCAGCGTCGGCCGCCTGGCTGTACGGGTAGCGACATCGGCTTCGGCGCCGCCTGCGGACACGAAAGAGGCCCGCACCCTGGGGTGCGGGCCTCTCCGTTGCGTGTGCTCGCTGGTCAGGACTGTTCGGGCGGCACCGTGGTCGGCTTGCCTGCTGCGGCGTCACGGATCCACTGCGGCACTTCGCGCCCACTGCGTTCGCGCATCGCGATCGACGCGCGCGCGGCGGCGGCGGCGACGCGGGGTCGCGGTGTCTTGTCGACTGCGCGGGATTCGGTGGTGGTCATCGCGGGTCCTCCTGCTCGTTCTGGTTGTCAGTGTCCTCTGTGTCGGCGAGTTCCGCCACCGTCGACCGAATCGCTCGGTCTGCCACCGCGACCAGAACTGCCTCCTCTGTCTTGGTGATGAGAGGTGAATCAGTGACGGTCGCGTAGACGTCCCAGCCGAGTTCGGCCTCGTCGTCGTCCTTGCTGAGGGTGTGGTCCAGGCACCAGGTGATGCGGTCCCATGCTTGGGCGCGTTTGTCGGCGACGGTGCGTTGTCGGATGGTGAGGGCGACCCCGACGACGGCGAGGACGCCGACGATCAGGGTCACCCATGCTTGTGCTGGCACGTGAGTTCCTTCCGGTGGTGCGGGTCAAGCGGCGGCGGTGTCGCCGCTGTCGGTGTCGGTGTGGGGGTCGAGGGCGTCGGCGAGCTCGTGAACGGTGGCGAGAACGGCGCGGGCGGTGTCGGTGACGGTGTCGAGGTTGCCGTCGGCCCATCCGGCGACGTAGCCGACGCTGTAGGCGGCGGTGTCGAGTCCCAGGATCCCCGCGAGAACGTACGCGACGGATTCGGCTTCGACCTCCATCCGGCCCCGGAGCAGCTCGCGCCGGTCGAATCGGGATTCGGTCTCGACGTCCTGGCGCACCGTCAGCTGACGGTGCGCCAACGCGTGACCGGACATCGAGCCGTCGCCGACGGGCACCACCACGTCGGTGCGCAGGGTGCCGGTGACCGCGTCGATGCGCAGCAACGGGTCCGTGGGCGCGCCGCGGCGGGCCACAGCAGCCGATCGCACGTCGAGCAGGGTCGCTGCTGTCGTCGTGGCCGCCGACACAGCATCGAGATCGGCGGAGACACCGAGCCGCGCGAGCCCGGCGAGCGCTGCCTGTCCGGTCGTGAGCCGGTCAGCGGCGTCCACGTCGACGAGCTCGGCGTCGAGTCGTGGGTGGCGGGGACGCTCGCGGATCAGTGCGGCGACCAGATGCGATGCGGTGGTGCGGCTCACGACGAACGCCGACAACACCACCGGAACCGGGACGTCGGTGCCGGTTCTGCGGACCTCACCGATTCCACGCCACGGCCGCTTCGCGCGCGCGGTGTGTTCGGCGTCCTCGACGGTGGACGTCGCGCCGGGGGTGAAATGGTCCGTCGTGGTCACGTTCGTGGCCAAGTTCTCGGTGAGCCCGACAAGGCGCAGTCCGGCCGGGTTGACGAACCGCACGATCCCGGCGGAGTCCCACAGCACGACCATGTCCGAGGACCGTTCGATCACCGCCCGCAGAACAGCATCGTCGACGTGGCCGCCCGTGGTGGGGTCGGCGCGGGGGTGACTCGGCAATCATCGATCCGTTCGCTCGGCGATCGATGGATGCGGGAAGGACCTTGCTGCTGCCACAGTTGTCGGCGCGGCCATGGGCGCTCTCGCGCGACACCGTGTTGCCCGACGTGCGCGGGCTCGCCGACTCCCCGTCGACCGAGGCCGCTGTGAACGCCCTCATCCACGGGCCGAAGCAGGAAGGCGCCTCGTCCGGCACAGTGCCCGAGCGGGTCACAATCGGTTGGGGACGACGAGATCTGGTGACAGTGCCGAAGCAAGCAGCGCGCGCTTCCGAGCTGTTCCCCGATGCCGTACTGCACTGGTTCGAGCGATGCGGTCACTTTCCGCAATGGGACGCACCGAAAGAAGCCACTCGATTGATTCTCGACCGCACCGACAGAGGATGAAGTCCGAACGAGTCGGACCAGTTCATGTCAAGCGCGGGTCGACAATTCGCCGGTGACCTCGATCGGGCCCTCGAAGAACTTGCCGCGTAGTAACGACTGTCGCGGTGTTGCTGCAACCGATCGTCGACACTGCCACCGGACGGATACGGGGAACCGAAGCGCTGCTTCGCCTCCCGCGCGGGAATACAGTTGCCGACCCGCTGTCGGTGGTCGCCGCAGCGAGCCGGGGAGGCATCCTCCCGGAACTGACATCCGCCGCCCTGCAGCACACCGGTCGGCGCATCGCACCAGTGCCGGCGACTTTCCGCACCCTGGACGCATCCACGTCGACGTTCTCCCTGTCGAACTCGACACCGCGCACCTCGAAGCGTCACTGAGAACCGTGTTCGGCACCGGTCTGCTACGACACGAGGAACTGGTTCTCGAAATCGCTGAGAACGCGATCGCGCCGCACAACGAGGACGTCCGCCGCGGCATCGCGAAGATGCACGCCCTCGGCGTGCGGGTCGGGCTCAACGACTCAACGACTTCGGCAGCACCGACACCAGCCTGTCGGCCCTCGCTGCGCTCGACGTCGACATCGTCAAACTCGCACCGGTACTCGTCGACGCGCTCGATCGACTGCCCGGGATGGCCACGGTCGTCCGCTCCCCGGTGCAGCTGACCGACAGCCTGGACGCCGTGGTCATCGCATAAGGTGTCGAAAGGCCCGGGCAGCTCGACATGCTGCGCCACCTCGGTGTGCCCCTCGCTCAGGGGTACCTACTCGGGATTCCCAGTCTGCCCACGCACACCGCACGGGCCGCCCCCACGTCGCACCTCGGCAGGCGCCGAACCAGGCCTCCGTCGGGCGGCCCGGGCCTTCCATATCGATGTGTTGGAAGCGAACGGTGCACCCCGTCCATCGAGGTACGAACACGTCCACGCCACCGGCGACCGACGTGAGGCGAGTGGTTTCCGTCCACAGAAGTCCTTGGAAGTCCAACGCCGGTAGTGGACACTTCTGCGCAAAGTCCCCAACAGCCCACCACATCAACCCGAGTCCACCGAACGAGTTACGAATGAGTTGTGACAACTCGTGACATCGAGCCCGGATTCAGGGCATTCTGCAGGTAAGCGGCCTACAGAGAGCCTCCTTTCGGGATTGAACCGAAGACCGCTCGCTTACAAGGCGAGTGCTCTACCACTGAGCTAAGGAGGCGTGCCCGGCGAACCGAGCTGCACCATCATAACGAGAGCCCCTCCTGCCGGCGCCCGCCCACCCCGTCGGTTCCGGGGTCGGCGACGCTGACCCTGTTCCCGCCCTGTCGCTTCGCCTGGTACATGGCGGCGTCAGCGCGATCGAGCAGGCTGTTGAGCATCACGGCGGTGTCGCCGCGGGCCTGCGACAGGGGTAGGGACGCCACCCCGATGGATGCGGAGATCGGTGTCGCGTCATCGTCTCGATGGATGGCGTGCAGCAGCGCGCGGGCGACGGCCGGTCCCCTCGACTCGTCGCCGGCGACGACGACCAGGAACTCCTCGCCGCCGATGCGCGCGGAGACGGCGTCGAAGGACACCCGACCGATCCGGGCGGCGGCGCTGCGGAGGACGTCGTCGCCGATGGTGTGGCCGAAGCGGTCGTTGACGGACTTGAAGGCGTCGAGATCGAGGCAGACGGCGGACACGACGGTGGCGCCGTCGGCGGGTGCGAGTCGCGCGCTGCGGAGCATCGACTCGACGTCGACGAGCAACCCGCGTCTGTTCCGTAGACCGGTCAGCTGGTCGTAGAACGCGCGCGCCGCGTCGTCACGCAGTGCGGTGAAGAACAGGTGATTGAGCGACGACGCGGCGAAGAGGACGACGAGGACGGTGACCAGGGTCGACACGGCGGCGGACACCTCCACCGACGTGGTGGTCACCAGTCGGAGGAACAGCAGCCCGGCGACGCCGATGGCCCAGGCCTCGTGGCAGACGAAGACGCGCACGCCGTGGAACGCATTGGCGTAGTTCCCCACCGTCACCAACAGCGCGGCGGAGATGACGACGATCTGGGACGGCGGCAACGCGAACAGCACCGCGGCGATGGTGACGTCGCCGATGATGACGAAGCGCAGCGACCACGTCCGGGAGAGGAAGTGGCCGCGCCCCCACATCAGACCGAGCGCGATGGAGACGACGGTGGCCACGGCGAACACCCACCCGGATGCGCCCAGTCCGGCGTCACGGGCTGTGACCAGATCCGCGACCGTCTTCACTGCGAGCAGGAAGCAGGCCGCGCTGATGAAGTACGGCGCCGACCTCAGGTAGGCGTGGGTCCGGTGGTAATTGGCGACCCACGCGTAGTCGATGTCGGACGACCACCACTCGCGGAGAACACGCACTCGAGCCAGCCTTGCATCGAAACGGACAACAGTGTCGACGGTGGTCCCCACACCGTCGTCGACCGCAATGGTAGGCACACGATCCCCGGTCGACACGGTCATTGCGGGAACAGAGCCCGAAAAAGACCGACCGAACGAGGTCTAGGATGGTTTCCGGTCGTCAGAGGCAGTGCGCGTCATCGCCCGTCGCGACGGCTGCGCGATGCCCACCGCACCGTTTCGCCTCGTACATGGCTCGATCAGCAGAGGCGAGGACCGTGTCCAGAAGGTCCCGAGTATCGACGCGGCCGTCCGGCAGGGGAACGGTGGCCACACCGATGGACGCAGTGACGGGGGTGGGATCGTCGGGGCGGTGAATGGCGTCGAGAAGGGCGCTCGCCATCTGCGGCCCGGGGTCACCCACACCGACGACCACGAGGGCGAACTCCTCCCCGCCCGTCCGCGCGCTGACGGCGTCCCCGGCGACCGCGGCGATCCGACCGGCCGCGCGTCTGAGCACCTCGTCACCGGCCGCGTGGCCGTGCCGATCGTTGATCGACTTGAACGCGTCGAGATCGATGCACAGGATCGACACCGCGACCGGCGTGCCGGCGGCGTCATGGATCTGCTTCTCCACGTCGACGAGCAGGCCCAGACGATTACGCAGCCCGGTGAGCTGATCGTGATAGGCCCGCACCGCGTCGTCGCGAAGCTGGGTGAAGAAGACGTGGTTCAGCGTGGATCCGCCGTACACGACGAACGCGATGACCAATGCGGTCGCGGCCACGACGACCAGGCTCTCGGACCCCACGGCGAGCGCTGGCAGCACCAGCGCCGTCGTCACCCCGAGGACGAGGATGCTGTGCACGAGGTACACGCGCAGGCCGTGGAATGCGCTCGCGTAATTGCCCACCGCGAGCAACAGCACGCTCTGGACGACGATCACCGACGACGGGGGCAGCACCACCAGCGGGGCGAGGACGACGATGTCGGCGACGGCCACGAACGCGACCGATCCGTAGCGACCCGGCATCCGTCCGCGGAGCCACCACAGCGCGAGAGCGGCGGTGACCGCTGCGGACACGAGGAGAACCGTCGGACGGAACCCGGCACCTCGGACGGTGGCCAGATCCGCACCGGTCTTCACGAGAAGCAGGACGCATGCGAACGCTATGAGGTAGGGCGCTCGCCGGATCGCGGTGCCGTGGCGGTGGTACGCCACGACGCTCTCGTAGTCGACGTCGGCCGCCGGGATTCCGGGGAGCACGCGCACGGTGGGCCGTCCCTGCAGTGTCGGACGTCGTCGCCCCCCGACGGTCGACGTGGTTCCAGCACTGTGCCACGAGTGGGCGCATCCGGACGCCGAAAACGGTGTGTGGGCGTGAGCCGCCTCGGTCAGGGAACACCCGGGTGGACCCGGTACCTTCGTCGGGACAACCGGACACCAGAGCGGACCGAGAGAAGGAATGACTTACCTGCAGGGCTTCGCGTCGACGTTACGACGCATGACAGGCGAGCGACGCGCCATCGTCGACACCCCGGCGGGTGCACCCAGTCCGCTCCAGCCCATCGACCTCACCGACGACGCCAGCGTGTCGGAGGTGCTCGACCTCGCGGTGCGTGTCGGCGAGGTGACCCTGGCCGCCGGGACCGGTGCCATCGACACCGCCAACCAGGTGCAGTTCATCGCCTCGACGTACGGCCTGGCCCGGTGCGACGTGGACGTCACCTACAACTCGATCGTCATCAGCGCCTACCGCGGCCCGACCCTCCCCCCGGCAAGCACGATGCGCATCGTGCACTACCGGTCCATGGACTTCACGCGCCTGGCCGACGTGGACGCTCTCGCCCGCAAGATCCGCCTGGAGGTGCCGACACCGGCGGTCGCGCTGGCGGAGCTGAAGGAGGTCACCCGGGCACCGCACCCCTACAACCGGTGGATCGCCACCCTGGCGTGGGCGGGCATGGCCGCGGCGATCTCCGTCCTGCTCGGCGGCGGTGTGCTGGTGGCCGCCGTGAGCTTCCTGTCGACGATGGTGATCGACCGCGTCGGCCGAGTGCTGAACCGTGCCGGTCTGCCCTTCTTCTTCCAGCAGGTGGTCGGCGGTTTCATCGCGTCGGCGCCCGCCATCACGCTGTACAACTTCCAGGAACAACTGGGCATCTCGATCCTGCCGTCCCAGGTCATCGCGGCCGGCGTGACAGTGCTGTTGTCGGGGCTGTCGCTGGTCGGCTCGGTGCAGGACGCCATCACGGGCGCCCCGATCACCGCCGCGGCCCGCTTCTTCGAGCTGTTGATGATGACGGGCGGCATCATCGCGGGCGTGGCGACGACCCTGCGACTGGCGGCGCTGCTGGGCGCCGAGCTGCCAGTCATGAGCAACGTCGCGCCTCCGGACCTCGCCCAGGTGCCCACCAAGGTGCTGGCCGGCGCCTTCGCGGCCCTCTTCTACGCACTGGCCTGCTACGCGGAGCGCCGAGGTCTCACGGCGGCGTTCGCCGGCGGTTTCGCCGGTGCGCTGGTGTTCCTCATCGCGCAGCAGGTCGGTTTCGGGCCGGTGCTCTCGTCCGCGATCGCCGCGACGGTGGTCGGCTTCGCTGGTGGTCTCATGGCTCGCCGAGCCCTGATCCCGCCGCTGATCGTCGCCGTCGCCGGTATCACCCCGCTGTTGCCGGGTCTGTCGGTGTACCGCGGCCTTTTCGCCCTGCTCAACGATCAGACGTTGCTGGGCCTCAGCGCACTGCTGGCGGCGGTGGGCACGGGCGGCGCACTGGCCGGCGGCGTCACGCTGGGCGAATGGGGTGCGCGCACACTGCGCCGCCCCCGCATAGTCGAACGCACCGAGTCCCTGCGTCGACCCATCATGAGACTGGGCCGCGCGGACTCGGTGCGCTCGAAGCTTCCGGTCAGGTCGCGGAGACGGTCCGCGGCGCGCTGGAAGTAGAGATCAGGAGGGATTCTCGACGCGGTGACGACCCGCGGCGTCCTCTTCCATGGCCTCGCGGAGACTGCGGGGACGCATGTCGGTCCAGTTCTTCTCGACGTACTCCAGGCACGCTGCCCGGCTCTCCTCGCCGAACACGACGCGCCATCCCTGGGGCACCTCGGCGAAGGTGGGCCACAACGAGTGCTGATCCTCGTCGTTGACCAACACGTAGAAGCGTCCGTCTTCGTCGTCGAACGGGTTGGTGCTCATCTTGCCTCGCTCACTGCAAACGTCGATGCCGGGCGTTCCCGGCGGGCCTTGTCGGTCTCGGCGCGGGTCGCCGCGCCTGTGGAACCGGTGTCGACCCTAGCAAGGACCGCGCCACCGGCACGCCTCGCAACGATGGAGTTCAGGATTTCTCCGGATCTGATCGCGACATTCGAGAGCAACGACGACGTGATGCCGTGCGTGGTCTCGGTGCCGCCCTGCAGGTAGACACCGGGTGCACCGGCGGTGTCGGCCTCCGGTGTCGCCAGCAGGCGATAGTCGCGTGTGACGACGCGGGGGCCGCCGTCCTCGGGCGCCAGTTCGCCGAGGAGCGGGCGCAGAGGCGCGGGCCGGAAGCCGGTCGCGAGCACGAGCGCGTCGCAGTCGAGGGTGTCGGCGATGCCGTCGATGCTGTCCCGGATGGTCACCTCGATGCCGTCGGCCGTCTCGACCACGCCGTCGATGGTGGACGCGCGGCGCATGAACAGCCGGCGGTGACCGCTGACGCGCTCCGCGTACTCTGCGCGGTAGAGCTCCTCGATCAGCTCGATGTCGACGACCGAGTAGTTGGTGCTGCGGTGCAGCGCGATGAGCCGCTCCCGCTCGAGGGCCGGTGCCCGGTGCAGTTCGTCGACCGCGGACGGATCGAAGATGCGGTTGGCGTAGGGACTGTCGTCGGCGGGGCTGTAACCGTACCGCGTGAAGACACTGTGGACCTCGGCGTGCGGGTAGTGACCGTGCAGGTACTGCACCACCTCGGCTGCCGACTGGCCGGCACCCAGCACCACGAACCGTCCGTGGGTCGGCTTCGGCAACTCGGCCATACGTGGCAGGAAGTCGTGGTTGTGGAAGCACCGTGCGGACAGCGATGCCCACTCGGGGACCCGCTGGGTCAACCCGGCGCCGACGGAGACGTTGCGGGTGCGCACAACTGTGCCGTCGTCGCACCGGACGGTCAGGACGTCGCCGTCCTGCGTGATGTCCGTGACCGACGTGCCGAAGCGGACGTCGGCGTCGACACGGTCGGCAGCCCAGGACAGGTAGTCGTGGAACTCGTGCCGCGTCGGGAAGAACGTCTGGTGATTGACGAAGTCCACGAGCCGGTCGCGTTCGTGCAGATAGTTGAAGAACGTGAACCCGCTCCGCGGATTGCGGAACGTGACCAGGTCCTTCGGGAACGCGATCTGCATCGTCGCGCCGTCGAGCAGCATGCCGGGATGCCACCCGAAGCTCTCCTGACGTTCCACGAACACCGCCCGGACGCGCTCGTGCTCCGCGCACGTCTCGTTGTGTTCCTCGATCGCGATCGCCAGCGCGAGATTCGCAGGTCCGAAACCGACACCCACGACGTCGAGTACTTCTGGACTGCTCATGCTTCTCCCACCCGTTCCGTCCCGGATCGGATCGTCGCGTGGACGTCGGGACCGTCGGTCAGCTTAGCCTAGCCTTTGCTGGTCCACTAGCCCTCGACGACCGATCGCAGGTGCAGAGTGAGCCGTTCCACGAACCGACCGATCGCCCCGCGATCGGCGCCCGCAGCGAACTGCAGCTGCGCGAAAAGTGCAGCGTCGTGGTCCGATTCGCTCTCGTGGACGCTCAGCGTCAGGTCGGCCCACGGTCGACCGACGGGTACCGGCAGGAGTGCCGCGCCGGCGTCGCCGAGATCTGCGACGTGGTGGTGCACCACCAGGAACTGCGGACGGTGCATCTCCGGCACGCCGGCGCCCTCGACGATGTCGACATAGGAAGGACCGGAACGGCTCAGCGCCGCGACGGTCTCCGCCTGCACCCGACGAGCCACCGTCGCCAGATCGGATCCTGTTCGCGTGCGGATCGGCACGACGTCGGCGAACGCACCCACCATGGCGTGCGTGCTCTCGTCGTCGCGGCCGGCGACCATCGTGGCAATCGCCAGGTCCGCGCCCGCACCGAGGTCGGTGAGAGCGAGCGCGAAGGCAGCGTGCAGAACCGACACGAGACCCGCACCCTCAATGGTGCGCAGCGCTCGCACCACGTCGACATCGATGTCGATCGCGACGGCGTCGGATCCGGACTCCCCCAGTGCGATCGGAAGACTCACCCGGCCCGGCACACCGTCCAGGGTCTCGCGCCACGACGCGATCGCCGAGTCGTCGGCATCCCGTCGGGCGACGGCCCAGCGCGCGACGTCGCCGTACCGCAGCGGTAGCGGCGTGAACTCCGGCGCCTCGGCACCGGAGCGCGCCTGCGCAGCGTGCATCAGATCGGTGAGCAACGGGACGACCGACCACTCGTCCACGGCCCAGTAGTGCATGACCAGGAGAACTATTGTTTCCCTAAACTCGTTCTGCAGCATAATGATTCGCAGACCCGGTCGCTGCGTGAGATCCAGGGGTTCCTGTGCGATCTCGTAGGCGCGGCGGCGAATGTCGTCTGCCCCGACGTCGACGGTCTCGAGCGCCACCGGGTCGCCGAGGGCGGACCCCTCGCCCGGCACCAGAACCGAGTGCAGCGGTTCGTGCCGCTCTGCGACATCGCGGACCGCGGCGGCGAGCACCGCGGTGTCCACGTCGGGCAGCTCGAGAACCAGAGCGTGGTCGGCCTGCACCACGTGCCCGTTCTGCAGCCTGGTCTCCTGCATCGGACTCAGCGGCACCACGTCGGGCCTGTCCGGGTGCGCGGTCAGGTGCGGTCCCTCGTGTCCACCGCGATCGGCGAGTCGCTCCGCCAAGGCGCGGACGGTCGACGCCTCGAAGACGTCGCGCACCGAGATGTCGACGTCGAGTTCGGCGCGGACGGCCGACACCCACTGCATCGCGGCCATCGAATGACCGCCGAGAGCGAAGAAGTCGTCGTCCGTCCCCAGCTCGTCCAGGCCCAGAACCGCTGCGGCACTGCGCACCAGCGCACGCTCGACGTCCGTGGTGGGAGCGCGGACGCCGACCACCGACGACCACTCCGGCTGCGGCAACGCAGCTCGGTCCAACTTGCCGTTGGGTGTCAACGGCAACGTCCCGTCGACCACCACGACGAGAGTGGGCACCATGTAGTCCGGCAGCACCGTCGCAGCGTGCGTCCGCACCGCGGCCCCCGTGAGATCGTCACGCCCGGTGACGTATCCGACGAGTCGGCTCACCTCGGACGACTCGTGCACGACGACGGCGGTCTGGTCGACACCGTCGAACGACGCCATCGCGGCCATGATCTCGCCCGGCTCGATCCGGAACCCCCGCACCTTGATCTGGTCGTCGACACGGCCGAGGAAGTCCAAGTTCCCGTCGGTACGCCAGCGTGCCCGGTCGCCGGTGCGGTACATCCTGCCGCCGGGAGCGGCGACATCCGGCACGAAGCGGTGCGCACTGAGCCCCGGCTGCCCGAGGTACCCGCGCGCCAACCCGCGGCCGGCGATGTACAGCTCCCCCGACACCCCGACCGGGACGGGCCGCAGCCGATCGTCGAGCACGTACGCGCGCTCGTTGGGATCGGGTACGCCGATGGGCACGGAGGACGTCCAGCCCGGACGGGCCTGCCACAGAGTGTTGTTGACCGTCGCCTCGGTCAGTCCGTACGCCGCGAGCAGGTTCAGATGCTCGGACCAGGCGGAGATCACCGCGGGCGGCACCGTCTCGGTACCGACGAGCACGGTGCACCCCTCCGGCAGTGCGCATCCCGGCGGGAGCGCCGCCATGAGCGACGGCGGGATGATCGCGTGGGTCACCCCGTGCTCGGCGCAGAAGTCGGTGAGCTCGGGACCCGCCACACGCGCGTCGTCGGGCACGATCACCAGCCGCGATCCCGTGCACAGGGCCATGGCGAGTTCGAAGACCGCGACGTCGAAGCCGACGGACGCGAACTGCAGGACCACCGATCCGGTGGTGAGTCGCATGCGGTCCTCCGCCGTGGCCACGAGTGACGAGATGCCCTCGTGCGGCACCACGACACCCTTGGGGCGGCCGGTCGAACCGGACGTGTAGATGACGTACGCCGCGAGTTCGAGCGAAGCCGGTCGCGCGAGCTCGGCACCGGTCGACGGCGGGATGTCCTCCACGAGGACGTGTTCGGCCGCCGACGGCACCTGCGCGGTGGCCGCGGCCGACGTCAGGGCGAGGGTCGCCCCGGAATCGGTGACCATGTACTCGAGCCGGTCCGCAGGATGCTTCAGGTCGAGCGGGAGATACGCCGCGCCCACCGCGAGGACCCCCATGGTCGCCGCGATGGTCCACACCGACCGCGGCACCGCGACCGCGACCACGGCCTCGGGGCCGACACCGCGCCGCTGCAACTCCGCGGCGATGTCGAGGACGCGCTCGTGCAGATCCGCGTATGTCCACGTCGTGATCTCGTCGACCACAGCGATCGCGTCCGGAGTGGTCTCGACCCACCGCAGGTACGACTCGAACAGCGACTCCTCGGGCACCGCACGGGCGGTGTCGTTGAAGCGCCGGAGGACGTCGTCGCGCTCGGTGGGCAGGAAGATGTCGACGTCGTCGACCACCGCCGTGGCGTCGGTCGCCAGTGCGTCGAGCACCGCGAGCTGACGTGCTGTGACGGCCTCGGCGGTCGACGCGTCGAACAGATCCTCGGCGTACTCGAGCTCGAGCACCAGGCGGTCCGAGGTGAGATCCTCGGTGTAGTTGAACACCAGGTCGAACTTCGCCGGTGTCATCAGCGCCGCGTCACCGTCGCCGAGCGGACCGGTGTGGTGGCTGATCATGACCTGGAACAGCGGGTTCCGCGACATGCTGCGCTCGGGAGCGACCCGCGCGACCACCGCGTCGAACGGCACATCCGCGTGCGCGAAGGCCTCGAGGTCGACGCTGCGCGCCTCCTCCACCGCCCGCTGCAGCGTGCAGCGGCCGTCGACCGCGGTGCGCAGAACCAGCGTGTTGACGAAGAACCCGACGAGCTGGTCGAGCCCCTCCTCACCGCGCCCGGCCACCGGGGCGCCGAGCACGATGTCGTCGGACCCGGTGATCCGGTGCAGCAGCACCGCAGACGCCGCGTGCAGGGTCATGAAGACACTCGCGTCGAGACTCCGCGCGAGTGTCCGCAGGGCGCGCACGGTCTCGGGATCGACGGTGCGACGCACCACCGATCCGCGATGACTCGGCCGCGGCGGACGCGGCCGGTCGGTCGCGAGTTCGATCTCGTCGGGAGCGCCGGCCAGGGCGGACTGCCAGTAGGCGAGCTGACGCCCCGCGAGCGACTCCGGATCTGCGGCGTCGCCGAGCAGGTCGGCCTGCCACAGCGTGTAGTCCGCGTACTGCACGGGCAGCGGAGGGCGGGCATCCGTGTCACCGGACAGTCGCGCCGAGTAGGCCGCCATCAGGTCGGCCAGCAGCGGCCGGTCCGACCACTCGTCGGTCGTGATGTGGTGCAGGACGAGCACGACGACGCACGAGGTGTCCTCGTTCCGCATCAGCGCCGCGCGGACAGGAATCTCCCGGCGCAGATCGAACGGCCGCGCCGTCATCTCGGCGACCACGGCGGCGGCATCGCCTTCGTGAACCGAGTACTCCGGTGACACGTCCGTCAGAACGTGCTGCGCCAGAACGCCGTCCGCATCGACGAAGACGGTGCGGAGCGACTCGTGCCGTTCGACGACGTCGCCGAGGGCGAGCCGGAACGCATCCTCGTCCAGCTGCTCGGGGAGCGGCAGCACGATCGGGAAGTTGTAGGCGGCCGAGTCCGGATCCAGCTGATGCAGCAGCCAGAGCCGTTGCTGCGCAGCCGACATGGGCACGACATCCGGCCGGTCGTACCGACGCAGAGCCGGCCGGGCGTCGTCGCCTCGCGATCCGACGAGTGCAGCGAGACCCGCCACGGTCGGCGCGGCGAACAGATCGCGCACACTCAGCTCGGTGCCGAGCGCGGTCCGTGCACGGCCGATGACGCGAGTGGCCAGCAGTGAATGCCCACCGAGATCGAAGAAGTCGTCGTGGATCCCGGTGCCGCGGCGGTCGAGCACGTCGTCGAACACGCTGCACAGCAGCCGTTCGACCTCGGTGCGCGGCGGCACCGCGTCGACGGCGCTCTCGTCCGGCGCCGGCAGTGCGGCGACGTCGAGCTTGCCGTTGACGGTCATCGGGAAGGACGAGACGAGCACTACGGTGGGCACCATGTAGTCCGGCAGGACCACGGCGCAGGCCGCCCGCACCGATTCGGCATCCGCGTCGGTGTCGACGTAGGCGATCAACCGGGCCAGCCCGCCCGGCCCCGTCGAGGTGACGACCGCGGCGCGGCGGACGCCGGCCACCGACGACACGACCGAGGCGACCTCACCGAGTTCCACCCGGTGACCGCGGATCTTGACCTGATCGTCGGTGCGGCCGAGGTAGTCGATCAGGCCCGTTCCGACGCGGCGACGCACGAGGTCACCCGTGCGGTACATGCGCTCCCCCGTCCCGAAGGGGTCGGCGACGAAGCGGTCCGCCGTGAGGCCGAACCGTCCCGCATAGCCACGGGCGAGTCCGGCTCCGGCGATGTACAACTCGCCGGCCACGCCGTCCGGTACGGGCCGTAGCCAGCCGTCCAGTACGTGCGCCTCGGTGGCGCGGATGGGCAACCCGACCGTCGGCGTCTCGCTCTCGTCGGTACCCGCGCCGAGAGTGTTGATCGTGTACTCGGTGGGGCCGTAGAGGTTGTAGCCGAGCACGCCGTCGGTGGATCGCAGTGCGGACCACACGTCGTCGCCGACGGCTTCACCGCCCAGCAGAACGAGTGCCGGTCGATGCCCGTCGAGCAGACCTGTCTCGAGGAGGAGGGATGCGTACGTGGGGGTCACATTGATGACGTCGATGCACTCCTCGTCGATGTAGCGGACCAGGGCATCGGCGTCGCGGCGCAGCACCTCGTCGGCGACGTGCACCTCGTGACCCTCGACGAGCCACAGGAGTTCTTCCCACGACATGTCGAACGCGAACGACACCGTGTGCGCGATCCGCAGTGCCCGACCGTGTGCCGCATCCACCACAGGGTCGAAGATGGCGGACCGGTGGTTCAGCTGCATGTTGGTCAGTCCGCGGTACGGCGTGACGACGCCCTTGGGCGTCCCGGTCGACCCGGACGTGTAGATGACGTAGGCCGGGTGATCGAGCCGGTGCGGCGTTCCGGGCGCGAACGCCCCCAGTTCGGCTGCGGTGACCGGTAACTCGTCGTCGAGCGGCTCGAGCACGACGATGCCGTCGCGTCCGCTCAGTCGGCGACCGACCGCCTCCGTGGTCACGGTGCACAGCGGACGAGCGTCGTCGAGCAGAGCACGGATGCGGGCATCGGGGTGATCGAGTTCGAGTGGCAGATAGGCCGCGCCGGTGCGCAACACGGCGAACAGCGCGACCACCATGTCGAGACCGCGAGGCAACGCGAGAGCCACCACGGTCTCCGGTCCCGCACCGCGGCCCAGCAGGACGCGCGCCAGACCTTCCACCCGGCCGGCCAACCCGGCGTAGGTGAGGTGCTCGGACCCGGCGACGAGTGCGATCGCGTCGGGATTCTTCTGCGCTGTGCGGAGCAGCATCTCGGTCACGGTGAGATCGGGAACCTCGTCGACCTGTCGGTCGAGGCGTGGCAGCGCCGGCAGAACCGAACGCGACCCCTCGGTCGCGAATCCGGCCACCAGGCGGGTGAACTCGTCCGCGATCAGGTCGACACGCTCGACGTCGATCGCCTCCGGCCGGTACTCGACCGTCACGGCGATCCGAGCGCCCGGCGTGACGACGACGGTGAGCGGATAGTTCGTGTGGTCGATGCTGTCGGTGCCCGCGACACCGTGCGCCGCGTTCAGGGACGCCGCCGAGTCCTCGGAGACGAAGTTCTGCACCACGCAGAGCGTGTCGAACAGAGTGCGGTGCGGCGACACCTCGATGATCTCGGCGAGACCGAGGTGATCGAACTCCATCGCCTCCACGCGGTCGCCCTGGACACGGCGGACCAGGGCGTCGACGCTCTCGCGGGGATCGAGCACGGTACGGACGGGCACCGTCGACAGGAACATCCCTGGTGCGGTGTCGAGTCCCTCGACCTCGGGCGGTCGGCCCGCGACCGTGATGCCGAAGACCACGTCGGTGCGGCCGGTGGCCGACGAGATCGCCAGTGCCAGAGCGGCCGTGACCACGGCGTTGAGCGTGACACCGCGCTGACGGGTGGCGGCGACGAGCGCGGCCGTCGTCGACGCATCGAGCTCGTCGCGTCGGCGCAACGGGATACCGACCGGCGGCGCGGCACGGTGCGCCACCAGCGTCGGCTCGTCGAGACCGGCCATCGCCGTCGCCCACGCGGTGCGGGCGGCGACGCGGTCGCGTTCCACGAGCCACGTCAGGTACCGCTCGAACGCGGTGTCCGCCGGCGCGGGCAGTCCCGGATTCTCGTAGCGGGCGAGCAACTCTCCCACCACCACACCGTTGGACCAGCCGTCCCAGACGAGGAACTGCCGGTTGATCACCAGTCGGTCGCGCCCTCCGTCGAGATGCAGCACGAGCACCCGCCACAGCGGTGGTGTCGACAGGTCGAACGGGGTGTCGCGGTCCTCCTGCATCCACCGCTCGGCCTCGTCGTCGTCTCCGGCGTGTGCCTCGCGGACGGGCACCTCGCGCGACGACGACACGACCTGCACCGGCACACCGGCGGCCGTCTGCGTGAACCCTGCGCGCAGCTGTGGGTGGCGGCGCTGCAGCCCAGCGAGGGCACTACGCAGCCGATCGAGATCGAGGCGGTGATCGAAGTCCAGCGCGAACTGCGCCGTGTAGATGTCGCGCTCCCCCGCGGACAGACTCTCGAAGACCAGCCCCTCCTGCAGAGGAGTCAACGGCCACACGGTCTCGACGGATCCCTGTGCGGTCAGCGCCGTCAGCTCGTCGGGAGTGAGGTCGACGAGAGGGACGTCCGACGGCGTGAGGATCGGCGGCCCGTCGTGTGTGCGGGCGGCCTCCGCGAGATCTCCGAGCGCCGTGCGGAACTCGTCGGTGAGCGAGGTGACCGCCTCGGACGACAGGTGCGCGGACGACCAGGCGAACTGGGCCGAGAGAGTCGGCTGTGCACCGTCCGTCACGTGCGCGTTGATCACCAGACGGTAGGGACCGCCCATGTCGGCATCGGGATCGGTACGCACGGTCTCCGGAGCCCTGTCGAACGGGGCCGACCCGGCGGCCGGCACCCGGCCCAGGTAGTTCAGCAGGATCTGCGACTGCTCACCGCGTGCGAGAAGGGCTGCGGTGCGGGCATTCCCGTAGCGCAGGAGCCCGTATCCGAGGCCACCGTCGGGCGCCGCACGCAGGGCCTCCTTCGTCTCCGCGAGCACCGTGACGGGATCGGCTCCCGGCCGCAGCCGGACCGGAGCGATGGACGTGAACCACCCCGTGGTGCGCGAGAGATCCGCCGCGTCCGACCGACCGTGGCGCTCGAGGTCGACCAGTACGTCGCGGTCGACAGACCACCGGGTGAGGGCGAGCCGGAGCGCTGCGGCGACGACGTCGGTCACATCGCCGCGCACGAGAGCGGGCACACTGCCGAGCACCCCGGCAGTGACCTCGGACGACACGTCGACGGTGCGGACGTCGCCCTGACCGACCACGGCGTGGTCGGTGTCTGCCGGTGTCTGCGGGAAGACCGGAGGTCGGCCGGTGATGAGCGCGCCGCCCGGCGCGGTGACGGCGATCCAGTGGTCCAGTTCCGCGAGACGAGCGGGGCTGTGGGCACTCTCGTCGAGCAGGCGCCCGTACTCCCGCAGTGAGGTCCGCACGCGGTCCAACGTCGGGGTCTGGCCGCTGTCGTGCGCGATCCACGCCAGTGCGAGGTCCTCGACGAGGATGCCCCACGAGACCCCGTCGACGACGAGGTGATGCGCGACGAGCAGCAGCCGGCCGGGCTCGGAGCCACGGTCGAACCACACGACCTCGAGCACGGCGCCGGCCTCGGGAGCCAGACGGTCGGTGGCGGCATCGGATTCGCGCGCGACGAGGTCGGCGAACGCAGACTCGTCGAGATCGACCGCGTGGACGCGGTGCACGGTGACCGAGGCCTCGGGGCGCACCGCGGTGGTCCAGACACCGCGGAGGTGACGGGTCAGGACGAGGCGCAGGCTGTCGTGATGTTGGACCAGCGCATCGACGGTGCGCTGCGGCGTGGTCTCCTCGACCGGAGCCGGAACCACCAGCAGCAGTGACTGGTTGAAGCGATCGGTGCTACCGGACCACTCGGACAGTCGGTGCACCACGGGGAGCGGGCGCACCTCCCCGACACCGGACTCCGCGACCGTGGCGGCCTGCGGAGTCTCGACCCGTGCGACCTCCGCGAGCGCACGCGGAGTGCGCTTCTCGAAGACGTCGCGGGCGGTGATCTCGAGACCGCTGCCCCGCGCCAGGTTGACGAGCCGGATGGCCAGGATGCTGTCGCCGCCGCGGGCGAAGAAGTCCTCGTCCTCACCGACCGCCGCTCCACCGAGAACGGTGTGGAAGTGGGCGCACAGCAGCGCGACCGGACCCGACCCCGTCTCCGTGGTGGTGGGAGTGTCCGCGCGAAC
The DNA here is from genome assembly GCF_019836145.1 of Rhodococcus sp. BP-241. NCBI lineage: Bacteria > Bacillati > Actinomycetota > Actinomycetes > Mycobacteriales > Nocardiaceae > Rhodococcus > Rhodococcus sp. BP-241. Next base: position 59,296 of record NZ_JABUEI010000009.1, on the reverse strand, counting down.
GGCGGCCAGCAGCGCTGCCCGGTCGAGCTTGCCGCTGGGGCCGGTCGGCAGATCAGCCACCATGGACAGCGTCGTCGGCACCATGTGCCCGGGCAGACGGTCGGCCAGGTACGACCGCAGTGCGGCCTCGTCCACCGACCCCACCACGAACGCGGCGATCTGCGCGGTCCCGCGGTCGGTGCGCACCACCGTGGCGGCCCGGTCGACGGACGGATGCGAGCGCAGCGCCGCGTCGATCTCACCGAGCTCGATACGGAAGCCCCGCACCTTTACCTGAGTGTCGGCGCGACCGAGGTAGTCCAGCGACCCGTCGCGCCACCGCACGATGTCGCCGGTGCGGTAGAGCCTCTCCCCGTCCGGCCCGGCGATGAACCTGGTGGAGGTGAGACCGGGGCGGCGAAGATACCCGCGCGCCAGCTGCGGACCCGCCAGGTACAGCTCGCCCGGCACGTCCGGTCCCACCGGCGACAGCCACCCGTCGAGTACGCGGAACCCGACGGCGGGCAGCGCAGATCCGATGGGCGCCGCGTCGCCGGGGTGGTTCTGCACGCCCTGTGCGGCGGTGACGTCGACGGCCGCCTCGGTCGGGCCGTAGAGGTTGTCCAGGCGCACGTGTGGAAGCAGCTCGCCGACGCGGCGCGCGGACTCTGCGGACAATGCCTCACCGCTGCAGACGATCACGTGCAGCGACGTGCACGTCGCTACGTCCGGATCGGTGAGGAACGCGTCGAGCATCGAGGGGACGAAGTGCACCCAGGTGATCTGCTGCGCGCGGATCACCTCGACGAGACGGGCGGTGTCGCGGTGCGCATCCGGGTCCGCGAGCACGAGCGTCGCTCCGGACACCAGCGGTCCGAAGAACTCGCTGACCGAGACGTCGAAACTGGAGGGCGTCTTCTGCAGCACTCGGGTGCCCACGGCGAGCGGAGTGTGATCGCGCATCCACTCGAGGCGGGGCACGATGGCGCTGTGCGGCACCACCACTCCCTTGGGACGGCCGGTCGATCCCGAGGTGTAGATGACGTACGCGGCGTCGGCTGGGGCGGGCCCGGGTGCTGCCGTCGGCTCGGCCTCGAACGGTACGAGATCGCCGTCGATCACCGCGGCGGGATGCGCGTCCTCGATCATGAAGGCCAGACGCTCGGCCGGGTACCCCGGATCGAGCGGCAGGTACGCCGCGCCCGACCGGACGACCGCGAGCAGTGCGACCACCAGATCGATCGAGCGCGGAAGCGCCACCGCCACCACCGATCCCGGACCGGCGCCACGCTCGCGAAGACCGGCGGCGATCCGCTCGGCGCGCAAGTGCAGCTCGGCGTAGGTGAGGGACTCCTCGCCGTGGACGAGGGCGACGCCGTTCGGGGTGGTCCGGCGCTGCACCTCGAGGAGATCCACCAGGGTGGTCGAACTGTCGGACGAGGGCGCGTCGACGACCGCCGGACGGTCCGTCGGCATCACGGCGGACACCAGGGTGTCGGCCGGTGCGGTCGCGACGGCGACGACGGTGTCCAGCATCGACTGCGCCGTCGCTGCCGAGACCAGCGCCGCGTCGTACTTCAGCTCCAGCGTCAACCGATCACCCGGAATCACCATGAGCGTCAACGGGTACGGCGAGTTCTCCTCGACCCGAATACCCGTCAACGCGATGGTGCCGGACGGATCGGCGATGGCGGTGTCGCCCAACGGGTAGTTCTCCACCACGACCAGCGAGTCGAACAACGAGTCCACCCCCGCGACACGACGCAGCGTCGGCACGCCGACATGGTGGTGATCGAGCAGATCGGCCTGCTCCTGCTGCCAGCGCTGTACCGCGGAGGCGACGGTGTCGTCCGCTCGCAGTCTCCATCGTGCCGGGATGGTGTCGATGAAGAGCCCCACCATGGACTCGATACCGGCGACCGGTGCCGACCGTCCGGACACCGTCGACCCGAACACGACGTCGCGTCGACCGGTGGCGCGTGCGAGCGCGAGACCCCAGGCTCCGTGCAGCAGGGAACCCTGCGTCACCGCGGCATCGCGCGCACGTCCCGACACCACAGCGGTGACGTCGGAGGAGAGGTCGACCCGCACGGATGCGGTACCGCTGCCGGCGGCGCCGAACGCCGGGACGGGTACCGACTCGCGGACACCCTCGAGTGCGGCGCGCCAGACCCGCGCCGACGCGTCGATGTCGCGCTCGGCGAGGTGGCGGACCCACGCCGCGGGTGCCGTGACCGCCGGAAGAACCGGAGTGTCCCCGTAGTGAGCGAGCATCTCGCGCAGCATGATCGGGATCGACCACCCGTCCGCGACGATGTGGTGGATCGACTGCACGAGAGACGAGCGGGTCTCGTCGTGGCGGACGAGGGTGTAGCGCACCAGCGGCGCGGAGCCCAGATCCATGCCGGCGCCGGCGTGATCGGCCAGCACCACGTCGACGGTGCCGTCGGACACGGTGAACGGGACATCGACGGTGCGGTGCACCACCTGGACCACGCGCCCGTCGGCGAGGGGCCGGAAACTGGTGCGCAGCGATGCGTGTCGAGCCACCACGTGCTCGAGCGCGGTGCGGAGCACGGCACTGTCGACCGGGCCACTGATCTCGACCACCTGCCCCACGACGTACGGGTCCACACGACGACCGGCCTCCGGCCTACCCGCGTCCCCGAAGGTGCTGTGGAAGTAGATGCCGTCCTGCACCGCGGTGAGGGGCAGGACGTCCTCGACGTCGTCCGGGAGCGCCGCGACGTCGTCCGCGCCGAGAGCGGCGAGCGGGAAGTCGGCGGGGGTTCGGCGAGCGCTCGACGCAGATCCGGCGACGCGGTCGAGTGCGGCGGTCCACGCATCCACGATGCTGTCGTCCACCACACCGGGCACCCAGCGCAGGGTCGAGACGAGCTGTCCCCCGGTCTCGATCACGTCGATCGTCAGCGCGTGCGCCGCAGGCTGATCGGGGTCGGAGCCGCCGGTGACGGACACCCCCACGTCGGTACTGCGGCCGAGGTAGTTGAGCAGGACGCTCGGCGCCGCGGCCTCCGCCAGGGCGGGCTCGCGGCGCAGGTACCGCAATGCGCCGTATCCGACGCCCGACGCAGGTGCCGAGCGCAGCGAGTCCCGGATCTGCAGCAGGACATCGGCGTCCGAGCCCGGACCGGTCGGCAGCGCGACGGGACGAACGGTCGTGAACCACCCGACGGTGCGCGTCAGATCGACCCCAGCAGCCTCGACCCCCGCAGCCTCGACGACCTCGACGTCACGGCCGTGTCCCTCCACGTCCACGACGACCGACGGCGCCGAGTACCCGTCCCACGACGCGAGGGTGCGGGCGAGTGCTGCGAGGAGCACCTCGGTGGGCCCGGTGCGGTAGGCGGTGGCGACGTCGGTCAGCAGTGCCGCCGTGACGTCGGCGGGGGTGGTGACCGTGTGCGTCGCCGACAGTCGATCGGCCGCGGTGAGTGTGCGAGCACCGACGGAGTCGCTCGAGGTCGTCAGAACCTCACGCCACCAGAGTAGTTCGTGATCGAAGTGGCCGGCGTCCGCAGCATCGGCGACCAGGCTCGCCCAGCGGCGGATCGACGTGGTGACCGGTGGCAGCGTGGGCGTGCGGCCCTCGCTCAGTGCACCCAGTGCCGTCAGTAGATCCCCGAGCAGGATGCGCCACGACACCCCGTCGACGACGAGATGGTGCACCGACAGAATCAGCGTGTCGGCCTCGAGAGACACGGCCACCATGCCGCCCGGCCGCGTCGGATCGAGGCGGGCCACGGTGTCCGCGACGGAACCCGTGCCGAACTCGGGGGACACGGTGTCGGCCGGCACGGTCAGACCCTCGCTCCACACAGCACGCAGCGCCGGGTGGTGGGCGACGACGAGCTCGACGGCCGCACGCACGAGTACAGGGTCGGCGCCCGGAGGCAGTGCCACGGAGGCGGTCTGGTGGAACGCGGTGCCGATGCCGCCGTGCTCGAGTGTCCGCGCGACGATGGGCGTGGCCACCACCTCACCGACAGGATCGTCGTCGACGGTCACCAGCTCCGCCGGAGCCGCGCCGGCGATCGCCTCGGCGGTACGCAGGGTGAAGACGTCGCGCGGGCCGATCGCCAGCCCTCGTTCGCGGGCCTGCGCGACCACCGTGATCGCCACGATGCTGTCGCCGCCCAGGGCGAAGAAGTCGTCCGTGACACCCACACTCTCCACACCGAGCGCCGACGCCATCACCTCGCACAGCACGCGCTCCCGCTCGGTCCGCGGGGCCACGGCGTCGCCGCGCACCTGCTCCGGATCGGGCAGAGCCCGCCGATCGACCTTGCCGTTCGCGGTGGTGGGGAAGGCATCGAGCACGACGTAGGTGGACGGCACCATGTACTCGGGGAGGACGCGTGCACAGTGCGAGCGCAGCACCTCGGGTGTCAGCGCGGCGCCGTCCGGCACGACCCAGGCGGCGAGAAACGCTGCGCCCGCACCGGTTCGGCGCACGTCGACGGCGGCGCGTCGCACTCCGGGGCACGAGCCGAGCGCGGCCTCCACCTCCTCGAGCTCGAGGCGCATGCCGCGGATCTTGACCTGGTTGTCCACCCGGCCGAGGAAGTCGAGGGTGCCGTCCTCCGCCCAGCGGGCGCGGTCGCCGGTGCGGTACAGCCGGGCACCGGCGGGGCCGAACGGATCGGCCACGAAACGCGACGCAGTCATGTCCGGTGCGCCCACGTAGCCACGACCGAGGAGGAACCCGCCCGCGTAGAGCTCTCCCCCGACGCCGACCGGCACCGGGCGCAGCAGCGAATCGAGCACGTAGAGGCGGGTGTTCGGGTTGGGGCGGCCGATCGACGTGGCGATGCGAGGAGCGTCGCCCGTGTAGATCACATGGGACACACCGATGGTGGCCTCCGCGGGCCCGTACCCGTGATACAGCGTGGTGCCGAGTCGAGAGCGGAAGCGCGCGAACAACTCCGGAGTGAGCACCTCACCGCCGCACCACACGTGCCGCAGGCCGGACAACGATCCGTCCGTGTCGAGTGCCAGCAGCGCGTCGAGCATGGACGACACCAGGTAGACGAAGGTGACGTGGCGACGCGAGATGACATCCAGGAGGTACAGACCGTCCCGCTCGCCCCCCGGTTCGGCGATCACGAGGGTGCCACCCGACAGCAACGGGAGCAGGATCTCGTTCACCGAGATGTCGAAGGACAACGGCGCTTTGAACAACGACGCGTCGCCCGGTCCGAAACCGAGCACCCGATCGCGTTGCCACACCATGCGGGCACAGATGGCCTCGTGGCGGATCATGGCGCCCTTGGGCGTCCCGGTACTGCCGGAGGTGAAGATGACGTAGGCGAGCTGCGAGCCGTGCACCACGACGTCCGGCGCGGACGTCGGCCTGTCGCCGAACTTCCAGTCGTCGAGATCGACCGTCCACCGGCTCTTCTCGTGGCCCGCACCGGTGAGAACGACGCGGGTGTCCGCATCCTGCTGCACCCGCTCGCGGCGATCCGCCGGCCATCCCGGATCGAGCGGGACGAACGCGCCGCCCGCCACCATCGCGGCCAGCACTCCCACGACCATCTCGATCGAGCGCGGCATCGACACGGCCACGACACCCTCGCGGGGCAGGCCCGCGTCGAGAAGTGCATGGGCGAGCTGGTGCACCCGCTGCGAGAGCTCGGTGAACGTGAGCGTCCGCTCGCCCAGTACCACGGCCACCGCATCGGGGGTGGCGGCGACCTGCGCCGCGAACAGAGCGGGCACCGACGTCGACACGGACGGTTCCGCGGTGTCGTTGAAGGTGTGCAGTAGGCGATCGAGATCGGGCTCCGACATCGTCGACAGGGAGGACAGCGTCCGATCCGGCTGCGCGAGAACCTGATCGAGCACCCACTCGAAGCGGTCCCGGTGGCCGATCAGCGCGTCGTGGGCACCGGGGCGCGAGCGCAGGTCGAACACCAGCGGCTCGTCGTCCCGGCCGCCGGTGACGGTGACGTCGAGATCGCGCACCGGTCCGGTCTCGAGGCTGTGCATGTGCGCAGGAGAGCCGCCGATGTCGATGCCGTGCTCCACCATGAGGACGTTGATGCCCGGCCCGTGCACCATGCGGTCGCCGGAGTCCCGCAGCTCCCGAGCGATGTCCTCCCCGCGGAAGCGCCCGTGCCGGACCGCGCCGATCGATGCCCGCTGCAGTTCCCGCGCGACGTCGGCCACCGTCATCGACGGCGAGAGTCGCAGTCGCACGGGAAGGATGGTCGACGCCATGAACGGCGTCGTCCGCGCACGACGGCCCACGCGGGCGGTCGACGGTAAAGAGACGACGAGATCGTGACGGCCGGTGACCGCGGACAGGTACGCGATCCACACCGCCGGCGCGAGGCGGGTGCGTCGGACGTCCTCCGTCTCGGCGACGTCGTACAGCGGGGCGAGGCGGTCGATCGGTACCGAGACCCGCTCGGTGACCGCAGCCCCCGTGTCGGGCACGTCGGGCAGCAGCACCGGCGGCTCGGGGGCGTCGGCCATCTGGTCGAGCCAGTAGTCGCGGTCGCGACGGAAACCCTCGGACGCGCGGTACTCCGCATCGGCCACCACCAGCGGCTCGAGAGCCCACGCACCTCCGTTCGAACGACCGGCCTCCGGCGTGCCCGCGGGTGCGATTCCCCGCTCGGGATCCGCATAGCGCGCGCGGACCTCGTTGAAGATGATCGACATGCCGAAGCCGTCGACGATGCCGTGGTGATAGCGCTGGTGCCAGAGCACGTGCTCGTCCCCGAGGCGGAGGAGCGCCGTCGCGAAGAGATCGCGGGCGCCGCTGGTGTCCGCCGACGCGATGTCGGCCGCGATCCAGGCCTTCGCCTCCGCCATCGGGTCGGCAGCCGTGCGTAGGTCGACGACCCCGACCGACCACTCGTCGTCACTGCGGTACTGCACGGGCTCGGGACCGGAGAAGTCGAATCGCACGTGCAGCGCGTCCGCGTCGGCGATGACCGACCGGATGACGTCACACGCGCGGTCGAGGTCGAGCGGGCCGGTGATCTCGACGAGCAGCGAGATGACGAAGTCGGTGCGGTCACCCAGCAGGTGCTGCGCGGTCCAGACCTCTGTCTGTGCAGCGGTCAACGGCAGCACAGCGGTGGTGACGACAGATCCCCGAGACATGAACGTAGGCTAACCTAACGCTCGACCGGCGTTACTCGCGGAGGAACGTGAGAATCGCCTGATTGACCTCGTCGGGCTTCTCCAGGTATCCGTAGTGCCCCGCGTCGGCGATCTCGACGTAGCGGCCGCCCGGAACCAGGTCGGCCACCTCGCGCGAGAGGTAGGCGGGAATCATCCGGTCGTCGGCGAAGCCCATGGCCAGGCACGGCACCGTGATGTCGCGGTACGCGGACCGGCGGTCGAACGACTCGTCCAGAGAGAGCTGGGCACGCTGGCCCGGGGTCAGCGGCTGCACGGAGAACTCGAACAGGTCGAGCCAGTCCCGTGCCTTCGCGGGGTCGGCGAGCGACGCGGGAGAGAGGTTCAGGGCCGCCGTCACCGCGGCCGCGTACTTCGGCGGCAGCGTCGCCGAGCTGTCCGCCAGCTCGCGCTCGCCGGCGCCGAGCACCTTCTGGAACTCGTCGAGCCGGGCGTGACCGGCCGCGAAGATCGCTCGCGACACCAGGTCGGGCCTGGTCAAGGCCAGTTCCTGCGCCACGCGCGCACCCATCGACGTGCCCACGACGGCTGCCTTCTCGTCGGGGCCGGACCGCAGGTACTCGATGAGCGCCGCGGTGTCGGCGACCAGATCGTCCATCGTCATGCCGCCCGCGCACTCGTCGGTCGGGGCGATGCCGCGGTTGTCGAACGTGCACACCCGGAAGCCCGCGGCCGTGAGCGCCGGCACCTGATGCAGCTGCCACACCCGGCCGGGGCTGCCCGTCCCCATGACCATGACGACGAGCGGACCCTTGCCCGTCACGGTGTAGTTGAGGCGGATGCCGTTGATGGTGCCGATGGGCATGGCGGATGTCCTTCTTCCGATACGACAGCTGTTCGGGGCAGACGCTACCGGTCACGGTGCGCGTCCGGTTTTGCCGGGAACGAGCGCGAACTCGTAGAGTTCAGGTACGCGAGTGCGCCCCACCGGGCTGCACCACCACATCGTTCGACCCCAGGGAGACCCGCATGGCCACCGAGCCCGCCGAGACCGACATCGCCGACGAAGAGATCGAGACCCTGTCCGACGAGACCGCCCGCATGGCGCGTCGCGTCGTCGCCGCCTACGCGACGGACGCCGACGAGTGCCGCATGCTGCTGTCCATGCTGGGGATCAACCCGCCCGTCCGCGCCTGAGTGCCGCTCGCTCCTGCACTCCGATTGGCGTTCGGCGAGTGGGGTAAGCACGTGCTGACACCGTCGCGGCAGGCTGCCGGCCTCACCGCGCGCCCCGACGTCGAGACAGAGGATCAGCAGTGACCGCATCAGGTTCGGACTTCGTCGTCGTGGCCAACAGGTTGCCTGTCGACCTCGACACGGCGCCCGACGGTTCCCGAGTCTGGAAGCGCAGCCCCGGTGGTCTCGTCACCGCGCTCGAGCCGATCCTGCGGAGCAACAACGGCGCCTGGGTCGGATGGGCCGGTGTCCCCGACGTCGACGTCGACCCGTTCGAGGACGACGGCCTCGAGTTGGTCCCGGTCCCGCTCTCGCAGCAGGAGGTCGCCGACTACTACGAGGGCTTCTCCAACGCCACCCTGTGGCCGCTCTACCACGACGTCATCGTCCGGCCCGTCTACGACCGGAGCTGGTGGGACGCCTACGTCGAGGTGAACCGGCGCTTCGCCGAGGCCACGTCCAAGGCGGCCGCCGAGAACGCCACCGTGTGGATCCAGGACTACCAACTCCAGCTGGTCCCGAAGATGCTGCGCATGCTGCGCCCCGATCTGACGATCGGCTTCTTCCTGCACATCCCGTTCCCGCCCGTCGAGCTGTTCATGCAGATGCCGTGGCGCACCGAGATCGTCGAGGGCCTGCTGGGCGCGGATCTCATCGGCTTCCATCTGCCCGGTGGCGCGCAGAACTTCCTCTACCTCGCACGGCGTCTCGCCGGCCAGCCGACCTCGCGCGGCAACATCGGAGTCCGCTCCAAACTCGGTGTGGTGCAGGTGGGTTTCCGGTCCGTGCGCGTGGGCGCCTTCCCCATCTCCATCGACTCGGGCGATCTCGACGAGAAGTCGCGGCGCAAGCCGGTGCGCGATCGTGCACGAGAGATGCGCGAAGAGCTGGGCAATCCGAAGACGATCATGCTGGGCGTCGACCGACTCGACTACACCAAGGGCATCGACGTCCGTCTCGAGGCGTTCCTGGAACTGCTGACCGAGGGCCGGGTGGATCCCGAGGACGTCGTGATGATCCAGCTGGCCACACCGAGCCGCGAACGCGTCGAGAGCTACAAGCAGATGCGCGGCGAGATCGAGGGCATGGTCGGGCGCATCAACGGCGAATTCAGCCGCGTCGGACATCCGGTGGTGCACTACCTGCACCGTCCCATTCCGCGCGAGGAGCTCATCGCCTACTACGTGGCCGCCGACGTCATGCTGGTGACGCCCATCCGCGACGGCATGAATCTCGTCGCCAAGGAGTACGTGGCGTGCCGCAGTGACCTGGGCGGTTCCCTCGTGCTCAGCGAGTTCACCGGCGCCGCAGCCGAACTGCGCCAGGCGTACCAGTGCAACCCGCACGATCTGAACAGCGTCAAGGACGCGATGATGGCCGCGATCGAGCAGACGCCGGAATCGGGCCGACGCCACATCCGGGCGATGCGGCGCCAGGTCCTCGCGCACGACGTCGATCGCTGGGCGCGGTCGTTCCTCGCCGCGCTGGGACGCACCGGCGACGAGGAGCCCAACCAGATGATCTCCAACCGGGACATCGGTCAGGCGACGATGTGATGCGCGAAGACCGGTGACCGTGGTCGAAGCGCAAGTGGTGCAGTGCCATCGGCTGCGCCGTGATCTTCTGATCGTCCGCCTCGTCGGCGAGCTGGTTCCGTTCGCCGCGGGGCAGTCCGTCGCCGTGACGGTGCCCACCTCGCCGCACCTGCCTCGTCGGTACTCCCCCGCCCTGCCCCCGTCGCGAGACGGCAAGTACGAGTTCCACATTCGCGAGGTACCGGCAGGCTGGGTCAGTCGCAGCATTGTCCGCGAGACCCGTGAGGGCGACGTCTGGACTCTCGACGACCCGGCGGGCGACCTGCGTGTCGACGACACCGACGACGACGTCGTGATGGTCGCGGGCGGAACAGGTCTCGCACCGATGCGCGCGCTGCTGCTGGGCCTGACACGTCGGCCACGACCTCCGCGGGTGCGGCTCTACGTGGGAGGCAGGCACCCCCGCGATCTCTATGCAGCCGACATGCTGTCCCTGATGGCGCGATCAGCACCATGGCTCACGGTGATCCCGGTGGTGGACGAGCCCGTGGACCCGCCGTACCGCGACGAGTTCTTCGATGCCTCCGAGGCCGTGCGGCTGCAGACGGCACCCGACTCCGGCTTCGCACCTCACGAGTACCTCGTCGGCCGCGTCGGCGAGGTGGTGGCGCGGCGCGGGCCGTACCTGTCGCAGCGCGTGCTGGTGTGCGGATCACCGGCGATGTCGAGCTTCACGACGCGTGCCCTGGTGACGACGGGAACCCCGGCGGAGAACATCCGCACGGGGTGACGGTCAGGTCTGCTTCGGGTTGCGCGGCGTCCACACGACGAGCGCGTTACTGCGTTGCACCGGAACGAGATCGCGTCGGTACCCGGCGTGAACCTTGGCCAGCTCGGTCGCCATCTCGGTGACGCGGGCCTGCAGCGCCTCCACCTGATTGGTGAGTTCGATGATGCGCTTGATTCCCGCCAGATTGACGCCCTCGTCCTGCGAGAGACGCTGCACCTCGCGAAGCAGCGCGACGTCGCGCGGAGAGTACCGTCGCCCACCGCCGGTGGTGCGGAACGGCGTCACCAGTCCGAGACGGTCGTAGGTGCGCAGTGTCTGGGCGTGCATGCCGGCGAGCTCTGCGGCGACGGAGATGACGAAGATCCGGGCATCCGGGTCCGCGCCTGCGTCGCGCGCATCCTGCGGATCGCTGGGCGTCCGAGTCATCTCATCTCTCCTCTCGCATCAGAACCGTCAGGCTCCGGGCCACCCGGAGCGGGGATCGAAACCACTCGCCTTCTCCGCCGCAGCGTAGGCCTCGAGGGCATCACGTGCCGCGTCGTCCAACTCGGACGGCACGGCCACCTTCACCGTGACCAACAGGTCACCGATCTTCGACTTCTTGGGAATGCCGCGACCCTTCACCCGGAAGGTGCGGCCGTCCACCGTGCCTGCCGGAACCTTCAGACCGACTCGGCCGTCGAGCGTCGGCACCGACAGCGTCGTGCCGAGCACCAGTTCGCTGTACGCGACGGGAACCGTGAGGGTGAGATCGTCACCCGTGCGGCCGAACACGGCGTCGCTCTTCACGTGCACCGTCACCAGCAGATCGCCGGCGGCAGCGCCGCGCAGACCAGCCTCGCCTCGGCCGGCCACTCGGACACGTTGCCCGTCACTGACACCGGCCGGAACCCGCACCGTCACCGACCGGGTGCGGTTCTGCACGCCGGTGCCGCGGCAGTCGGTGCACGGATCGTCGATGATCGACCCGGTGCCCCGGCAGTCGTCGCACGGCTCGCTGAAGCCGAACGCGCCCTGGTTGCGGCTGACCACACCGGCACCGTTGCACCGTGGGCAGACCCGCGGGCTCGTGCCGGGCTTCGCGCCGCTCCCGTGACAGGTGGTGCAGGACGACGGGCTCGTGATGGACAGCGGGACAGACGTTCCCACCGCCGCGTCACGGAAGTCGAGAGTCACCTCGGCCGCGAGATCACTCCCGCGCCGGGGACGTGACGACGCGGCCTGGGTACGACCACCGGCCGCACCACGGTTGAACAACCCGCCGAACAGATCACCGAGATCGGCTCCGCCACCGGCACCTCCGAAGAGGTCACCGACGTCGAACCCGCCGGCCGTACCCCCGCCGCCGAAGTTGGTTCCGCCGCCCGGCGAGAATCCGCCGCGTCCGAAACCACCACTGGCGAACAGTGATCGGGCCTCGTCGTACTCCTTGCGCTTCGCGGGGTCGGAGAGCACCGCATTGGCCTCGCTGACCGCCTTGAAGCGCTCCTCCGCTTTCGCGTCCCCCGGATTGGAGTCCGGATGGTTGTCGCGCGCGAGCTTGCGGTACGCCTTCTTGATCTCGTCCTGCGACGCGGAGGAGGAGACGCCCAGCTCCTTGTAGAAGTCCTTCTCTATCCACTCCCGTTGGCTCACCGGTCGCCTCCTCCTCTCACATCACATCTTCGTTGTGGTCGAACTATGCCTGGTCGGATGCCGCGTCGGCGCCCGAACCGTCGACGACGGCGACCATGGCGGTGCGCAGAACTCGATCACGCACCTTGTACCCCTTGCGGAACACGCTGCCGACGACAGGATCGTTGCCGTCGCCCTCGTGCTGCACGGCCTCGTGCAGCGCGGGGTCGAACGCGTCGCCCTCGTCACCGAAGGCGACGAGACCCTGTGCGGTGATGACGGATTCGAGCTTGTCCGCCACCGACTTCAGCGGCCCCGTCTCGAGGTCACCGTGCTTGCGCGCCCGATCGAGATCGTCGAGCACACCCAGCAACTCGGCCAACACCGACGCCTTGGCGTTGTCGATGTCCACCTGCTTGTCCCGAGCGACGCGTCGCCGGTAGTTGGCGAACTCGGCGCTGAGGCGCTGCAGGTCGGCCGTCCGCTCGGACAGCTCGTCCTTCTCGGGTGCAGTCTCGGAATCCACGGAACCCTCGGACATCTCTGCCTCGAGAACCTCTGCTTCGTCCTCCACGTCACCGGGCTGGGGCGCCGTGGCGGAGCCCGCGAGGGACTCCTCCACGGCGGGGTCGACGTCGGGTGCGTCTACCTTCCCGGTGTCCTCAGCACTCACTTCTTGTCCGTGTCGACCGGCTCGTCCACGACCTCGGCGTCGACGACATCGTCGCTACCGTCGGTCGGGGCGGCGCCGTCGGCACCTGCTCCGTCGGCTGCTGCCGACTCGTACAGTGCCTGACCCAGAGCCTGCGACTCCGTGCTCAGCTTCTCCACCGCTGCCTTGATGGCAGCGATGTCGGTGCCGTTCAGAGCAGTGCGAGCCTCGGCGATGGCCGACTCGACCTTCTCCTTGGTCTCCGCAGGAACCTTGTCCTCGTTGTCCTTGACGAACTTCTCCGTCTGGTAGACGAGCGACTCGGCCTGGTTGCGGGTCTCGGCCTCCTCGCGACGGGTCTTGTCCTCCTCGGCGTGAGCCTCGGCGTCCTTGACCATGCGCTCGATCTCCTCCTTGGAGAGGCCGGAGCCCTCCTGGATCTTGATCGTGTTCTCCTTGCCGGTGCCCTTGTCCTTCGCCGTCACGTGCACGATGCCGTTGGCGTCGATGTCGAACGTGACCTCGATCTGGGGCACACCGCGCGGTGCGGGAGGCAGCTCCGTCAGCTCGAACGAGCCGAGAAGCTTGTTGTGCGACGCGATCTCGCGCTCACCCTGGAAGACCTGGATCTGCACCGATGGCTGATTGTCGTCCGCCGTGGTGAAGGTCTCGGACCGCTTGGTGGGGATGGTGGTGTTGCGCTCGATGAGCTTGGTCATCACGCCACCCTTGGTCTCGATGCCGAGGGACAGCGGCGTGACGTCGAGGAGCAGAACATCCTTGACCTCACCCTTGAGCACACCGGCCTGCAGTGCGGCGCCGACGGCCACGACCTCGTCCGGGTTGACGCCCTTGTTGGGCTCGCGTCCACCGGAGAGCTCCTTGACCAGCTCGGAGACGGCCGGCATACGGGTGGAGCCACCGACGAGCACGACGTGGTCGATGTCCTTGACCGCGATGCCCGAGTCCTTGACCACGGCCTGGAACGGCGCGCGGGTGCGGTCGAGCAGGTCGGCGGTGATCTTCTGGAACTCGGAGCGGCTGAGCTGCTCGTCGAGGAAGAGCGGGTTCTTGTCCGAGTCCACCGTGATGTACGGCAGGTTGATGGACGTGCTCTGGCTCGAGGACAGCTCGATCTTCGCCTTCTCCGCAGCCTCACGCAGGCGCTGGAGAGCCATCTTGTCCTTGGTCAGATCGATGCCGTTCTGAGCCTTGAACTTGTCGACGAGCCAGGTGACGATGCGCTCGTCCCAGTCGTCGCCACCGAGGTGGTTGTCACCGGACGTGGCGCGGACCTCGACGACACCGTCGCCGATCTCGAGCAGGGACACGTCGAACGTGCCGCCACCGAGGTCGAACACGAGGATGGTCTGTTCCTTCTCGCCCTTGTCCAGGCCGTACGCCAGAGCGGCGGCGGTGGGCTCGTTGACGATGCGCAGGACGTTGAGGCCGGCGATCTGGCCGGCTTCCTTCGTGGCCTGACGCTGTGCGTCCTCGAAGTACGCGGGCACCGTGATGACCGCGTCGGTGATCTCTTCGCCCAGGTACGCCTCGGCGTCACGCTTGAGCTTCATGAGCGTGCGCGCGCTGATCTCCTGCGACGTGTACTTCTTGTCGTCGATGCCGACGGTCCAGTCAGTGCCGATGTGGCGCTTGACGGAGCGAATGGTCCGGTCGACGTTCGTGACGGCCTGGTTCTTCGCGGACTGGCCGACGAGAACCTCTCCGTTCTTGGCGAACGCGACGATGGACGGGGTGGTGCGTGCACCCTCGGAGTTGGCCACCACGACCGGTTCGCCGCCCTCCAGGACGGACACGACCGAGTTGGTGGTCCCGAGGTCGATTCCGACCGCACGAGCCATGTGAAGACCTCCTGATAGATGCTGCTGTGATCGTTCGAGCGTCTGCCTGAGCGAACTGCGCTCAAGTCTGCCTGTCGGATTCTCGCCCCGTCAAGTCGTACTTGAGTGACCCACGCTCAATGGCAGTCGTACGGCTCAACGGAGGGGTGTACGAGTTTGTTCCCGGAGTGGTCGGCCGGCTGTGGTCCGCGTGTCTGGACCCACCCGATCGCGAGGCTTTCTGCGGATCGGCAGCATTCGACGCGAAAATGTGGCAAAACCTGCACTCGGCCGTGCCTCAGCATCCACAGGTCGACCGGATCGACGGGATCCCGCCTCCGGCAGCAAGTTGAGGGCACTCACGCATGGTCGGCGCGTGTGAACCCACCCGATCGCGAGGCTTTCTGTAGATCCGCGGAATTCGACGCGAGAGTGTGGCTGAGCACGCGCGTCCGACGGTTAGGGTCCACGGCATGTCACCGGTTCCCGGCACGACCCTGACGGCACGCGGCCTCACCCGAACCTTCGGCGGACACACTGCCGTCGCGCACGCCGACGTGACGCTCGCTCCCGGCACGGTCACCGGCCTTGTCGGGCCGAACGGCGCGGGAAAGACGACACTACTGCTCATGCTCGCCGGGCTGCTCGCACCCGATTCGGGCACACTCGAACTCGACGGAGCTCCCGTCGAGACGGTCACACTCCGGCGGGCCGTGGGGTGGATGCCGGATGTGTTCGGCACCTGGGACAGCCTGACCGCGTCCGAGATCCTGTCGACGTTCGGACGGCTGCACGGGCTGTCGTCGCAGGACGCCCGTGCCCGCGCCGCCGAACTGCTGCAGCAGGTCCACCTCGACGATCGCGCCGACCGACCCGCGCACGAGTTGTCCCGCGGCCAGAAGCAGCGGCTCGGGTTCGCCCGCGCTCTGGTCCACCGACCGCGCATCCTGCTGCTCGACGAGCCGGCGTCCGGCATGGACCCGCGCTCACGAGTCGAACTGCGCGACGAGGTCCGCCGGCTCGCCGACAACGGATGCGCCGTGCTGGTGTCGAGCCACATCCTCACCGAACTGTCGGAGATGGTGGACGACGTGCTCGTGATGACGGACGGGCGCACGCGGGAGTCGGCACCCGCCACCGAACGATCCTGGCGACTACGCGCGGTGGGCCGGCCTGCATCGTCGGCCGACATCCTGCACTTCCCCGACGAGGAGGCCGCGGCGCGACACCTGCGCACGGTCGTCGACTCGGGAGTGCTCGTCGCCGAGTTCGCCCGCGTCGACTCGGAACTCGAGGACGCGTACCTCGCCCTCGACGCGGACAGGACCTGACATGGCGGCACGGATGAGCAGCTGGTGGTCGGTGGTCGGCGTACTGATCGGCCTCGAACTCCGGCAGCGACTGCGCACCACGCGGTGGCGCGTCACCCTGGCGGTGACCTTCACGGTGATCTCGCTGGCCGTGTTCGGATCGATGTATCTGGCACTGTCCGTCGACGAAGCCGATGCGAACTACGACGGCTGGGCGCGCAACCTGTACGCGGTCGTGCTGGGAGTCGAGCTGTTCCTCGGCGTGGTCCTCGCCCCCACCCTCACGGCGACCTCGATCAACGGTGACCGCAAGGACGCGACACTCGCCGTGGTGCAGGCGACGCCGATCAGCCACTGGCAGTTGGCCGTAGGCAAACTTCTCGGGTCGTGGGTGTCCTGCCTTGCCCTCGTCGCCGTGGCGTCGCCGTACCTGGTGTGGGGCATCGTCGCCGCGCCCTACGGCATCGGCACCTCGGTGCTGGGCGTGATCGTTCTCTGCCTGATCTTCCTGTGCTACTGCGGGATCGGGCTGGGGTACTCCGCCCTGACCGCTCGGCCGGCAGGTTCGGCCGTCCTGACGCAGGCCACCGTGTTCTTCCTGGTGTTGGGCCTCCCGGCACTGTTCGGCCTGCTCTACTCGACCACGGCGGAGGACCACGAGGTGGTGGGCGCCGAGTACACGTACGTGGACGATTCGTTCGACACCGTTCCGGACTGTCGCGACGTGGCCACGGTGCGCTCCTACGAGCACACCGAGCGTATCTGGTGGCTGTTGGCGCCCAACCCGTTTCTCATTCTCCCGGACGTGGTGGCCGCACATGACAATCCGAGCGTACGTGTCTGGATGTCGGACGAGCGGCCACCCGATCCCAGCGTGGCGCGCCCGATAGCCGAGACGCTCTCGACGGCGCGCACGGGCCCGTACCTGACGGAGCCGACCTGCGCGGACACCGTGTCGACCTACCGCGTGAGCGCCTCGAACCGCAGCTTCTACGACGAGCAGGTCGCGTTCGAATCCGGAAAGGTCGGCGACAGTTGGTACCTCGGGCTGGCCGTCAATGTCATCCTGGGAGCTCTCGGACTCACGGTCGCCGCGCGGCGACTCCGCGTTCCGGCCCGCACCTTGCCGAGGGGCGTGCGGATCGCCTGAGGCGCTCAGCTCAGCCGTCCACCCCCGTCGACGTGGAGGGTGGTTCCGGTGACGAAGGTGTTGGTCAGGGCGAGCAGCACCGCTGCCGACACGTCCTCCGGGCGGCCCACGCGCCGTGCGGGATTGGAGGCAGCCGTCGCGTCGAACATCTTCTGCTTCCCGTCTCCCATGCCGTCCCACGAACCCGAGTCGACGATGCCGGGCGAGACGGCGTTGACCCGCAACGGTGCCAGTTCGACGGCCAACGCTTCCGCGAGGAATGCGACAGCACCGTTGGTCGTGGCCATGACGGCGAGGCCCGGCGCCGGCTTCCATGCGGCGACACCGGAGAAGAACACGAACGAGCCGCCGTCCCGCAGCGTGGGCGCGAAGTGCTTGGCCAGCAGGATCGGTCCGACGACCTTGGCTGCGAACGCGCGCTCGACGGCGGCGCGGTCGAGGTCTGCGACCGGGCCGTTGGCGTGGTTCGCCGCGAGCGACACGACGTGATCGAGAGGTCCGAGCGTGGTGACGGCGGCGGCGATGGACGATTCGTCGTCGAGGTCGAGGTGCACCGCCGATGCGCCCGAGCCGAGCTCGGCGACAGTGTCGGCCAGGGCCTCCGGGCGTCGACTGCCGAGGACGACTTCCGCGCCGGCGGCGAGCGCGTCCTCGGCGATGCGCCGCGCGATGCCCGACGAGCCGCCGACGAGAAGGATGCGGGTGTTCTGCAGAGTGCTCATGACGGTGTGTCCCTTCCGCGGCCCCGTCTCTCGCGGCCACGGAAGGTTCAGCGCACCGGGCCCGCAGCATCATCCCATCGCGCTATCGATAGTTCGGGGACTTGCCATTCGAACTCTCTATGGCCACAGCGTGGCGGCATAATCGACCAGCATGACGTTCGACGAGGTGGCCGACGAGCTGTACGGGCTGGACCCGTCCGACTTCGTCGCCGCGCGCACCGGCCGGCAGAAGCAGGCGCGTTCCGACGGCGACAAGGCCCTGGCCAAGCAGATCGGTGCGCTGCGCAAACCGACGATCGTCGGGTGGGTGCTGAACGTGACGGTGCGCGACGCGGAGGACGACGTCACAGACCTGCTCGACCTCGGCGAAGCACTTCGTGAGGCGCAGCAACATCTGAGGGAAGGCCGGAGGCCGGCCGGTCGACCGTCGGGTGCCACCCTCCGCACGTTGACGAAGCAGCGGCAACGCGCGGTGCGCGCGCTGGCGAGCCGGGCTGCGGAGATCGCGGAGGATCGCGGTCACCCGATCGGCGAGGACGTCGGGCGCGAGGTGACGCAGAGCCTGAATGCGGCGCTGTCCGATGCGGACATCGCCGACGAGGTGCGGCGCGGCCGGATGTTGGGGGCCGCCGAGTACAGCGGGTTCGGCCCTATGGGGCTGGTGTCCGTCGATCCCGAACCCGCCGAAGACGACAAACCTGCGCAAGAACCCGAACCCGACGACACCGCCGAACGGGAGAAGCAAGAGCAGCGGGCCCGCGCACAGGCCGAACTCGACGACGCCGAGGCTGCGCTGCAGGATGCGACCGAGGCGCTGGAGCACGCCGACCATCGCGTCGACGAGCTGAAGGAGTCGGTCGACGCCCTCATCGAGCAGCTCGAGAAGGCACGCGAGGACCTGGAGTCGGCGCAGGACGCGCGTTCCGAGGCGGCGTCGGAGAAGGACGCCTCGACCGCGAGGGTCCGGAACGCGACGAAGCGCCTCGATCGACTGTGATCGAGGCGCTTCGGCGGTGACGGGTCAGGCGCAGTTACCCGCTGTCGGAACGTCGCGGAACCGGGCGTCGAGCCAGTTGGTGCCGGCGCCGAGTCCGATGAAGTCGGGCAGGACGTGGCCGAGCGCGAGCCCGGGGAGGAAGAACGGCAGCTGCTGAGTGTTCAGCTGGACGTTCGAGCCCTTTCCGCACCAGGTTGCGGCGAGATCGACTGCCTGGCCGTGCGGCACGATGTCGTCGCCCGTGCCGGTGTCGATGTAGACCGGCGTGGTGGGTGTGCGGTTACCGATCTTGTTCTCGGCGAGAACCGTCTGCGCCTCGGGAATGCGCTTCAGGTAGTCCGACAGCGACTCGCCGGTGGTGATCCACTCGTTGGTGCGGTGGAAGCCCACGGTGAGTGCACTTTCCACGACGCACTGATTCTCGAGTGCCGCCAGCGCAGCCTTGCCGGCCGGGTTCGTCGACGCGTCGATGATCGGACCCAACTCGGGGTTGGACCGGCGCAGACCGTTCAGGGTGTAGCCGATGACACCGGTGAGGATGGTGCCGTCGACCTGCGCCAGCGTCGCGGCCAGATCGGCGACGGGCGCGCCGGCGTAGGTGCCCTTGATGTCCAGCTCCGGGGCGTACTCGGGAGCGAGCTCCACGGCCGCTGCCACGGCGCCGCCGCCCTGGGAGTAACCCCAGAGGCCGACCGGGGAATCGGAACCGACCTTGGTGTTGCCGAGCTGCTGCGCGGCGCGGGCCGCATCGAGCACCGCGTGCGCTTCCGCGGCGCGGTTGACGTAGGTGTGCGCTCCCGGAGTGCCGAGCCCGTCGTAGTCGGTGATGACGACGCCGTAGCCGCGGGAGAGCAGCGCGTAGGTGGAGAGGAGCTCGTACTCGACCATGAGTCCGAGCACGGGTGTGTAGGTGAGGACGTTGTTGAGCTGGTGCGACGGCGCGCACTGATCACCCTGGCCGTGGGTGCCGGGGGCGATCACCACGAGCGGGCGCGGACCGGGGCCGGTCCACTCGGCCGACGGGTCGATGTACGTCCCGGTGACGGCCACCGGCGCGTCGTTGGCGTCCTGCGACCGGTACATCAGGCGCGTCGCGGTGCCGGGGATCGGTCCCTGCGGCAAGGAAAGCGACAGTGCGAGATTCGACGGCCCGGTACGGATGAGGTCACCGTCGTTCCCGGCGGGAAGCGGTGAGGGGGGCGTGTAGAAGCTCGACGCCGGGCCGGGGGGTTCGGCGGTCGCCGTGGGCACCACCGCGCCGAACAGACCGAGACACATCACCAGACCGACGCCGGCAGACCGCAGTTTCCGCACATTCATCCCATCGACAACGGGGCCCTGGCGGGCCCACTACCGCCCTGACCGTAAGTGATGAGGCCCACTTCCGAGAAGGCCGTGTGACCCCGACCGCGGACTTCGTGCTCGATCACTTTCCGAGCCCGAGCGGACGGGGCCGGACCACAACAGGGTCCGGCGGAAACAGACCCTCTAGCCTGAAGCCATGAACGCGTCGGACAGTGTCGAAGGCTCGCAACCCCCGAAGCCGCCCCGCCCGTCGGTGCACGTGACGCCCATGCGGGAGCCGGTTCCCGACGAGCGCCCACGCGCCGTCGATGCCGCCGTGATCCTGTGGAGTCTGTGCCTCGTCGTCCTGGCGGCCACCGGCGCGCTGCTGGGACTCGACCACCAGGGACTACGGTCGCGCCTCGCCGACGTCCTCTCGGCCGACGCCCCCGGCACCTCGGCGGAGGACATCGACTCGACGGTCCTCATCACGCTCGTCGCCGGTGCTGCCGTCGGCGCCGTCGTTCTCCTGGTGGGACTGGCCGGCATCCTGCAGATCCGCGGCCGACGCCCCACCGGACGATCCACGCTGACCGTGGTCGGCATCGTCGCGGCCGCGGGATCGATCGCGTTCTGGATCGCGACCTCCGATGCGCTGGAGCAGCCCACGACGTATGCGCCGTTCGTTGTCGCGGCCCTCGCTCTGCTGGGTACCGCTCCGCTGTTCGTCCCCGCCGTCGGGCGATGGCTCGCAGCCGCTCCCGTCCGGCGCTGATCTCAGCGGCGGTCGAGCTCCGCGAGGATGCCCTCGGCGCTGCGCGCGGCGATGTCGCACGCCCGCGCCGTGAACCGGTCGAGCAGCGGATGGGACGCGCGGGAGCGCCAACTGCGGACCGCGTCGAAGGCCGTCTTGCGCTGCAGTTCCACCGAGTCGTCGGGATCGAGCCCCAACCGCGTCGTCGTCTCGGTGCCCTGCGCACCCACCAGTCGAGCGAGCTCCGCCTTCTCCGGCTCGGGCAGCCGCACCTCGCGTGCCCGTAGCTGACCGAGCAGACGCAGTTCCTTGAACCCGTGGACGTCGGCGAGGGTGGATCCCACCTCGTCGATGATGGCGCGCGATCCCGCGGCCGGTGAGGCGCGCAGCACGCGATCGAGAGCGACGAGGGCCGAGTGCGCCTTGAGCTGGTCGGCTCGCTCGCCGAACTGAACGTCGATGATGTGCCGTAGCTCCTCGAGTCCACTGCGCTCGACGAGTTCCCGTGCGAGCGAGGGCGAATCGCGCGTGCCCATGCGGATGAGCGTGACGGCCATCCGGATGCCGAAGAGCCCGAAACGGTCGACGAGTCCGGCGCGCGTCTCCGCATCGACGGGGAGTGGCATGTCCGGGCGGGAGAAGCGGTCGGCCGACAGCATCGCCAGTTGGAGGTCGTCGGGCGGAGCGTCGGCCAACGCGACGAGCGCGCCGAACTCGCTCTGCCGCAACGTCCGTGCCCCGAGGGCGAGCAGGCCGGCGACGGGCACGACGGCCTGGCACAGACCGGTCTTCTCGAGCTCCACCGCGAAGCGGGACGCCACTTCCTTGGCCGACATCATCGCGTCCATGCGACCGGCGCCCACCTCGTCGGCACGCGAGACGACGCCGACCACGCCGAGGGGGCCGGAGTCGCCACCGACCGCGTCGTTGATGCGGGTGAGGAACGACGTGTCGGACGCGCTCAGGGTGCGCAGGAGATAGACCACGGCGTCGGCGCCGGACGCGGAGTCCTCGGGCGTCAACATCGACAACGTCCGCTCGGACACGTCCAGGGACAGCGACGACGTGCCGGGGGTGTCGATGATGGTGTTGCGGGCCAGGGTTCGCGCCGGCCACTCGACGTCGAGGCGGTCCACGCGGTCCGCGGTGAGATCGCCGAAGTCGAACGACAGTCGACCACCCCGTCGCAACACCGGGATGCTCATCGAGCGGTCCCCGTCGTACCGGGCCGTCACCGAGGGAGACGTCCCGCGGCGGTACCACGTGACCACGCGGGTGCACTCGGTCGCGTCGGTGGGGGCGATGTCCTGTCCGACGAGCGCGTTGAGGAGCGTCGACTTGCCGGCCTTGAGTGATCCGGCGAGCGCGACGCGCAGCGGCTCGTCGAGCCGGTCCGCGCAGACGCGCAACGCATCCCGGACGTCCGGCTCCCGCACGTACTCCGCCTGCGCCGCCGCGACGAGTTCCCGCGCACGGTCGAGCGTGACACTCACGAGCCGGTACCGATCTGCGTGCGGTCCGCACGAGCCGCCTCGACGACCTTGTCTGCCTCGGCGGCCTCGACGGCCTCGGGGTCGAGCTTCTGCGCGATGCTGCGCAGTGCAGAGATCTTCTTCAGTGACTGCTCCAGTTCGACTGTGCGCGCGGCACGCTCGGACGAGGCGCCGGTCGCCGCCTCCTGCGCGGCCCGCAGCGAGTCGCTCACCGAGCGCACCGTCTGATCGGCCATGTCGGTGAAGTGGTCACGGAGCTGGCGCTGGACGAGCCGCAGGCGGTCTTTGGACTCCTTGCCCACCTGGAAGCTGACGTCGTCGGTGAACTTGCGGATGGCGACCTTCGCGTCGGCCCGCCGCTTGAGCACCCGCGCCTCCTTGTCGTCCTTGTAGGCCTTGCTGCCCAACAGGACTCCGGCGCCGAGCGAGATCGGATTGAGCAGCGCCAGTCCCATCATCGTCGTGATGAGTCCGAACATGAGCACGCCGCCGTAGGAGCCGCGCATGCCCACGAGCACCTTCGAGGTGATGCCCATCCGGCCGGACTCGAGGTCCCCCAGTGAGGTCACCGGGTCCATGACGCCGTCGACGTTCGCGATGTTCATCGCCGGGATGTGCGCATCGGCCGTCTCGGCGAAGTGCCGAGCGACCGTCTCGGCGAGCCACAGGGACCGCTCGTGCGCCCAGACGAAGTTGTCCCCCACGGCGGAGGCGATCTGGTCCTCGAGCCACTCACCGATGCGCGGCCAGTCCTTGCCCGGGTCTCCCCCGTCGACCGCCTCCTCCGCCTCACGGGTGATGACGCGCAGCCGGTCTCGCAGGTCGTGGTCGATGTCGGCGGCCAGATCGGTGATGCCGTCGTTGAGTGTCTGCTGCCACCGACTGCTGCGCTTCTGCATGTCCTCGGCGTTGGCCCGCGCCTGTTGCAGACCGGCCACCGCCGCGGCGGCGGTCTCCGGATCGCGAAGCGCCGCGAGTTCACTGCCCAGGGCGAGGGCGAGATGCTCGGACACCGAGCGGACGTCGAGAGCGACGGCCTTGCGAGTGGTGGCGTCGGCGCGCTGCACCACACCGCGGAGGAAGTCGTAGAGAGCCGGGAAGCCGGCCTCCTTGTCGAGCGAATCGTCCTTCAGCCGCAGCGCGTGCGAGCGGAGCATCGACGAGATCGGCATCAGCGGAACGTCGATGCCCTGCCGCGCGAGGTGCCCGCGATCGGCCTCGACGATGCGCCGCCAGTGCGGGTACAGGTCGGTCTTGGTCACCAGGCACGCGACCGCCGGGCACAGAGTTACCACCTGGCGCAGGAAGGCCACCTCGGGCTCGGTGAACTCCTGACTCGAATCGGACAGCACCAGAACGGCATCCGCCGACGTGACCAGACCCAGGGTGCTGTTGGCGTGCGGGTTGCCGTGGCCGCCGACGCCGGGGGTGTCGATGACGACGAGCCCGTCCTTCAGCAGCGGGCTGGGCACGGAGATCTCGAGGCGGAGGATCTCGCGACCCTCCGCGCGCGGGTCGGTCGGTGTGACGGCATGGATGTCCGCCATGGGGATGTCGATGCGCACCGGGTCGGCACCGATCTCGCCGACCACCAGCTCCGCCCGCTCGGTCTCCGCGTACGCGACCATCGTGGGCACCGCGGTGGTCTCGTCGTCGCCCACCGAACACACGTCGAGGCCCAGCAGCGAGTTCACGAACTGGCTCTTGCCCTGCTTGAGCGGTCCGACCACGACGATGCGCAGGCGCGGATCGAGCACCCGCTCACGCGCCGCCGTCAACCGGTCGAGAAGGTCGCGGCGACCGGCACCGGACGCCACCTCGCCCATCCGGGACAGGAGCTCGGCCAGCTGCGTCGCCTGCGTCGGCGCGGGGGTCTTCCCGGCGCCGGTCTGCACGGCGGGTGGTGCGTCGTTCTGCATGTGGTCCCGATCTGTCTGCGGTGGCAACGGGTCGAGCGCGTCTGTGAGCATTCACCATTTGCGGCGGTGTGACCCTCACGGTAAGCGCCGACGGCCCCGTACGCATAAGCGCGTACGGGGCCGTCCGTGTTACAGAGCGCGGGTGATCAGTTGGCGTCTCCCGCGTCGGCCGCGTTGTCATCGGCCACAGCGCCGGTGTCGAGGCCGTCGTCCGCGGAGCTCAGTCCACCGCCGAGGGTGTTCGACAGGCCGTCGGTCAGGCCACCGGTGAGTCCGCCGCCGAGCCCGGAGACGGTGTCGGTGAGGCCGTCGCCGACTCCGTCGACCGCCGCCGCGGGGCCGTCGAAGGCACCCTCGGCGTCGACGTCCTGCCAGGAGGTGGCCTCGCCGGCGATGTCGCCGCCGAGTCCGCCGTCCGTGGTCACTGCGCCGAGCGCGTCGCCGGTGACGTCGGTGACCGCGCTCAGGCCCAGTCCGTCGGTCGCTCCGGTGACGCCGCCGAGCACGGCGTCGGTGGAGTTCTGGAACTGGCCCACCGCGTCGGCGGTGGCGTCGATGCCGCCGTCGAGTGCGCCGGTGAACTCGGACGTGTTGTCCAGTCCGCCGGTGACCTCGCCGTCGGGCGAGATCTCGAAGCCGCCGAAGACGCCGCCCGCGCCGGTCGCAGCGCCGGTCAGGCCGCCCTGCAGCTCCGAGCCGAGCTCGAGCCCGCCCTGCGTGACGCTGTTCAGGCCCAGCCCGAGGCCGCTGGCGAGGCCGCCGCCCAGGCTCGCCACCGCACCGGTGACCGCGTCGGGATCGGTGACCGCGCCGCCGGCACCGGTGAGGGTGCCGTCCAGTCCGCCGGCGACCGCACCCACGGCGCCGAGGCCACCGGTCAGGGTGGTCAGTGCGCTGAGGCTGCCGTCGAGGCCGGTGTTCGCGTCGAGCAGTCCGCTGATCGGCAGACCCTCGGCGTCGAGCGCGCCGCCGGCGGAGACCGCCGTGTCGAGTGCGGCGTCGAGCATCGTGGTGAGGTCACCCGTGGCTCCGAGTGCCGTTCCCAGGGACGCCACCGGATCGCCGCCGCCGGCGATGTCGAGCAGAGCGCCGAAGGCTCCGCCGAGCTCCGCACCCGCCGTGCCGCCGACGCCGAAAGCTGCGGTCAGCGTCGCGGGCAGGTCGCCCGGGGCGCCGGTGTCCACGCCGCCGACGAGGCCGAGCGCCCCGTTGAGCGCGGTGCCGAACTGGCCGACCGGGTCGGTCTCCAGGTCGAGGACACCGCCGACGTTCAGTGCGTCGCCGAGTGCGGCGGAGACGATGCCGCCGAGGTCACCCTCGAGCAGTCCGTTCGCATCCAGATCGGCGAGCACCGTGCCGCCGAGCACCGTGCCCAGTGCGGTTCCCAGTCCTGCTGCGGCTGCGCCGCCCAGTCCCAGTGCCGCGGCCAGGCTGCCCGTGAGGTCCGGCAGCTCCGTGTCGGGCAGGCCGGCTCCCGCGACCAGGCCGAGGCCGGTCGAGACAGCGCCGCCGAGCAGGCCGGCGAGGTCTGCGTCCAGATCGAGATCCGGAGCCGCACCGAGCACCGTGCCGAGCGCGGCGTCGAGGTCCAGCCCACCGGCCAGCAGTGCACCGAGCTGGGCCTGCAGATCGGCGGTCAGGGAGCCCCCGAGGGCGGCACCGAGGGTGGCGCCGACCGTGGCGGCGACGTCGCCGCCGGCGGCCAGAGCACCGCCGAGTGCAGCGCCGACCGTGGCGGCGAGATCTCCGCCGACCAGGCCGTCGAGATCGAGCGCCCCGCCGAGTCCGAGCGCCGTGTTCAGGGCGCCGGCCAGGGTGGCCGCACCCTCACCGGTGATGCCGAGAGCGGCGGTGACGGCGGCACCCAGATCGGCACCCGCGGTCAGGTCGGTGACGCCGGCGAGGACGCCGCCGAGGGCGAGTCCGAGTTCACCGGCAGCGTCGCCGCCGAGGCCGAGAGCCACGCCGAGGGCGGTGGACAGCTGCGCCGCCACATCGCCGCCGAGCAGTGCCTGCAGGTCACCGGTGAGCAGCCCGCCGGCGCCGAGGGCAGCGCCGAGCGAACCGGCGAGCGCACCGACGATGTCGGTGTCCAGTGCGCCGGTCAGGCCGCCCAGCAGGTCGGCGTCGAGCAGACCGCCGACGGCTCCGAGCCCGTCCAGATCTGCGAGCCCGTCGAGATCGACCAGCCCGCCGAGTCCGAGTGCGCCGCCGAGGACCGTGCCGAGTGCGGCGTCCAGATCGACGCCGCCGCCCAGCAGACCTGCGAGCTGTGCGCCGAGGTCGCCCGACAGGGCGGTCCCGAGCACGCCGCCGAGGGCGGCGCCCACGTTCGCGGCCAGCGGGCCACCGGCCGACAGTGCTGCGCTGAGCGCGGCTCCGACGGTGGCGGCGACGTCCGCGTCGGCACCGAGGATCGCGGTGAGGTCGAGACCGCCAGCAGCTCCCAGCATCGCGTCGAGTGCGCCCGAGAGCGTGGCGGCGGCATCGCCGGTGACACCGAGTGCACCGGCGAGGACCAGTCCGAGATCGGCGCCGGCCGTCAGGTCGGTGGCCGCTCCGACGAGCCCGCCCAGTGCCAGGCCGAGGTCGCCACCCAGTGCGCCGCCGGCGCCCAGGGCGCCGGAGAGTGCGGCACCCAGAACGGCGGTGAGGTCGCCGCCGAGCAGTGCGGTGAGGTCGACGTCGGTCAGGCCGCCGACGTTCAGTGCGGCGGCGAGCGTGGTGCCGAGCGAGCCGACCAGGCCGGCGGCCGCGTCGGCACCGATGCCGAAGACCCCGTCGAGGTCGAGAGCGCCGCCCAGGACGGCGGTCAGTGCGGTGCCGAGATCGGCGCCGCCTGCCAGCAGTCCGGTGAGCTGGGCGCCGAGGTCGGCGCCGAGCACGGCAGCGAGGGTGGTGCCGAGTGTCGCGCCCAGTCCTGCGGCGACGTCGCCACCGGCGGCGAGTGCGCCCGAGAGCGCAGCCGTGATGTCGGCGCCTCCGACCACACCGAGTGCGGCGTCGAGCGCGCCGGCGAGCTGCGCGGTGAGTCCACCGGTCAGGTCGCCGTCGAGGCCGAGGGCCGCGGTGAGCGCCGCTGCGAGGTCGGCGCCGAGGACGCCGTCCAGGTCCAGACCCGCGGTGACCGTGCCGAGCACGTCGCCCAGGGCCAGGCCCACGTTCGCCGCCACGTCGCCGCCGGCCGCGAGAGCCGTCGCGAGTGCGGCGGAGAGCTGCGCGGCGAGGCCGCCGGTCAGCAGGCCCGCGAGATCGGCGTCGAGCAGACCGCCCGCACCGAGCACGGCTGCGAGCGAGGTGCCGAGCGTGGCGACGAGGTCGCCGCCGAGGCCGAGGGCACCGGACGGATCGAGGACACCGCCCAGCAGGGTGGTGAGGCCGGCACCGAGGTCCAGACCACCGGCGAGCAGGCCGACGAGCTCGGCGCCGAGGTCGCCGGACAGGACACCGCCGAGGGCCGCGCCGAGCGTGGCACCGAGGTTGGCTGCCACCGCGCCGCCGGCGGCGAGAGCGCCGGAGAGTGCGGTACCGAGGGTGGCCGCGAGGTCCAGGTCGCCGAGGACGCTGAGGTCGTTCAGCACGTTCAGGTCGCCCAGCACGCCGAGTCCGCCGAGCAGGTCGAGATCGCCGGCCAGGCCGAGGACACCGTCGAGAGCGGCACCGAGCTGAGCGGTGAGGCCCGCTGCGAGTCCACCGGTGAGTCCTGCGCCGACACCGAGTGCGCCGGTGAGGGCTGCGGCGAGGGTGGCACCGAGTCCGGCCACCGCGTCGACGTCGAGACCGCCCGCGACGTCCACGAGTCCGGCGAGCACGCCGCCGAGGGCGAGTCCGAGGTCGCCGCCCAGGTCGCCGCCGACGGCGAGAGCGCCGGCCAGCGCGGCAGCGAGCTGAGCACCGAGATCGGCACCGAGCAGTGCGGTCAGATCGCCACCGAGCAGGCCGCCCGCACCGAGGAGAGCCTCGAGGGAACCGCCGAGCGTGGCCAGGACACCGGCACCGAGGCCGAGTGCGCCGTCGACGTCGAGCAGGGCACCGAGATCGGCGAGAGCGCCGATGTCCAGCAAACCGCCGAGGCCGAGAGCGCCGTCGAGGATGGTGGCCAGTGCCGCACCGAGGTCCAGCTCACCGGCCAGCAGTCCGACGAGCTGAGCACCGAGGTCGGCCCCCAGGACGCCGCCGAGGGCGGCACCGAAGGCCGCGCCGAGCGTGCCGGCGACGGTACCGCCGGCGACCAGCACGCCGCTGAGGGCAGTGGAGAGAGTGGCGCCGAGCGTGGCCGCGATGTCGGCTCCGCCGGCCAGGGCGGCCGCGAGGTCCAGGCCACCGGCCAACTCCAGGACACCGTCGAGCGCGGCGCCGAGCTGCGCACCGATACCGCCACCGAGGCCGAGCACACCGGCGAGGGTCGCGCCGAGGGTGCCGCCGACGCCGAGAAGAGCGTCGAGGTCGAGTGCGCCGGACAGGCCGGTGACGGCTCCGAGGAGCGCGCCGAGGGAGGCGCCGAACTCACCGGCGACGTCTCCGCCGGCAGCGAGGGCTGCGCCGAGAGCCGCGGAGAGCTCGGTGGTCAGCGTGCCTGCCAGCGCGGCGACGACGTTCGCGTCGAGGATGGTGGTCAGCGTCGCGCCGAGATCACCGGCGACGTCGACGGCAGCGGCGAGTGCACCCGAGAGAGCAGCGGTGATGTCGGTGGTCACACCGAGCGCGCCACCGACGACGACACCGAGCGATCCGGCGACATCGAGTCCGGCGGTGAGGGCGGCGGCCAGATCGGCGCCGAGCGAGCCACCGGCGGTGACCGCTGCGCCGAGCACGCCACCGAGTGCGGCGCCGACATTCGCGCCGAGCACACCGCCCACCGAGAGTGCGTTGGAGAGAACGCCGGACAGACCGACTACGGCGTCGAGGTCGAGACCGGCGACGGTGCCGAGCACGGCGTCGAGGGCGGCCGTGAGCTGGGCTCCGGCACCCACGCCGAGGCCGAGCGCTGCGGTGAGCGCACCGGCCAGGGTGGCGCTGAGGTCGACCAGCGTGTCGAGGTCGAGGACGCCGCCGAGGGCGAGGAAGGCGTCGAACGCCGCGCCCAGTGCGGCACCGAACTCGGCGGCGAGGTCGCCACCGAGGGAGAGTCCGTTGGCCAGGACGAGGGCGAGGACCGTGGTGAACTGGCCCGCGATGTCGAGGTCGCCCAGGTCGATGAGGCTGAGGTCGAGTCCGCCGAGCAGGTCGATGTCGCCGATCCCGCCGAGGTCCAGCGAGGCCAGGTTCAGGCCGCTGAGGTCGAGCGAGGCCAGGTTCAGGCCGCTCAGATCCAGGTCACCGAGGTTCAGGTTGCCGATGTTGCCGATGCTGCCGATCGCCAGGCCGCCACCGATGAGGGTCGGGCTGAAGGTGAAGCCGCCCAGGTCGAAGCCCCCGAAGTTGTTGTTGCTGAAATTTCCGTTGTTGTTGTTGTTTCCGAAGTTCACCGCGTTGCTGCCGAACGTGGGGCCGCCGACGGCGACGTTGTTGCCGCCGAAGACGGTGCTGTTGTTCACGCTGCCCGCATTCACGACGGTCGAGTTCACGACGTTGGAGGAGCTGCCCGCGTTCACGATCGAGGCGAGACGCGATCCACCGGCGAACAGTCCGGACTCGGCGACCATGGGCGCCACGGCCACGATGTCGGCGTGGCACACGTCGGGCAGGCCGGCAGCGTCCAGCGAGGCCTGGGGGTTCGCGCAGTAGGCGGCGGCGGCCTTGTCGTCGCGAAGAAGGCTGAGGATGAAGTCGAGTACGGCGTTCGTGGCCATCGGGATCTCCTGGGTGTGTGTGAACCGGTGTCGGCAGACGGTGTGTGTGCAGGCGTCGAGGTGGTCGGGCCGACTGTCTCGGCACGTTGAGATCAAAACTAGGTCGACTAGTGAGGTGTCCCAACGGGGCGCAGCCCCCTTCCTGCACCCCGGGGGTCGACCCGGGGCAGATCGGGGTGACTAGGGGGCATAGGGGATAGGACCGCTCTACTCTTGTGACCTGTAACGAAACGGACCATCGGGACGACAGTGCCGGTGGACAGCTACGGCGTCACGGCGACGTGCCCGACAGCAGGTCCGACACAGCCTTGACGAGCACGAATATCGACGAGCACGGAAACGGAGTCGGCGCCATGGCAACGGATCAGGGACGGTCATCAGGTCTGGGACTGGACGTCGGCTCGAGCACCTCGACGGCGGTCGCCGTGGACGGTCCGGGACACCTCGGTGACGCCGTCACCGTCGTTCGATCCACCGCACTGTCGGTCACGCCCGACCGTGAACCCGCCCTGGCCGCGCCGGGCACCGTCGACACCACGGCCCTGACCGGCTTCGCCGGCCGCGTCGGCGATCCGGTCGCGCTGGTCACCGAGGACGGACGCAGCTACACCGGCGACGAGCTCTACGCGACGACGCTGGACTGCCTCGTCCGGGAGGCACGCACGGCCGGCGCCGACGACGACGCCGCAATCGTGGTGACCTACCCGACGTCGTGGCCCGAGTACACGGTGGACCGGCTCCGCAACGCGGCTGCCCGCCACGGCCTCACCGACGTCACCTTCGTTCCCGACGCTCTCGCCGCGACGGCATGGATGCAGCAGTCGCCGGACGCGGTGGCGGACGGCGTCGTGCTGGTCGCGGACCTGGGTGCGAGCGCCCTGACCGTGTCGGTCGTGCGCACAGGTGCCGATTCGGCGATCCTCGGACGCGGTGCGCGAAGCGAGGACGTCAGCGGCGCCCACATCGACCAGGTCGTGTTGGCGCACGTGCTCGACAACGTCGACTCCTCGTCGCTCGATCCCTTCGATCCCGCGACGGTCGAGGCCCTCACGACCCTGCGCACGCACTGTGCGACAGCCAAGGAAGCACTATCCTCCGACACCGAGACAGTCGTGCCGGTGCACCTGCCCGGCATCGACACCGACGTCCGACTGGTGCGGTCGGAGATCGAGGAACTACTGCGCGAGACGTTCGACGACGTCACCCGGGTACTCGGCGAGGCGCTGCGCACCGCGGGTGTCGACGGCGACGCAGTGGACCGCGTGCTGCTGGTCGGCGGCGGCGCGTCGATCCCCATGCTCACCGAGACCGTGTCCTCCGCGCTGCGCAAGCCGGTGACCGTCGGCGAACAGCCCGCGGCCACCGCCGCGACCGGAGCCGCACTGCTCGCCGCCGACATCGCTTCTGCCGGCGCAGAACTGAACCGCCCGGGTGCAGCGGCACTCGCTGCCGTCGCCGCCGGTTCCACCGTCGACGACGACGAGACCGACCTGCTCCCTCCGGTCACCGAGCGTCCCGCCTCGGCCCGCACCTCCACGCCCGCACCGGTGTCGCGCTCGGCACACGCCAAGGACGCCCCGTCGCGCGGTAAGCGCACCGCCGTCATCGGCGGCGTCGCCGCTGCCGTGATCCTGCTGGCCGCGGGTGGCCTCTCCGTCGGCACCGGCCTCGTCGGCGGATCGTCGGAGAACACCGGCCCCTCCACCAGCAGCGCGGTGGCCCCGGCCGCCGCGGACGGTTCCGTGAGCGCGACCCCGACCACCGCCGCCGCCGGCGTCGATCCCGTGACGGGGCAGCCGCGCACCACCGGAGCCGCCGGAGCGCCGACCAGCGGCGCCGCAGCAGCACCGGGGGCTGCGGTTCCCGGCGCGACCGCGCCCGGCTCGACCGGATCGGCCGCGGTACCAGGCGCCACCGCGCCGAACGCTGCTGTGCCGAACGCACCGGCGCCGCAGTTCACCGCTCCGAGCGTCCCGACGGCCCAGGTGCCCCAGGCTCCGGCCTACACCGCACCCTCGCTGCCGCAGTACACACCGCCGAACGTCATCGGCGGCGTCACGGACGGCCTCGGCAATGTGGTGGGAGGCGTCGGCGGTGTCGTGGGCGGTCTCGGGAACACCACGGGCGGCGTCGTCAACGGGCTCGGCAACACCGTCGGCGGTCTGACGAGTCCCCTCACCGGGCAGTGACTTCGCCCGACGAGCGGTCGGCTCTCGACGCTCTGCTGTCCGCGCACGATCACACCGCCCTCGTGGTGGTGACGCTCGCGTCGGTCGGTGTGGCCCCGGATCCGTACCTCGTCGCCGATGTCGCCGACGTCCCGATGCCCGATGCCGCCGCCGCCGTGGAACGCGCCCGGGGCTGCGGGGTCCTGTCCGACGAGGGCCTGCTGTCGGACTCCGCGCGCGGTGCCCTGCGCGTGGTGATGGGCGAGCACGGAATGCTCGGCGTGCTGCGTCGCCTGGCACGGGTGCACCTCGACAGTGGCGGTCTCGGTGGTGATCTCGCGGTCTCGCTCGCGGATGCGGGTCTGCGCGATCCGGATCTCGCACAGCACCTGGTCGACTTGGCCTCCGCCGCAGACCGTCTCGCCGCACGACGACTGTGGGACGCGGCCGCCGCGGCGGGCGCGCAGGGTACCGACATCTCCGTGCCCTACGCCGACGCCCTGCTCGCGAGCGGAGATCTCGACACTGCGGCGCTCACGGTGGACGCGGTGCTGTCCGCCGAGGCGCCGTCACCCGACGGAGTACGCGGAGCCGTTCGCGTCGCGTCCACGGTCGCACTGATGCGCGGCACCGCGTCACACGCCGCCGACCTCTACCGGTGGCTCGGGCCGGACCGCATCGGACCGGATGCGGCGTACGCGGTGACGACGCTTCTCGCCGTGGGGGACGCCGACTGCGCCGCGACGTTCGTCCGCGCGCACGGCGGCCTCCGCCCCGTCCCGCCCACGTCGGCGAACGCCCGCTCGACGCTGGTGGCCCGCGGGCTCCTCGACTCACTGACCGAACCCGCCACTGTGGCAACGGGTTCGCTGCTGCGCGCAGCCTCGATGGCCGACACCGCGGTGGGCGCCCGGGCCGAGCCGGAACATCCCGCGGTGATCGCGGCACTGATCGCTCTGCACACCGGCGACCCCGCCACCGCCCGAGCGGTGCTGACCGAGACCATCGCCGCGGATCCGGGATGCGCGGTGTCCACGCGGTGCCGTCTGCTGCTCGCCTGGTCGGCACTCGTGGCCGGCGACACGGGTGTCGATCCCACCTCGGGCGTCGACCCGGCCACGCTCCCCCAACGGGACGCCCTGTCCTACTTCGCACTTCGCGTCGCCACCGCCCGCCGACGCGGAGATACCGGCGCCCTCATGTCCGCGTGGCAGGAGGCCCGGCGCACCGTCGCGGAGGCCGAGCCCGATCTCTTCTCCCTCATCCCGCTCGGTGAACTGTGGCTCGCAGCAGTGCGTCTCGGGGACACGGCACGCATCGCGCACTCCGTCTCCGCGGCCACCGCACTGGTCGCCTCGCTCGGCGAACCACCGACCTGGGCGGCCACGTGGCACTGGTACGGCGTCCAGGCCGCGATCCTCGGCGGCGCCCCGGCCGACCTGCTGCCCCACGCTCGTGCGCTCGGCTCGTTCGCCGACCGCAGTCCCCACGCCGCAGCACTCGCCTCCGCAGGAAAGGCATGGCTCCGCGTCCTGCAGGGCGAGCCCGACGTCGCCGAGGTCGAGACGTCCGCTCGCACCCTGGAGAAGTTCGGGCACGCCTGGGATGCGGCACGGCTCGCCAGTGACGCCGCCCTGCGCGTCGCCGACACCCGCGACGCCACCGCCCTGCTGCAGATCGCCCGCGACATCGGTGCCGTCGCGGCGACGGCCGAGCCCACCGAGTCCGGTTCCGCGTCGCTGGGGGCGCTGACCGAGCGTGAGGCGGAGGTGGCGCATCATCTCGTACTGGGCCTGACGTACCGCGAGATCGGCGCCCAGATGTACATCTCGGCCAAGACGGTCGAGCACCACGTCGCACGGATCCGTCGACGTCTGGGAGCGCAGTCGCGCTCGCAGATGCTGTCGATGCTCCGCGCGGCCGGCTACGCACAGGACAAGGAACGACGGGTACACGCATGAACACCGGGCACGACGCCGCACCGATCACCCGAGCCACCGGGATCCACATCACCGATCTGACGTCGACGGCCGTCGTGGTGTCGACGACCTCGGGTGAACTGGTCCGCGTGCCGGTGACGGCCGAGACGGTCCTCTACCTCCTGCCCGACGGCACGACGACCCTGCACCGGCCCGACGCGCTGACGGCGGACATCGACGTCGTCGATCGCTTCATGGCTCGCGTCGGTGACCCGTCCGGCGTGGTCTCGTCCCGCGGTGTGCCCATGCGCGCCGAGGACCTCGTCGCGACCATGATGTTTTTGCTACTCAGTGAGACCGTCGACGCCGGCGAGGACGTCCGCGCCCTCACGGCCGGAGCTGCCCATCCAGCCGACTGGTCACCCGAGCGCATCGCCGCGCTGCGGGAGGCGCTCGACTTCGTCGGACTCACCGCGCTGACGCTGCATCCCGAGTCGGCCGATCCCCACGCCACCCTCGGCGCGTCGGAGGAACGGCTGGCCGCCGCCGCGGCCGCCGCACGTGCCGCCGCCGGGCTCGCGCCGACGACGGGGGCACCGCTGCTCGCGACCGCTGCCGCCTCGACAGCCACCGACAGCGGTGCGTCGAGGTCGACACCGCGCGGCCCCCTCGCCCTCCTCGTGGCGGCCGCAGTCGCGACCCTGCTGATCGTGGGCGGCGGTATCGCCTACCTCGCGTCCGATCGGACGGTCAGCACCGCGGTTCCGGCCGTCGAGGACGCCGCCGGTGTCACCGCGCGGCCGACGACGACTCGTCCCGCCCCGTCCACCAGCATCGGCTTCCCGACCGTCGTCCCCGGCGCACCCGCGCCCGTCGAGGCCACACGTGCACCTGCTCGCATCACCACGACGGTGCCCCCGCGCGCACCGGACCCCGAGCCGGCAATCGCGCCCGCTCCTGCCCCCGCGCCGGCACCCGAACCGGCACCCGAGCCCGTGCCCAGCGACCCGCCCGTCGTCGAGGAGCCGGTCGACCCCGCGGAGGGAACGGACCCGGACCCCGACGTTCCGGATACTCCGGACACTCCTGCCGAGCCCGAGTCACCCGCGCCGTCACCCGGCACCACGCCGGTCGGCTAGATCCCCCCTGTGCAGGGGCGGAGCTCAACCGGTACCCCATGACCGTGACGACCGGTACGGTGATCGGACGGGTGCTCGCGGTCGACGTGGCACCGTGTCCGCAACTCGCCGAGGGGGTCGAGTCCGAATGAGCGCGCGCAGCCAGGGGTTCGACGACCCCCGGGTCGACAAGACGATCCACCTCGTCATGGCGTTGACCGACGCCGAGACGGCCGTGTCGGTCGACATCGACGGTGGTACCGAGCTGTTCGAGTGCCCGACGGCGGTGGGCCTGGACTCCGACGGACGCGTCCGCCTCGACGACTCCGAACAGGGAGTTCGCGGATTTCTGTACGCGGTGGGAGACCCCCGCGGACTCGGTCTGGCCGACGGCCGCGTGGTGCGCGCCGAGGACCTCGTCGCCGGATTCGTCCACGCACTGACGGGCATGCTGTCGGAGCTCTACTCTTTGCCCGCCGACGCGCGATGCATGCTGCTCCACCCTGCAGGACTGTCCGCCGACTCGATCGCCGCACTGCGGGACGCCCTCGACTACGTCGGTCTGCAGGACTGCTCGCTGGCTCCCGCGACGTCGGAGAACCCGGCGGTGGCCGTGCGCGCCGCACCCTCGCATCGGTCGTCGCCGGCCACCACGGCGGCCTCGGACAAGGCTTTCGCGGCGATGGTGTCGGACTCGGCCACCGGCAGGACGCGCCGCAGTCGGACTCACAGGAGAACACCCACGCGCGCGGCTGTCTCGGTCGCCGCGGTGGCGCTCGCGTTCCTCGCCGTCGGCGGCGCCGTGGGCACCCACGACCTCGACTCCAGCTCGGTCGCGCCCCTGAACTCGCAGCAGGCCATCACGCCCGCCGCTCCCGTCGTGACGTCGTCGTTGGACAGCACCACGACGTCCGCCGCGCCGCTGCCCGTCCAGGAGCAGGCACCGGCTCCCGTGCAGGAGGCCCCGGCTCCGGAGATCGACACGCCCGACCCCGTCGTGCCACCCGCACCGCCTGCCGCCGCGGTGGAACCGAGCACCGGTCTCGGGCTCCCGACGGACCGGTTCCCGTTCGCGCCACCGGACATCGACTTTCCCGACTTCCCGTCGTTCCCCGAGGTGACCGTGCCGACGCCGCCGACCGTGGCGAGCAGTACACCCGCACCCACGACCACGTCGACCGCTCCCACGACCACGTCCACGGCGCCGTCCGTCGCGATTCCACGGCTCGGCCCGATGCTGTCTGTGAACCGTCCCTGACGCTCGTCGGGCGCCGGAAACGCTCAGGATGATGCCCTATGCTCGTGCGCTGGCATCGGTACCTCTGCAAACCATGTGCGGACCCGACGGGCCACGGACTGTCACCACTGCGAAGGGAACTTCTTGCGAAACTCGGCGGCCACAGCGGCCACGGGCCAGAGTCACTCCGAGTCGAGCGGCGCATCTCGCAGCGCACGGGTGATGGGGGTGGTGGGCGCGTCGCTGCTGACGCTGAGCCTCGGCACCGCCACTGCCGGCGCAGCACCCGCGTCGGCGGCTCCCGAGCAGCTGTCCGCGGATCGCCTCCCGTCCGAGTTGGTCGACGCCGTGCAGCGCGATCTGCACATGTCGCCGCAGGAGTACCTCGACCGCGCTGCCGAGGCGCAGAAGCTTCGTACCTACGCCGACGACTTCCGTCAGCAGCGCCCGGCGGACTTCGCGGGTGCCTGGATCGGCGACGACGGCGTTCCCGTCGTCGCGGTCACCACCTCGGAGGCCGCGAGCCAGGTGGCGCAGGACGGCTACCGCAGCCGCCAGTCCCCCGTGTCGGCGGACACGCTCGAGCAGTCCCTCGACGACTTCGGTCGCTGGGTGTCGGGTCTGCCCCGCGAGGTCTCGTCACAGATCAACTCGGCGGCTGTCGACGTGCTCGGCGGACGGGTGATCGTCGACATCGCCAACAGTCCGATCGGGCGCGCACTGAATCTGCCGACCGCCATCGCCAACCTCCAGGTGCAGCTGTCCCCACCCGCTCCCAGTCCGACGCCTCCGCCTGCCGTGATGGGCGGCGACGACTACGTGACGTCCGCCGGCGACATCACCACCGCGCCGCTCGAGGACATCGAGATCTGCTCGTTCGGGTTCAGCGCCACCGACGGGGCCGGCACGCCGGTCAGTCTTTCTGCGGGACACTGTGATCCGGGCAACTCCGCCTCGGTCTACCTGCCCAATCGTGACGACATCCGCGCCAGTACTCCCGTCGGCGACTTCACCACGTCGAATGTCGGCGGCAGCGACGGACTCGACTACTCCGTCATCGCGCTGAACGACGCCGGCGTGGCCGCCGGGCTCGACCAGCCCACCGTGCGGGGAGCCAACGGCACCGCCCTCACGATCACCGGAACGGCCTCGCCCGTCATCGGTGCCCCGGTGTGCAAGTCCGGTCAGGCGTCGTCCTTCACGTGTGGTCTCGTCGCTGCGGACCGCGTCGAGACGCAGCTCTTCCTGGGTGACGGCGACAGCCGCACGGTGCGTGGATTCGCCAGTACCGCCTGCACTCTCGCGGGTGACAGCGGCGGCGCCATCGTCACAGGGACACTCGCACTGGGCATCACCAGCGGATCCAACAGCGGCGCTGCTCCGAGCTGCGGCGAGGCGAACCTGGCCTTGGCTCAGTACGGCGGAACCGCCAGCCTGGGCATCCCTGTCGACGCCGTCACCGCGGCCACCGGAACGACCGTCCGCACGTCGTGAGATAGCACAACGTTCGGTCTCCTTGGTGCGGTAATGTCACCCGTCGAGGCAGGGTGCCTCCGCACCTCGATCGTGCGTCGTCGACACACGGAAGGCCCGACATGGGATACCTCCAGCTCGCTCTCACCGTCTTCGGATACATCATCGGGATCGTCACGAACGCCGGCGCCTTCGGAAGCTGACCTCCCTTCACCACACTGTCGCGGCCCCGTCGTCTTCGGACGACGGGGCCGCTGCCGTGAGTATCGAGGAATCAAAAAGACACGGGCACATCACTTTACGGATTCCGTCACGTAACGCACTCTGGCCACAGTGGTATCGTGGGACACGCGCAGTCCACTCCGTCACCAACGTCGGTGACGTTCGAGTGTCGACCGTTCCGTTCATCCCACGAGGAGGTGTACCGCTGTGCTGCGCTGCGTTCGATACCCGATGACCTTCGGCTGTTCCCCGAAGGAGGTATCGCTGTGACCGACATCGCCGATTCGTCACTCCCCCGCGAGACCCAGTCCCCGGCCGCGATCTACACGGCGGAAAAGATGTCGTCTGCACGGGCGGCCCTGAGTTCCGTTGCCCGCGATCCCCGACTCGCCGACGCTTCCGTGCTGTTGGGCGCGCTGTCGGTGGTGGCGTTCTGGAGCTTCGGCTTCGGTGTTCTGCTGGGCATCGCCGCGCTCGTCGCCGGCGTCCTGGCCACCCGCGTTCCCGATGCCGATCGCGCAGACACCGTCATCGGACTGCTCACCGGAGCCGTTGGTGTGATCGCGGGTGGCATCTTCCTCGCCGCCGCCGTTCCCTGGCTCTGATCCACTCCGCCTGAAACGAGAGAAGGCCGCCACCCGAGGGGTGGCGGCCTTCGTCGTGTTCCGAGTCTTACAAAGCGAACTTGGAGGTTCCCGGAGCAGCGTTGTACGTGTTGAGCAGATCGATTCCGGCGACGACCAGGGTCGGTCCACCCGCGACGATCGTGCCGATGACGCCGCCGACTGCAGCACCGGTGGGGATGGTGGCCAGGACGCCAGCGATGGTCGGTGCGCCGATGATGCCGCCGATGACCGCGCCGACGATCGTGCCGGTCAGTCCGCCGATGGAGGTGGCGAGACCGAGCTGCGAGGCGAAGGACTGCTCGGCAGCGGTGTTCTCGGCGGGCGATGCCACCGTGTTCTCGAGCGCGTTCGGGGCGAGGCCCATCGGTGCTGCGAGGTTCGGGATGAGCTTCACGGTGCGGCCCTCGTCGGTGTACTCGACACCGTAGGGGAACTCGACGCCGTTGAGGTTGAACGACAGCGGAAGGCTCAGGATCGCGTTGCCCTCCTCGTCCACCAGGTCGACGGTCTTGCCGTCGTCGGACGCACGGAACATGCCGGCGTCGACGGTGGTGACGACGCCACCAGCCTCGACGCGCGATGCCCAGTTCAGCTCGGAGTTCTCCGCGGGAGCACTCTCGGTGGTCGTCGCGGAGGGGGTGGTGGTGGCCGGCTGCGCGTACGCAGTACCGGTGGCCACGCCCAGGGAGGCGATCGCGATCGCAGAGGTTGCGACGAGTCGACGCAGTTTCATCTAGATGTTCCGTTCGTTCAGGTTCGTGGTGTCGGACCCCGACACGAGCACTGTAGCGGTTGACAGGGACACAACCGAATATCAGGTCCGTTTCCAGTGCTCGATCCGGGAATTGTCCGTGTGAACAGCCACGATGTGACCTCATTCACGGACGAGGTGGCTCGTGAAGGGTAACAAAATGGTCGCGATGAGGGGCGACTTCCTCGGCGGCCCGAAGTTACCCACGAGGCAAGTTAGGAATACCTGTGCGGGAGGCCTGTCGCTGTGCCGTAATACGGTAGGGCTCATCGCGTGTGCGGGACGGACCAGCCCTCCGTCCGACCTGCGGTGATGTCGACCGAAATGCTAAGTTACCGATCGGTAGAACCCTTGTGGTTACCGGCTGGTAACTTCGAGTGGGACAGATGCATCCGGGCTGACCGTCGGACCGCCCCCTGTGGCCGGCCGGAAGCGTAGGGCGACGGAATGGCCGTCGCCGAAGAAAGGCAGCGTCATGAATGCCCTGACGATCACCCTCGGCACCGTCGGTGCCCTGCTCAGCATCGTGTGTTGGGCCTACTTCTTCCGCGGTGCCGCGATGATGGTGCGATCCATCGCGCTGGGACAGCCGGACAGGACACGTCTGCGACCGTTCGTTCCGCGGTTCAAGCAGATGTGCATCGAGTTCGCTGCGCACACCCGGATGAACAAGTTCCGCTCCGTCGGCTGGGCGCACTGGTTGGTGATGGTCGGCTTCATGCTCGGCGCCATCCTGTGGTTCGAGGCCTACGGGCAGACGTTCAATCCCGAGTTCCACTGGCCACTCATCGGTGACCTCGCGATCTACCACCTCATGGACGAGATCCTGGGCCTGGGCACCGTCATCGGCATCGTGACGCTGATGATCATCCGGCAGCGGAACCACCCTCGCTCCCCCGAGCGCCTCTCCCGCTTCTCCGGCTCCAACTTCCGTGCCGCCTACTTCGTCGAGTTCGTGGTGCTGCTCGAGGGCCTCGGCATGATCTTCGTGAAGGCCGGCAAGATCGCCACCTACAGACACGCCAACCCGTGGACCGACTTCTTCACCATGAACCTGGCCAAGCTGCTCCCCGCGAGCGCGGTGCTGGTCTCGATCTTCGCCTTCGTCAAGCTCATGTCCGGCATGGTCTGGCTGCTGATCGTCGGCCGCAACATCACGTGGGGTGTCGCATGGCACCGGTTCAGCGCGTTCTTCAACATCTACTTCAAGCGTGAGGACGACGGCGGAGTCGCGCTCGGCGCGGCCAAGCCGATGATGTCCGGCGGCAAGGTCCTCGAGATGGAGGAGGCCGACCCCGACGTCGACGCGTTCGGTGCCGGCAAGATCGAGGACTTCACCTGGAAGGGCTGGCTCGACTTCACCACGTGCACCGAGTGCGGCCGCTGCCAGTCGCAGTGCCCGGCGTGGAACACGGGGAAGCCGCTCTCACCCAAGCTGCTCATCACTTCGCTCCGCGACCACGGCAACGCCAAGGCGCCGTACCTGCTCGCCGGTGGCCGCAAGGACATGGCGGGCGACGAGGTCGGCCTGGTCGACGCGGACGGCAAGCCGGACGAGGCCAAGCTCGCGAAGATCCCGCAGGCCGCCCGTGACGAGGCCGAGCGCCCGCTGGTCGGCGAGACCACCCTCGACGGCGGTCTCGGCGGAATCATCGATCCCGAGGTGCTGTGGAGCTGCACCAACTGCGGCGCCTGCGTCGAGCAGTGCCCCGTCGACATCGAGCACGTCGACCACATTCTCGACATGCGTCGCTACCAGGTGCTCATCGAGTCGGAGTTCCCCTCCGAGCTGGCCGGCCTGTTCAAGAACCTGGAGAACAAGGGCAACCCCTGGGGCCAGAACGCCAAGGACCGCACCAACTGGATCTCGGAGCTCGACTTCGACGTGCCGGTCTTCGGCCAGGACGCCGACAGCTTCGAGGACTTCGAGTACCTCTTCTGGGTCGGCTGCGCCGGCGCCTACGAGGACCGCGCGAAGAAGACCACCAAGGCCGTCGCGGAACTGCTCGCCACCGCTGGCGTGAAGTTCATGGTGCTCGGCGCCGAGGAGACCTGCACCGGCGACTCCGCTCGCCGCGCGGGCAACGAGTTCCTGTTCCAGCAGCTCGCGATGCAGAACATCGAGACCCTGAACTCCGTGTTCGAGGGTGTCGACGAGAGCCGTCGCAAGATCGTCGTCACGTGCGCGCACTGCTTCAACGCACTCGGCAACGAGTACCCGCAGGTGGGCGGCAAGTACGAGGTCGTCCACCACACCCAGCTGCTCAACCGCCTCGTGCGGGCCAAGAAGCTGGTGC
Organism: Rhodococcus sp. BP-241; assembly: GCF_019836145.1. Lineage (NCBI taxonomy): Bacteria > Bacillati > Actinomycetota > Actinomycetes > Mycobacteriales > Nocardiaceae > Rhodococcus > Rhodococcus sp. BP-241. Next base: position 17,301 of record NZ_JABUEI010000009.1, on the reverse strand, counting down.
CGGTGGCGTCGGTGCAAGAGGACGTCACGTACCACGACCCGTGCTTCCTGGGACGCCACAACAAGGTGTACGACGCACCCCGCGAGCTGATGGCGGCGTCGGGCTCCACACTCAAGGAGATGCCGCGTCACGGCGAGCGCTCCATGTGCTGCGGCGCCGGTGGTGCTCGCATGTGGATGGAAGAGAAGATCGGCAAGCGGATCAACATCGACCGCGTCGACGAAGCGCTCGACACCCTGGGTGGCAGCACCACCGCGACGCAGAAGATCGCGACCGGCTGCCCCTTCTGCCGGGTCATGCTCAACGACGGTGTCACCGCACGCCAGGAGGCCGGTGGCAACGACAACGTCGAGGTCATCGACGTCTCGCAGATGCTGCTCAGCTCGATCACGCGCCTGGACTCCGCACAGCTCGGCGAGAACATCAAGGTGGTGCCGCGGGCCAAGCCCGTGGTCGTCCCTGCCGAGGAGCCCGTCGACACCCCCAAGGCCGAGTCCGTCGCCACCGAGGACGTCGCCGCCGCAGAGGAGAAGGGTCGCGTCGAAGAGATCGAGACGGCCGCAGCGGGTGGCGATCCCGCTGCCCCCGCGCCCGGCAAGGGTCTGAAGATGAAGGGCCTGGCCAAGGCTCCGGGCGCCAAGGCACCCGGTGCGAAGGCTCCGGCCAAGCCCGCCGAGTCGCCCAACGCCGACGGTGACGACGCAGCCGACGCGTCCAAGCCGAAGGGCCTCGGCATGGCCGGCAAGGCGAAGGCACCGGGCGGCAAGGGGCTGCAGCTCAAGGGTCGTCCTCCGGGCGCGAAGGCACCGGGATCCGCCGCAGCTGCTCCGGCCGAGAAGCCGGAACCGACCGACGCTCCCACCGAGACGGCCAGTGAGGCATCCGAGTCGTTGCCGACGGTCAAGCCCAAGGGTCTCGCCGTGAAGTCCGGGTTCAAGAAGCCCGGCGCCACGGCACCGGGGTCGGCAGCTCCCGCTCCCGAGGCTTCTGCTCCCGCCGAGACTTCTGCTGCGGCGCCGGCCGAGGCACCGGCACAGGCGGCCGAGTCGATGCCGACCGTCAAGGCCAAGGGTCTCGCCGTGAAGTCCGGGTTCAAGAAGCCCGGCGTCAAGGCACCGGGTTCCCCGGCGGCTGAGGCACCGGCGGAGGCTTCTGCACCCGCCGAGGCTTCTGCTGAGGCACCGTCCGAGGCACCGGCACAGGCGACCGAGTCGATGCCGACCGTCAAGGCGAAGGGTCTCGCCGTGAAGTCCGGGTTCAAGAGGCCGGGCGCCAAGGCACCGAGTTCCGCGGCACCCGCCGCAGCGCCCGAGCCGGAGGCACCTGCCGAGTCGGAGGCACCGGAGTCGGCGGCACCCGCAGAGCAGGCACCCGAGGAGACGGCCGCTCCTACGCCGGAGTCGAACGGTGCTGCGGAGTCGAACGGTGCCGCCGAGTCGAACGGTGCCGCCGAGTCGAACGGTGCCGCCGAGTCGAACGGTACCGCCGAGTCGAACGGTACCGCGGAACCCGCAGACACCCCGGCGCCGCCGCAGCCGAAGGCCGGTGGGCTCGGGTTCAAGTCGGGAGCGAAGGCGCCGGGCAAGAGGTCGTGACCGAACACCCTCTGCACCAACCGAGCACCCCCTTCAGCACGCTGGAGGGGGTGCTCGCTTTATGACAGGGGTGTGTACACACCCTGGCGCTGGCCAACGCGTGCGGCAACCAGCGACCAAGCCTCCTTACCGAACACCTCCTGCACCAACCGAACACCGCCTCCAGCACTCCGCAGCAGGTGTTCGCCTGACGTAGGCCGTGTGCGCACGCTCATCCACAGGGTGCGCGCTGTCCACAGCGAGCGCACGGGCACCGATCGGAGACGCCAACGTCGGCAACGATCGACCGATGGCGCGCATCACCTCCCGCTCGGAGGCATTGACTCAGGGTTACACGGACTCCGAACTGCGGCGCATGTGCAGAACCGGAGATCTCACACGTGTGCGCCGTGGTGCCTACGTCAGCTCGGACGACATCGCGGACCTCTCCGGCCAGGAGCGCCACCTCCTCCTGGCGCGCGCGATGACGACGACCGGCAACACGGCCCCCGACGCAGTGCTGAGCCATGCGTCGGCAGCGATCGCTCACGGTATCGACTTGTGGAACGTGCCCCTCTCAGCAGTTCACATCACGCGCAACCGGCGTACAGGCGGCCGTACGGGCCCCGTGCGTCACGTTCATGCGTCGCCTTATGACGCCGACGAGGTCACCGATGTGGCGGGATTCCGCTCGACTACCGTCAGCCGCACCATTGCCGATCTGGCCTGTTGCCTGCCGTTCGAGGAAGCGGTCTGCGCGGCGGACGATGCAGCACGTCGATTCGGACTGGCAGGCGCGCAGGTCGAGGAAGTACTTTCTCGACGCCCCACCCGCAGTGGCCATGCGCGAGCCCACCGCGTAGCGCTGTTCATGGACGCCGGGTCCGAGAGTGTCGGTGAATCACGCAGTCGCGTGCTGCTACACGCTGCAGGCTTCGCGGTCTCCACTCAGCACACCATCACGTGCGGCAACACGTCCTACCGTGTCGACTTCTTGGTGGACGGCTCCAACGTGATCGGCGAGTTCGACGGTCGCGTGAAGTACGGACGGCTCGTACCGGCGGGCGAGACCCCGGCCGACGTGCTCTGGCGGGAGAAGCTCCGCGAGGATGCACTGCGCGACGCGGGCTACACGGTGGTGCGCTGGACGTGGCAGGACCTGGCCACGCCGAGCATCATCATCGAGCGCATCCGGCGAGCACTCGCCCGTAACCGCACACCCCCCGCATGAACCGCACACCCCCAGCAGCCTGCAGCGAAGGGTGTGCGCTCACTGCGCCAGGTGTGCACACCCCCTCCAGGCGCGGAGCGGACCCTGGCGCGCGCCCCTCCAGTCGCGGAGCGGACCCGGGACCCCTCAGCAACCGCGCAAAGCGCACACCCCCTACACGAACCGCACACCCCCAGCAGCCTGCAGCGAAGGGTGTGCGCTCACCGCACCAGGTGTGCACACCCCCTCCAGGCGCGGGCGGACCCGGCACCCCCCCGACCACCACCACGTGCCCACCGTGCATGTCAGGACTCGACGATCGCCTTGATCGCGGCGAGCGTGCGGGGAATCCCGTCGAGTGCGGCGGTACGGCGGATCTCGATCTCCTCCTGCGCGCGATCGCCGAACTTCGTGTGGAAGTACTCGATCCCCTGCTCGGTGAACAGCCACGATTCGGTGAGCTGCGTCGAGTTCTCGTCGATCGCCTCGAGGGTGTATCCCCACCGCACGAACGAGTCGCCGACGAGCCAGGCGAACTCGGTGCCCGGGATGGCGACGGCGACGGTCGAGACCGTCTCCCAGGTGCGGTCGGCGGTGACGTTGCGCCCGGTGAAGGTGGACCCGACCACGTCGGCGCTGCCACCGTCGTTCCACCAGCACTCCTGGCAGATCGGGCTCCACTCCCCGGTCCGGGTGACGTCGGAGACGAGGGCGTACACGGCGTCGGGCGACGCGGCGATCACGATGGAGTCGGAATGCTCGAGTGCGGTCATGCCTCGAGTATGCCGCCGAGCGGCGCCGTGAAGGTGGTTCGTCGCCGAAGTTCCTGCTCCGCCACCCGGATCGCCAACTGCAGGCGCTCCTCACGGCTCCCCGTCAACAACACCCAGGACCGGCCGGTGCGCGTGAGCGCGGCGAGGAACCACCCGGTCATGTCCGCCCGCACTTGTTCACCGTCACGAATACCGTCCTGCACGAACGGAACTCCGTGATGATCCGTCACCAGATACACCGCGGGTCGATCGTCGGCGACGGCGTGGTGTGACTCGGGGCCGAGGTAACGCCGCTCCCACACCGTCGTCGCGAACGCGTCGGTGTCGCAGATCAGCACAGGCGATCCGCGCCGCGCTGCCGCGCCCTCGTGGGCAGTCTGGGTGCGCGCGATGCGGGCGAAGTCGTCACCGGTCCACACGATGTCGTCGACCGATCCGACCTCCGCGACCTTGTCGAGGGTGTCCTGCCGGCCGAACTCGTCGACGCACTCGGTGTCCGGCCACCGTTGCCGAAAGTGGGCAGCCAGCGCTCCGGCGACGGTGGTGGTGCCCGTCGACTCGGAACCCACCACGACGATGCGTGTCGCCAGACCGGCTCGGGCGGGCGCGTCGAGGCAGCGCCACGAGGCGGCGAGGTTGCGACGACACGCGGTCCCGGACACCGGGAAGGTGCTGCGCGGCAGATCGAACGGCACGTGTCGAGCGTCGAACCACCGCGCCAGTTCCTCGCCGTACGGCTCGCTGGTGACCACCACGTCGACGGGCTCGTTCCCGAGGGCCGCGCGCATGCACGCCACCTGGGCCGCCCACACGGCCCGTGAGGCGTGGTCGATCGGTGCGTCGCAGACGATGCCGGTGATCGTGACCGTCTCGTCGCCTGCGTGCGACTCGGTCATCCACGCCACACGGTCTCGCAGAGACACCGACTCCACGGTGGCTGCCATCACCACGACGGTCACCCGGTCGGCCACCGTGGCGGCGAACCGGACCATCGCGTGGTGACCGACGTGCGGCGGATAGAACTTGCCGATGATCAGCGCGTGCCTCATGCCGGCACCTCGACGGCGGCGGGGGTCATCGACCGTGTCCACGCTCGCAGCCCGGCAACGCACAGCGCGATGAATCCCAGATAGAGAACACCGGTCAGCACCAGGTCCTTGTAGAGGTAGAGCGGCACGTACACGACGTCCGCGGCGATCCACAGGAACCAGGACTCACGACGCTTCGTCACCTGCCCCCACGTCGCCAGTAGTGACAACACGGTGGTCACCGCGTCCCAGAACGGCACGACCGACGTCGTCGCGGTGTCGAGGAACCACGTCATGGCCAGCGTGGCCGTCACGCCGACGGCGCCGAGCCACCACCATTCCCGACGGCTGGTGGACGTGACCACCAGCGGCCCCTGCGTGCCGCCGCCGACCCACAGGACCCATCCGGACACGGCGAGAGCGATGTAGACGAACTGCAGCGCCGCGTCGGCGAACAACCCGGCGCCGAAGAACAGCAGGACGAACGCGAGGTTGTTGGCGATACCGATGGGCCAGTTCCACACCGACTGCCGTGCGACCAGGACGACGCAGGTGGCGCCCGTGACGAATCCGACGACCTCGACCCACGACGTGGGTGCCCCGAAGGACACGAACGCGGTGGATCCGAGCCACTCGATCAGGGTCATGACGCCTCCTTAGCGTGATTATGCGCTAAGCATGGCGCAGAAGTGCTCGAAGTGCAACTCGGCCCCTGGTCAGGCCACCGGCTCGAGCAACTGCGGCCCGTTGTTGCGCACGCTGTTGACGGCCGTGCTCACCTCGTACGGAGACAGGTGCGGCTCGGGCATCGACTGGACCAGGTCCGCCACCGCGCCGAGATCGGTCAGCGTCGGGTCCAACCAGGCATCGCGCATGTCCGCCGGCACCACGACGGGTGACCGGTCGTGGATGTGCCCCAGCGCGTCGGTGGCCGTCGTGGTGAGCACAGTCGTGGTCCACACCCACTTGCCCGGATCATCCTCGGGCAGTGCGGGATCCGGCCACAGCTCGTACAGTCCCGCCATCGCGAGAACACCGTCCGTGTGCAGGAAGTGCGGGATCTTCTTCCCCTCGCGCTTCTCCCACTCGTAGTACCCGTCGGCGGGAACGAGGCAGCGCCGCTTCGCCGCGGCCTTGCGGAACGCCGGCTTCTCGGTGATGGTCTCGGACCGCGCGTTGATCAGCCTGCTCGCGATCTTTCGATCCTTCGCCCACGACGGGATCAGACCCCATCGGACCGTCCGCAGCTGGCGCGCTTCCTCCCCACGCTCGAGCACGATGCGCACCGGATCCGTGGGCGCCACGTTGTAGGACGGTTCCGGCGCCTCCCCCAGCGCCACGGCGGCATCGAAGATGGACGACAGATCGTCGTCGGACCGGGTACTGGCGTAGCGACCGCACATCCCTCGATTCTGCCCCGCTCGGGTAGCGACATGCCAGGCGGTCTGGTTAGTGTCGGAAAGTACCGCAACCGACGAGGGGGATCGCATGTCGACCGTGGACGAGACACCCGGCGCGCTGCAGTCGTGGGGGCTGAGCAAGCAGTACGACGGGAGCGCACCGGCCGTGCGCGACCTGTCCTTGTTCGTGCCGGCCGGCACGCTGTACGGGCTGGTCGGACCCAACGGAGCCGGCAAGACCACGTTCCTGTCGATGGCGACGGGCATTGTGCGCCCGTCCGCCGGGCAGGTGTGGATCGACGGTCACGACGTGTGGGCCGATCCGGTCGCCGCCCGCGGGCGCGTCGGACTGCTTCCCGACGGGCCGTCCCTCCCCGAGGCCCTGCCCGGTCGGCGGGCTCTGCACTACGTCGGAGTGCTGCACGGTCTCGATCCCGCGGTGGCGCACGATCGCTGCGAGGAACTGCTCGCGGTGCTGGACATCGCCGAGGCCGGTGACCGCGCGGTCTCCACGTACAGCGCCGGAATGAAGAAGAAGATCGGCCTGGCCGCGGCGATGATCCACTCGCCGCGGCTCCTCGTGCTCGACGAGCCGCTGGAGGCGGTGGACCCCATGTCCGCCCGCACCATTCGGCACCTTCTCGAGAGTTTCGTCGCGCGGGGCGGCACCGCGATGGTGTCGAGCCACTCCATGCCGCTCATCGAGCAGATGTGCTCGCACGTGGCCATTCTCGCCCGCGGCTCTCTGCTGGCCGCCGGCACGATCGACGACGTGCGTGCCGGCGGCACCCTCGAGGGCGCGCTGTTCGACGCGGTCGGCGGCGGTGACCAGGCGGCCGAGTTGCCATGGCTGGGCTCATGATCAGCGCGCCGGTCCGCACACTGTTGTCGTTGGATCGCGAGATACGCAGAGCAGCAACCGGATCGGGTGCCCGCATCGCGATCGTGATCACCGCGATCGCGTCGCTCGGGGCGATGTACGCGATCACGCTGAGCGCACAGCCCTCGGCGCGTGCCACGCTCGCCGCACTGTGCGCCGTGGTGGTGGTCGTCCTCACCGTCGTCGCTCCCCTGCTGACCGGAGTGGGCGACCGCGGACTCGTCCCGGCGCACGTGCGCCATCTACCGGTGCGTGCCGACGATCTCCGGAGAGCCCTCGCCCTCATCGGTGCGCGCAGCGGGGTGACCGTCTTCCTCGTCGTCGGACTCGCCCTCACACCCGTCGCGGTCCCGGACGTCTCGCCCGTGGCACGCATCGTGACCGCCGTGATCGCCCTGCTCACCGTCGGTGTCGCGCTCGCCGTGTCCCGTGTCGCCGTCCTCCGCCTGGATGCGGCATCGCGCACTCCACGCGGCCGCATCCTCTCGACGATCGGTGGCACCGTCGTCGCCGCGGCCGCGTACGCGGCCTTCCTCCTGCTCGGCAACGTCTCGACGTCGTTCGCCGACAACACCTTCCTGCGCACCGCGGTGCGCGTCCTGCCGACGGGATGGGCGGCGGTGTCGAGCGAGGCAGTCGACGACGGGAGGTGGTGGGTGCCCGTCCTCGTCGCCGTCGCGCTCGCCGGACTCGGCGCACTGGTGGTGCGGTGGTGGACCTCGGCGGTGTCGGCCGCGCTCGACAGCACGCCGCCCCGCTCCCGGACCGACCGCCGTCGGACGACGACGTTCCGTGCGCGTGGACCGATGATCACGGCCATCGCCGCCGAGAGCAGGTTGCTGCTGGTCGATCCGCGCCGAGTGGGACTGCTGACGATGCCGGGGGTGTTCCTGCTCGTCGGAGTCGTGCTCATGGCCACCTCGACCGACATCTACGGCCTGCAGTACGGCGCACCGATCGTGATCCTGCTGACCAGCAGCATGTTCGCCAACTCGTACGGCCTCGACGGCGCAGCGGCGTGGCGCGTCACGTCGGTGCCGGGTGTGGCGCGACGCGTCATCGACGCGCGTCTCGTCATCGCGGCGGTGGTGGCCGTGGTGTTCGGCGCCGTCGGGACTGTCCTCGGTCGCCTCGTCGGCGATCCGTCGCCGCGCACTCTCCCCGTGGCGGCCGCCGTCGTCGTGGCCGCGTCCCTGGCCACTGCCGCGGCCGGCGCCGTGCAGTCGGCTGCCAGCCCGTACGTCGTCGCAGGACAGACCGCGGGGAGCGCGTTCAATTCCCGCGGGTCGATGACCGGCCGTGCGATCGGGTGGACGCTCGCCGTGATGGCCGGGGGTGCACTCCTGTGCCTGCCGGGCGTCCTGATCGCGCTGGCCCTCCCGGGCGTCCTCGTCTGGCTCGCGCCCGTCGTCTCCCTGCTGCTCGGCGGATGCATCGTGGCGGTAGCCCGCCGTCGAGCCGTCGCTCTGGTGACCAGCCGCGGCCCGGAGATCTTCGCAACCGTCAGCGCCTGATCACGATTCCGTGCACGATGTGGTCCGGGGAGCCGAGAGCGAGGAACACACAGGCATGACCATGCACGAACCGTCGACGCACGTCGTTCGCAAGACCAGCACCACCCTCGCCGACGGTCGAGAGTTGCTGTACTTCGACGACTCCGAGCCCTGGGTGTCCGGGGAGAAGACGCGGGACCTGGTGGACACGCGCCCCCTCCCCGCGTCGGAGTCGTTGTCGCAGATGCGACTCGACGTGCTCACCGGCGACTGGGTGGTCATCGCCGCGCAGCGGATGGACCGCACGTTTCTCCCACCGCCCGACGCGTCCCCGCTCGCGCCGAGCCGCCCGGGACGCCAACCCACCGAGATCCCCGCTGCCGACTACGACGTCGTGGTCTTCGAGAATCGCTTCCCCTCCCTCGCGCAGTCGGCAGCGGCGCAGCACCTTCCGTCGCACGTCGACGGCGAGGAGCTCTGGCCGCTCGCTGCCGGCACGGGCCGGTGCGAGGTGGTGTGTTTCGCCAGCGACCCCGACGCCTCCTTCGCCTCGCTCGACCTGCACCGGGTGCGCACCATCGTCGACGTGTGGGCCGACCGCACCGAGGCACTGTCCGCCCTCCCGGGGGTGCGCCAGGTGGTCTGCTTCGAGAACCGGGGGCGGGAGATCGGGGTGACCCTCACTCACCCGCACGGGCAGATCTACGCCTACCCGTACCTGCCGCAGAGGACCGACGCGATGATCCGGCAGTCCCGGCTGCACCGGGACCGCACCGGTCGCTCACTGCTGTCCGACGTACTGGACACCGAGCTGCGGTCCGGCCGCCGCATCGTCGTCGACACCGAGTACTGGGTGGCCTACGTGCCGGCGGCCGCCCGCTGGCCCGTCGAGGTGCACCTCGCCCCGCGCCGCGCCGTTCCCGATCTCGCTGCGTTGTCGACGGCCGAACGCGACGCGTTGGCCGGTGTGTATCGCGCTCTGCTGCGTGCCGTCGACGACTTCTTCGAGGGCGTCGACGAGGCTCCGTACATCGCAGCGTGGCATCAGGCTCCCGTCGGTGCGGACCGTGATCTCGGGCGTCTACACCTGCAGCTGTTCTCGATGATGCGATCGCCGGGGCGGATGAAGTTCCTGGCCGGATCCGAGTCCGCCATGGGCGCGTGGATCAACGACACCACACCCGAGGCCATCGCGGACAGGTTCCGGGAGGTGCTCGCGTGACCGCGTGGCTGCCGGTCGTCGACGAGGCCGAGCTCGCCGACGGTGCCGTCGAACGGTTCCGCACGACCTTCGGCGGCGAGCCGGACGGCGTCTGGATCGCGCCGGGACGGGTGAACCTGATCGGCGAGCACGTGGACTACGCGGGCGGGCTCGTCCTTCCCTTCGCGTTGCCCTACGTCACCGCCGTCGCGGCCCGCCGACGCGACGACGCAGTACTGCGGGCGGCGTCGACAGGCTCCGACATGCACTGGGGTATCGCACTGTCGGCCATCGCTCCCGGCAGCCCGGACGGGTGGGGCGCGTACGTCGCCGGCGTCTCGTGGGCGCTGGGGCTCACGATGGGCGCGGACATCGCGGTGCACTCGTCCGTCCCCGTGGGCTCCGGCCTGTCCAGCTCGGCAGCTCTCGAATGTGCTGTGGCGGTGGCGCTTCGGGACCTGTTCGATCTCGACGCCGACCGGCGGGCGCTGATCGACGCGTGCATCCGCGCCGAGAACGAGATCGCCGGCGCATCGACGGGCGGGATGGATCAGTCGATCGCGATGCTCGCGGAACCGGGCCACGCGCTGCTGCTGGACTGTCTCGACTTCTCCTCCCGGCAGATTCCGCTCGATCTGCCGGATGCGGAGATCCTCGTGATCGACACGAACGCACCGCATCGGCTGGTCGACGGTCAGTACGGCCGGCGGCGCGCGTCGATCGAGAAGGCGTGCGCCGACCTCGGCGTGTCGACGCTGCGCGGTCTCGACCCGGAGGCGGCGGCGTCCGCGATGACCGACCAGGTGTCGGCGGCACGCGTCCGGCACGTCACCAGCGAGATCGTCCGCGTGGAGCAGGCGGCCGAACTCCTGAACGCCACACCCGATCTCGCGGCGTTGGGGGCGCTGCTGACCGCATCGCACCGATCACTGCGTGACGACTACGAGGTGAGCTCGCCCGAACTGGACTCCGCCGTCCGGGCATCGCTGGACGCCGGCGCGTTCGGCGCCCGGATGACCGGCGGCGGGTTCGGCGGTTCGGCCATCGCCCTGGTCGACCGGACGCGCACCGAGGCGGTCGCGGACGCGGTCACCGAGGCGGCATCGGCAGCCGGGCTGCCCACCCCCACCTTCCTCACCGCCACCCCGTCCGGGGCAGCGCACCGTCAGCGCTGAGAACGCCGACCCGAGACGACGAGTAGCGCGGCACCCAGAACCAGACCGACACCCCCGACGGACCACAGCAGCACAGGTCCGCGGTCGGTGAGCCACATCAGCTTGGTGGCCGACTCGCGGGCGCGGTCGAGCTGCTCCTTCTGCCCGTCCTCGTCGAGCCCGAGGGTCGCCTTGAACACGGTGACCTCCGGAACGGCAGGGTCGCGCGCGAAGTACTGGTAGGGCTGCTCACGACCGCCGACGAGACTGCCGCTGCGCGGCTCGACGTAGATGTCGCGAACGGTGGAGTAGTACCGCTTCATGGTGATCGACTGCTCACCGAGCCCCTCGAGCCCCCACTTCGACGCGGGCAACGTCACGGAGTTGATCGGCGACTGCGTCGTCTCGGAGAGATCGGCACCGGTGACCTGCGTGCGGAAGTGGTAGATCGGGAGCCCGTCCATCGAGATCTCCTCGACGAACTCGGCAGGGAAGCTCGTCCAGGCCGTCGCGTCGTAGACCGAGTACGTGATCGGCTGGGTGTCGAACGGGAAGCGCTGCTGATATCCGGTCCGCGGCACCGGGATGGCGGGCTTGCCGACGGTGGTCTGCAACGACGCCACCGGATCGACGGGCTGCGACGTGCGTCGATCGACGGTGACCCGGTCGACCGACGCGGTCAGCAGACCGGCATCGCCCTCCCGGTCCGCACGGCGCACGGTCGCGCCGGACTGGAACGTCACGCGATCCGCGTCGCTCGGATCCTCGGTGGTGATGAAGCGCTGCACCACCAGCGGGACCCCGGTGGCCACGGACAGCGGGCCGGGACGCGTGATGGACGTCGCGTCGAGCACGTCGCCGCCGGTTCCCGGATCGGTGACCGCGACCGTCGTGGTGCGGATGTCCAGGGGCGTCACCGCGAGTCGATGCTCGACGTAGGTGGGCAGCATGATCGCCCCCACCACGGCCGCACTGCCGATCGCGAGCAGGACACACGCGCTGCCGCGCAGGAGGGTCGGTCGCGCCACGTCGGTCACCTGCTCCCGTACTGCACGTCGCCGAGCACCGAGGCCGACGGATCGGCGGTGACCACCGGCTCCGGCCGGACGGTCTCCTCAGCGGACCATGTCAGGCCCACCACCGCGCCGGCGGACAACACCCCACCCACGAGCAGGCTGGCCACAGCCGGCACCACGACACTTCTCACAGCCACGTCCCCCACATCCGATCCTCGACGTCCAACTGTGTCATTTCGGACACCGCCCGAGGCCGTCCCGACGTTGTGAACAGTCCACGATCTGGGCGCGGACCTCTGGAGGCTCCCGTTTCGCCCGGTCGGGTCGCGGGTACAACCCGGCTCATGAACGAAACCCGGCACACGAGCGATACGGGCGGCCGCGCACCGGCCGCGGCCGATCTGTCCACCGTGCAATTGGTCGAGCGCCTGACCCAGCAGGTGAGCACGCTGGTGCGCACCGAGGTGAGCAGCGCACTCGACGAGGTCAAGTCGAAGGGCACCAAGCTCGGGGTCGGCATCGGTGTCTCCGGCGCCGGCGCCCTGCTGCTGTTCCTGGGCCTCGCGACCCTCGTCGCCACCGCCGTCCTCGGCCTGGCGACGGTGCTCGACCCGTGGCTCGCGGCACTGATCGTCGCCGTCGTCCTGCTGATCGTCGGCGGCATCCTCGCCAAGGTCGGCGCGACCAAGGCGAAAAATGCCGTTCCGCCTGCACCTGCCGCCACCGTCGCGAGCGTCCAGCGCGACGTCGAGACCGTCCAGAACGCCCGAAAGGCTCACTCATGACCGACCCGAAAGACGCGTCCGAACCGCGTCACGCCCTGCGTACCGAGGCCGATGCCGAGCCGCCGTCCGTCGAGCAGCAGCGCGAGGAGCTGGCCGAGACCGTCGAGGCGCTCGCGGCCAAGGTCGACGTGCCCGCTCGCGTCTCCGCCGCGGCCCACGAGTCGACGGAGAAGGTGCAGGAGGTAGCTCAGCAGGGCGTCGCCAAGGCACAGGAGGGTGTCGCGCAGGTGAAGGAGAACCCGCAGGTCGCGGGCATCTCGCTCGCCGGTGCGCTCGCCGCCGTGGTCCTCGTGGCCCTGGTCCGCCGCCGCCGTGCGCGCACGGCGCTGCGCCGGCAGACCGTCCTCGACATCCTGGCCGGCCGATGACCAGCACGTCGAAGGCCTTCTACAAGCCGCTCTCCCTGGCCACGAGCATCGTCGGTGGACTGGTCGCCGGACAGATCTTCAACCAGATCTACAAGCGCGTCGGCAAGAACGACGCCGAGATGCCCGATCCGAAGGACCTCTCGCGCACCAACCGTGAGGTCCTGATCGCCGCAGCGCTGCACGGTGTCGTGTACGGGCTGGTCAAGGCCGGGGTCGACCGCGCCGGCGCCAAGGGATTTCGCGCACTCGCCAAGGAAGACCCCAAGTGACGATCATCAGAAGGAGCCTTTCGTGACCGAGAACCAGGGTGCAGCCGCCGAGGCGCGCACCGACTTCGTCGACAAGATCAAGGGCCGTGCCAAGGAAGTGGCCGGCGCCGTGACCAACAACGACGAACTCGCCGATCGCGGGCGGCTCGAGCAGGCGGAGGTGGAACGCCGCCGCGAGGCCGAGGCCACCGAGACCGCCGCCGCCCTCGAGATCGAGGAGGCGCAGCAGGACATCGCGGAGACGGAGGCCGAGGCGGACGTCGCACGGCAGTCTGTCGAGGACCGCACCGACGCGTCCGAGGCTGCGGCACAGAACGACCGGCTCCGTGCGCACACGACGGCGGAGGCCGACGCGATGCGTGACGCCGAGCAGGGTCGCGTCGCCGCCGAGGCACAGTCGGAGCGGCGCATCGCCGAGGCCACCAGCGAGCGGCAGCAGGAGGAGGCCCGTGCGGCCGACGAGATCTCCGCTGCGCGAAGCGAGTACGACGAGAAGCTCGACGAGGCCGACGCACTGGAGCAGGAGGCGGCGCAGGCACGCGAGCGCGCCGCCCGGGCCGAGCGCGAGGCCGCGTCGACCGACACCGAGGAGACCAAGTGAGCCTGTCCCTGCCCCGCCGGATCCTGCGACTGCAGTACTCGATCGCACGACTTCCGTTGCAGGCGTTCGAGTCCACCGTGATCAGTCGGCTCGACGCCGAGGGTCCGGTCCGTGCGACGTACCAGCAGATCGTCGGAGGCATCGACGCCACCGCGGGTGCCGTCCTGGGTGACGAAGACCTCGCGCGGCGCGGCCAGAAGATGCGCAGTGCGGCCGCTGATCTCGAGAAGGCCACCCGTCTCGAGGCACAGGCCCGCGAGAAGCGTGCACAGGCGACCCGCGAGACGCAGAACAGGGTCGACGAGGCGACGACGCGGGCGAAGAAGGCTCGCGAGACCGCCGAGGAGAAGGCGACCGACGCGGCCGACCAGGAGATCGAGAACAAGGTGGCCGCGGGCAAGAAGGCCGCCGCACGACTCGAGGACCGCAAGTCGCGCGCCGACGACATCGCTGACAAGCGGATCTCGGCGGCCGAGGCCGAGCGTGAAGCGAAGCTGTCGGAGGTCGAACGCCGCGAGGCCGAGGCCAAGGCTCCGCGCACCGAGGAGATCGAGGACGCGGCGGAGAAGCTCGAGGACGCCGCCGAGAAGCGCGACGACGCCGAACGCCTGGCGGACGTCGCGGAGGCGTCGAAGGACAGCTGACACCGCCCGTCGACTCACCGTCTGCCCCCGACAGTCACTGGACTGCTCGGGCGCAGACCACTCGACGGGGCCGACAGTGAGACGATGGCGGACGTGAGCACATCAGACACGACGCCGCGCCAGGCCGGCCAGCGCACGCTGCGCCCGCTCGAGCAGTCCGTCAAGCTGCAGAACGTCCTCTACGAGATCCGTGGACCCGTGCACGCCCACGCCGCCCGTCTCGAGGCCGAGGGCCACCGCATTCTGAAGCTCAACATCGGCAACCCGGCGCCGTTCGGCTTCGAGGCACCCGACGTGATCGTGCGCGACATGATCGCCGCGCTCCCCACGGCTCAGGGGTACTCCGAGTCCAAGGGCATCATGTCGGCCCGCCGCGCCATCGTCACTCGCTACGAGCTGGTCGACGGCTTCCCGTTCCTCGACGTCGACGACATCTATCTCGGCAACGGCGTGTCCGAGCTGATCACGATGACGATGCAGGCGCTGCTCGACGACGGCGACGAGGTCCTCATCCCGGCGCCCGACTACCCGCTGTGGACGGCGATGACGACGCTGTCCGGTGGCAAGGCGGTGCACTACCGCTGCGACGAGGAGAACGACTGGAACCCCGACCTCGCGGACATCGAGTCGAAGATCACCGATCGCACCAAGGCGCTCCTGGTCATCAACCCGAACAACCCGACGGGTGCGGTGTACTCGAAGGAGGTGCTGCGGGGGATCGCGGCGCTGGCACGCAAGCACAGCCTGTTGCTGCTGGCCGACGAGATCTACGACAAGATCCTCTACGACGGCGCCCAGCACGTGTCCATGGCGACGATGGCGCCGGACCTGCTGTGCCTCACCTTCAACGGTCTCTCCAAGGCCTACCGGGTGGCCGGATACCGCGCGGGCTGGCTCGCGATCACCGGACCCAAGGACCACGCCGCAGGCTTCCTGGAGGGCATCAATCTGCTGGCGTCCACCCGGCTGTGCCCCAATGTGCCTGCGCAGCATGCCATTCAGGTCGCACTCGGTGGCCACCAGAGCATCGGGGACCTCATCCTGCCGGGCGGGCGACTACTCGAACAGCGTGACGTCGCGTGGGAGGGACTCAACGCCATTCCCGGCGTGAGCTGCGTCAAGCCGCGCGGTGCGCTGTACGCCTTCCCGCGCCTCGATCCCGAGGTGCACGAGATCCACAGCGACGAGAAGCTGGTGCAGGACCTGCTGCTGCAGGAGAAGATCCTGGTGGTGCAGGGAACCGGCTTCAACTGGCCCGACCACGATCACCTGCGCATCGTCACGCTGCCGTGGGCCCGCGATCTGCGCACGGCGATCGAACGGTTCGGCAACTTCCTGTCGTCGTACCGGCAGTGACCGTCAGGGCGTTCGTCGAGGCGCTGCCCAAGGTGGAGCTGCACGTCCACCTCGAGGGGTCGATGTGGCCGAGCACGCTGAAGGCGCTGGCCGACAAGCATCAGGTCGAGGCCATCCCGCGCACGGAGGACGCGCTGCGGGAGTGGTTCGAGTTCCGCGACTTCCCGCACTTCATCGAGGTGTACCTGACGTCGATCGGCGTGCTGCGCGATCCCGAGGACTTCGCGCGGCTCGCGTAC
The DNA here is from genome assembly GCF_019836145.1 of Rhodococcus sp. BP-241. Classification (NCBI taxonomy): domain Bacteria; kingdom Bacillati; phylum Actinomycetota; class Actinomycetes; order Mycobacteriales; family Nocardiaceae; genus Rhodococcus; species Rhodococcus sp. BP-241. The sequence goes on along the minus strand of NZ_JABUEI010000009.1, from coordinate 1,310 downwards.
GACAGCCTCACCGCGCTGGCGACGCACGCCGTGCGGTACACCGAGATGCACATCAGTCTCTTCGGGCACCTCATGCGTGGGGTGGACGCGGCGGCGGTGTTCGAGGGTGTCGAGGAGGGCCGGCTGCGTGCTGAGGCCGAGACCGGCATCGTCGCGCGATGGATCCCCGATTTCCCCGGTGACTTCGGTACCGACGCCGCGAACCGCACCCTCGACGCCGTGCTGGCGCATCGCGTCGACTCGATCGTCGGATTCGGCATCGGGGGCATCGAGGTGCCGCGGGCGGAGTTCGCCGACGTGTTCGCGCGGGCGAGCGCGGCGGGACTGCACTCGCTCCCCCACGCGGGCGAGACCGGCGGGCCGGACAGCATCTGGTCGGCGCTGCGCGATCTGGGGGCCGAACGCATCGGCCACGGCATCGCCGCGCTCGGCGACCCCGAGCTCGTCGCGCACCTGATCGAGCACCGGATCCCGCTCGACGTCTCCCCCACCTCCAACATCCGGACCCGCGTCGTCGCGTCGCTCGACGTGCACCCGCTGCCGGCCATGATCGACGCGGGGCTGACGGTGACGCTCAACAGCGACGACCCGTCGATGTTCGGCACCGACCTCACCACCGAGTACCTCGCCGCGCACGGCATGGGGCTGGACGCGTCGGCCCTGCGCTCGCTCGCCCTCGCAGGGGTGGACGCGTCGTACGCGGACGCGGACCTGAAGGAGCAGTTGCGGGCGGAGATCGCGGCGGTCGAACTCCCGGAGGTCTAGGGGCGCTGCACGTCCTCCAGCCACCCGCACCCCTCCCCGCAGACTGCAGGGGGTGTGCGCCTCACGGAACCCGCGCAGCACGGCGTGCCCGTGTTCCCGCGGGCGTTCCAGGTTCCCGCGGATGCTGCAACACCTACGAGAACCCGGAACCCCTACGGGAGCGCCGGCACCACCGCACGCCCTCCAGCCACCCACACCCCTCCCCGCAAGCTGCACGGGGTGTGCGCCTCACGGAACCCTCGCAGCACGGCGTGCCGGTATTCCCGCGGGCGTTCCAGGTTCCCGCGGATGCTGCAACACCTACGAGAACCCGGAACCCCTACGGGAGCGCCGGCACACTTCCCTGACCTGCACTTGGTGTGACGCGCAGTGCCATACACCGCGCTGTGTGACACAACACAACGTCTCGGGCACATTTTTCAACCCCGTGATGATCGAACCGTGCGTTCGCGGGTATGTTCGTACATGAGCCCTTCGGGGTTCCGAAAGCGCCGAACGGCCCCCCACCCCCCCGGTGGGCCGCTCGGTCGGTGGCGGGGGACACC
>NZ_JABUEI010000008.1:0-227253 GCF_019836145.1 Rhodococcus sp. BP-241 | reverse complement strand
CCCGTCCCACCCCCGCTCCGACCCCCGCGAGTACGTCCGAACCGTCGCTGGGCGAGCCCCGATCACGACAGTTCGGACGTACTCGCGGGGGGTGGGTGTGCCGAGCGGACGGATGGTCGGACCGGGGATCTAGAGTCACGCGCATGACCTTCGTCGTCCTCCTGCGCGGCATCAACGTCGGCGGCATCCGCATCTCCATGGCGGCCCTGCGGTCGTCGCTGGAGGACGCCGGATACACCGCGGTGCGCACCGTTCTCGCGTCGGGCAACGTGGTGCTCACCGCGACGACGCAGGACCCGGCCGTGGTGCGCTCCGACGTGGAGGGCGTCCTGCGGCAGGCCTTCGGCTACGAGGCGTGGGTGGTGGTCGTGACCGTGGAGCAGCTCGCCGAGATCGTCGCCGCCTTCCCGTGGGAGACCGACGAGGCGGTACGCCACCCGTACGTGATCTTCTCGACGGACGGTGTGTCCACCACCGATCTCGCGGCGATCGGCGAGACGGCCGACCCCGTCGTCGAGAGGTCGACACTCGGGCCGCATCACGTCCTGTTCTGGGAGGTCGTGCGCGGTGACACCCTGTCCAGTGTCGTCGGCAAGGCCAGTGCGCGCGCGTCCTACAAGTCGACGACGACCACGCGAAACCTCCGCACGCTGCGCAAGATCCTCGCGTGATCACCGATTCCACCGCGCGGACCGTCGTGGCCGCGCTGCTGGTGGCTGCCGTCCTGGTCTTCGCCATCGCTCGCCCTCGCGGACTCCCCGAGGCCACCATCGCCGTTCCGGCCGCGGCACTGGCGATCCTGCTCGGAGTCGTGTCGACGAGCGACGCACTCGAGGAGACGGCGGAGCTCGCCCCCACGGTGGCGTTCCTCGCGGCGATCCTGGCTCTCGCTCACCTCGCCGACGCGCACGGTGTGTTCACGTGGATCGCGTCCGTCCTGCACGCCCGGTCGCGATCCTCCCCCACGCGGCTCCTGATGCTCGTGTTCGTCACCGCGTCCCTCACCACGGCAGTGCTCAGTCTCGACGCGACGGTCGTCCTGCTCACCCCGGTCGTCATCGCCGCCGCCCGCCGCGCCGGGATGTCGCCACGGCCGGCGTCGTATGCGGTGGCACACCTGTCGAACTCGGCCTCCACGCTGCTGCCGGTCTCGAATCTGACCAACCTGCTGGTGTTCTCGGCCACCGGTCTGTCGTTCCTGCACTTCACCGCGCTGATGGCAGCGCCGTGGGTCGTCGCGATCGCGCTCGAGTACGCGGCGTTCCGTTGGTTGTTCCGCGGCGACCTGCGCGAGGTGGAGAACCCGCCGGACGACGACGGTCCGTCCGTGGCGGCGCCGACGCTCGCCCTCGTCGTGATCGGCTGCGCTCTGGTGGGTTTCGCGATCAGTGGGTCGCTCGGCCTCGAACCGGTGTGGGTGGCCGCGGCGGCCGCGATCGTGCTCGCCGTTCCTGCGCTGCGCCGGTCCGAGACGACTCCCGTCGCGATCGTGCGTGCACTCGATCTGTGGTTCTGCGTGTTCGTCTTCGCGCTCGGAGTGGTGGTCGCGGGGCTCGCCGGGGGTCCGGTGGGCGAGGCCGTCACCGAGATCCTGCCGACGTCGTCCACGCTGCTCGCGCTCCTGACCGTCGCCGCCGTGGCCGCGGTCGCCTCCAACGTGCTCAACAACCTGCCCGCGACGCTGCTGCTGCTCGCCGCGCTGACATCGACGACAGGCGCTGCACCGGTGGGCGCGCTGCTCGCCATGCTGATCGGCGTCAACCTCGGACCCAACCTCACCTACGTCGGGTCGCTCGCGATCATGTTGTGGCGCCGTGTGGCTCGCGCGGAGGGCGAGCCGCCGAGCCTGCGGACGTTCACCGTGGTGGGTCTGGTGACCACACCGATCACCGTGGTCGCGGCGACCGTCGCCCTGTGGCTCGCCCTGCAGGTGTAGTGGTCAGGTCCAGAGGAATGACGTGTCGGTTCCTCCATCAGGCCCAGAGGAACGACGTGTCGTTCACCAGGCGTACGGAGGCCGCGTCGTCGTCGAACCAGTCGACGATGCTGATGGACGCCAGGTCGAGGTGCATCCGGTAGAGGATCGACGGGCCGACGTCCAGGCCGAGCTGCAGGAGCGTCTTGATGGGCGTCACGTGCGAGACCACGACGACGGTCTTCCCCGCGTACTCGGTCGCGATGTGCTCGCGGACCCGGCGCACCCGTTCGAGAACGGCGTCGAAGCTCTCGCCGCCGGGCGGCGCGACGGACGTGTCGCCCATCCACCGCCGATGCAGCTCGGGATCGCGCTCGGTGGCCTCGAGGAAGGTGAGGCCCTCCCACTCGCCGAAGTCCGTCTCCGTCAGATCCTCGACGACGGTGACGGGGACGTCGATCGCGCGGGAGACGGCCGACGCGGTGTCGAACGCCCGGCCCAGCGGTGAGCTCAGGACGACGTCGACGCCGCCCAGCAGTGCGACACGCTGCGCCGCGGCCGCCGCCTGCGCTCGCCCGAGCTCGGTGAGCTCCGGGTTGCCTCGGCCGGAGTACCGACGATCCACCGACAGGGCGGTCTGGCCGTGCCGCAGCAGGATCGTGCGGGTCGCGGCACCCGAGACGGACTGCCAGGCAGGCCGTTCCGACACCGGCGTCGGCGCGCTCGCGACCTCGGCCGCACCGGTGAGCAGCGCGTCCTCACCGTCCATCGCCTGGTTGGCCAGCCGGTCGGCATGCGAGTTCTCGGCACGCGGAATCCACGCGTACTGCACGTCGTCGAACGTGTCCGCGACAGCGGCTGCTCGCGCGCGCAGCGGAATCATGTCCGGGTGCTTGACCTTCCAGCGGCCGGACATCTGCTCGACCACCAGCTTGGAGTCCATCCGCACCGAGACGCGCGAGGCCCCGAGTTCGCGGGCCGCCTCGAGACCGGCGATCAGTCCGCGGTACTCGGCGACGTTGTTCGTCACCACTCCCAGGTGTTCGCGGCGCTCGGCCAACACCGTGGCTCGCGCCGCGTCCCACACGACGGCGCCGTATCCGGCGGGTCCGGGGTTGCCTCGCGATCCCCCGTCGGCCTCCACCAGGACGGAGTCGGGATGGGGACTCACAGACCGGACTCGTTGGTGCGCACCAGGATCGCGTTGCACTCCGAGCACCGCACGACCACGTCGGGCGCGGTGCCGGCGATGCGCGCGATCTCGCCGCGATCCAGCTCGATCCGGCACGCACCGCAGCGCCGACCACGCAGCAGGGCGGCACCGATGCCCGACCTCTCACGCTGCTTCTCGTACATCGCGGACACCTCGGCGGGCAGCTGCGCGGCGAGCTCCTCGCGCTGCGCCGACCGAGTGCGCTCGGCGTTCTCGACGTCGGCGAGCGCGTCGTCGCGTCGACGGGTGGCGTCGACGATCGTGTCCTCGACCTGTGTCAGATTGGCACCGGCGTGCTCGTAGTCGCTCTGCGACGCCTCGCGCTGCTCCATGACCTCGAGCAACTCGTCCTCGAGGATGCCGCGGCGGCGCTCGAGGCTGCCCAGCTCGTGCTGGAGTTCGCTGAGCTGCTTCGCGGGAGCCGCGCCGGAGGCCAGCGCAGCGCGGTCCTTCTCCTCGCGGCGGCGCACGGCGTCGACCTCGCCCTCGAGCTTGCGAATGTCCCGGTCCAGATCGTCGAGCGAGATCTGCACGCCCACGGCTGCGTCCTTGCGGTCGATCCGCTCGCGTTCGAGTGCATCGAGCTCGACCTGCTCGGGAAGAGTGCGTCGACGGTGTGCGAGCTGGGCCAGTTCGGTGTCCATGGCGGCCAGGTCGAGGAGGGAGAGCTGGATCTTCGGGTCGACGTTCACGCGTGTCACGGTACTAGTCCTGCGGGGGACGGACGCCGATGCTCCACGGATCCGTTCTGATCGTCAGTGTCCGGGTGGTCCAGCCGTCGCGATCACCGAACGCGCTGTCCAGCAGGTCGCGCGCCTGGGCGCACCACGGGAACTCCCCCGCCCAGTGCGCGACGTCGATCAGCGCGGGTCCGCCGGCCCGCAGGTGTTCGTCCGCCACGTGGTGTCGCAGGTCGGAGGTCACGTAGGCGTCGACACCCGCTGCGGTGACGGCGCCGAGCATCGAGTCCCCGGATCCACCGCACACAGCCACCCGCCGGATCGTCGCGTCCGGATCGCCGGCGGCGCGCACTCCCCAGGCAGTGGACGGGAGCCGGCTGCCGACGCGGTCGGCGAAGGCGCGCAACGACATCGGCTCGGCCAGCGTCCCGATCCGGCCCAGCCCGCAGTCGGTCGGCAACCCGGCCGTCTCGACGACGTCGAACGCCACTTCCTCGTAGGGGTGCGCCGAGCGCAGCGCGGTGAGAACGGCCGGGCGTGCAGAGCGCGGAGCGACCATCTCGACACGCCGTTCCTCGACCGACTCGACGGTGCCGACGGTGCCGATCGCCGGCCGCGCGTCGTCGACGGGACGGAACTGGCCGTCGCCCACGACGCTCCAGCTGCACTCGCGGTAGTCGCCGATCGACCCGCCGCCCGCGTCGAACATGGCCTGCCGCACAGCGGGGGCGTCGGCCACCGGGACGTACACACCCCACTTGTCGAGGCCCCCGTCCGACTTCTCGTCGAGGGGGCGCAGATCGGTGAGGCCCAGCAGTGTCGCCAGCGCGTCTGACACCCCGGGCTGCGCCGAGTCCGCGTTGGTGTGGGCGGTGAACAGAGCGCACCCCGCCGTGATCAGGCGATGGACCAACGCGCCCTTGGGCGTGTGGGCACCGACCGTGTCCACACCGCGCAGCAGCAGTGGGTGGTGCACCACGAGCAGATCGGCACCGGCGGTGATCGCCTCGTCCACGACGGCGGCCGTGGCGTCGACGGCGAACATCACGGTGGTCACGGAGTTCGCGGGATCGCCGCACACCAGACCGACCGAGTCCCAGCTCTCGGCGAGCCGGGGCGGGTACGCCGCGTCGAGCACGTCGATGATCTCGGCCAGGGTGGGCGCTGCGGTTCCCGTCGATGCCATCACTCGACCCTAGGTGTGCCCATCTCGCGCACCACGTCACCCCACGCGTCGGCGAGTCGGTCGACGGAGTCCGCGCCCCGCACCGCGATCCGCAGGTGATCCGGGCCGAGGCCGGGAAAGGTGTCGCCTCGGCGGACCGCGACGCCGCGGTCCCGCAACGCGGCCCGGATCGCTGCGCCGTTCTCCGCGCGGACGAGCACGAACGACGCCGTCGCCGGTGCCGTCACCTCCACCCCGAGTACGCGGAGCCGTTCGACGAGGTACTGCCGCTCGCGGGCGAGCACGAGCGCGTCGGCGTCCACGGACGCGACGGCGTCGGGTTCGCAGCACGCCTCGATCGCGGCCAGCTGCAGGGTGCCCAGCGGCCAGTGGGGTCGGCCCCGGTTCAGTGTGGCGAGGACGTCCGGCGCTCCGAGCGCGTACCCGCACCGCAGCCCCGCGAGGGCGAACGACTTGGTGAGGCTGCGCAGCACCACCACGTCGGGACGAGACTGCGACGCCAGGGACTCGGGCTCGCCGGGCACGGTGTCGGCGAATGCCTCGTCCACGACGAGCACGCGTCCCTCCGCCCGGAGTGCGAGCACGTCCGCGCGGGGATGGCCGATGGACGTCGGGTTGGTGGGATTGCCCAGCACCACCATGTCGGCGTCGTGCGGAACGGCGGCGTCGACGAGCCGGTACGGCGCGGGCAGGACGACCCGATGCACCGGGACGTCGGCACTGCGCAGGGCGAACTCCGGCTCGGTGAAGGACGGGTGGACGACCGCGGCGAGGCGCGGGCGCAGCCGGGGCAGCATCGCGAATCCTTCGGCCGCTCCGGCGAGCAACAGCACCTCGTCCGGAGATCGACCGTGGCGCAACGCCACTCGGTCGCGAACCCGCCGGTCCTCGGCCTCGGACGGATACGCCGCGAGTCGGTCGACGGCCTCGATCAGTTTGCGCCGCAACCACTCGGGGGGCCGGGACCCACGAACGTTCACCGCGAAGTCGAGCATGCCCGCCTCGACCTCCACGTCGCCGTGGTGGCGAAGCAGCGGATCGATACGGGCGTCGCCTGTCACTCGGGTGACTGTAGGCGCTCCATATACTGACCCCCATGTCCACCACAGCCGTCGACCTCGTCCTCTTCGACCTCGACGGCACCCTCACCGATTCCGCACCCGGCATCCTCGCCGGTTTCGATCACGCGCTCGCGACGGTGGGGAGCCCGCCGCCCGGCGACGACGTCCGGGCGCACGTCATCGGTCCGCCGATGATCGACACGTTCCGGTCCCTCGGTCTCGACGAGGACAGGGTCGAGCGCGCCCGCACCGCCTACACGGAGTACTACGACAGCCGCGGCTGGTCCGAGAACCGCGTGTACGAGGGCATCGTCGACGTGCTGGACGCGCTCGTGGCCGCCGGTGTCCCGATGGCGGTCGCGACGTCGAAGAACGAACGATTCGCACGGCGCATTCTCGAACACTTCGGCCTGGCCGACTACTTCCTCTTCATCGCGGGCGCCAGCGACGACGGCAGCCGCCGGTCCAAGGCGGACGTCGTCGCGCGCGCACTCGAGCAGGTGGGGCGCCCGGCTCGGTCCACGGCCGAGGGCGGTACCGCGTCGGTGGTGATGGTCGGCGACCGCGACCACGACGTGTTCGGCGCCGGGCACTGGGGCATCCCCGTCGTCCTGGTCCGGTGGGGATACGGATTCGAGTCCGAGCACGACGCGGCCTCGTGGTCCGTCGGATCGGCGGCGGAACTCACCACGTTGCTCTCCTCGCTCACGACGGACGCGGCATGACGGTGCACGTGACCTTCGTCTGCACGGGCAACATCTGTCGGTCGCCGATGGCCGAGAAGATCGTGACGCAGGCCCTCGCGGATGCCGGGATGGACGACCGGGTGCGCGTCACCAGCGCCGGCACGGGCGACTGGCACGTCGGCGACGCCGCAGACCCGCGCGCCGCTGCCGAGCTGGAGTCGCACGGCTACCCGTCGGCCCATCGCGCCCGCACCGTCGATGCCGAGATCCTGGGTGCGGACCTCGTCGTCGCGCTGGATCGAACTCACGAGCGCGACCTCCGTCGCCTCGGCGTCCCCGCGGACCGGCTGGCACTGCTGCGCTCGTTCGACCCGGACGCCGATTCCGACTCGGTGGCCGATCCGTACTATGGCGACGACGGCGACTTCCGGACGGTGCGCGAGCAGATCGAGGCGGCCGTCCCCGGTCTACTCGAGGCCCTCACGCAGCACTGACACCCCCGTCCCGACGCGACGACTACGCTGTGTAGTCGTGCGCCGACTGTCGTTCCTTCTCCGTCCCGGGTGGTTGGCACTCGCGGCTGTCGTCATCCTCTTCGCGTACCTCTGCTTCTCCGTTCTCGCGCCCTGGCAACTGGGCAAGAACACCACCACGTCGGCGCGGAACGAGCAGATCAGCCGCTCCTTCGACGCGGAACCGGTCGATGCTGCCGACCTGTTGACCGAGCAGGTCGTCGCCCCCGAGGACGACTGGCGACGGGTCGTGGTCACCGGGACGTACGACGCCGACAGCGATGTGGTGGTCCGCCTGCGCAGCGTCGACGACACCCCGGCCTTCGAGGTCCTCACCCCGTTCGTCACCGACGCCGGGCCCACGATCCTGGTGAACCGCGGCTACGTGCTGCCCACCACGGGTATCGACGTCCCGACCTTCGATCCCCCGCCGGCCGGCACCGTCACGCTGGAGGGCCGCCTGCGCGTCTCGGAACCGTCGGTTCCGGACAAGCCCGCCGTCGCCGGTCCCGGGGTCCCGCAGGTCTACACGATCACGCCCGCCCAGGTCGGTGAGTTGACCGGCACCGATCCGGTCGACGGGTACGTGCAGCTCGCCGACGCGCAGCCCGGCGGTCTCGGTGTTCTCGCGCTGCCGCAGCTCGACGCCGGGCCTTACCTGTCCTACGGGTTGCAGTGGCTGGCGTTCGGCATCATGGCTCCGCTGGGTCTGGCGTACTTCGTGCGCGCCGAGATCAAGGAACGGCGGCGTGGCAACGCCGAGTCGAGTGACGATCTCGAACCGAGCGACGATCTCGAGCCCACCGCCGCTCCCGACGAGTACGACGACGGACTGGACGCGCTGCTGAAGCCGCGGCGAGGCCTACGAAGGAAGTCGGCGCCCGCGGCCGAGTCGACGACGCTGCTGACCGATCGCTACGGCAAGAAGCGCTGACACCGCCGCGGCGCTCGCCTGCACCGCGGCCGACAGGCGCACCGCACGCCGCAGATCGTTCGTCGTGGGGACGCTTCCCCGGCCCAGGACGGGCCGCTGTTCGACACCGTGCGCGTAGGCCGTCTCGCCGCCGAGCCGTACTCCGAGGGCGCCCGCGGCGGTCGACTCGGTCACTCCGGCATTCGGGCTCGGATGGTCGGACGCGCTCGCGCGCCACGCGGCCAGGGCGTCCCGCGGCGTCCCACCCACCGTCGGCGCCGATGCTGCCGTGAGGAGTCCGGTGAGTCGGGCGGGGATCAGGTTGACCACGTCGTCGAGCCGGGCGGCACACCATCCGAACCGTTCGTAGCGCGGCGAGTGGTAGCCGATCATCGCGTCGAGGGTGTTGACGGCGCGGTAGCCGACGGCGCCGGGAGCCCCTGCCACCGCGGCCCAGAAGAGCACGCCCGTCGTCGCGTCCGACGTGTTCTCGGCCACCGATTCGAGCGCCGCCCGCGCCGCGCCCGCGTCGTCCAGCAGAGCGGGATCACGCCCGCAGAGCGACGGCAGAATCGCCCGCGCGGCCGGAAGATCGTTGGCGTCCAGGGCGTCGGCCAGCGCGAGACCCGTGCGGGCCAGCGTCGTTCCGCCGAGACACGCCCAGACCGCGGCGGCCGTCAGCGCTGCACGCGGAACCGGGTGATCGCGCACGAGTCGATCCGCCGCGGCCGTCGCGCCGATGGCTCCACCGACGAGCAGTGCGGTGTGGACGGTTCCGGCGAGTCGGTCGTCCCGGTACGTCCGCGTCTCGAGGGCGGCGGCGAGAGATCCGAAGGCGGCCACGGGATGACGGCGTCGTGGATCCCCCAGCATCAGGTCGGCGAGGTATCCGGACACGATTCCGACGGCGGGTGCGGTGATCATCGTCTGCGATCCTATCCGCCGCGTCACGGTCAGATAGTCGGACGTCCACGTATTCGGCTACCCTGTGCGCATGACGGAGTCGACGAGGACGCAGGACTGGCACACCGGCGCGGACGGCGAGCTGTATCCGCCGGAGCCCTGGTACCTCGGCGGCACCCTGCTGGTGTCGGTCTACCGCGTTCCCGTCCACGAGCTCCCGAAGGACGTGGTGTCCGCCGTGTCCGACGCCGATGCCCGGCTGGTGACGGTCGGCGGGCACGCTGTCGTCTCCGCGGCCTTCGTGCGCTATACCTCGGGCGGCGTCCTGTCCTACGACGAGTTGATCGGCTCGGTACTCGTCCGGCGCGGCCTCACCGTCATGGCCACCATCCCGCACATCTGGGTCGACAGTCCGCAGTCCCGCACCGGTGGGCGCGAACTGTGGTCCATACCGAAGCATCTGGGCGAATTCCGCCGCGAGACGAGCGGGCCGCGTGTCACCGCGTCGATGACGTTCGACGGTGCCCCCGTCGCGGCGCTCGACGCGCGGGTCGGGCGCCGACTCACACCGGGCACGCCGCGCATTCCGCTCACCACCGCACAGCACCTCGGCGGTCGCACCGTCGTGTCCCGCAACACGATCTACGCGACCACCCGCGCGCTGTCGACGACGTGGACGTTCGCATCGGACGGTCCGTTGGGTCACCTGCACGGACGCACGCCGACCGTGAGCGTGGCACTCGCCGACGCCTCCATCGTGTTCGGTGGACACGTCGACCGACGCTGAGCTCGTTGGGGTTGACTGTGGGTCCGCCTACACAGGAGACCCCATGACCGACCTGCAGAACTTCGCCGACACCGTCTTCACCGCCGCAGCCGGGCTGCAGGTCACCACGGCCACCGGCACCGAGGTACGCGGACACATCGATCTGACGAGCGATCATCACACCCCGTGGGGCGTCGTGCACGGCGGCGTCTACGCCTCGGCCGTCGAATCGGCCGCGAGTATCGGTGCGAGCGTGGCGGTCTCGGACCGCGGACAGTTCGCCGTCGGCGTCCACAACGGAACGGACTTCCTCCGGTCGATGACCGAGGGGCGGGTCGACGTGGTCGCCACCCCGCTGCAACAGGGTCGGGTACAGCAGCTCTGGCAGGTGATCATCACCAGCGCCGACTCAGGTAAGGAGATCGCCCGCGGTCAGGTGCGACTGCAGAACGTGGCGAACCCGAACGCCTGACTAGAAGCTCCAGCCGCGGAACAGGTAGCTGATGCGGATCAGGATGTCGACGAGCCCTGCGGACATGTGTTCCTCCGACGTTCGTGCCTGTCAGCGGGCTCGGGTCGCCCCCCTGTCCCAGAACACTAGGCACCCGCCGGCCCGTCGGGGGTCGCAACACGGAGAACGGGCGACGTTCTCGTGTCAGTCGGCGAGGGAACGCCACGGTGCCGCGCCCTCGATCTCGAAGGCCACCTCGAGCAGCGTTCGCTCGTCGCCCTGCACACCGGAGAACATGACCCCCACCGGCAGTCCGGCGCTCGAGCGCCCCAGCGGCAGCGACATCGCCGGCGCTCCCGCCACGTTGTGCAGCGGAGTGAACGCGGCGTAGGACGTGAGCCTCTCGAGGTACTCGTCGAACGGCACGTGCGGCGACAGATGCCCCAGCCGCGGCGTGGTGTGCCCGAGCACCGGGGACAGCACCAGGTCGACGCTCGCGAACATCGAGGCGTAGTCGGCACCGGCCCTGCGCAGTCGACGCACCACCGACGGCAATCGGTACCGCGTACGACGGAAGCGGTCCGCGAGTCCCACGGTGAGCGTGTCGAAGTCGCGTTCCGTGCGGCCCTCGAGACGCGGCGTCGTCTTCTGCAGAACGTAGGCGAGGAACGACCAGTACTCGACGAAGTCCTCGGGAAAGCGTGGGTCGATCGGCACGGTGGTCATCTCGTCCACCGTGTGACCGAGGCGCTCGAGGAGCGCGGCGGCGTCGTCCAGCGCGGCGAGCGTCTCGACGTCGGTGGGGCCGCCCGCGGGCGACTGCCGGATCACACCGACCCGCAGTCGCCGCGCCGACGGGCCCGTCACGGTGCCGATCGGTCGCAGGCGTCGTGCACTCGCGTGATCGGCCGCTGCCCAGAACGCGGCGGTGTCACGGACACTGCGCGTCAGCACGCCCTCGGAGACGATCGCGACGGGCAGCAGCTTCTCCAGCGCCGGCAGCACGAACCTGCCGCGCGACGGCTTGAGGCCCACGAGCCCCGTGCAGGCCGCTGGGATCCGGATCGAGCCGCCGCCGTCGTTGCCGTGTGCGAGGGGAACCGCCCCCGCCGCCACCAGCGCCGCGGATCCGCCCGAGGACGCGCCCGTCGAGTACTCGGTGTTCCAGGGGTTCCGGGTGGGCGGCCGGGTCGGGAACTCGGTCGACGCGCTGAGTCCGAACTCCGGCAGCGTCGTCTTGGCCATGACACCGAACCCCAGCGAGAGCATCTCGCGGGCCACGGGACCGTGCCGGTCCGCGGGACGAGCACGGATGATCTCGGAGCCCTGGCCCGTCGGCAGCCCTCGGACGTCGCTGTTGTCCTTGATCAGCGTCGGCACACCCGCGAACGGCCCCGCCTGGTCGCCGACGACGGGAGTCGTCAGTGGTGGCCCCACCAGCGCGTCCAACTCGGCCATCTTCTCGATGCGCGACAGTGCCGCCGACGCCAGTTCCGCGGCGGAGACCTCGCGCCTGCGCACTCGCAGCGCGAGCCCCACCGCGTCGTCGCGCCCCAACGCATCGTCCGTGAACGCATGTGTCATCGAAGATCCCCCTCGCTTCCGTCACCGGCGAAGCGGTGATTGCGTGCGCGTCCCGCGGGGAACGCTGCACCCCGTGCGCCGCGCTCCGTGGTGCACGCAACTCTAGAGAATGCGGCCACGACCGGTCCGAGACTCACGTCTTCACCGAATACGGTCGTCAGTTCCTGTCCTGTGCGAAAGGTTTCTCGGGTGTCCACCACTTCCACCTCGGCCGACAACGCGGCCCCCGCGGTCTCCCGACGCGCCTGGCAGTCGTTGATCGTCCTGCTCACGGGCATGTTCATCGCCCTGCTCGACACGACCATCGTCAACGTCGCGCTCCCCACCATCCGCACCAGCCTCGATGCGTCCGAGGCCACCCTGTCCTGGATCATCTCCGGATACGCGCTCGCGTTCGGCCTGGCACTGATCCCGGCGGGTCGGGTGGGCGACCGCATCGGCCACAAGTGGGTGTTCTTCACCGGACTCGCCCTCTTCACGGTGGCCAGCCTCGCGTGTGGACTCGCGCAGAACGATTTGCAGCTCGTCGCGGCGCGCATCGTGCAGGGACTCGCGGGCGGCATCTTCGTCCCCGCCGTCACCGCCTACATCCAGTTGCTGTTCCCGCCGCAGATGCGGGGCAAGGCCTTCGCCATCATGGGCGCCGTCATCGGCGTCTCGTCCGCACTGGGCCCCATCATCGGCGGTCTGATCATCGAGGCCGCCGGCAGCGAGAGCGGATGGCGGTTGGTCTTCTGGGTCAACCTGCCGTTCGGACTCATCGGCTTGATCCTGGCCGCGACGATCTTGCCGACCCGCTCCGAGATCGACTCCCCCGACGCCCCCGCGCGCGGTATCGACTGGGTGGGTCTCGCACTCGTCACGGCAGGTCTCGTCGCCATCCTGGTCCCCCTCATCGAGGGCCAGGACACCGGATGGCCGACATGGACGTACGTGACACTCGGCGCCGGCATCGTGCTCATCGGGCTGTTCGGCGCGTGGGAGGTGCGCTACTCGCGTGCCGGCCGCACCCCCCTGGTCCCGCCGCGACTGTTCACCCGGCCCGCGTTCACCGGCGGGGTCATTCTCGCCCTCGTCTACTTCGCTGCCTTCACGTCGATCTTCTTCACCATCTCGATCCTGTGGCAGACCGGTCTCGGCAACTCGGCCCTCGCCTCGGGCGTGGTGTCGATCCCGTTCGCGATCGGCAGCATCATCTCGTCGTCGCAGTCCAACAGGCTGGCCGAACGTCTCGGCCGCAATGTCCTGGTGCTCGGCACGGCCCTCGTCACCCTGGGACTCGTGTGGGCCTGGTTGGTCCTGCTGTTCACCGATGCGTCGGCCCTGACCAACTGGAAGCTGCTGCTGCCCCTGTTCATCGCAGGCCTGGGCAACGGCGCCTTCATCGCTCCCAATGCGCAGTTCATCGTCGCGACGGTCGATCGGCCCGACGCGGGCGCCGCCAGCGGTGTCATCTCGACGATGCAGCGGGTCGGCAGCGCGATCGGCATCGCCATCATCGGCAGCGTCCTCTTCGGCTCGCTGAACGTCATGGGCCCCGGTGAGGACGCCGTCGCGACGGCGTTCACCGACAGCGCGGCGCACGCCATGGGAGTCAGCGCCGGGTTCGCCGTGCTCGCGTTCGTCCTGGTCTTCGCACTACCGCGACGGGCTCACTGATCGTCCGCATCCGGTGCCAGCAGGTGCACGTCGTCGGCGACGATCGATCGCAGTAGTTCGTCGACGGCCTTCACCCGCGCCAGTCGCGTGAGGTCGCGAGGCATCGCGGTCCAGTAGTCGCGGCGCACGGCGAACTCGTCGGGCAACACACAGACCAGCTGGTCGTCCGGTTCGCCGATGTAGTTGGGCAACGGTGCGATCCCGAGCCCGTGGCGGGCCGCGAGCCAGTGCCCGGTGATGTTGTTGGTCTGGAACTGCGGTCGACCGTCGAGGTGCATGGCGTCGAGGATGCGCAGCGGCACCACGTCCAACAGCGCGTCGACGTACCAGATCAGGACGTGCCGACGCAGGTCGTCGAGGCTCTCCAGTGCGGGCGCGGCGCGGAGGTAGGACGGCGACGCGTACAGCCTGAGCTCGTACGACGCCAGCTTCCGCGATGACATGAATCGCGGCGACGGCCGCTCCAGGCTCACGGCGACGTCGAAGCCGCGGGTGCTCAGCGCGTCGTGCTCCGTGGCGGTGACCAGCTCGACGTCGAGTCGGGGGTGGTCCCGGCGCAGCCGCGTCAGCTGCGGCGTGAGCACGAAGGCACCGAAACCGTCCGGGGCGGCGATCCGCACGGAGCCGGTCAGCGATCCCACGGACGTCGTCTGGTCCTCGAACGCCGCGATCAGCGTCGACTCCACCGTCTCCGCGTAGCCCACGAGGCGTCGCCCCGCCTCCGTCAGCCGCCAGCCCGACGGCGTGCGATCGAAGAGTCGATGGCCCGCCGCCTTCTCCAGACTGGTGATGCGGCGGCCCACCGTCGTGTGGTCGACACCCAGCACTCGCGAGGCGTCGTTGAGGCGCCCGTGGCGCGAGACCTCCAGGAAAAAGCGGAGGTGATCGGCGGAGAACATGCCGCGAGCGTACCCACCACGTGCAGATCTGCACGCGCGAGTGCGCCTTTGGCCTTTGACAGACGCAATTCTGCTAGGGAGACTCAGATCACAGGCCAGCACTCGACCGAAGGAATATCCGTGAACACGATCACGCACTGGGTGGACGGCAAGCCGTTCGCCGGCACCTCCGACAAGACCTCCCCCGTCACCAACCCGGCCACCGGTCAGGTCACCGGCGAGCTCGCTCTCGCCACCGTCGAGGATGCCCGCGTCGTCATCGACTCGGCCACCGCCGCCTTCCCCGCCTGGCGCGACACCTCGCTGTCCAAGCGCACCGCGATCCTCTTCAACTTCCGCGAGCTGCTCAACGCGAAGAAGGGCGAACTCGCCGAGATCATCACCGCCGAGCACGGCAAGGTCCTCTCCGACGCGCTCGGCGAGATCAGCCGCGGCCAGGAAGTCGTCGAATTCGCCTGCGGTATCCCGCATCTGCTCAAGGGCGGCTTCACCGAGAACGCCTCCACCGGAGTCGACGTCTTCTCCCTGCGCCAGCCGCTCGGACCCGTCGGCATCATCAGCCCGTTCAACTTCCCGGCCATGGTGCCGATGTGGTTCTTCCCCATCGCCATCGCCGCCGGCAACACCGTCGTGCTCAAGCCGTCCGAGAAAGACCCGACGGCGAGCATCTGGATCGCCGAGCTGTGGAAGGAAGCGGGCCTGCCCGACGGCGTGTTCAACGTTCTCCAGGGTGACAAGACGGCCGTCGACGAGCTGCTCGAGAACCGCAACATCAAGTCCATCAGCTTCGTCGGCTCCACCCCCATCGCGCAGTACGTCTACGCCACGGGCACCTCGCACGGCAAGCGCGTCCAGGCCCTCGGCGGCGCCAAGAACCACGCCATCGTGCTCCCCGATGCCGACCTCGACCTCGCCGCCGACGCCATGGTCAACGCCGGCTTCGGCTCCGCCGGTGAGCGCTGCATGGCCATCTCCGCCCTCGTCGCGGTCGGCGACATCGCAGACGAGCTGGTCGCCAAGATCGCCGAGCGCACCACCCCGCTCAAGACCGGCGACGGCACCCGCGGCGCAGACATGGGCCCGCTGGTGACCAAGGCGCACCGCGACAAGGTCGCCTCCTACGTCGACGCGGGCGAGGAGTCCGGCGCCACCATCGTCGTCGACGGCCGCACCGTGAAGGCCGACGGCGGAGACGAGGGCTTCTGGCTCGGACCCACCCTCATCGACCACGTCACCCCCGAGATGAGCATCTACACCGACGAGATCTTCGGACCCGTCCTCTCCGTGGTCCGCGTCGACACGTACGACGAGGCACTGCAGCTCATCAACGACAACCCCTACGGCAACGGCACCGCCATCTTCACCAACGACGGTGGCGCCGCTCGACGCTTCCAGAACGAGGTCGAGGTCGGCATGATCGGCATCAACGTGCCGATCCCGGTTCCCATGGCCTACTACAGCTTCGGTGGCTGGAAGAACAGCCTCTTCGGCGACACCCACGCCCACGGCACCGAGGGCGTGCACTTCTTCACCCGCGCCAAGGCCGTCACCTCCCGCTGGCTCGACCCGAGCCACGGCGGCATCAACCTCGGATTCCCCGAGAACGACTAGTCAGGTCCACGCCGCGCCGCATCGTCTCTCCGCAGTTCGGGAGGCGGTGCGGCATCGGCATTTCCGCTTCACGCACGCCCGACCACGAGAAGGAGCACGACGACGATGTCGACATCCATTTCCTTTCCCCGCTTCCTGCGTATGGGACCCGGCGCCGTCGAGGACCTCGGCCAGGTACTCGACGACCTCGGAGTCGAGCGCCCCCTCCTCGTGACCGACAAGTTCATGGTCAGCACGGGTGCAGCGGACCGCGTCATGGGCATCATCGCGGCCGCCGGCAAGACCGGCGCGCTGTTCGCCGAGACGGTTCCCGACCCCACCACCGACTCCCTCACCGCCGGGGTCGCCGCCGTCGCAGCGCACGACGCGGACGCCGTCATCGGCTTCGGCGGCGGGAGCCCCATGGACACCGCGAAGGCACTGTCGGTGCTGAGCAAGGGCGGCGGCGTCATGCGCGACTACAAGGCACCCGGCCCGTACACCGGACCGGCGCTGCCCATCATCGCCATCCCGACCACGGCCGGAAGCGGTTCGGAAGCAACGCAGTTCACCGTCATCACCGACAGCGAGTCGGACGAGAAGATGCTGTGCCCCGGCCTGTCCTTCCTCCCCATCGCCTCCGTCGTCGACCCCGAACTCACGATGTCCATGCCGCCACGCCTCACCGCGGACACCGGTGTCGACGCGTTGACCCACGCCATCGAGGCGTACGTCAGCAAGAAGGCGAACCCGATCTCCGATGCGTTGGCCCTCAACGCCATGCGCACCATCGGACGGTTCCTCGTACGCGCGTACACCGACGGGGACGATGCCGAAGCGCGCGCCGCGATGATGGCCGCGTCCACCCAGGCCGGGATGGCGTTCTCCAACGCCAGCGTGTGTCTGGTGCACGGCATGAGCCGACCCATCGGTGGCCACTTTCATGTCGCACACGGCTTGTCGAACGCGATGCTGCTGCCCGCCGTCACCGCGTTCTCCATCCCCGGCGCCCTGGAGCGGTATGCGGAGTGCGCGCGGCAACTCGGCGCCGCACATGAGGGTGACAGCGACGACGTGGCCTCGGCTGCACTGGTCACCTACATCGAGAACCTCTGCGCAACAGTCGAAGTGCCATCCCCGAGCGCGCACGGTCTCGATGCGGACAAGTGGGAGAAGCTCGTCCCGTTGATGGCGGAGCAGGCACTTGCCTCGGGCTCGCCGAACAACAACCCGGTGGTCCCCACCGCCCAGCAGATCGAGGAGCTGTACCGACAGGTGTTCTGACCGGTCGGCGCCGCCCCGTCGCGCTCCCCCGCGCGCACCGCCCGGTGGTGAGCGCACTCTGCAACCTGCGCAGACCGCCGCGCGCAGCGCCCGGCGCGACCGCGGCGCCGGCCCCGCTCAACGCTCAGCCGGCGGCACGTCCTTCACTCGCGACACGAACTCGTCCAACTCAGCCTCGCTGTACGGGGTGTGCACTCGCACCGTGGAACCGGGACGCAGGGCGACCGACAGGCCGGGCCGCCATTCGCGGGCCGGGCGTACGGGGCGAGGGGTGAAGCCGCCACCGCAGTTGGGGCACACGTTCGACAGTCGATCGACGCAGGCGGTACAGAAGGTGCAGTCGTACGTGCAGATCCACGCGTCGACGGACGACGGGGGCAGATCCACGTCGCACCGTTCGCAGTTGGGCCGCATGTCCATGATGTGGGCGCAGAGGGGTTCGAACCCCCGACCGCTGGTGTGTAAAACCAGAGCTCTACCGCTGAGCTATACGCCCCGTCGTTCCCCGACCGAGCCGGGGAACGCGCTCAAGAATCTAGCGTGGCGAGGGCCTTCTCCCAAGCCCCCTGGTCACGGGCCTCGCCCGGACCCATCATCTCGGCGAACCGCACCACTCCGGACGTGTCGATGAGGAAGGTTCCGCGGTTGGCGAACCCGAGGTCCTCGTTGAACACGCCGTACTGCTGCGCCACGGCGCCGTGCGGCCAGAAGTCCGACAGGAGCGGGAACGTGTATCCCTGCTCGGCGGACCAGATCTTGTGCGTGGGAGGCGGACCGACCGAGACGGCGAGCACCGCGGTGTCGTCGTTCTCGAACTTCGGCAGCTCGTCGCGCACCCGGCAGAGTTCACCCTGGCACGTGCCGGTGAACGCGAGCGGGAAGAAGATCAGCAGCACGTTCTTGGTGCCGCGATAGTCCGACAGCGTGACGGGCTGGTTGTTCTGGTCCTTCAACGTGAAGTCGGGAGCCTCGACTCCCACCTCGAGCGTCATCAGCGCTTCGTGGGCTGAGCCTTGGGCTGCACCAGCCGACTGCCTATCCACGCACCGAGGTTCGTGGTGGAGGTCTGGGTGAGGCCCGCGGTGGGTGCGGACTCGGCGATCTCGCTGGGCTCGACATGGCCGGACTGGCCTGTCTTGGGAGTGAGGACCCACACGAAACCGTCGTCGGAGAGGGGGGTGATGGCGTCCATGAGGGCGTCGACCAGGTCTCCGTCCCCGTCGCGCCACCACAGCAGCACGACGTCGACCACCTCGTCGGAATCCTCGTCGACGGTCTCGCCGCCGATCATCTCCTCGACGTCGGCCCGCAAGTCGTCGTCGGTGTCCTCGTCCCAACCCAACTCTTGCACGACCATGTCGCGGGTGACTCCGAGCTTCTGGGCATAGTTCTGGGCGTCCGCCGCGGCGACCACGGTCGTGTCCTCCTTCGAGTCGTGAACCCGATCGAGACCGACCGGGCGATACAGCAAAGTGTGCAGTAGTCAAAGCGAACAGGGTCGGGCGCCCCGGCGCAAGCCGACGCGGCGATCTGCGCGTTTTTCCGTTGCATTGATTTCACGCTTACCCAATCGGGAACCACCTGCACCAAGCGGGGTCCGATGGGGCAGGATTGACCTCGATCACCCGAGATTGACCCAGATCACCGTGAAGCTGCACAGCGGGCCGGCGTCACAGGACCGGCTCGCACTGGACCGGGAGCACACCATGCTCCCGCCACATCGAGGAGAACACACGTTGTCGGAATCGACGAAGGAAGAGCGCACCGACGCGGCAGACGCCGCGATGGGCGCTGTCGCCAGGAAGGCGAGCACGGACGGCCGTGTTCGCGTCATCCGAGAGGGGGTGGCGTCGTACCTTCCGGACATCGACAGTGACGAGACCGACGAGTGGATGGAATCCTTCGACCAGCTCCTCGAGCGCTCCGGGCCGCAGCGCGCCCGCTACCTGATGCTGCGCATGCTCGAGCGTGCCGGTGAGAAGCGTGTGTCCATTCCCGCGCTGACGTCGACCGACTACGTCAACACCATCCCTACCGAGAACGAGCCGTGGTTCCCCGGCGACGAGTCCATGGAACGCCGCTACCGCGCCTGGATCCGCTGGAACGCCGCCATCATGGTGCACCGCGCGCAGCGCCCCGGCGTCGGCGTCGGTGGCCACATCTCCACGTACGCCTCGTCCGCTGCTCTGTACGAGGTCGGCTTCAACCACTTCTTCCGCGGCAAGGACCACCCGGGCGGCGGTGACCACATCTTCATCCAGGGCCACGCCTCCCCCGGCATCTACGCCCGCGCGTTCCTCGAGGGTCGCATTCCGGCCGAACGCATGGACGGCTTCCGCCAGGAGTACAGCCACGCGGATCAGGGTGGCGGCCTGCCGTCGTACCCGCACCCGCGTCTGATGCAGGACTTCTGGGAGTTCCCGACGGTGTCGATGGGCCTCGGCCCGATGAACGCCATCTACCAGGCGCGCTTCAACCACTACCTCGCCGACCGCGGCATCAAGGACACCACCGATCAGCACGTGTGGGCGTTCCTCGGCGACGGCGAGATGGACGAGCCGGAGTCGCGAGGCCTCGCTCACGTGGCGGCCACCGAGGGTCTGGACAACCTGACCTTCGTCGTCAACTGCAACCTGCAGCGCCTCGACGGCCCGGTGCGCGGCAACGGCAAGATCATCCAGGAACTGGAGTCGTTCTTCCGCGGCGCCGGCTGGAACGTCATCAAGGTCGTGTGGGGCCGCGAGTGGGACACGCTCCTGCACAAGGACCGCGACGGCGCGCTGGTGAACCTGATGAACACCACTCCCGACGGTGACTTCCAGACGTACAAGGCCAACGACGGCAGTTACGTCCGCGACAACTTCTTCGGGCGCGATCCGCGGACCAAGGAACTGGTCAAGGATCTGAGCGACGCCGAGATCTGGAACCTCAAGCGCGGTGGCCACGACTACCGCAAGGTCCACGCCGCGTACGCCGCCGCGATGGAGCACAAGGGCCAGCCGACGGTGATCCTGGCGCACACCATCAAGGGCTACACGCTGGGCAAGCACTTCGAGGGCCGCAACGCGACCCACCAGATGAAGAAACTGACGCTGGACGACCTGAAGGCGTTCCGCGACATCCAGCACATCCCGATCTCCGACGAGGAGCTCGAGAAGGATCCGTACCTGCCCCCGTACTACCACCCGGGCGAGGACTCCCCCGAGATCCAGTACATGCTCGATCGCCGCAAGGCCCTGGGCGGATACGTCCCGGAGCGTCGCACGTCGGCGAAGCCGCTGCCCATGCCGCCCGACTCGACCTACAAGTCGATCATGAAGGGTTCCGGCAAGCAGGAGGTCGCGACGACCATGGCGCTCGTCCGCGTCATGAAGGAACTTCTTCGCGACAAGGAGATCGGCCATCGCGTCGTGCCGATCATCCCCGACGAGGCCCGCACCTTCGGTATGGACTCGTGGTTCCCGTCGCTCAAGATCTACAACCGCAACGGCCAGCTCTACACCTCGGTCGACTCGGAACTGATGCTCGCCTACAAGGAGAACGTCACCGGCCAGATCCTGCACGAGGGCATCAACGAGGCCGGCTCGACGTCGTCCTTCACGGCCGTCGGCACGTCGTACGCCACTCACGGCGAACCGATGATCCCGCTGTACATCTTCTACTCGATGTTCGGTTTCCAGCGGACCGGCGACGGCCTCTGGGCCGCTGCCGACCAGATGGCCCGCGGCTTCGTGCTCGGCGCCACCGCCGGCCGCACCACCCTCACCGGTGAGGGCCTGCAGCACGCCGACGGACACTCGCTGTTGCTCGCGGCGACCAACCCGGCGGCCGTCGCGTACGACCCGGCGTTCTCGTTCGAGATCGCGCACATCATCAAGGACGGTCTGCGCCGGATGTACGGCGGCACCGAGGGTGTGGAGGGATTCGGTGGAGAGAACATCTTCTACTACATCACTCTGTACAACGAGCCGTACCGCCAGCCGGCGGAGCCCGAGAACCTCGACGTCGAGGGTCTGCTGAAGGGCATCTATCTGTTCCAGAAGGGCAAGGCCGACGGCCCGAAGGCACAGATCCTGGTCTCCGGTGTGGGCATGCCGTCCGGGCTGCGTGCGCAGGAACTCCTCGCCGAGGACTACGGCGTGTCCGCGGACGTCTGGTCGGTGACCAGCTGGGGCGAACTCCGCCGCGACGGTGTCGACGCCGAGACCGAGGCCCTGCGCAACCCCGGCGACGAGCCGCGCGTCCCGTACGTCACCAGCAAGCTGCAGGAGGCGGAGGGACCCTTCGTCGCCGCGTCGGACTGGATGCGTGCTGTCCCGGATCAGATCCGTCAGTGGGTTCCCGGCCATTACACGACGCTGGGCACCGACGGGTTCGGCTTCTCCGACACCCGCACCGCGGCACGGCGGCACTTCAACGTCGACGCGGAGTCGATCGTCGTCGCCGTGCTGTCCGCGCTCGCCCGCTCGGGTGAGGTGGACAAGGACAAGGCCGTCGAGGCAGCCGAGCGCTACCAGATCGACGACGTCCTGGCCGCTCCGATCTCCACGGCCGATCCGGGCGTCGCCTGACAGTTGCACCAGGCACGCCGCGTAAGTTCGTGGCCATGGCCGACATCGCTCCCGATTCCCCCGACGGTTCGCCGGAGGGGGAATCGGAGCGTGTCCGGGAACGCCGCGAGCTCCGCCGCGCCGCCGCGGAGGCCCACCGACCCGGTGGCGCGATCCGCGCGAGACAACAACGAGTCCCGCTTCCCGATGCACTGCTGCGACGGGTGAAGCAGTTCTCCAGCAGGCTCTCCACCGAGGCGCTGACCCAGATGCAGGATCAGCTGCCGTTCGTGAGCGACCTCGATGCGTCGCAGCGCGCGAGTGTGCAGATGCTCGTGCAGACGGCCGTCGTCAACTTCCTCGAGTGGTTGCAGAACCCCGACAGCGACATTCGCTTCAGTCTCGACGCGTTCCAGGTCATCCCGCAGGATCTGGCGCGGCGCCTGACTCTGCGGCAGACCGTCGACATGGTCCGGGTCGCCATGGAGTTCTTCGAGCAGTGGCTCCCGGCCCTGGCGCGCAACGATCAGCAACTCGTCGCGCTCACGGAAGCAGTGCTGCGCTACGGGCGCGAGCTGGGATTCGCCGCCGCGTCGGTGTACGCGAGCGCGGCCGAGTCGCGTGGCGCGTGGGACACCCGGCTCGAGGCCCTCGTGGTGGACGCCGTCGTCCGCGGCGACACGGGCTCGGACATGCTCTCGCGCGCCGCGACCCTCAACTGGGACGCGACCGCGCCGGCCACCGTGCTCGTCGGATCGCCTCCACCGGATCAGGGCGTCTCCGTCGTCGGGACCGTGCACACGGTGGCGCAGCGCCACCATCGCGCCGCGCTCGCCGTGGTGCAGGGCACGCGTCTGGTCATGGTGGTCTCCGGTCATCTCTCCGGCGACCCGACCAGTGCCGCCTTCCTCGACGACCTCATGCGCAACTTCTCCGACACCCCGGTGGTCATCGGCCCGACGACCCGCACCCTCGGCGCCGCGCACTCGAGTGCCGTGGAGGCGTTCGCGGGGATGCAGGCGGTGGTCGGATGGCGGGGAGCACCGCGGCCGGTGCACGCGGGTGAACTACTGCCGGAACGAGCGTTGCTGGGCGATCAGGCGGCGGTCACGTCGCTCAACGAGCTCATCGTCCAGCCGCTCCAGGCTGCCGGATCGGCACTCTCGGACACGCTCGATGCGTATCTCGATTGCGGCGGAGCGGTCGAGACGTGTGCCAGGTCACTGTTTGTTCATCCAAATACTGTGCGATATCGGCTCAAGCGAATCGCGGAGGTGACTGGTCGGGATCCGACCAATGCCCGTGATGCGTACGTCCTGAGAATCGCGGCAACAGTGGGTCGCCTGTCGCAATCCCATAACGAAAGCCCATCACCGATAACAACAGTCACAGCCGGAACATTTGGGAATCTCATACAGTAACGGATCTTGCGCCAGGAACGATGCGACCCATCCTGCAGGGCGTTTGTAGGGTTCTGACAAATACGACCGACAAGGTTCATCGCGTAGAACATCTCCTGAAACGGCCTTCACAGTGTTTTCTTAGTTCCGTGATTGCAGTGCTTTCGCCCGGACAGGGCTCTCAGACACCCGGCATGCTCGTGCCGTGGCTCGGACTCCCCGGGGCCGCGGATCGTCTCGCCCTCTGGTCGCAGGCGTCGGGCCTCGACCTGACGCGGCTCGGAACCACCGCCACGGCGGAGGAGATCACCGACACCGCCGTGACCCAGCCGCTCGTCGTGGCCGCTGCGCTCCTCGCTTTCGAGGAGATCGAGCGGACGCACGGACTGCCGGAGAACATGGTCGTCGCCGGCCACTCCGTCGGTGAACTCGCCGCAGCCGCCGTCGCGGGCGTCATCTCCGCCGACGACGCCGTCGCTCTCGCCGCGATCCGCGGCGCCGAGATGGCCAAGGCCTGCGCACTGGCTCCGACCGGCATGTCCGCCGTACTCGGTGGCGACGAGGACGCGGTCCTCGAGCGTCTGACCGAGCTCGGCCTCGAGGCCGCCAACCGGAACGCCGCCGGCCAGATCGTGGCCGCCGGTCTCCTCACCGACCTCGCCGAGCTCGCCGCGAACCCGCCCGAGAAGGCACGCATTCGCCCGCTGCCCGTCGCCGGCGCGTTCCACACGCGCTTCATGGCACCCGCGCAGGACGCCGTGGTCGCCGCAGCTGCCTCCATCACGCCGTCCGATCCGACGCGTCGCCTGCTCTCCAACCTCGACGGCCGCGAGATCACCTCCGGCGCGGACGCACTGGCCAAGCTCGCCGGCCAGGTCACCCGGCCCGTCCGGTGGGATCTGTGCACAGCGACGCTGCGCGCGGCCGAGGTCGCCTCGATCGTCGAGCTCCCGCCGGCCGGCACCCTCGTCGGGATCGCCAAGCGCGAGATGCGCGGCACCCCGACGGTCGCCCTCAAGACTCCGGAGGACGTCTCCGGCCTCACCGCCCCGGTATCGGTCGGTTAGGTTACTGCGCGCAACCCCGCCGGTCCGTCACGGACCGGGCCGGGGATGCGCATCGCTCACCGCACGTCGTGAGGTGAGCGGGGCCGGTACGTAGCCGGCCCGACTCGAGAACGAGCGTTCGTCGAGACAGCATCCGCACCGGCGCACAGTCGCGCCGTGTGCACAGTTCCTTACACGAAGGGAGCCACTCCGTGGCCACGCAGGAAGAACTCATCGCCGGACTCGCCGAGATCATCGAAGAGGTCACCGGCATCGAGCCGTCCGAGGTGACCGTCGAGAAGTCGTTCGTCGACGACCTGGACATCGACTCCCTCTCCATGGTCGAGATCGCAGTGCAGACCGAGGACAAGTACGGCGTCAAGATCCCCGACGAGGATCTTGCCAGCCTCCGCACCGTCGGCGACGCCGTGAACTACATCCAGAAGCTCGAAGCCGAGAACCCCGAGGCCGCCGAGGCCATCAAGGCGAAGCTCGACAACCAGAGCGACTCCGCAGGCGAGTGAGCACGACCGTGACCACGCCCAGCACAGCCAACGGGGGCTTCCGCAACGTCGTCGTGACCAGCCTGGCGGTGACCACCTCCATCGCCGGTGACGTCGACGCGACGTGGAAGGGACTGCTGAACGGGGAGAGCGGCATCGACGTGCTCGAGGACGATTTCGTCACCGAGTTCGACCTTCCGGTTCGCATCGGCGGCCATCTGGCCGTCAATCCATCGACTCTTCTCTCTCGCGTCGAGCAACGACGCATGAGCTACGTCGAGCAGATGGCATACGTCCTGGGCAAGGAGGTGTGGAAGAACGCCGGCAGCCCCGAGGTCGACTCGGAGCGGTTCGGCGTCTCTATCGGCACCGGCCTGGGCGGCGGAGACGCACTGCTCGACGCCGACAAGAAGATGCGCGAGGGCGGGTACCGCAAGGTGTCCCCGCTCGCCGTGCAGATGATCATGCCGAACGGACCGTCGGCTGTCGTGGGGCTCGACCTGGGTGCACGCGCCGGTGTCATCACACCGGTGTCGGCATGCTCGTCGGGATCGGAAGCGATCGCTCACGCATGGCGGATGATCGTCATGGGCGACGCGGACATCATGGTCACGGGTGGGGTCGAGGGACACATCGACGCGGTACCGATCGCGGCCTTCTCGATGATGCGTGCCATGAGCACACGTAACGACGATCCGCAGGCGGCCTCGCGGCCGTTCGACAAGGATCGTGACGGCTTCGTCTTCGGCGAGTCCGGTGCGCTCATGGTGATCGAGAGCGAGGAGCACGCCAAGGCTCGCGGCGCGACGATCCATGCTCGCCTTCTCGGCGCCGGCATCACCTCGGACGGGTACCACCTGGTGGCTCCCGATCCGGCCGGAACCGGTGCGGCGCGTGCGATGCGCCGGGCCATCGAGACGGCGGGACTGACGGCGCAGGACATCTCGCACGTCAACGCCCACGCCACGGCCACTCCCATCGGGGACACGGCCGAGGCCACCGCGATCAACGCTGCGGTGGGCAACCACGCATCGGTGTACGCACCGAAGTCGGCCCTCGGGCACTCCATCGGCGCTGTCGGCGCCCTGGAGTCGATCCTGACAGTGCTCAGCATCCGGGACGGGATCGTTCCGCCCACGCTGAACCTGGACAACCAGGATCCGGAGATCGACCTCGACGTCGTGTCGGGCGAGGCCCGTCGCGGCGAGATCGAATACGCACTGAACAACTCGTTCGGATTCGGTGGGCACAATGTTGCGCTCGCCTTCGGACGCCACTGACGGCTCCGCAGCCGTCACGGCGTGACAGTCGTACGCGCACGAGGGCGGAGGTCCGGCGACCGCGGTCGCCGGATCTTCGCCCGCACCACCACTCCCCTGCCGGGAGCGGCAGTATGAAGGGGAGAACACGATGACCGTCCTCGCTCCGCACACCCGCCACTCCTCGTCGCGTGACCCGCGCGACCCCCTCGCTCGTCTCGAGAAGCTCTTCGACTCCGGTACGACCACCCCGCTGCACGACCGTGACAAGTCCGGTGTGCTGGCCGCCTCGGGTGAGATCGACGGAGTCCGCACCATCGCCTACTGCTCCGACGCCACCGTCATGGGCGGCGCCATGGGAGTCGACGGCTGCAAGCACATCGTCTCCGCCATCGACGAGGCCCTGGACTCCGGAGCGCCCATCGTCGGCATCTGGCACTCCGGTGGGGCCCGTCTCGCCGAGGGCGTCGAGGCTCTGCACGCCGTCGGGCTGGTCTTCGAGGCCATGGTGCGTGCGTCGGGCACCGTTCCGCAGATCTCGGTCGTGCTCGGATTCGCCGCCGGCGGCGCCGCGTACGGCCCCGCGCTCACCGACGTCGTGATCATGGCCCCCGAGGGCCGGGTCTTCGTGACCGGTCCCGACGTGGTGCGCAGCGTCACCGGCGAGCAGGTCGACATGGCCTCGCTCGGTGGGCCCGACACCCACTTCCGCAAGTCCGGCGTCTGCCACATCGTCGCCGACGACGAACTCGACGCCCTCGCACGGGGACGTCGGCTCGTGTCGATGTTCAGTGAGCAGGGCGAGTTCGACCTGGCCGCCGCCCAGCACGGCGACACCGATCTCAAGGCACTCCTGCCCGCGTCGAACCGCCGCGCGTACGACGTGCACCCGGTCGTCCACGAGCTGCTCGACAACGTCGAGGGCGAGTCGTCCTTCGAGGAGTTCCAGGGTGGTTGGGCGCGCAGCATCGTCACCGGGCTCGGCCGCCTCGGCGGTCGCTCGGTCGGTGTCATCGCCAACAACCCGATCCGCCTCGGTGGGTGCCTCAACTCCGAGTCCGCCGAGAAGGCCGCCCGCTTCGTCCGCCTGTGCGATGCCTTCGGCATCCCGCTCGTCGTCGTCGTGGACGTCCCCGGATACCTCCCGGGCGTCAGTATGGAGTGGGAGGGCGTGGTCCGCCGCGGCGCCAAACTGCTGCACGCGTTCGCCGAGGCCACCGTGCCCCGCGTGACACTGGTGACCCGCAAGATCTACGGCGGCGCGTACATCGCGATGAACTCACGGGCTCTCGGAGCAACGGCCGTCTACGCCTGGCCGGAGTCCGAGGTCGCGGTCATGGGCGCCAAGGCGGCCGTGGGCATCCTGCACAAGAAGGCACTGGCAGCGGCGCCCGATCACGAGCGCGAGGCGCTGCACGACCGTCTGACGGCCGAGCACGAGGCCATCGCCGGTGGTGTCGAGCGGGCCGTGGGCATCGGCGTCGTGGACGCGATCATCGATCCGGCCGCCACCCGCAGCACTCTCACCCGCGCACTGGCGGACGCCCCGGCGCGCCGTGGTCGCCACAAGAACATCCCGCTCTGAGGGGCGTCGCCCCGTGAGCCTTTTGCGCATCCCTGGATGCGCAAAAGGCTCACGGGGGCCGGAGGCCCACTAACTCGCGAGCCAGGTGACCTCTCCACCGACTCCACCGAGACGGAACTGCTCGAGCTCCGCGTCCCAGGCGGTACCGAGAACGTGATCCAGCTGCGCGTACACGTCGCCGCGTCCCTGTTCGAGGATCGACCGCAGCCGCTGCTCGCCCACCATGACGTCGCCGTTGGCACTGGTGGCGCCGTGCCACAGGCCGAGGCCGGGCACGTGCGCGAAGCGTTCACCGTCGACACCCTCACTGGGGTCCTCGGTGACCTCGAAACGCAGCATCTGCCATGAGCGCAGCACGCTGGCCAACCGGGCGCCGGTGCCCACGGGGCCGGTCCAGTTGGTGGTGGCCCGCAGTTGACCGTCGAATGCGGGCTGCGCGGTCCACTTGAGATTCGCTCGGCAGTCGAGCGCATCGGACAGCGCCCATTCGACATGCGGGCACAGCGCGGCCGGCGACGAGTGAATGTAGACGACACCCGTGGTCGAGTCCGCGAATTGGTTCAGTGCGTTCACCGTTGCCTCCAGCTTCGACGAGGGACGTCTTCCCCAACGGCCTGACGCGTCTGCTGATGTACGGCTTCTACCAGTGTGCCTCGAGTTACCCCTGTTACACCAGTCGTTCGGTGTGTCGGGTGGGTTCCGGCGGCGTGTCGCGGCGGGTCACACGCCCGCGAGCACCGTGTCACCCAACGCGGTCCACAACGGCTTGGCCCAGTCCCCGAAGGCGCGGTCGGCGAGCACGACGCACGAGACGCGGGCTTCGGGGTCCACCCAGAGGAACGTTCCCGACTGCCCGAAGTGCCCGAACGTGCGCGCCGAGTTCGTCTCCCCCGTCCAGTGCGGCGACTTGTGGTCACGGAGCTCGAAGCCCAGACCCCAGTCGTTGGGTCGCTGCGACCCGTACCCGGGGAGGATGCCTCCGAGTCCCTCGAACTGCACGCTCGTCGCCTCGTCGACGGTCTGGCCGGAGACGAGCGTCGGTGCGAGCAGTTCCGCCGCGAACGCCTCCATGTCGCGAAGATTGGACCGGGCTCCGTGGCCGGCCGACCCGTGCAGCTCGGTCGAGGTCATACCCAACGGTTCGAGCACGGCGGCGGACAGGTACTCCCCGAACTCGATGCCGGAACGCTCGGTCACGTGCTCCGCCAGGATCTCGAAGCCGGCGCTCGAGTAGATGCGTTTCGTCCCCGGCGCCGTGGTGGGCCGTCGGTCGTCGAACGCGACTCCCGAGGTGTGGGCGAGAAGGTGTCGGACGGTGGATCCTTCGGGTCCCGCCGCCTCGTCGAGCTCGACGGCTCCCTCCTCCACCGCGACGAGCGCCGCGTAGGCGACGAGGAGCTTGGTGACCGAGGCCAGTTCCTGCACGCGGTCCCGATCACCGTGCCGCGCGGCCACGTCGGGACCGTCGGTGATCACCGCGGCCGACACCGCCGGGACCGGCCAGTCGGTGAGTGAGGACAGAATCTCGGATGCGTTGCCGGTGACCACGAGCCCGACTGTAGTTCACACTCGTCACAGAATCTCGATGCGTCCGGGTACACGCGACTAGCGTGCGTGGAATGACCTCGGCTGGAACCACCCGCACCGCCCACGGCACCTGCACCCTCTGCGAGGCCATGTGCGGACTCGAGTACACGGTGACCGACGAGGGTGTGCAGTCCGTCCGCGGGGACAAGAAGGATCCGTTGTCCCGCGGACACATCTGCCCCAAGGCGACCGCGCTCGTCGACATCCTGAACGACCCCGACCGTGTCCGCCGACCGCTGCAGCGCACCGAGTCGGGGTGGCGCGAGATCGGGTGGGACGAAGCGGTGGACCTCGTGGCACGACGCCTGTCCGCCATCCGTGACGAGCACGGCGCCGACGCCGTGGGTGTCTACGCGGGCAACCCCAACGTGCACAGTCTCGGCGCCATGACCCACGGCATCCCGTTCCTGTCGATGCTGCGCACCCGCAACCGGTACTCCGCCACGTCGCTGGACCAGTTGCCGCACCAGCTGACCAACATGTTGTTCTACGGGCATCAGCTCCGTCAGCCGATCGCCGACATCGACAACACCGACTTCTTCCTCGTCCTGGGCGCCAACCCGATGGCGTCGAACGGATCCATGATGACGGTGCCCGATTTCGGGAAGCGGGTGAAGGAACTGCGCGCACGGGGCGGGCGCATGGTGGTGATCGACCCGAGGCGCACCGAGACGGCGGACGTCGCCGACACCCACCACTTCATCCGTCCCGGCACGGATGCTCATCTGCTGCTGGCGCTCGTTCACGTCGTCCTGGCCGACGGCGCCGCTACCCCCGCCCCGTACGTCGACGGCGTCGAGGGTGTGACCGAGGCGGTGGCGGCGTTCACGCCCGAGGCCGTGGCACCTCTCACCGGTATCGACGCCGACGTGATCCGCGCGCTGGCACGCGATCTCGCGAGTGCCGGATCGGCCGCGGTCTACGGCCGGATGGGTGTCTCCACCCAGGAATTCGGCACCGTGTGCCAGTGGGCGGTGCACGTCCTGAACATCCTGACCGGCAATCTCGACCGGGTCGGCGGCGTGCTGTTCACCGATCCGGCCGTCGACCTGATCGCGAACAAGATCACCGGCCGCGGTCATTTCGACAAGTGGCGCAGCCGGGTACGGGATCTGCCCGAGTTCAGTGGCGAGCTCCCGGCGTCGACCCTCGTGGACGAGATGACCACCGACGGGCCCGGGCGCGTCCGCGCCATGGTCGTGGCGTCGGGCAACCCGGTGCTGTCGATGCCGGGCGGCCCCCGACTCGACGACGCGTTCGCCGGGCTCGACTTCATGGTGTCCTTCGACATCTACGTCAACGAGACCTCACGCCACGCCGACATCATCCTGCCGTCCACGGTGGCCCTCGAGCGGGACCACTACGACCTGATCTTCTCGACGTTCGCGGTGCGGAACACCGCCAAGTTCAATCCGGCCGTCCTGCCGAAAGAGGCCGACGCGCGCCACGACTGGGAGATCTTCCGCGATCTGAGTCTGCGCTACGCCGCCGTCCGCCGCCGCGGAACGCGTGCGCGGACCCTGGGTCGGGTGAACGCCGCGGCCGTGGTCCGTGAGGTGCGCACTCGGCTGTCCCCCGCCCGAACGGTCGAACTCCTGCTGCTGCGCGCTCGCGGGGTCACTCTGCGGACACTTCGTAAGAACCCGCACGGCACCGACCTCGGTCCGCTGCGTCCCGGTCTACCGGGCAAGCTGCTCACCCGCGATCGGCGTATCGGTCTGATGCACGACGTGATCACCCCGGACATCGACAGACTGCGGAGCGCTCTACTCGCCGCGACGCCGTCCGCGGACGGCGAACTGCTCCTGATCGGGCGCCGCCACGTTCGCAGCAACAACTCGTGGTAGCACAACGCGCCGCGTCTCGTGAAGGGCAAGCCGCGCCACGGTCTGCTGGCACATCCCGCCGATCTCGACCGTCTCGGCATCGCCGACGGGGACACCGTCGAGGTCGTGTCCGCCGCCGGCTCCGTGCGCATCGAGGTGACGGCGAGCGACTCGGTGATGCCCGGCGTCGTGAGCATCCCGCACGGTTTCGGGCATGACCGCGACGGTGTGCGACTGACGGTGGCCCGCGACGTCCGCGGACCGAGCGTCAACGACCTCACCGATCCGGACCGCGTCGAGGGCGTCGCGGGAAATGCCGTCCTCAACGGTGTCCCGGTGACGCTCCGGCTCGTCGGGACCGACGATCAGGACACGTCGAGCAGCCGGGTCCCGTCGACGAGCAGCGAGCGGAGGGTGGGTTCGTCGACGGGCGGACAGATGGCGTGACCCTGCGCGCGGTGGCAGCCCAGCTCGACCAGAGTGCGCGCCGCCGTGGACGTCTCGACTCCGTTGGCGACGACGTCGAGCCGGAGTGACCGAGCAAGTCCGATCATGACCGAGACGAGCGCACGATCGTCGCCGTCCACGCCGAGCCCGTCGGTGAAGTGCCTGTCGATCTTGAGCACGTCGAGCGGCAACCTCTTGAGATGCAGCAGTGACGAGTAGCCGACACCGAAGTGGTCGATGGCCGTCCTGATTCCCTTGTCGCGCAGGGAGGTGAGGGCTGCGCCCGATCGCGCCACCGAATCCACCACCGCGACCTCGGACAGCTCCAGGCAGAAGCAGGCCGGGTCGATCCCGTGGGTCCGCAGGACGTCCGCCACCTCCTGCGCGAAGTCGCGCACGGCGAGGTGGACCGGTGAGATGTTCACGCGCAGAACCAGGTCGGTGCGACCCGTGGCGTCCCGCCAGCTCACATACGCCCGGCACGCCGCATCGATGACCCAGCGCCCGAGTTCCGGGGCGAGGTTCGCCGCGTCGGCGATGGGCACGAAGACGTCGGGCCCGAGCATGCCGCGGGTCGGATGCGGCCAGCGGACGAGAGCTTCCACTGCGGTGATCTCACCGGAACGCAGGTCCACCTCGGGTTGGAAGTGCAGCACCAACCGGTCGTGAGAGATGGCATGGCCCAGCGTCAGCTCGACGTCGGTCCGCAGGTCGTTGGTCGCCGCGATCTCGTCCGAGTAGAGGACGACGCCGTTGCCACCCGACGACTTCACGTGCAGCGCCGCCTGATCCGCCCGGCGCAGCATCTCCGACGGATCCGCGGTTCCCACGGCCACGCCGATACTCGCGGTGCGGGTCACCCTGTCGTCCCCCACCACCATCGGCTCGGCGACCACCGACCGGACCATCTCCGCACGCTCCGCACCGTCCTCGGCCGTGGGCGCACCACCGAGGACGACGACGAACTCGTCCCCGCCGAGCCTCGCCACCACGTCCCCGTCCGGCAGTCGGCGGCGGATGCGGTCCGCGACGGTGCGCAGGAACTCGTCACCCATGCGATGGCCGAGGAAGTCGTTGAGAGCGGCCAGCCGGTCGATGTCCACGAACAGCACGCCCACCGCGGTGCCGTCGGCGGCGCGCCCGTCGAGCAGCTCGGTCAGCCCGTGACGGTTCATCAGCCCGGTCAGTTCGTCGATCATCGCGGTATGACGCAGTTCGTTCTCCGCGGCCACGCGCCTCTGCACCTGGGCGAGCATCGCTCCGACCGCAGTGACGGCCTCGAGCTCCTCCGCGGTCCACTCGCGGTCGGCGAATCGAACGAAACCCAGGACGCCCAGGGTGCGGCCGTCGCCGACCAGGGGTACCGCGACCATCGTGGTCGCCGGAACCCCTGATGCGTCCTTCACCCGGTCGCGGTAGTTCTCGGGCTGATCGCTCGGCCTGTAGATCTCGACCTCGGTCTGGCTGCGCGACCGGGCGAACACGGGATCCGCTCTGTCGAAGTACACGACGCCCAACGGATCCGGGTCGGGAACGACGGGCCGCGGGGGCCACTCCGCGACGAGAATCGACGCGTCGATGCGCTCGTCGTTGTGCCGGAGAAAGCACGTGTCCATCCCGAAATCGGTGGACAGGTCTCGGAGCAGCGCCCGGTACGCCTCGACGACGTTCGCGGAGTCGGCACCGAGCAACCGCGTCGCCAACTCGGACACGAGCGTGTTGAGGGGCCGCCGGACACTCGTCCGACCTTCCATCCGATCCATGACTTCTCCTGAAATCCCCTGATCGGCCCGATGCCCCCGCACGGCCGTCACCACCCCACCCGGTCGATGCAGCGTGTCGTACTCGCAGCTCGAGGCATCTTCCGCGCATTCTGATCAACATCTGATCCGAAAATGCAGTGACCTGCAACTCATGACATCACACATAAAAACCGACTCTTTACCGGTTTTGCCTCAGTTGCACCGTGGCAGAACCGTAAGTCACTGTGCCACTATCGGTCCCATGTCGGACCTGGTATCGATGAATACGTCAGCGAGCCCGGTCACGGCTGCCCCTGACCTCTCGTCCCTGTACTACCGAGTCGTGCGGTCCGACCGGGCGACGACGCTGCACGACGGCTCCGGCGCTCTCGCGTTCTACAACTCCGCGTGCAGCAACCTGCTCGGCTACGACTCGGGCGAGCTCGCGCTGCTCGGATCGTCCGCAGTGCTCCATCCTGCCGACACCGAGGCCCTCGCCGATGCGACCGCGCGGGCGTATGCCGCCCTCGACGGCTCGGCCGACGCTCGGCTCCGGCTGGTCCACAAGGACGGTGGGGCCGTCGAGGTGGATCTCGAACTCTCCCGGGTACAGGTCGGGGACCGTCGATACCTGCTCGTCGAGTC
Organism: Rhodococcus sp. BP-241; assembly: GCF_019836145.1. Lineage (NCBI taxonomy): Bacteria > Bacillati > Actinomycetota > Actinomycetes > Mycobacteriales > Nocardiaceae > Rhodococcus > Rhodococcus sp. BP-241. The sequence goes on along the minus strand of NZ_JABUEI010000008.1, from coordinate 193,361 downwards.
GACACCGGTCGCCCCCGCGGCCTGACTCGTCGAGCCGGAGGCACGACCGCTGAACCCCGGTGGACGACCATCCCGAGTACAGGAGCGCCAGACCATGACGGCCCCGCCACTCTCGACCACGCACACACGCCCCACACACGCCTTCGGGTACTACGACGATCCGGTGTTCGAGTGCACCGTGGTCGCCACCTCCCCCACCTCCCGCCCGGATCTGTGGCGTCGCTACCTCGAAGGTGCACGCATCAGTTACGAGCGGCACGACGTGTCCGTCGCCCTCGAGTACGACACCATCCGCGACGGGCGGAACACGACCATCTTTCTGTGCGCCCTGGATGCGTCCGGGCGCATGCTCGCCGGCATCCGCGTCCAGGGTCCGTACGAGCACGCCCGTCAGACGCACGCCGACCTGGAGTGGCAACGGAACCCGTTGGCGCGGAACGTCTTGCGAGACGCTGTCAACGACCGTCTCCGCGAGGGAGTCATCGAGCTCAAATCGGGCTGGGTGGATCGTGCAGCGCCACGCGACAAACGTCTCGTCGACATGATCGCGCACGCAGGACCGCTGGCGTGCTCGTTGCTCGGGGTGCGTTTCGCACTCTCCACCGCTGCGGACCATGCCGTGTCCATGTGGCAGAAGTCGGGGGCCGTGGTGGCCGATACGATCGACCCCACGCCGTATCCGGACGACCGCTACAGCACGAGGGCCCTCTGGTGGGATCTGAACACGTTCCGAGAGACCGCTCACGCGCATCACGCTCGACGGATCGACGACGCGGCAGCGCAACTGGTCCACACCTGGTCCACGGGAACGACATAGGCCCGACACGAAGGAGCGACTCGTGACCGATGCGCTGACAGGCTCTGCTGCACTCGTTCTCGATCCACACTCGGAGAACGATCGAGCGGTCGTCGAGTCTCTGCTCGGCGACGGTGTGACCGTCGTTCTCGACACACTCGACGCCCAGGCACGGGGACTGTCCGCGCTGGTCCCCCGGCCCGATGACGACGTTCTGGACGAATCCCCTCGCTGGGTGCACTATCCGTGGCGCCGCACGCTCGTCCGCGTTCTCGGGCCTCGCGGGTTCCGGCGGCTCCGGCTCGACCGCAACCGCAACAAGATCACTGCCGAGGAGCAGGACCGGTTCGGCGCGGCGAAGATCGGCGTCGTGGGTCTCAGCGTGGGGCACGCGGTCGCGCACACCCTGGCCCTCGAGGGACTGTGCGGGGAATTGCGGGTCGCCGACTTCGACGAGTTGGAGCTCTCCAACCTCAACCGGATCCCGTCGACCGTTCTCGACCTGGGCGAGAGCAAGACCGACATCGTCTCCCGGCGCATCGCCGAGCTGGACCCTTACCTGTCCGTGCGCGTCGAAGCACGCGGCATCACCGCCGACACGGTCGACGACTTCCTGGACGGCCTCGACATCGTCGTCGAGGAATGCGATTCCCTCGACGTGAAGGTCCTGCTGCGTGAAGCCGCCAAGCGGCATCGCATCCCGGTGATCATGGAGACCAGCGACCGCGGACTTCTCGACGTGGAACGGTTCGATCTCGAGCCCGATCGTCCGATCTTCCACGGCGCCGTCGGCACTCTCTCGTCGGGCGCCCTCAGCGGTCTCAGCACGCGCGACAAGGCACCCCACGTCATGTCGATCCTCGGTGCATCCGACGTGTCCGCGCGGTTCGCCGCGTCCATGGTCGAAGTCGACCGCACGATCTCGACGTGGCCGCAGCTAGGGAGCGACGTCGCTCTGGGAGGGGCGACGGTCGCAGCGGTGGTGCGGCGCATCGTGTTGGGCCTTTCCATACCGTCCGGTCGCACCCGTGTCGACGTCGACGGCGCTCTCGACACCCTCGGAACGACCGAGAGCGCCCGGGACCCCATCGACGAGCCGGCACCGACGACGGCGCCCACGACACCGACCTCGGTCGTGGACTCGATGGTGGAGGCCGCTCGGCGCGCACCGTCCGGCGGCAACGTTCAGCCGTGGATCGTGACCACGTCCGACGACGTCGTCACGATCACGCTCGATCCTCTGCGCACCACCGGTCTCGATGTCGCGCACCGCGGGAGCCGAATCGCCCTGGGCGCCGCGGTGTTCAACACTCGGGTCGCCGCGGCCCGAGCCGGACTCACGGCGGTGCCGACCGTCGTCGACGAGGGGGACGGTCGCGTACGCGTCGACCTGACACTGGCGCGAAGGCCGGACACTGCCCTCGCTCCCCTCCACGAGGCCATGATGCGGCGTTCGACGAACCGTCATCCGGGCACACCGACCGCACTGGCCGACGAGGTCGTGCGCGACCTGCGCGCGGCGGCTGCAGCGGAGGACGGCTCAGCGATCGTGATCACGGATCGGGCGGCGCTGTCCGAGATCGGCGAGATCCTGGCGGAATCGGACCGACTCCGCTACCTCACCACCACGCTGCACGCCGAGATGATGTCCGAACTGCGGTGGCCCGGAGACGACGACCCGGACACCGGTATCGATGTCGCCACTCTGGCCCTCGACGCCACCGACCTGGTCAAGCTCGACGTCGCCCGACGACCCGACGTGATGCGTCTTCTCGCGGACTGGGACACCGGCACGGCGTTGGGCGACGACACGCGCGATCGGATGGCGACCACGTCCGCGGTACTCGTCGTGTTCGCGCCGGGAACCACCGGCCGCGATCACGTCGTCGCCGGCGGTGCAGTGGAGCGTGCGTGGATCACGGCCGAGTTGCACGGTCTGGCAGTACATCCCGTGTCTCCCGTGTTCCTCTACGCCTCGGAGGAGCACGAATTCGACGCTCTGTCCCCGCGTTACGCCGAGCGACTACGCGCACTGCGTCACCGCTTCCTCGATACCGCTGGTCAGCCGCCAGACAAACCGGTCGGCCTCGTATTGCGACTGTCTCACTGCGCAATTCCCGCCGTTCGGAGTCGGCGTCGACCTCGCTGACGGCGCCCTTCGCGGTACAGTCGGCTGAACGAGTGCAGTCCAGCGCTCCGCAGCCACGCGAGGAGACCCGACGTTGGAGCGCCGTCCGAGCTTCGACGTGCTGGTGACCCGTGTGGCGACCCATCTGATCGGCGTCAACGCCGCCACGGTCGGTGCGGGCTACGAGAAGGTCCTCTCGAATCTCGTCGACTACTTCGACGTGGACGCCGCCTATCTCCGGCATCACGACGCGCAACGCCGTGCCACCGTGATGGTGGCGGAGTGGCCCGCTCGTACCGACGTCCCTGATCCCGACCCACTGGGGACCGTCACCTTTCGTGACGCCGACCCCGTGTTCGCCGCGACGGAGCACCTCAAGGAGCCGCTGCTCTTCCGCCCCGATCCCGCCATGGAGGACTACCGCCGACGCGTCGAGAGCGCCTCGGGTTACCAGAGCATCTCGATGGCATCGGTCCCGCTCGTCACCCGCGACACGACGACCGGAACCCTGGGGTTGGTCGCGTCGGGCGACCGCGAGTGGTCCGACGAGGAGGTCGAGGCGCTGAAAGCGATCGCCACCCTCTTCTCCCAACTGCAGGCTCGGATCGACGCCGAGGAGCACCTGCGGTGGGCCGCCACGCACGACGCGTTGACGGGGTTGCTCAACCGGCGGGGTGTCTCGGAGCTGCTGTCCGGTCGACTCGCCGGGGGCGGTGACGCATTCGCGGTGCTCTACTTCGACCTCGATCGCCTCAAGGCCCTGAACGATTTCCTGGGGCACTCGGCCGGTGACACGTTCCTCCGCACGGTCGGTGCACGGCTGCAGCGGCATTCGGACGCGGACACTCTTCTCGCACGGTGGGGCGGCGATGAGTTCGTGGTCGTTCTTCCCGGTCCGATGACCGAGGACGACGCGTACGCCGAGGCCTGCCGCATTCTCACCGTGGTGACCGCACGGGTCGACATGGCGGGCGAGTACGTCTCACGGACCGCCAGTATCGGTGTCGCACTGGGCATCCCCGGCAGCGGTACGGTCGATTCGGTGATCGCGGACGCCGACCAGGCTGCGCTGGCCGCCAAGACGGCCGGGGGCAATCAGGTCTCGCTGTTCAGCTCCGAGATCCGCGAACGCAACGAGTTGCAGAACGACATCGAGCTGCATCTGCGCGCAGCGATCGAGGGCGAGTCGTTGCTCCTGCACTTCCAACCCGAGATCGACCTCACGACAGACCGCATCACCGCGGTCGAGGCCCTGGTGCGGTGGCAGCATCCCACGCGGGGCATGCTGCCGCCCGTCGAGTTCATCGCCATCGCCGAGGCCGTCAACCTGGCCACCGACCTCGGACGGTGGGTTCTCCACACCGCGTGCAGAACGTACGCGTCGTGGCGCTCGACGTTGGGAACACTGGACATCGCACTGCGGGTCAATGTGTCACCCGCACAGTTGGTCTCGCTCGACTTCGTGCACACCGTACGAGAGGCGTTGTCCCGGTACTCCCTCGAGCCGCAGTACCTGTGCATCGAGATCACCGAGGTGGCGGTGGTCCACGACATCGTCCTGGCCGCACGGGCTCTGCGCGACATCCGTGCACTCGGGGTACGCGTGGCCATCGACGACTTCGGCACCGGGTACAGCTCGCTCTCGCATCTCAAGACGTTGCCGGTCGACGCGGTGAAGATCGATCGCGAGTTCGTCACCCACCTCGCGACCAGTAGGGACGACCGCGCGATCGTCGAGGCCGTCACCGCCCTCGCTCGGGCCTACGACCTCGACCTCATCGCGGAGGGGCTAGAGGACGTCGACGCCCGTGCCGTGTTGCTGGAACTGGGGTGCACGCGAGCGCAGGGGTACCTCTACGCCCGCCCCCAGCCCGCCGACGTCGTCCTCGAGATGCTGCGAGTCGGAACGCTCACACCGAGCTGAACGTCAGCCCTCCGCCTGATCGGGCTGCGTTCCGGCCGCGTCGTCCAGTTCCGACGGGTCCGCGTCGGGGTCGCGCGAGGAGTCGTAGGGCCTCTCCGAGGAGGTCGAGGGTTCGTCGGACACGGGCGAGTCGCCGTTCGGTTCGGTCATGCGGCACGCGTACCCGCGGCCGCCGTCGCTGATCCCGCCCAGGTATCGTGAGCGCGCGTCAGCGCCGGGGGCGGTAGCTCAGTCGGTTAGAGCCGTGGACTCATAATCCATTGGTCGCGGGTTCGAGCCCCGCCCGCCCCACGTCAGGCCCGGTTTCTCGAAACCGGGCCATCGTTTATTCATCGCTTATTGCGGTCGCCCTGTCGAGCATGTCGGCCACCTCGACGTGCTGCCGGCCGCGGGTCCAGTACTTGTCCTGCGTCATGCTCACCTGCCGATGTCCCAACTGGTCGGCTCCGACACGAGCGGACAAACCCTCGGCATCGATCAATGTGGCGAGCGTCTTCCGGAACGAGTGTGTCGTGATTTCCGACAGGCCGAGCTCGTCACGTACCGCCCGCCACTGCTTCCCCATGTTGTTGGGATCCCGCAGAGTCCCGACCGTCGACGGGAAGACCACGCCGAGGTTGCCGATGCTGGGCTCCTTGGCACGCGCCTTCAGCATGTCAAGCGCGAACTGAGGCAGGACGAGGGTTCGCAGTCCGGAGGCAGACTTTGTGGTGCTCAGACGGGCGAGCCCCTCCCCCTTCACGCGGACGACCTTGCCGGTGATCGACACGGTGCGGGCCACGTCGTCGACGTCCTCCCAGCGAATCGCGAGAAGTTCGGAACGCCGGACGCCCGTACCCAGCAACAGGGTGAACGGGTCGACGAGGTCGTGCTGCACGCAGAAGTCCGAGTTACGGAGGGCGTGTAACAGGCTCGGCAGCGACACTGTCGGGATACTGGGTGCACCCTTCGCCGGCTGGCTCGATTCGATGCGACCCACTTCGTTGACGGGATTCGCGTCGAGAACATCGGCCAAGACAGCAAGGCCGAGCGCACCTCGGAGAACCGTCTTTGCCTGGCGTGACATCGTGGCGCCGTGAGCGGCACTCATCAACTGCAGAGCTCCGTCGATCTTCCCCGCGCGCGCCTCAACCACGCGCACACCCGCGAGGAACTTCTCGAGCTTGTCCACGGCAGTGGTGTAGGTGGTGATGGTCGCGGGCGATCGGTTCTTCTCCGCCAACCGGTCGACGTAGACCCGACACAACGCTATGACATGGGTTCGCCCCGTGACGTCGTTACCCGTCGATGGCCGACGACGTTCGTCGAGGGCGTCTAGAAGCGCCTCCTCGGCTACGCGGCCGCGCTGATCTCTCACCCCCGGCGGAGTCCTCCGCTCGACTAGGCGGACGACACCGTCGTCATCGCGGAAGCGGCACCGAGCGAGCCAGATTCCCCCGCCCAGGTCGCGACGACTGACGCGGCCGCGCTGTCCGATGCGGAGTGGTGGCCTACCTGCCATCGAGTTCCTCAAAGGTTATGCCGTCGATAACTACATGCGCTGCATTATTGTGGTAAGAGAAACGCACATTTGGGTATTTCTCTGCGAACTGGCCCAACAACGAGACCTCCTCGAATTCAGACGCTTGGGCATGATATTCGTCCATCAATGCTGAGTCGGGATCTTCAGGGGGACCGTCGTGCGTTTGGTACCACTCAACGTCCGGATCAACGATCCCCAGCAAGCCATACGCTTTGTCGCGGTCCTCGCCGGCTGAATTGAGCGGCCCGAACTCGTCGAACGGGTTCTCACGCAGAGCACTTCCCAAACGCTCGACGAAAACAACAGGGCTGGCGTGAACAACAAACGAGGCTGCAGCATCCGCCTTGAGGGCCATTGTCGCAATTAGAACAGACAATAAGCTATTGGCCGCAGCTATTGCGCTTTCGGCGTTCTTTTTCGCAGCCAGGGATTCGTTTCTTTTGATTCTGAGCTGATGGGATTTTCTTTCCAGCTCGGACAGTGCGTTTTGCTCAGTTGACAATTCCTTGGGGTCCACTCCCAATGCCGACGCCACCGAGATCCCCTCAGTCCAGCGCAAGGGGCGTAGCCCCGACTCGACCCTCGACAGGACTGAGCGCGTCCATGTGAGTCCAGCTTCCTTCAGCATCAGCAAGAACTCGTCCTGCCTCAGGGCACGTTGCTGACGGAGGTCGGCAATCCGTTGTCCCACCACCTGGTCCGCGGTCATCTTCTCGGTCACCCACGGAGCGTACGACACCTATCCGACACGTTCCGCACATGACTGCTTGCGGTATCGGAGAATCCGTGGTGTTCTGTAATGGCACACGGCGATGTGCGGAAACGGATGGAGGTTGAGATGGAAATCAGCAGCGACTACTGGCTGACACGGCCGGAGGTAGCGGAGCGTCTGCGGATCGCAAACAAGACGATCGCGATGTGGGCGTGCCAAGGCACGGGGCCGAAGTTCGCCAAGTTCAACGGACGTGCGCGCTACCGCATGTCGGACGTCATCGCGTGGGAGAACGCCCAGTTCGGAGACCAGCCGGGGGCAGCGTGACGACGCCGGTGCATCTCAGAAAGAACGCCCCCGAGCCGGCGGCAACCGGCATCGAGGGCTTGAACCAGAACATCCCTACCAAGGAGATCCGATGAGAGACACAATAGCTGAGACCACCGACAGTATGGAACCGGTCGATCTCGACGCCGGCCTCACCGAGTTCGAGCGCGACTGGCTCGACGATCACCCGAAGGTGTCCCCCAAGAGCCCCTACGGGCGCATCTCGGAGCGGCAGTACTCGGAGCGCACATTCTTCGAGAACGACGAGGTCCTCAGCACCCTCTACCCCGACGTCGAAGTCCCGGTATGGCATACCCCGGACGCTGACTACACATGGAAGTTCCCGGCGCACTGGGCGTTCGTCAGCGAGGAGTACAGCGTCAATCTCCGCCGCGAACCGGGGACTCTGCGTCACGGCGGATTGGCAGCGGCCCAGTACATCGTGCGGCTCGCGCAGCAGGTGAAGGACCGAGATCCGATGATCGAGTGCTGGCTGAAGGCTGACGGACCATCCGAGGAGGACGGTGAGACAGTCAGGGGCCGCGTCAGTCACTCCCTGGTACGCCTCGACCTCAAGGAGGCCGTGGAGGTGGCCAACCTCCTCCTGCTGCTCGTCGACGTCGCACGTGATCCCGCCGGCCAGGGTGGCGAGTGATGTTCAGCGTGATGGACGACATGAACACTGACCCCGTGCAGGTCACGACCAACCGGACGAGTACCGAAGTCAGGATTCGTTGGGGTGCAACAACGGTGAGGCTGAGCGTTGAAGAGGCCGTCGACCTCGTCGACGCTGTCGCGTCTGTTCTGGCGACTCAGCCCAGGTTGTTGGCGCCGACAACCTCCCCGACATGCACAAAGGCCATCGGTCGCGACGAGGCCGCTGTTCGCGCCGCCGCTGAGATCCGGGAGGCGCTGTGAGCGACGATGCGGACTACATGCTGGTGGGCGAGAACGGCGTCCCGACGGGGTTCGTCGACCTCGATCAGATCACCATCGATGCCACCGTATTGATGTACCAGCAGGCCGCGGTTGCCGGGGACGATGACGCAGTAGATGGCGTGGTGCATGAGTTCATGGCCGGAAGGTCCGCGGACGAGATCGGCTACATCACCGCTGCCGCCCTGTCGCTGATGACGAGGCACATCGTTGCGCCACTGCTCGACGTGGCCGATCAGGCGGCCCCGCAGTTCAACTTCCGGGCCAAGTTGGTCGAAGCATGGGACAACGCGATCGAGGCCCTGAAATGACCACAACAGAGTTCGCACTCTCCGTCGTCGTCCTGACCGAGAACTTCGTCCTGATGCTCGCCGGGTTCGGCTGGTACCGCGAAAAGCACTGAGGCACAGCACAACGGCGGGGCTCCGCCATCCCGGAGCCCCGCCGCACGACCTCGAAAGGAACCAATTACATGATACCTCCGATCGACCCCGACGAGCAGTTCGAAAAGGTCGTCGACCCTGCTGACAGGCTCTTGAACGCTGCGCTCCGCAGCGGAACTTTCCGGCTCGCGTCGCAATGCACTGCGTGCGGTGCGTGGCTCGTAAACCCCGTGTCCATTCGCAGGCACCTCGGACCCCGATGCGCCAAGCGTGCGCAGGACGGGAGTGCGGCGTGATCCCCTGCGGCATGCTTGATCGTGGCTTCGCGATCGGCCCCCTGAACGGCAAGCGAGCGTTTCTGCCAGGTGGGTTTCACTCGTTCTCTGCCGACCGTGACGTCATCGCAGCGCAGGCGCGGCGGTATCCGCACGCGAACTGGGGAGGAATCCGGGCCGGCGTCGTCGTGCTCGACGAGGACCCCCGCAATGGGGGCGATCTTGACGCTCTGAACCTGTCTGTACGGACCCTGTTGGTGCGCACTGGTTCGGGTGGGCGACATGCTTATTTCGAGCACTGGGGACCACTCAGGGGGAAGGTTGCCCATCACAACGGCATCGACATCAAAACGTGGCAAACCGGATACACGGTAATGCCCGGGGGGGTACATCCCGAGACCGGTGAGTTGTACCGAGTAGAGGTCGACGCCGACATCGCGCCGCTTCCACAAGAGCTGCTCCCGCTTGTCGAAGCATCCACCTACGTACCGCAACCCACAGTTGTCAGCCCACAGCGCCGCTCGAACGGACTCGTGGACAAGGTCGCCTCCGCGCACGGGGGTGGACGCAACGCACTCACCTTCTGGGCCTTCTGCCGCGCCTACGAACGTGGAGGGGAGCAGTCCCTCGTCGACGGGATTCGAGATGCCGCGCTCGGTACTGGCCTGCCCGAGCACGAGGTCGACACGTGCATGCGGTCGGCTCGACGAACCGTGGTGCGGGTGAGCGCCTGATGGACGCCAAGCCGTACCCGACACCCGCCGATGTCTCACACATGTCCGGACCTCGGCGCGAACGCCGCCGAACACGGGCTGGCCGGCCCACTGACGGGACCACGGTTCCCGGTTCCCGCATAGGGGGTCGGGAACCGGGAACCGCCGTCGATACCTCGGGAACCGCATCTAGTTCCGCAGTTCCCGGAACCGACCCGGAACCGAGCGACCAGGGGCTTTCGTTAGTTCCCGGTTCCGCACCCTATGTGCGGGAACCGGGAACCAGCCCCTACGTCGACATCGCAGCCCTGCTCGACGGGGAACTACCGGAACCGCCTCGTCCGACGGTTCTCCGTAGGACCGATGGCAACGCCATCACCTACGAGGGTCAGGTCAATCTCATCTTCGGCGACCCCGAGTCGGGCAAGACTTTCGTCTGCCTTGCCGCGGCCGTCGAATCGCTGATCGACAGCGGTCGGTGCATCGTCATCGACCTCGACCACAACGGGGCGCCCGCCACTGTCAGGAGATTGCTCAGCCTCGGAGCACCACTCGCGGCGCTGAGGGACCCCAGCCGGTTCCGGTACACCGAACCAGAAGACCGACTCGAGCTCATTCAGGTCGTCGAGGACATGAAGAAGTTCAAGCCGACTGTCGCCGTCATCGACTCCATCGGAGAACTGCTCCCTCTCTTCGGGTCGAACAGCAACTCCGCCGATGAGTTCACCGCTGTACACACCAAGGTCCTCAAGCCGCTCGCTCGCACCGGCGCCGCCGTCTTGGCAATCGACCACCTCGCCAAGGGATCCGACTCGCGCTCCCAGGGACCCGGCGGTACCGCAGCCAAGCGTCGAGCGATCGGTGGGGTCTCGCTGCGAGTGAAGGTCAAGGTCCCGTTCACTCCCGGCAAGGGCGGGTCCGCGGTTCTGACGATCAACAAGGACCGACACGGTGGTGTCCGACAGTTCAGCCCGGTCGGCGACCACGAGCCGGTGGCCGGCACTTTCACGCTGACCGCCCTCGACGACGACCAGCTTGTGTACCGGGTCATCGCACCGAACGCTGATGAACGCAACGAGGACGAGAACGCCCCCGCCGCAGACGTCAAAGAGATCGAAGCGCTCGACCCGCCGCCCAGGACCGTCGACGAAGCACGAGAACGGTTGCAGTGGCGGAAGGACCGAGCCGCCCGAGCGATGCGCACGTGGCGCGAACGAGAAGCCTCGTGAGTGCCACATGGGCGGACTTCGCCGCCGCTCTCGCCGAGGCCCCGTCACTACCGGGAGCACTGTGCCGCGGACAGCACCACCTGTTCGACGGGTGTGACTTCGAGGCCGGGGAGACCCGGACGGAGGCCGCTGAGCGCCATGCTGTTGCCGCTCGCATCTGCAGTGTCTGCCCGGAGCTGGCCCCCTGCCGAGCGTGGTCGGGTCAGTTCTCCTATCCGCTCGCTCACGTCATCGGCGGACGAGTTCCCGCCGCCCGCCGCCGCACAACCGACACACCAACCCTGGAGGAATCATGAACAGCAGAGCATTCGACGTCATCTCGGACGACGACACCCGCCGCGCCGCGGCGATCCTGCAGCACGCTGGCCGACGGGACGCCACCGGCATCGACGCGGTGGTGGAGGAAGCCGTCGAACGGGGACGGCTGGTGCACCTCGTGTTCGCACAAGCTGTGCTGTCGCAGACGTTGTTCCCTACCCTTGCGTCTGAGTACGGCATGGGGTGCATCAACTCCTACATCGGACGCGTTGCGGCGCGGGGTACCGATGACTAACCCGCCGTTGCAGCGCTTCGGGTCGGCAGTCCTGCTCCAGGGGGACGCGCTTCGAGCCGCCTTCATCCTCGCCGCGATCGGTCTCACCAAGCTGGAGCGCGACGGCCGACGGCCTTCACCCGGTGAGCGCGAATTGATCTCGGTCATGGAAGCGGCGAACGCCCAGGGCCAGCACGAACGAAGCCGCGACGTCGTCGTGACCTCTGTTCCGGCAACGTATCTCATTGACACAGCGGAGGCATCCGAGATCCTCGGATGCACCCGCAGAAACGTCCAAAGGATCGCACGATCCCTGGACGGTCAGCGTTCACGGCCTGGGAACACGTGGACGTTCGATCGGAGAATTGTTGTCGCGTACCGGGATTCGGAGGCGGCAGCTTAGACCTACCCGGAGGTCCCATTGGCCGTCAGTTACACGGTGAGCAGCGCGAAGCTCCCCATCGTCCCCGATCTGACGGGGTTCCACCGCAAGGTCAAGACCCTCATCCGGGCCGAGCGTGTCGACGCACCGGTGATGATCACCCCGGACTTCGAGAAGTTCCGACCCAAGCTCGAACAAGGCCTCGGCCGCTACCGGGCGTCCATCGGAGTCCAGGTCAAGCCGGACTTCTCGGGCTTCAACAGCGAGCTCCGATCATTCACCGGCGCGCACAGTGGACACGCCGTCACGGTGCCGGTGGATCTCGATCTCACTCGAGCCCGAGCGCAGATGGGCGCGTTTCGGGCCGAGATGGGTCGAGGCCTCACCGCCTCACTCGACCTCGACATCACCGCAGCATTGGCCCGCATTGCCGCTCTGCGCGCCGCGGCCGACGGTATCGGCGGCTCGGCCGGCGCAGGAGGTGCGGGATCGGGACTGCGGTCCGTTGCCGGAGGAGCGAAGTCCATCGTTCCCGCAGCCGGACTCGCCAAAGCCGCGCTCCTGGGACTCGCTTCGGTCAACCTGATCCCGCTCGTCGGTCAGCTGGCCAAGGCTGCCGGGGTCATTGCGCTTCTCCCGGCAGCGGGCGCGGCGGCCGCATCCAGCCTCGCTACCGTCGTCATCGGTTCCACCGGTGTGTTCGACGCATTCTCGGCAGGGTCGAAGGCTGCCGAGGCAGCCTCGACGGATGCCGCGGCGGCATCGAAAGTGCAAGCCTCCGCAGCCAAGCAGGTCGAGTCCGCAGCCCGCGGTGTCACCGACGCCCAGGCAGGTGTCACCCGCGCTGAGCGTGGTGTGGCGGACGCCCAGAAGCAGTCTCAGCGTGCGCAGGAAGACCTCACGCAGGCCCGCAAGGACGCCCAGGAGCAGATCGAGGACCTGAACCTCGCGCTGAAGGGGTCCAGCCTCGACGAGCGCGACGCGGAGCTCTCCCTTCGTCGTGCGCAGCAGCGGTTGGCTGAGTTGGGCAAGGACGGTCAGCCCGTCACGATGCTCGACTTCGACGAGGCCGTTCTCGGGGTCGATCAGGCGAAGCAGCGCATCGAGGAGGTGCGTGAGCGCAACGCCGACTTGAAAGCGGAGACGGACGCGGCGAACAAGGCCGGCGTCGACGGTTCGCAGCAGGTGGTGCAGGCGCAGGAAGCTGTGGCGGACGCTGATCTGCGGGTCGTCGACGCCCGCCAGTCCGTCGTCGACGCTCAAACAGCAGTGCTCGACGCGCAGACGGCACTCACCGACGCACAGAACGCGGCAGCATCTGCTACCACCGGGGCAGCCACCGCAGCCGACAAGTACTCCGAGGCTCTCGCGAACCTCGCCCCCAACGCCAGAGACTTCGTCGAGCAGACCCGCAACCTGGGCGGCGCCTGGAAGGACCTACGCCTCGAGATCCAGGACAACCTCTTCGACGGACTGGGCACCTCGATCACCGAGCTCGCCGATCGGTATTTCCCCACCCTCCGAACCGGACTGGGCGGCATCGCCACCGAGATCAACGGTGGCCTGCGTCGTTCCCTGGCGGATCTCAGTTCCGAGTCCTCCGCCCTCGACTGGACGAAGATCTTCGAGAACACCCGGCAGGCCATTGGCCCTCTCCTTGATGGGTTGAACGACCTGTGGGGTTCGCTGACGAACATCGCCGCGATCGGGTCGGAGTTCCTGCCTGGTTTCGGTGATTCGTTCTCGAACGTGATGCAGGAGTTTCGTGAGTTCACCGAATCGGAGTCCGGGCAGAACAAGATCCGCGACTTCATCCGCGAGTCGATCGACGCACTGAAGGACTTCATCCACATCGGCGGCCAGGTGATTGAACTGGTACGCAACATCTTCCGCGGCTCTGACGAGACCGGCAAGGGAATGCTCGACGGCATCTCCGCCACCCTCGACCGATGGAACGAATTCCTCGGATCCGAAGAGGGACAGCAGAAGATGCGCACGTTCTTCGAGGACGTTCGCAACACGACGAACCAGATCCTCGACCTCATCCGACAGGCCAGCGCGCTCGCCGGGCAGCTCGCCCCGCTGATTCCCGTCGTCTCCACCGGCATCCCCAAGGTCGACGTCACACAGCCCTACGCCGGCAACGCTGGAGGACCCAACGCCATCGGCGGCGCCATCGCCCGGCAGATAATCCCGCAGTCCTGGACTGACGAGATCACCGCGTTCGGGGAGCAGATGCGCTCTCAGATGGGCGCCCTCGCCGTCGAGGGTGCCGGCTTGGCCCTCTCGTTCGTCGGTGACCTCACGGTGAAGGCGTCCGGTGCGTGGCAGTCGCTGCAGGACAAAGTGTCAGCAGTCACGACCGGAGTCGGCGGACTGATCGACGTGGGCAAAGCCAAGGTCGGTGAACTCCGCGACGATGCGGCACAGAAGCTCAGCGACATGGGCCTGTCCTGGGACAGTCTCGGATCCGGCATCGGGTCGGTCATCTCCACGATGGTCGACACCGCATTCCCCGGTCTCACCACCGCTTTGTCGGGTGTGCAGACGTTCTTCGGGAACATCGTTGACGGCATCGGCCGGAAGTGGTCGGAGCTCAAGGACCTCGCTGCGACACCTATCAACTGGATCATCGACAACGTCATCAACGGCACCCTCAAGAACGCCTGGAACGCAGTCGCCGCGGTCATCCCCGGACTGTCCCCCTGGGACGGTGTGGCCCGCATCGAGACACCGGAGGCAGGCAAGGGCGCCGGCGTCACCCCCAAGTTCGCCACCGGTGGCATCATCCCCGGTTACACGCCGGGCCGTGACCCGTACACCATCGGTGTGTCCGGCGGTGAGGCTGTCATGCGCCCGGAGTGGCAGCGGGCGATGGGGCCGAACTACATCAACACCGCCAACAAGGTCGCCCGTACTCAGGGCGTCGCCGGGGTGCGGAAGATGCAGCGGGACGCGAACTTCGCGTTCGGTGGTGTCGTCGACGAGTCGCTGTGGAACGCGGTGTCGGGTGCATTCCCCAACGCCACCCTCAACTCCGCGCTGCGCCCCGGTCACTCCGGATACCACGGCAAGGGCCAGGCCATCGACGTCGGCGGCCCGATGCAGCAGGTCGCGGACTGGGCTGTCGGAACCCTCGGTAACAAACTCGCACAGGTCATCTGGGGACCGGGACCGCTGCTGTACAACGTGGGTGGCAACTCGATCACCGACCAGGACCAGCTCCGCAACCAGGTGTACGCGGACGACCTTCCCGGTCACTACGACCACGTCCACATCGCCGCTGATCGCTCCCTCGAAGGAGTCGAAGGTGGTGTCGTCTCCGACGCCGGCGGTTCTGTCGGTGGTGGTGGGATCCTCGGCGCGGTCCGTAACCGTGTCGCCGACCAGGTGGCGGGACTGTTCGAGAAGCCCCTCAACGCGTTGGGTTCGCAGATCCCGGACTTCGGGCCATCGAAGTTCGGGCAGTTGCCGCGTGCGGCGTACGACGAGCTGAAGAACAAAGCTGTGGAGTACGTGCGGTCGAAGGTCGCCGGCACCACCGACGGATCCGGCACTGCTCCCGGTGGTCCTCTCATCGGCACGGCAGATCAGTACCGACCCCTCGTCGAGCGGCTCTTCGACGAGAAGGGCATCGACCGGAAGTACGTCGACAAGTACCTGTACCAGTTGCAGCGCGAGTCGACGTTCAACCCGAACGCCATCAACCTCACCGACTCCAACGCTGTGGCCGGCACCCCATCCAAGGGCATCGCGCAGGTCATCGACCCCACGTTCCAGTCGTACAAGGACCCCGGTCACGAGGACATCTGGAACGCGGAGGACAACATCCGGGCGTCGCTGAACTACCTGCTCCGTGACCCGAAGTTCGGTGGTCGCGGTGTCGCAGCGTTGACTGGCGCCGGCTACGACAACGGCGGCATCTTCAAGGACAACACCATCGGGTGGAACACCTCAGGCAAACCCGAGGCCGTTCTCACCAACACCCAGTGGCAGTTGTTCGACGGGTTCAACAAGAACCTGGGGAAGTTCGCCAACGGGGGTGTCGTCGACCCAAACGAGTACGCACGACAGCGGTTCATGAAGTACGGGGAGCAGGTCGGCGGCATCGTCAAGTCGGCCATCCCGGAGATCCTCGGCATCTCGGGAACCCCGTTGGATCTGACGAACAACCGGTACCTGCAGGCGGCGATGGACACCCAGGCTGCGTTCGCGGCGGCTGCACCCAGTGCATCGGCCAACTACGGATCTGCGTCGCCACCGGCATCGAGCACCGTCGTCGATCAGGCGCGGGGGGTTGTGGAACAGCACACCCACTTCCACGTCTCGAGCATCGATGAGGCATTCCGCAAGCACCAGCTCGAACAGCAGAAGGCCGCTATGGCGTTCGGTGGCCGATGACCACCCGCAGGAAGGACACAGCGATGACCGCAGCAGAACTGCTCCCACCCATGACCCGAACAGCAGTCGAGGACTACCTCGCACACCTCGACGACGACGACTTCTACGCCGTCATCGCCGACGCACGAAGCCGAGCACCACACCCCCGGCCGGACACCCGTCCCGCCGAACACTGAAAGAGGTCCGCCATGGCCACCAGCAACAACGCCAGCTCCACCCTCGCCGCCGCGATCGACGCCGGCCGCGAACTCGCCGAGCGACGGGACACCCCCGACCGCGACCGCGTCCCCACCATCAACGTCAACGGACGCAGCATCGCCGTCGACACCAAGTTCCAACCGCTCCACGACCGCGACCGTGCCTGGCTCGAAGCCCTCGCCTCATCCACCGCTCAGCGGGAGCTCGACACCACCATCCGCGTGGCGAACCGCGACCGCGACTTCGGAGACAAGCTCGAGCACCGCACCATCACCGACAAGGAAGCCGAGCGGGCCTACCGCCAGATCGTGAAGGACGGGGCTCACCGGGCAGAGACAGGGCAGTCCGCAACCTCAGTGCTCGACGACGCCATCAACGGGGTCCTCGGCAGCGACGACGACGCCACACCCGAACGCAAAGCCCTCGACGAGCAGCGGGCAACCCGCGAGCAGTACGCGACCATCGCCGCACAGGCAGCCGCAGCAGCCAAGCCCTGGAACCACGGACGCCCCGACGCCGACACCGCGCTCGTGTACGACCCCCGAGCGCGAGCCTTCCGCCGACCCGAACACGTCACCGCAGCCCGAGGCGCAGACCGCGGACTGCACTGACCCCACACTTCCCGGCAGGGACACCGCTCACCCACTCATGGCGTGTGGCAGAGCGGTACAGAGGCCGCCTCTCCTCCACGTCCCTGCCGGGAACACCTCGGTCCGCCGGCGCCACCTCGGGCACACGCCGGCGGGCTGGGACAGAGGCACCCCCCTGGCCACCCCCTCTCGACCAACACCAGGGGGAAGGCGGGACGCATAGCACCTCCGATCCTGCATGCACGATCCCTCGTTTTTCAGCCCCCTGGAAGGCCACGACATGACCTCGAAGCCCACGACGATCGTGACTCCCGCCGACCTGGAAGCTTCTGGTGCGCGGATGTGGGAGGAGATCGCCGGCACGTACATGCTGCGTCCGGACGAGCTGCGGGTCTTGGAGGACTCGTGCCGTGAGGCGGATCTGATCGAGGATCTGCGCTCTGAGAGCCGGGGCGCTCAGATGGTCGTGAAGGGCTCGATGGGCCAACCGGTCATCAACCCCCTGATCTCGGAGTTGCGGCAGCACAGAGCGTGTCTGGCGGGCCTTCTGCGGCAGTTGAAGCTCCCGGACGAGGACGCGCCGGCGTCGACCAACCCGGCTCGCAAGGCAGCGCACGCCCGGTGGAAGAACCGCTCGTCTTAGCGCACCCAACCTTTAGTCCATCCTGAAAGGAACCAACAATGGCATTACCCTCCGAAATACTGACGGGGACAATAACCTTCGGCCAGGCTGTGTCATTGATCGGTGGCCGCCCGACATCGCTGACGTTCACCATCAAACCCACCCACGACCTCGTCCACGCCGCCACCGGCATCCAGATCCTGGACTTCACGGAGACGATCACCGTGGAGGAGGGTGCTCCCGGTTCGATCACGTTGCCGTACACGGACCAGCCGGGTTTCCGCAACGCCGCCGGGGATTCGTTCACGGGGTGGGCATACATAGCGTCAGGCCGCTTCCGCGGCGCTAACGGCGAGACCAAGGAGTTCAAGAAGAACTTTCAGCTCCCGATGGGGCAGGAGGTGGTGGACTTCGACCTCATCCCTGGCGGGTCCATCTCTCTGCCTGTGACGGCACCTGTTGCTCGGGTGACGTCGGTGGCCGGCAAGACCGGCGAGATCAGTGTCGAAGACCTTGTCGATGCTGGACTCGGAGGCGGCGGTGCATCCACCGTCGAGGATCTGACGGACGCCACCGACGTCGGCAAGCTGATTGTGAAGGCCCAGAACGCTACTGCCGCCCGTGAGGCGATCGGTGCCGTGTCGGTAGAAGCTGCGGCCGGGCTGTCGGAGGTCGTCGACACGAAGCTGTCCATAGCGGACGCAGAAAATAACTATGCCCCGATCGACGGGACCGTGCCGTCCGATGGCGACTCGACGGTGCGGGGGATCAAGACCTTCCGATCAGGCATCCTAATTTCGGCTGATACGCCTACCGAGCAGCAGGGGTTCGTCGTGTCGAACCGCCCCGGTACCAATCTCGATTCGGATCGGCGGTTGGGCTACGTATTCAGCCGCCGTGAACAGCCGACAGCAGGGTCGACTTTCCTCGTGCAATCCAAGAAGGACGGCACAAACGCCACCCACCTGATAGCCATCGAAGGCGAGGTAGGGACAAGCACCGGACTCGAATCCGGCGCGGTGGATGGATCTACGGCCCATCGACTGATGGGCGTTCAAGGGTTGATCCGCCACAGGTCCAGCGCGCAACTTCCATGGGGTGCTGCGGTCGCAGCATCAGTTCAGGTCGACGGAGGTACCAGTGGCGTTCTACAGTCTGGCATCGGAGTCGCCGTGGTTCCTCCCGAACTCTGCGCAGGCTCGAATGCAAAACTCGACACTTACTTCGGGGTCAACGTCTACGGGGCTACTGAGGAATTGGGGGACCAGTCTTCGACCCACGCAACACCCCGTCGGTGGGCGGGGATCAGGGTCGGCCGAGGCGAACACGACGGCACCACTGGGTCTTACTCGCGCGCCATAATTGCAGACGACAGGGTCGACATCCGGCGAGCCGCGACCACTGACATTGCGCTCGGAATTCAAGTCGACGCGGACACACAGCCTCGCAGCGCCTTCACTAGCAGCGGGCAGATTCAATGGGGGTCCGGTAGCGCTTCACCTGACGTGTTTCTGGGGCGCCGCGCTCCCAAGGTGTTGGAGGCGCCAGGGTCCGCGGTGCGCGTCGGAGTGTTCTTGGACGGGCCGTCCATGCCGGACCCAGTGTCCGCTGGCCGAGGAGCGATAGCTGTACAAAGCGACGCCGCGACAGGTCGAAGCTTCTATGTCAGCGACGGTGTGAATTGGCAAGCTATCAGTCACGGATTGCGTCGTGGGTCCAACGCATTCTCAGGAAACGGAGCGATGACTGCCTTTTCATTCCCACACAATATGTCTATCGCAACGCCCACCACCGTGATCTTGACTCCCCGATCCGCCGCGGCCGCCGCCCCACACTGGGTATCTCAGATCACATCAACCCAGGTGACGGTCACCTTTGCCACGGCCCCTGCCGCAGGCTCGAACAACGTTGACTTCTATTGGGAGGCAATTCCATGAACGCGGACGGTTTGGTGTATCTGCTGAACGAAGCAGGGTTGGCGTTGGCATCAGCGAACACGGACATCGCGGCCCTGGTGGCGCGAAATCAAGAATTGGAAAATGAACTGAGCGTGCGGCCACCTCGTTCCGAGCACGAACAGACGTTAACCGCCGAGGTCTGACGGGAGCGGTCACCGCGACCCGCTCATAGCGCCGCTTAGGACGGCTCTGGTGCACCCTCGCCGGCATCAGGGCCATCCAGGACGAGGTACCAGTCCAGCGCCCACGGATGCACAGTCAGCCAGACGTTGCCCAAGGGGTCTTCCTTGTCCACACCTGCAATCTGCACGGGGTAGTGGTTGTCAACGTCAGGGGTGTCCGAGTTGTCTAGGTCTCGCCGCAGTTTGTCGACATCGGCATCAGGCTGGAGTCGGACGGTCCCGCCAACCCACTGGAAGTATTTGGCCATGCCGGTGAGTCTGCTTTATCCGTCCGACTGGTGGCAGCGTTTAGGAGAATGACGCGGGCCGAGTGCTTCCCGAGACCGAAGCCTCCACCCGGCCCGCCAGAAGACGGTAGCAATCTTCGAACGCGTGTGCGAACGCCCAGGTCAACCAGCTTGTCGGCGCCAACAAGTCATACGACATGCCATCCGAAGCAACCAAGGTCGTCATGACCGTGGTTGGCGACCATATGGTTGGCGTCGACAACATGGCCGTTCAGGGAGTTCACTTTCGCCCGTGCGGCCGGATCGACGAGACCGGTGCGCCGGCGATCTCGCCACGCAGCCACAGGTCCACGTCGTCGCGATGGACACGCCACGTACCGCGAGGGGCTACATGCTGATGGCCGCGCAACTCACCCACCTGTAGGGCGCGGTAGACAGCAGACCGGTTTGTGCGCCCGTACTCACAAACCTCAGGAACTGTCATCCAGGGTGATGCACGATCGACCCCGGTCATCTTCGTGGACTCCGTCATCACGACAACCTACGAGGCGTAGCGTCCTAGCCGCATGGACAACCTCATTAATATCGAAGCTGTAGCCGTCCGCACTGGCCTGAGCGTCGGCCGAATTCGGAACCTCCGCACCAACGCCGCGATAGCAAAGTACGGCCACCACCCGTTGTTCTCTCTTGGCTTCAAGACTGGCACCGGTGTCAACTCGCGCCTGCTCTGGCGGGAGTCGGATGTCGAAGCGTTCGTTGCAACTCGGGCCGCGCAGGCGGCCGGCGTCAGTCCGACCTTGGTACATGTCCGACGGGGGCGGGGCTGACGCGTACCCGGTTACTATCTCGCACACGCGCGCGCGAAGCCCACTCTGAACCCGCGGACAGGTCACCGTTTTCTCATCGTTTATGACCGAGATGCATCGAGACGAAGCTAGACACACCCAGTGTCTAACCATGGTCATACGTGCTGACCACAACGCAGAACCGGAACTAGAGAGACTGAGCGAGACGCCTGGACCGAAAGTCCATTGGTCGCGGGTTCGAGCCCCGCCCGCCCCACTCGGACCCTTCGCCTTCCCGCACCTCGGTCGTCAGGCCAGGACGTCCCCCTCGCCGGGACACCGTTGTCCCGACACGCACACACCGTCGTTTCGGCTGTTCGTCTGCTATATTTTGAACTCTAGGTTTGTTTCGAAGCGATCGACCCGGCTACCCGTCTGTTCGTCGACTCCGAACGGTGACGAGAGAGGCAGGACCGACGGCAGAGCCGTGAGGAACGACGATGATGCCCGACGAGGATGGATCAGACCCGCGCCCGACGCTGTCGGAGGCCTTCATGTCCTCGCGACTCGGTCTCGCGACGGTGTTCGACCATTCCCCCGACGTGGTGCTCGTGTCCACGTCCGACGGCCGGATCGTCCACGCGAATCCCGAGGCGTCGAGGACTCTCGGACTCGACGGCGGTGAGCACGGGCCGCCGGACGAACCGACCGTGGACGCCGTCGTCGTCCCCACCCCCCCCACGACGCTCACGGACATCCTCTCGGCTGTCCAGCTCCACGGAACTTGGCTCGGCCGAACAGAACTGGTGCATCACCTCACAGGAGAAAGGCTCGCGGTGTCCACCTCAGCATTCGCCGTACGCGGCCACGACGACGACTCGTCCCTGGTCGTCTCGATCCATCGCGACGCCTCTGCACAGAATGCCGACGACCATCTCCTGCAGAAGGCTCTGGACGCGTCCACCTTCCGGGCGTCCGAGCAGCGGGTCGTCGCCGAGCTGAGCAGGCTCGCTCTGCGCGGCCGGCTCGACGACCTTCTGTCGGCGGCCACCGACGCCGTCGTGACGCTGTACGGGGCGCGGTGCGCCGTCATCACCCGCGCGCACGACCTGCCTGCCACTCTCGAGATCGTCGCCGCCACGGGGGACGACGCACCGCACGATCTGTGCGCCACCGGGCCCTCCTCGATCACCGCGTTCGCCAGCCGATCGGCCACCCGGATCGTGTGGTCCGGGGACGCGCACGAGTCCAGGTTCGACGTCGCCGCCCTCGTCGCGGGTGGTGTCGACAACGCGGTCGCCGTGCCGATCGACGGCACCGGCCAGCCGTGGGGAGTGTTGACCGTCCTCGGGGTCGACTCGCGCTATCTCTCGTCCGCCACCGGGTCGTCCGTGCCGATCATCGACATCACGACGGCGGGGCCGCCGATTCTGGTCCCGGACAATCCGATGCTCGACACCGGCGCCCTCGACACGGTGTCCGACGTCGTGTCCGCAGCCGTGCATCGTGTCGGTGTCGAGAGCGAACTGCGCTACCGCAGCCTCCGGGACCCGCTGACGGGGCTCCCCAATCGCGCACTGGCGTACGACCGCATCGAGTCCGCCGTCGAGCGGGGCGTCGCGAAGGCCACCACGACGGCCGTCATGCTCATCGACCTCGACGACTTCAAGTCCATCAACGACGGGCTGGGGCACGAGGCGGGCGACTCGGCTCTGGTGTCCATCGGCAACCGCCTCACCCGGGCATCGCGCCCCGGCGACACCGTGGCTCGCCTGGGCGGCGACGAGTTCGTGGCGGTCTGCGAGAACCTCTCCGGTCCGGAGGAGTCGATCGCCGTGGCGCAGGCCTACGCGGACGCCGTGCGGGCGGCCATCGTCGTCGACGGCAACGAACTGCGCATCACCGCGAGCATCGGCGTCGCGTTGGCGGACGACACCGTGCCCGGCAACGAGCTCATCCGCCGCGCCGACGTGGCGATGTATCGCGCGAAGGACACCGGTCGCGGGAACGTCGCGGTGTTCGACACCGACGATCGAGAGCACCGCCGCAACCAGTTGGCTCTGTCGGCCGATCTCCGGTCGGCTCTCGACAGCCAGATCCTGACGCTCGCGTACCAGCCCATCTTCGACATCGCGACCGGCCGCATCACCGCCGTGGAGGCACTCGCGCGGTGGCAGCACCCCACCCTCGGCTCGGTGAGCCCGGAGACCTTCGTCCGGATCGCCGAGCGCACGGGCCAGATCAACACCCTCGGCCTGTGGGCTCTGCACACCGCGTGCGTGCAGGCGACGGAGTGGCAGGCCATCTCGGACGTCGGCGTGCGAGTCAACGTCAGTGCCCTGCAGCTTCGCCAGCCCGAGTTCGTGGCCAGCGTCGCCCGCATCCTCGCCAGTTCCGGTCTGCCGGTGGGCCGACTCGGCCTGGAGATCACCGAGACGGTGTGGCTCGCGGACACGGCGCAGGTGCGGGACGCCCTCACCGAACTGCACGAGATGGGCGTGTCCATCCTCCTGGACGATCTGGGCAGCGGCCACAGCTCCGTCACCTACCTCAGCCGGTATCCCGTCATCGAGGCGTTCAAGATCGATCAGACGTACATCCAGGCCATGCCGGGCAAGCAGCCCGAGGCCATCGTGTCCGCCATCGTGTCCCTGGCACACGCGTTCGACGTCGCCGTCGTCGGCGAGGGTGTCGAGTCACAGGCCCAGTTCGACCGTCTGCGGGACAGTGGTTGCGATCTGGCCCAGGGCTTCTGGCTCGCCCACCCGGCCAGCGCGAACGAGGTCACCTCGATGCTGCTGGAGCGACGCGCCGGCTGACCGTCAGCCGGCCGGATCGGTCCTGGTGGCATCGCGCACGAAGTCGGCGGCCACCTCGCGAACTCGCACGTTCCGGCGCTGCGCCTCACGCGAGAGCACGTCGAACGCCGCGTCCGCGTCGAGACCGCGCATCGCCATCAGAATGCCCTTGGCCTGCTCGATGGGGGCGCGTCGCGCCATGGCGTCGCGCAGTCCGCTCACCGTGGTGGTGGCGTCGGTGTAGCGAGCATGCTCGCCGATGGCCCGTCCCACCGTGGTGGTGAGGCTGTCCAGGATGTCGGCGTCCATGTCGTCGAAGGCGTCGGCGGACGAGCCGTACAGGTTGAACGAGCCGATCACGCCGTCGAGAGTCCTGATGGGCGAGGCGAGGAACGAGTGCACACCCTCGGTGCGCGCCGCGGCCGCGAACTCCGGCCACCGCTGCTCGGTGCTGTCGCAGTCGACGACGATCGTGGTGTCGGTACGGGACGCCTCGAGGCACGGACCCTCGCCGGTCTCGTACTGCATCTCGTCCACTGCGAGGGTGGTGCTGTCGGTGTAGACCGCCGTGTACGTGGTGCCGTCGTAATCGATTGTCACGCCGCAACTGTCGGCGCCCCTGATGACGTCGTGCGCGAGATCCACCGACCGCTGCAGCAACTCGCCGAGCTCGTCCGTGTCCTCGATGCGTCGACCCAGCGAGCCGACGATCTCACCGAGTCGTTCGGGTGTCAGGCCACCTTCGGCCCGCCCTTCCGTGTCCATTGCACCATTCGATCACACGCCCGCCGATCCACCGAGGCGTGTTCGGCACACTCCGTCGGTCCGTGCGTAGTCTGAGGTGCGGTCGGCGTTTCGGTTCGTCGACCCTCGGGTAGTTCCCCGGACGGCATGCAGACCAGGCACGCCTGTGGGAGCTTCCCATCGAAGATGTCCGCGCGTCCCGTCACATCGGAGGAACAGTGGATCCGGAAGTTCAGCACGAACCCAGCGAGATCACGTACGACGAGAGTTTCTACCCGGCCAGGCCTCGCCCACTGAAGCCGTCGGTGCGTCGTGCGTACCGCACCGCGGGCGCGCTGCCCCAGGGTGACGCCGACGCCTCCAATCCCGAGTACGTGTCGTGGCTCGTCGACCGGTCGATGCTGCACGATGCCAAGCTGATCGCGGAACAGTTGTCCGGCAAGGGCAGCATGTGGCAGAACCCCTACGCGTCGCCGGATCCGCGCGGAGCCGTCGAGCGCGCACCCGTGTGGTTCACCGCGTATCCCATCTCGCTCATCGCGGCTCCAGGACAGAGCTTTCTCGGCACGCTCGGCGACGAGGCTCTGTGGCAGGTGTTCTCGGACATCGGCATCACGGCCGTGCACACCGGCCCCGTCAAGGAGGCCGGCGGACTGCACGGGTGGCATGCCACACCGTCGGTCGACGGCCACTTCGACCGCGTCAGCATGCAGATCGACCCGGCGTTCGGCTCCGAGGAGGAGTTCCGGCGGCTGTGCGTCGTCGCGTCCGCCTACGAGGGCATCGTCATCGACGACATCGTCCCCGGACACACCGGCAAGGGCGCCGATTTCCGATTGGCGGAGATGAACGTCTCCGACTACCCCGGCATCTACCACATGGTGGAGATCGAACCGCAGGACTGGCACCTGCTCCCCCGCGTGAAGGCGGGCCAGGACTCGGTGAACATCGATGCCGAGTCCGAGGCCAATCTCGCTCGTGCCGGGTACATCGTCGGCCAGCTCCAGCGCGTCATCTTCTACGAGATGGGCGTCAAGGAGACCAACTGGAGTGCCACGCCGGTCATCCGCGGAGTCGACGGGGTCGAGCGCCGCTGGGTGTACCTGCACTACTTCAAGGCGGGTCAGCCCTCCATCAACTGGCTCGATCCCTCGTTCGCCGGTATGCGCCTCGTCATCGGCGACGCCTGCCACTCCATCGCGGACCTCGGCGCCGGCGCACTGCGTCTCGACGCCAACGGGTTCCTCGGAGTCGAGCGCCGGACCGAGGGTCCGGGATGGTCCGAGGGCCACCCGCTCTCGGAGGCCGCCAATCACCTCATCTCCAGTGTGGTGCGCAAGATGGGTGGCTTCACCTTCCAGGAGCTGAACCTCACCATCGACGACATCAAGGCGATGGGAAGCAGCGGCGCCGATCTGTCCTACGACTTCATCAACCGCCCCGCCTATCACCACGCGCTCGTCATGGGGAACACCGAGTTCCTCAGGCTCACCATGAATCTGGCGCGGGACCACGGTGTGGACACCGCCTCGCTGGTGCACGCGCTGCAGAATCACGACGAGATGACCTTCGAGCTGGTGCACTTCGCGACCCTGCACCGTGAGGACGAGTTCTCGTACGGCGGCGACGTGATCAAGGGCGGCGATCTGGGTGACCAGATCCGCGCCGAACTGTGCGAACGACTCACCGGCCGGTGGGCGCCGTACAACCGCACGTTCACCAACAACGGGATCGCCTGCACCACCGCGTCGGTCATCACGGCGTCGTTGGGCATCCGCGACCTCGACCGGATGGACGACACCGACATCGAGACGGTCAAGCGCGCCCATCTCATGCTGGCCATGTACAACGCGCTGCAACCGGGCGTGTTCGCGCTGTCCGGCTGGGACCTCACCGGCATCCTCCCGGTGCCGGCGGAGGAGGTCGCCGATCTCATCCGCGAGGGCGACACCCGCTGGATCAACCGTGGGGCGCACGACCTCATGAACACCTCGCCCGACGCCACCCGGTCGGAGTCCGGGATCCCCCGCGGCCGCAGTCTCTACGGCTCGTTGCCGGAGCAGATGAAGGACTCGACGTCGTTCGCGCGTCAGCTGTCCCGCATCCTCGATGTGCGGACGAGGTACGGCATCGCGACGGCCACCCAGCTCGACGTCCCGTCCGTGTCGCACAAGGGACTGCTCGTCCTGGTGCACCAGCTGGGCAACGGATCCATCTCGGCGACGGTGCTGAACTTCACGGGCGACGAGATCCACGCGACGGTGCAGTCGAAGCACCTCACCGGCGGGGCCACGGTGGTGGACCTGTTCACCGACCAGGACATCGCCGTCGTCGACGAGCTGGGCAGTTTCCCGATGACCCTGCAGCCCTACCAGGGCGTCCCGGTGATGCTCAGGGGCTGATGCCGAGAGGTAACCGGGGAAGGTTAGGCTAACCAGCATGCGAGTGGCGATGTTCGGCTATCAGACCTGGGGACACACGACGCTTCGGACGGTCATCGAGTCCGATCACGAGGTGGTCCTGGCCGTCACCCATCCTCCCAGCGAGCACTCGTACGAGTCGATCTGGTCGGATTCCGTGGAAGATCTGGCACGCGCCCACGACGTGCCGGTCCACCTCGCCCTCACTCCGGACGATGCGCTGCGCGTCGCACTGGAGGAGGCGAAGCCGGACATCATCGTCGCGAACAACTGGCGCACCAAGCTGCCCCGGTCCATCTACGACATGCCGCCGCACGGCACCCTCAACCTGCACGACTCACTGCTGCCCCGGTTCACGGGTTTCTCCCCCGTGATCTGGTCGCTGATCAGCGGCGCGGCCGAGACCGGCCTGACCGCGCACCGTATGGACGACGAACTCGACACCGGCGACGTCGTCATCCAGCGGTCCGTCCCGATCGGCCCGCGCGACACCGCGACCCAGTTGGTGCAGGCGACCATCGACCTCATTCCCGAGGTACTGCTCGAGGCGCTCGGCGCGATCGAGAGCGGTACCGCGGTGTGGACCCCGCAGGACCTCTCGCAGCGGACGTTCTTCCACAAGCGTGCGGACATCGACAGCCGTATCGACTGGACGTGGCCGGCCGAGGACATCGACCGTCTGGTCCGCGCTCAGTCCGACCCCTACCCCAACGCGTGGACCCATCACCGTGGCCGTCGGCTCCGCATCGTCGAAGCGCATGTGTCGCAGGGCATCTACGGCGGTACACCCGGTCGCGTCTTCATCCACGAGGGTGACGGCATGGCGATCGTCTCCGGCCCGAACGCCCACCTCGGCCGAAACCGAGCGCTCGTGATCGACGCGGTGCGCACGGAGGACGACGACCGCACGATCCCCGCGGCGGAGTACTTCCCCCGCGGCGGCGGGTACCTCACCGACGCTCCCTGACGTCCGGTTCCGGCTGGTCGCGCGAACGGGATCACGAACGGGTCGGGTCGAGTACATTTCACCTGGAAGCGGGTGACGGGGGCTGGTCACGAGGACGGTCTACATGGCGAGAATCACCGGTGCCGGTTCGTGGACGGACCGTGCGCAGCACTCACGGACGGTGTGGCGATCCACGGCGCGCGCGGGTGATCCGGTGCGCTCCGACCTTGTCATCGTCGAAGGACTCGCCACCATCACGGCACTCTGCACGCTCCTGTTCGGCGCTGTCCTGGTCTGGATGACGACGGCCGACGACTACGCGTTCTCCTGGTGGTCGAAGACCTACACCTTCGGGGTCACGGTGACCGCCGCAGTCACCTGGTGTACGTTGCACACCCCGCGTGCCGGCATCTTCTACCGGCACACGGACGCGGTAACCCTGGTGGCCGCGATTCTCGTCGTCGGCAGTCCGGTCCTCGCCTATGCCAGCGCGGGGTCTGCGTACCCGGCCTTCGGACTCGTTCTGGCCATCGTGGCCTTCGCCGGAATACTCCAACGTCGCGCCCACATCGTCACGTTCACCACGCTGGCGGTGTGCGCGTGGACGGCGTTGGCGGTGGCTCACGGCACCGACGTGAGCGTGCAGACCTTCGCGGTGTCGGTGCTGCGAACCGTTCTCGTCGTCGCGGTCATCCACTACTTTCGCATGAAGACCATCGACCTGCTGTGGGAGAAGTATCGGATGGTCGACGAGCAACGTGCCGCGGCCGACTCCCTGTCGCACGTCGACGATCTCACCGGCCTGGCGAACCGTCGCGGCCTCCAGCGACGTGCGGCGACCGAACTCGATCGGTGTCGACGAGAGTCTCGGCCTGTGAGCGTTCTCTACCTCGACGTGGACGGTCTCAAGGATGTCAACGACACCCTCGGGCACGATGCCGGAGATGCCGTACTGGTACGACTCGCCGAGATGCTGGGGACCGCGTTCCGCGGCAGTGACATCGTCGCCCGCGTCGGCGGTGACGAATTCGTCGTGGTTCTCCCCGACACGGACCGGACCGTGGCGCTGGATCTGGGCGCGTCCATCCGCGATCTCTCGATGACCACCGAGGTGTCCGTCAGTGTCGGACTGGCAGTGTGGAGTCCGGGACCACACGCGCCGGATCTCGACGACCTGACGAGGCGCGCCGACAACGCGATGTATCGGGTCAAGTCACGGCGCTGAACGGCGACGCGGGAGCCGGGGTACCCGTTTGGCTCCCCGACGCACGGGTATCGCCACGACATGCCGGAACAACGCAGTGGGCTCGTCGTGGCCGTGACCGGAGCGACGGGAAACCTCGGGACCTCGGTCGTCGACGCGCTGGTCGTCGACCCGGCGGTCTCCGCAGTCCGTGCGATCGCGCGGCGCTCGCCCGTGCCGACGAACGGTCGTCCGGCGTGGGCTCCCGCACGGACGACGTTCGTCGAGGCGGACATCGCACGGGACGACCTGGTTCCGCTGTTCGACGGAGTCGACGTCGTCGTACACCTGGCGTGGCAGTTCCAGCCGTCGCGCGATCCGGTGCAGACCTGGGACGTCAACGTCGTCGGCGCGATGCGGGTCTTCGACGCCGCGGCGGCGGCCGGAGTGAGCGCGTTGGTGCACGCGTCGTCGGTCGGTGCCTACTCCCCGGGATCGAAAGACGTTCGGGTTTCCGAGGACTGGCCGACGCACGGCTGGCAGGGCGCGGCCTACACGCGCGAGAAGTCGTATCTCGAGCGTGTGCTCGACCGGGTGGAGACGCGGAATCCCGACCTCCGGGTCGTCCGGATGCGCCCGGCCTTCGTCTTCGAGGCGTCGGCGTCCACGGAACAGCGTCGACTGTTCGGCGGACCCTTCATCCCGGCCCGGCTGGTGCGACCCGCGTTCGTCCCGGTCTTCCCTGACATCGCGGATCTGGTGTTCCAGGGAGTGCACTCCCGCGATGTCGGACGAGCATTCGCCGCGGCGGCGGTGCGCGAGGTGTCGGGCGCGTTCAACCTCGCGGCGGACCCCGTCATCACCCCGGCCACCTTCGCGGAAATTCTCCGCGCGCGGTTGATCCCTCTGCCCGCGTCCGCGGTGCGACTCGCCCTCGATGCTCTGTTCACCGCACGCCTCGTTCCCACCGACCCCGGCCTGTTCGACGCGGTGCTGCGGCTTCCCATCATGGACTCCGGTCGCGCCCGCGACCTGCTGGAGTGGGCGCCTCGACACACTGCGCAGGACGCTCTCGCCGAGTTCGTCCGCGGCGTGCACGAGGTGGAGGACGCCCCGACCCCGCCGCTGTCCGCGTGACCCGGCGGCGGTTTGCGTCGGGTGAGTGCGGGTAGTCCGCAGTCCATGACCCGAGAGCAGACGACGGGTGACGACCCGGCCCACGCGGACCCGGACGATCCTCGGAAGCCCGATTCACCCACCGATCTCACCAAGCCGTCGTTCTTCTACGTCCTGCGCAAGACCGCGCGCGAGTTCTCCAAGGACCAGTGCACCGATCTGGCCGCTGCTCTCACGTATTACGCGGTGCTGTCGCTGTTCCCGGCTCTTCTCGCCGTCGTGTCCCTTCTCGGCGTGTTCGGGCAGGGCGAGCGCACCGTCACCGCGGTGCTCGACATCGTGTCCGACCTGGGGCCGTCGTCCGCCGTCGACACACTGCGCGGACCGGTCGAGCAGCTCGTCCAGGCGCCCACCGCCGGACTCGCCCTGATCATCGGTCTGGCCGGCGCCCTCTGGTCGGCGTCCGGCTACGTGGGCGCGTTCGGCCGCGCCATGAATCGGATGTACGAGGTGGACGAGGGCCGACCGATCTGGAAGCTCCGCCCGGTCATGCTGGTCGTCACTCTGGTCGGCCTGATCTGCATCGCCGCGGCGGGACTCATGCTGGCCGTCAGCGGTCCCGTCGCCACGGCCGTGGGTGACGCGATCGGTGCCGGCGACACCGCACTGACGGTGTGGAACATCGCGCGGTGGCCCGTCGTCCTCGCGCTGATCGTCCTGGCCGTCGCGATCCTCTACTACGCCACACCCAACGTGCAGCAGCCGAAGTTCCGATGGATCAGCACAGGGGCCGGCATGGCCATCGTCGTGTGGATCCTCGCGTCCGTGCTCTTCGGTTTCTACGTCGCGAACTTCAGCAGCTACAACAAGACCTACGGCTCGTTGGCCGGCGTGATCATCTTCCTGCTGTGGCTCTGGATCACGAACCTCGCTCTGCTGTTCGGGGCGGAACTCGATTCCGAGCTGGAACGCGGCCGCCAACTCCAGGCCGGCATCGAGGCCGAGGACCATCTGCAGCTTCCACCGCGCGACACGCGCGTCTCGGAGAAGAACGAGGAGACCGATCGCGAACACGTCGAACGTGGTCGCGCCCTGCGCCTCTCCCACGGCGAGGACTCGTCCGCCCGGTAGCGTGGTGGTGACACGGGCCATGGGAGCCCGGAGCGAGGGCGGTCTGCGCGAGTGAGTGACACGGGGGCGGGCGCGCTGGTGGCGTCCGCACGCCGAGCGCGTCGGCAGTGGCGCGACAGCGCCCACGACGGCGATCCGGTGCGATCGGACGTGGTGGTCGTCCAGGGCCTCGCCGCGATCTGCGTGCTGAGCACCGTTCTGTACGGAGCGGTGTTCCTGTGGGTGGTGACGGACCCCGACTACGCGGTCCACTGGTGGGTTCAGTCCTACAACCTGCTGGTCGCCGCGCTCGCGGCCACGACGTTCTGGGCACTGCACACGCCGCGGGCCGTGTGGTTCTACCGTCACACGGACGTCGTGACGTTCGTCGCCGCAGCCCTGATCATCGCCAGTCCCGTTCTGGGCAACGCCGATGCGGACTCCGGTTTCCCCGCCTTCGGACTCGCGCTCTCCATCGTCGCCGCCGCCGCGCTGCTGCAACGACGATGGCACGTTGTCGTCGTCGTCACCGGGGGCGTACTGGCCTGGATCGCCCTTGCCTCGGTCAACGGGATCGGAGACGTCGGGGTGCGCACCTTCGCGGCCGCGATCGTGCGCACCGTTCTGGTGGCGGGGTTGATCCACTACGTGCGGATCCGCACCATCGGTCTGCTGTGGGAGCGCTACAGGTCGGTGGATCGAGCACGCGCTCGAGCCGATTCGTTGTCTCACCGAGACGACCTGACGGGGCTGCTGAACCGGCGCGGTCTCGCGCGGGGCGCCTCGCCCGCGCTCGCCGACTGCGAACGTGATGCCGTGCCCGTCGGTGTCCTCTATCTCGATCTCGACGGTCTCAAGGAGATCAACGACCGAGCCGGCCACGACGCGGGCGACACGGCGCTGGTACGACTGTCCGGCATTCTCCACAGAAGTTTTCGCTCCGACGATCTGATCGCCCGCGTCGGCGGCGACGAGTTCGTGGTCGTCCTCCCAGGGGTCGGCGAACAGGAGGTCCTCGACCTCGGGGCGACCGCCCTCGACGGGCTCGGCGCCGCGCAGCTCTCCGTCAGTGCGGGGGTCGCGGTGTGGAACCCCGCCCCCGGCGGCGTCGGCCCGGACCTCGACGAACTGATGAGGCGGGCGGACAACGCGATGTATCGCGAGAAATATCGGCGTTGATCGGTCTCGTCCTGCTCGTGACTCCGAATTCGGGGTACTGCTCTGGGACGCCGCCGGTCACATCCGCGGCGTCGACGGCGTCGAGAACTGGCGTCACCATCGACGGTCTCGGCCGTCGACTCTCCGGACGCGCGCCGACGTCGGCAGCGCGTCGATACTCGAGGTGATCCATGACCCAGTCCATCTCTCCCACCGATCGTCGATCCGCCGGGACGATCCTGATCACCGGCGCGTCCAGCGGTATCGGTCGCGCCACCGCCCACCTCTACGCCGAGCGCGGCTGGTCCGTCGTCGTGTGTGCCCGTGGCCGTGACGGTCTGGCCGCCGTGGCCGACGAATGCCTGCAACGCGGCGCCGCCGCGGTGGCCGTCAAGCCGGTCGACGTGGTGCGCGGCGACGACGTGACCAAGGTCGTCACCGAGGTCGTCGAGCAGTTCGGCCGCCTCGACGTCTGCGTGCACTCCGCCGCGGTGATGTCCTACGGGACGTTCCTCGACACCCCGGCAGAGGTGTTCGATCACGCCGTGTCGGTCGACCTGCTCGGGTCCGCGAACGTCGCACGGTCGACGCTCACGGTGTTCCGCGACCAGGAGCACGGCCACCTCGTGGTCATCGGCTCGTTGCTGGGCCGTATCGCGGTGCCGTGGATGGGCACCTACGTCACGTCCAAATGGGGGCTGCGCGGCCTCACCCGTGTTCTCCAGCAGGAGGTTCGGCAGTATCCCGGCGTCCACGTCAGCGCCGTCGCACCCGGTGCCGTGAACACGCCGATCTACGAGCAGGCCGCCACCGTCGTCGGCAGAGCGGGGTCGCCGCCTCCCCCCGTCGCGGAGCCCGAGGTCATCGCCCGTGCCGTCGCGGCGGTCGTCCGGCGCCCACAGCGTGAGCGGGACGCCGATGCGGTGTTCGGCCTCGTCAACAAGTTCGCGTCGGCGGGCTACTCGCTGGTCCCGGCGGTCTTCGATCGACTCGTCGGGCCGTTGATGTGGCGTTTCGGCATCGCACGCGAGCCCAAAGACGATTCGGAGGGCAATGTATTCCACTCCAGTACCGCACCTCCCCCGCGGAAAGTGACCGCGCGGACCGGAGACCGTCCACACTGAGTCCATGACCACCCGACGCCGGTTGCCCCCACAGAAGCTCGGATCCCTCATCGGCGCCGTGTTCGGACTCGTGTTCGTGGTGGTCAACTCGGCGTCGTCGCCGACACTCCTGCGTCTTGTGTTCTGTGTGGCCGCTGCGGCGGCCGCGATCACCGTTCTCGTGGGGATCGCGCGCAATCCCGTGGTCACGGTGCCCGCGGGTGTCACACCGTTCGGACGCGGTTACGCCATGATCGTGCTCGCCGAGGTGGTGCTGCTCTTCGCCGGCATCCGCGTCGTGGCGGGGCCTCTCGGACTGCCCGAGGCCGGGGTCGCCTGGGTGGCCGTCGTGGTCGGCGTGCACTTCGTCGTCCTGGCGCGCCTGTGGCACCTGCGACTGTTCGACGTCCTGGGCGCGGTGCTGACGGTTCTCGGGGTGCTCGGCTTCGTCCTGGCCGTCGCCGGGTCGGACCGGATGTGGATCGACATCGTGGCGGGGGTCGCTTCGGGTGCGGTGCTCCTGGAGTTCGCGCGCCGAGGAGTGCGTCAGAGACCCACCTTCTCCAGCGCTTCGTCGTAGATCAGAGCCGCCTCGGACTCCGAACGGCCCTCCTGAAGCGCGCCCACGTAGACGGCGGACACCTCCTTCTCCACCGCCGTGTACTTCGCGAGCCACTGCTCGGCTCGCACGCGCCAGTAGCCGATGATGTCGAAACGGTCGACGCCCATACCCTGCTCGCGGCGCACGTACTTGCGGACGGCACGCGAGTCCGCGGCCTCCCCCGCGAAGAAAACGTAACCCTCGCCCGGCGGGAACTCCCACGCCTGCACCGCGTCCGGCAGCACTCCGGGACCGTGCCCGTTACCGGACCCGATGCACCACTGCACTGTCACCTCGGCCGCCGACTCGAACGTCTGCACGTCGGCCTCGTCGAGAACCTCGACGATCGCATGGGCCCGAGTGTTCGCGGGCAACTCCTCGAGCACTCGGCCCAGCGCCGGAAGCCCGGCGAGATCCGCCGCGAGGAGGAACCACGCGGTGTCCGCCGGCGGCGCGAACCAGTGCCGCGGCGGAGTGACGACCACGACGTCGCCCGGTCGCGCCGACAGCGCCCAGGACGCGGCCACCCCGCCGTCGTGGGCGACGAAGTCGATCACCAGCTCACCGGCGCCCGTCACCCGTCGCACCGTGTAGTTGCGTCCCTCGGGACGGGTGGCGTCGTCGTGGTACCACCAGACCCCGTCGACACACTGCATGGCCGGCGGCCGAGCGTCGCCGGGAGCCGGGAAGTAGAGCGCGACGCACTCGTCGGCCACACCGGCCGGGCGGTACCGGCGCAGGTCCTCTCCGCCGAAGGTGAGGCGAACGAGGTTGGGGCTCAGTGTCGTCCGGTCCACCACCTCGGCCCAGTAGAAGGTCGGCTCGGTGTCGTCGGTCATCGTCGGTGCTCCCGCAGTCGAGGTCGTCGTTCCGAGTTAGGTTACCCTGACCAGGCCGGGTGTGGTGGTGCCAGGACGAGGCGATTTGGTGGTCGACGGGTGCCATGGGTTAGAGTCTCTTCTCGGCGAGGATGCATCCGAGAGGGTGCTGTCGGAGCCACGAACATTCCCCCATAGCTCAATTGGCAGAGCATTCGACTGTTAATCGAAGGGTTTCTGGTTCAAGTCCAGATGGGGGAGCACGCAGAGCCCGTGACCGTCGTCGGTCACGGGCTCTTCTCGTTTCGCCGCACCCGCCCCGGGGAGTTCGCCGTGCCCGGTCACGTCGGGCAGGATGGAATCAGACGTCTCGAAAGGACTCACGCTCACATGATGGGAATGTTGGCCGGCATCGCTGCCGGATACGTGCTCGGCACCAAGGCGGGGCGTGCGCGCTACGAACAGATCAGCCGCGCGACGAAGGCGGTGGCGTCGAGCCCCGCGACGAAGAAGGTCGTGTCGGCCGGACGCCAGAAGTTGGCCGACACCCTCAGCACGCAGCCGAAGCTCGAGCCGATGAAGCAGGTCGACGACACTCAGCTCTACATCCCGCACGACAAGCTCTAGACGGCGGGGAACTCCGCGTCCGTGGTGCTGCCGACGGCCTGCTCCAACAGGCTGCGGCGGTACTGCTCGAGCGCGATGAGGTCGCCGAACAGCGCGTTGTAGTCGTCCGGCTTCTCGATGGGTGACATGCGCTGCAGCTTCGACTTCAGTTCCGCGACCTGCCGGCCGACCCACACCTCCTGCAGACGCGCGAGCACCCCCGAGATGTAGCGCGGGGTCGCCTCGTCGGAGATGGGCATGGCCTCGACGGCCAGTTCCGTGACCAGGGAGCGCAATCCCTTCGGCTCCGCCTTCTTGCCGACGGCGTCGAGCCACTCCCCGCCCCCGAGCCCCGCGGCCGTTCCACCGGCCTCGCGGACCGCCTCGGACACCGCGGCGTACGCCGGGTGCCCGAACGTCTCGGGGGGCAGCGAATCGAACACGGACCCGGCGATACCGGGGTGCTGCATGACGGCCTTGAGGGCTTCGCGCTGCGGCCACAGCGTGGGGTCGTTGCGCGCCGGATGGGCCGGTCCGACCGGCGCAGCCTTCTCGGTCTCGGTACTGCGCACCGGCCGCCGGAGCGGCGCCGGAGCGCCACCCTTCGCGATCTTGGCCGCTTCCTCGCGCACCCGGTTGACCACCATGCGCTCGTCTATCCAGCCCACCCAGCCGCTGAGCCGAGCCGCGTAGTTGTCGCGGAGCGCACGGTCCTTCATCTGGGCGACCATCGGCACGGTGCGGCGCAGGGCTTCGACCTGCCCCTCGGCGGTGTCGAGATCGCACTCGGACAGAGCGCCGCGAATGGCGAACTCGAAGAGCGGGGTACGACGCGCGACGAGATCACGTACTGCCGCGTCCCCCTTCTCGAGGCGCAGGTCGCACGGATCCATCCCGTCCGGAGCCACCGCGATGAACGTCTGGCCGGCGAGCTTCTGGTCTCCCGAGAAGGCCTTCATCGCGGCGGCCTGACCGGCGGAGTCCCCGTCGAAGGTGTAGATGATCTCGCCGCGCCAGAACTTGTCGTCCATCAGCAGCCGACGCAGGAGCGCGAGGTGCTCGTCACCGAAAGCGGTACCGCACGAGGCGACCGCCGTCTTGACTCCCGCCAGGTGCATGGCCATGACGTCGGTGTAGCCCTCGACGACGACGGCCTGATGCCCCTTGGCGATGTCCTTCTTCGCCAGGTCGAGGCCGAACAGCACCTGAGACTTCTTGTACAGCAACGTCTCCGGAGTGTTGACATACTTTCCCGGCATCGTGTCGTCGTCGAAGATCTTGCGTGCGCCGAAGCCGATGACGTCACCGGACAGGTTGCGGATGGGCCACAGCAATCGACGGTGGAACCGGTCCATCGGACCCCGCTTGCCCTCGCGGGACAGCCCGGCCGCCTCGAGTTCCTTGAACTCGAAGCCCTTGTTCAGCAGATGCTTGGTGAGCGTGTCCCACCCACTCGGGGCGAACCCGCACCCGAACTCCTGTGCAGCGGCGGCATCGAAGTTGCGCTGCGTCAGGTAGTCCCGGGCCGCCTGCGCCTCGGGTGATCCGAGTTGCTCGGCGTAGAACTGCTGCGCTGCCGCATTGGCCGCGACGAGGCGGGACCGGGTCCCACGATCACGCTGGACCGAAGTGCCGCCACCCTCGTACGAGATGGAGTAGCTCAGCCGATCCGCGAGTTGCTCGACGCTCTCGACGAACGTGATGTGCTCGATCTTCTGCAGGAACGTGTACACGTCGCCGCCCTCACCACAGCCGAAGCAGTGGAAGGTGCCGTGATTCGGCCGGACGTGGAAAGACGGGTTCTTCTCGTCGTGGAACGGGCAGAGCCCGCTCATGGAGTCGCCTCGCGGAGCCTTCAGTGCGACGTACTCGCCGACGATGTCCTCGATGCGAGTGCGTTCGCGAATGGCGGCTACATCGCGTTCAGGTATCCGGCCGGCCACGAGCCCAGTCTAGTGCCGGGTCCGACACGGCTCCCCCGCCGTACCGACCCGGACCCGCTAACCCCAGGACGCCTGCGCTCCGAGGCTGCTCTTGTCCACCCGTTCGAGCCGCGACTCCGTGTAGGACGCGATCTGATCCACCACGACGCGGATGCGCTGGGAGTCGTCCGCGGCGGCGTTCCACACGGGAACGAACATCGGATCGAGCGAGGTCGGTGCCGAGTACAGCAGCCAGGCCGCGACGCGGTGGATGCGATCGCGCTGACGGTCCTGCCGGAGCCGGTGCCCGGCGTCGGACATCACGTAACGCAGCGCCATCGTCTTGAGCAACGCCACCTCCGCTCGGACCAGCGACGGGACGGAGAGATCCGCCTCGTAGCGCCGCACGGGCCTGCCGTCGGCCGCCTCCCGGGTGCTGGAGATGGCGGCGGTGGTGAATCGGCCCACCAGTTCGCTCGTCATCCGCTTGAGCGCCACCGAGCGGACGAGAGTGCCGTCGTAGCCTGACGCATCGGTGACCACCGGCATCTCCGACAACCGCTGAGCGGCCTCGCGCATGTGGTCACGGTCGAAGCCGCGGAACTCGCTCACCGACATCTCGGCGAGGGCCGACTGCTCGCTGGGGTCCGCCAGCGACCGGAGGTCGATGCGCCCGGCGATGATGCCGTCCTCCACGTCGTGCACCGAATACGCGACGTCGTCGGCCCAGTCCATCGCCTGCGCCTCCAGGCTCTGACGACCCTCGGGTGCGCCCTCGCGGATCCAGGTGAGGGTGTCGGCGTCATCGTCGTAGGCGCCGAACTTCGCGCCCGGCCGCGGCCGCAGCCACGGGTACTTGATCGCGGCATCGAGCGAGGCACGAGTGAGGTTCAGCCCGGCGCTGGCGCCGTCCTCGGTGAGGACCTTCGGTTCCAGCACCGTGAGGATCCGAAGGTTCTGAGCGTTGCCCTCGAACCCGCCGCAGGACTCGGCCACCTCGTCGAGGGCCCGCTCGCCGTTGTGTCCGTAGGGCGGGTGGCCGATGTCGTGAGCCAGCCCGGCCAGTTCCACCAGATCGGGGTCGCACCCGATGCCGTCGGCGATGCTGCGCCCGATCTGGGCGACCTCCAGAGAGTGCGTCAATCGGGTGCGGGGCGTGTCGCCCTCACGGGGACCGGTGACCTGAGTCTTGTCGGCGAGGCGTCGCAACGCGGCCGAGTGCAGCACCCGGGCGCGATCACGGGCGAAGTGTCCTCGCGAATCGCCGGGTGTCTCGGTGAGCACCAGCGCGGCCGTCTTCGGCCCCTCCGCCACCAGTCGTTCGAGGTCCGCCGCGTCGTACTGCGTCACTGGCTGGCCGTGTACTGGAAGTCCGCGGAGTAGTGCGTCAGCTGGTACCACAGCAGAGCCGCTGTCTCCCTGGCGATCCCGTGGATCTGCGACTCGCGGGTGAACACGGCGGGGCCCTGGCGGGTGGGCGACGTCCACGCGTCCAGACCGGCGTCGCGCGCCATGGTGCGGGTGCGCAGCGAGTGCCACGGATCGCTCACCAGGGTGATCTCGGTCAGTCCTCGCGACTGCAACTCCGCCGCGACGGCCTCGATGCTGAGCAGGGTGTCCGACCCCTCCTCGACGGCGACGATGTCCTCGCCCGGAACACCCTGATCCATCAGGTAGTTCCGACCCGACGCCGCCTCGGTGTAGTTGTCGCCCACCTGCTTGCCACCGACCGTCACGATCAGCGGAGCGACCCCGCTGGAGAACAGCGCCGACGCCTGTTCGAGTCGCGCCTCGAAGACCGACGAGGGGACGCCGTCGTACTGGGCCGCGCCGAGCACGACGATGGCGTCCGACGGCGTGTGATCGTCGATCCGAGCCACCTGCCACACCCGCACGGCGGTCCCACCGACGAGGAGCACTCCCACGAGGACCACGCCCGCCACGAGCCGACGGAGCCAGCGCGCGACGGTGCCGCCGAAGCCGAGACGATCGGGCTGCGGCACGTACGGGTCGTCGTAACGGTAGTCGGTACTCACACGTCGATTCTGCCAGCCGCACCCGCGGAGATCGGTCCGGCGCGCCTCACAACCACCCGTTGTCCTCCGCGATGCGCACGGCCTCGGCGCGCGTGGTGGCACCGGTCTTCCCGATGGCGGCGGAGAGATGGTTCCGCACCGTGCCCTCGGAGAGGTGCAGTGCGGCGGCGATGGACCCGGCGGTGGTCCCGGAGCGAGCCGCGGACAGGACGTCCCGCTCCCGCGGTGTCAGGGGCGAGTTCCCGGCCGTCAGCGTCTCCGTCGCCAGTGCCGGGTCGATGACGCGCATCCCGGCGTGGACCCGCCGGACCGCCTCGGCGAGCTGGCGAGCGGGCGTGTCCTTGACCACGAATCCGCCGGCACCGGCGTCGATGGCCCGCCGCACGTACCCGGGCCGTCCGAAGGTGGTGACCACGAGCACGCGACACGTGGGGACTGCCGCCCGCAGCAGGGCGGTGGTCGCGATGCCGTCTCCCCCGGGCATCTCGACGTCGAGAAGCGCCACGTCGGGACGGTGCTCGAGCGCTGCGGGCACCACCTCGTCGCCGCGCCCCACCTCCGCGACGACGTCGAGATCGTGCTCGAGTCCCAACAGGGCGGCCAGAGCGCCGCGGACCAGGGCCTGGTCGTCGGCCAGCAGGAGTCGGATCGTCACGGCGCCGTCACCGTGAGAGTGAACCCGCCGTCACTTCCCCGTGCGACCCGGACGGCGGCGCCGAGGGCGTCCGCGCGGTCGGTGAGTCCCCGCAGGCCGGTGCCCGTGGACTCGCCCTGCGGCCCGATGCCGTTGTCCGCGACGGTGGTCCGGCGGGCATCGAGTCGCACCCGGCATTCGGTTCCGCCGCTGTGACGCACCACGTTCGTCACCGCTTCCCGGAGCGCCCAGGCGAACAGCTCACGGAACTCCTCCGCCACGTCACGCACCGACCCCTCGATGTGCAGTGTCATCCCTGCCGCTTCGACGGCGCTGCGCACTCCCCGTATCTCGGTGTCGAGTCGCAGGTGACGCAGCCCGCCCACCGTCGATCGCACGTCGGCGAGCGCTGCGCGCGAGAGGCTCTCGACGTCGGCGATCTCGACGGCGGCACGCGCCGGATCCACCTCGACGAGTCGCCCGGCCAGCTCGGCCTTCATGGTGATGACGGTCAGCGAGTGGCCGAGGATGTCGTGGACGTCGCGAGCGACTCTCTCGCGCTCCTCGACCACGGCAAGGTCGGACAGGCGGCGGCGCGCCTCGGTCAGCTGGATGTTGCGAGCGACGAGTTGGCTGATTCCCC
This sequence comes from Rhodococcus sp. BP-241, assembly GCF_019836145.1. Classification (NCBI taxonomy): domain Bacteria; kingdom Bacillati; phylum Actinomycetota; class Actinomycetes; order Mycobacteriales; family Nocardiaceae; genus Rhodococcus; species Rhodococcus sp. BP-241. The sequence continues at coordinate 152,701 of NZ_JABUEI010000008.1, read as the reverse complement.
AGGCGGCGAACGCGGCCACCGCCACGGTGAACCCGGCGGAATCGTCCGGGGTCCAACTCGGGACGACACGGGGAAGCACCTCGACCGCGGCGACGTTCGCAGCGAGCACGAGGAGACCCGACCGGCGAGGAAGGGTCATGACGGCGAGAACCGCCACGAACACGCATCCCGTCAACACGGAGTCACCGGCTGCGGGAGCGACCGGAACCAGCAGCAGCATCAGCGCCACCACCACAGCCCACTGTCGGGGCACCCGCACCTGCGCCTCGGCATGCAGCCGTCCCCGGAAGTCGCGGAAACCACCCAGGAACACCGCGGCGAAGGCGAGCAGACACAGCGCTGCGGCCACCTGCCAGTGGACGGGCCCGTCGTAACTCCACACCGCCCGTACCGGATAGATCAGGTAGGCCAGCCACACCGCACTGAAGACCCAGCCTCGGCGCACGGCGGCGCGCAGTCGCGTCCCCTCGCTGTCGTCGACGTTCACCTCGCGCGGCTCGATGACGAAATGCGACCGAAGTGACTGCACGAGGCCCTGACGACGGCCGAGCGCGGCGGCGGTGGTCCTGCTCACCGCCGCCACGCTAGACCCCCTGGTGTCCGGACGTGTCATACGCGGGCGGTGTCCTTGCGGAACATCGTCATCGCGCCGATCACGAAGATCGTCGTCCACACCGCGACGTTGACGAGCGCCTCCACCAGCGACGTCCACGAGGTGTCCCCGAGCGGCGACCGCGCCAACGTGGCCACCCCGTAGGTGGGGACGAACTTCGCCACGGTCGCGAACCATCCACTCGCCGGGACGAAGAGACCACCGGCGAACGCGAGCACAGCGAGACCGGGTCCGAGAATCTGCATCACGTTCTCCGACGGCAGCAGGTACCCCATGAAGAGGCCGAACGCCGCGAACACGATCGAGGTGATCCAGGCGAGCACGAAGCACTCCACCCATGCCGCGGCGGGAAGAGTCGCGCCTGTCGCCGCACCGACGGCGAAGACGACGGCCACGGACACGAGCCCGAGCGCCATGGCGACGACGACCTTCACCGCGATGTACGCGGTGGGGGTCAGCGGGGTGAGCCGCAGCTGACGGCTCCATCCGAGTCCGCGTTCGATCGAGACCATGGCGCCGCCACTCGTGGTGGCCAGCATCGCGCCGTAGAGGGCCATGCTCACCATGACGTAGCCGGTGACGTTCGCCGATCCTGCCGACTCGGTCTTCAGATCACCCTGCAGCCCGAAGATGAGGAAGAAGATCGGCGGCACGACGAGTGCGAAGACGACGGTGCGGCGGTTCCGCAACATCCGGAGCATCTCGAGTGCGAGGAAGCCGGCGTTGAATCCGCCCCGAGCCGGCAGCGTCCGGACAGTGGTGGTGGTGGTCGAATCGGTGGCGGTCATGCGAGGCTCCCGGTGGTGTCGGTGGTGAGGGTCAGGAACGCGTCCTCGAGAGTGTGGGGAACGATCTCCACCTCGCGAGCTGCGGTGTGTGCGAACAGGTATCGAGCGACTGCATCCGAGTCCGTCGCGTGGACGGTGAGCCGGTCACCGTGGATCTCGACGTCGTCGACGCCGGGAACGGCCAGCAGATCGGCTGCCCGCGCGCCCGGCAGGATCGCCGAGACCCGCCGGCCGGACGCCACGTTCTTGATCTCGGCCGCGGTGCCGTCCGCCAAGATGCGCCCGTCGCGCAGCAGCACGATGCGGTCGGCGTAGGCGTCCGCCTCGTCGAGGTAGTGCGTGGCGAACAGGACCGTGCGTCCGTGCGAGGTGTCCTCGCGCATGGCGGCCCAGAACTCACGTCGGCCCTCCACGTCCATGCCCGTGGTCGGCTCGTCGAGCACGATGAGATCGGGATCCGGGAGCAGGGCGAGCGCGAACCGCAACCCCTGCTGCTGACCGCCGGAGCACTTCCCCACCATCCGGCCCCCGATGTCCGCGATGCCTGCGCGTGCCAGGACTTCCGAGACGGGCCGGGTGGACGAGTACAGGGTGCCGATGAGGCGAACGGTCTCCTCGACGGTGATGTCCTCGAGCAGTCCCCCGCTCTGCATCACCGCCGACACGCGGCCCGTCGCGACGGCGTCCTCGGGCGATCCGCCGAAGAGGGCGACGGAGCCCTCGTCGGGTCGACCGAGGCCCAGCATCATGTCGATCGTGGTGGTCTTGCCGGCGCCGTTGGGCCCGAGGAACGCGACGATCTCGCCCGGGTGGACGACGAGTGACAGGTCGTCGACGGCCTGGACACGGGTGTGGCCCGGCCCGGCGAACGACTTCCGCAGATGGTCGAGGTGAATCGCTGGTGTGGTCATGAGAAGAACACTGCTCCGATGCGAGGGACGAACCCTCGTTCGTGCGTCACGACCGCGGCATGACAGTTGTCACGGGTCTCTCGTCCTCGTTCGCACCGTTCGGCCACGCTCCCGGTAGGTTCCCACCATGACCCGGGTCCGAGTGCTCCTGCGTGCCGCCACCACCGCGATCCTGTTCGTCCTCGCCGTGGTCGGTGTGGGCGTGCCCGCCTCCGCCGAGGAACCGTTCCGAGTGCCCGAGCAGGTCACCGATCAGGCCGGCGCACTCGATGCCGGTGAGGTGTCCGAGGTGCAGTCCGCCGTCGACACCCTCTACGACGAGCAGGGCTTCCGGCTCTGGGTGGTCTTCGTCGACGACTTCTCGGGCCAGGCTGCCACCTCGTGGGGTGAGCGCACGGCGTCCACCAGCGACTTCGGGGACCGTGATGTGCTCATGGCGGTCGCGACGCAGGCCCGCTCGTACGTCCTGAACGTTCCCCAGGCGCTGTCGAGCATCTCGGACTCGGAGATCTCCGAACTCGAGCAGGCCTCGATCGAACCGGCGCTGCGCGAGGAGAACTGGGCGGGCGCGGCGACGGCGGCAGCCACCGGCCTGGGCAAGGCGGCGTCGACCACCGGCTCGGGATCGGCAGGTCTCTGGGTCGCCGTCGGCGTGATCCTCGTCCTCGTACTGGGCGCCTTCGCCTTCACTCGGCTGCGCGCACGGCGGCGGCGAGCCGATGCACTGGAGGCCGCCGAGCAGTTGGACGGCAGTGACCCCGCGGCCTTCGCCGCTCTCCCGCTCGACGTCCTGGACGAGCGTTCCCGCGCTCTGCTGGTGGAGACCGACGAGGCGATCCGGGCCAGTGCCGACGAGTTGTCCACTGCCGTCGGCGAACTGGGACAGGCCGCGGCTCGCCCGTTCGTCGAGGCTCTCGACGGCGCCCGCCGCGCGCTCGCGGCCGCGTTCGAGACGAGGCAGCGTCTGGACGACGCGATCCCCGAGTCGCCCGACGAGCGGCGCCAGATGCTCCTGTCGATCATCACCTCGTGCAGTGACGCGGACCGGCACCTCGACGAGAAGGTCGCCGAGTTCGACGAGATCCGGAACCTGTTGATCGACGCGGACTCCCGTCTCGACGCGCTCACGCGCGGGCAGGTGGAGCAGACGGCGCGGCTGGACGCGGCGGCGGCGACCCTGACGAGCCTCGCGGGGCGGTACGACAGCTCCGTCCTCGCGCCGGTGGCGAACAACGTCGACCTGGCGAAGGAACAGCTCGAGCTCGCCGACGCGAGCATCGACGAGGGGCGTGATGCCGCCGCGCAACCGGTGGGTCACCAGGGACCGGTGGTGGCCGCGGTGCGCACCGCGGAGAGTGCGCTGTCGCGCGCCCGATCGCTGCTCGACGCCGTCGAGCACGCCGACGCCGACATCGAGGCCGCGCGCTCCGGGCTCGACGCGGCGATGGCCGACGCGGAAGCCGACATCGCATCGGCGGACCGCCTCGCCTCGCACGGCGGAGACCGACTCGCCGCGGCACGGGCCGCCGTCGCCGAGGCGTTGGGTCGGGCACGGACCCGCGGCACGCAGGATCCGCTGGGCAGTATGAACGCCCTCGTCGCAGCCGACGCGCAACTCGACTCCGCACTCGCCGTCGCCACACAGAGCAAGGAACAGGACGACCATGCCCGCGCTCGACTGGACCGGGACCTCGCGTCGGCGCAGGCACAGGTGCGGGCCGCGAGCGAGTACATCGGCGCCCGCAGCGGCGCGGTGAAGGTCCAGGCGCGTACGCGGCTCGCCGAGGCCGAACGGCACGTCCAAGCCGCCCAGCAGCTGGGTGCCACGGACGCGCCACGCGCTCTGCAGCACGCCGCGGCCGCCCTGTCCCTCGCTGCGCAGGCGTCGCACCTCGCTCAGGCGGACGTCGCCGACTGGGAGGCGACACAGCGCCCTCGGCACAGCGGTGGGTACGGCGGCTCGTCCTCGGCGGGCGGCATCCTCACCGGCGTGCTCATCGACAGCGTGCTGCGGGGCGGCTTCTCCGGGGGCCGCTCGTACGGGAACCGTCGTGGCGGTGGCTACGGCGGATTCGGCGGCGGTCCGCGCTCGTTCGGCGGCTCCGGCAGCTCGGGACGCATCGGACGCTCGTCCGGCGGACGTTTCTGAGCCGGTGACCGCTCGGGTCGCGGCAAGCGCCCTCGCCCTGACTCTCCTCGTCGGCTGCGCACCGTCGCCGCCGGAGGTCCGCGCCCCCGTGAGCGCATCCACCTACCGGAGCCGCGACGACGACGCGGTGGGCGGACAGCTTCAGGTGACGCTCACCGGCGCGTCGGAGCAGCCGGTCACCGTCCGGTCGGTCGCACTGCGTTCTCCCGGCTTCGAGACGGTCGACGCGACACCTCGCGAGATCACGCTCGACCGCGGCTCCCGCATCGACGTCACCGTGCCGTACGGAACAGCGCTGTGCGATGTCGGAGCGGAACCGGCGACAGCGGTCGTCGAGACGAGTGACGACATCGCGGTCGAGGTGCCGCTCGCGTCGCAGAACGACACCCTGAACCGAATCCACGCCGAAGAATGTGCCGCCGCCGAACTCGCCGACATCGTCGCGGTCACCCTGGTTCCCGGCCCTCCACCGGCGGACCCCGCGGCGCCTCTGTCGGCGGTGCTCACCCTGGATCGCCGAGGCGGTGACGACCCATTGCGCCTCGACGAGATTCGCGGCAGCCTCCTCTACGCGCTGAGCAGCGAGGAGGTGCCGGTCACGCTGGCGTCGGGAACAGCGAGCATCGACGTCCCGGTCACGCTGTCGACGGCGTCCTGCGAACCGCATGTCATCGCGGACGCCAGGAAGCCCTTCGTGTTCCCCGCGTGGATCGCAGTGGGTGACGGTGTGCCGGTCTACACCCGCATCCCGGTACCCGTGTCGGTGCAGCGCCAGTTGGTGGAGTACCAGCAGCACTCCTGTGTCCGCTGACGTGGTGTTTCAGTACTGCGCGCGAACGGGCACTCTGGAGTCACCCACCTAGCATCAGGAGCCCCACCCATGGTCGATGTCACCCGCACGTTCACCGTTTCCCGCGCCCGAGCGGACGTCGCCGCGTACCTCCGCGACTTCGCGAACGCCACCGAATGGGATCCGGGCACCGTGGAGTGCACGCAGTCCACGCCCGGACCGGTCGCCGTCGGCACGGAATGGAACAACACGTCGAAGCTGTACGGCATCTCGACCGAGCTGACCTACCGTCTCGAGGTCGACGAGCCCGGCCACATCGTCCTGAAGGGCACGAACAAGACGGCTACGAGCACCGACGACATCACGCTGAACGAGGCCGGCCCGACCTCCACCGAGATCACCTATCACGCGAACATCGAGTTCAACGGCCTTGCGAAACTGGCCGACCCGCTCGCCGGCATCGCCTTCGAGCGGGTCGGGAAAGAGACCGAGGAGCAGATGACCGCTGCTCTGCAGAAGTAGCGGTCAGCAGCCCAGCAGGCGGGTGGCGAGGTAGCCCTCGACCTGATCGAGGGCGATCCGTTCCTGTGCCATGCTGTCGCGCTCGCGGATGGTGACCGCATGGTCGTCCAGCGTGTCGAAGTCGACCGTGATGCAGAACGGGGTGCCGATCTCGTCCTGGCGACGGTAGCGGCGACCGATGGCGCCGGCGTCGTCGAACTCGACGTTCCAGTTCTGTCGCAGAGTCGCCGCGAGGTCCTTGGCCTTGGGCGTCAGGTCGGCGTTGCGGCTCAGCGGGAGCACGGCGGCCTTGACCGGCGCCAGACGACGATCGAGTCGCAGCACCGTCCGCTTGTCCACGCCGCCCTTCGCATTGGGCGCCTCGTCCTCGTGGTACGCGTCGACGAGGAACGCCATGAGCGAACGCGTCAGTCCCGCAGCAGGTTCGATGACGTACGGGGTGTAGCGCTCGTCGTTGGCCTGGTCGTAGAAGCTCAGGTCGGTGCCGGAGTGCTTCGAGTGCGTCGACAGATCGAAGTCGGTGCGGTTGGCGACGCCCTCGAGCTCGCCCCACGCGCTGCCCTGGAACTCGAAGCGGTACTCGATGTCCACGGTGCGCTTGGAGTAGTGCGACAGCTTCTCCTGCGCGTGCTCGTACAGGCGCAGGTTCTCCGGGTCGATGCCCAGATCGGTGTACCACTTCATGCGGTAGTCGATCCAGTACTGGTGCCACTGCTCGTCCTCGCCGGGCTTGACGAAGAACTCCATCTCCATCTGCTCGAACTCGCGGGTGCGGAAGATGAAGTTGCCGGGCGTGATCTCGTTGCGGAAGCTCTTGCCGATCTGGCCGATGCCGAACGGCGGCTTCTTGCGCGACGTGGTGAGCACGTTGGCGAAGTTGACGAAGATGCCCTGCGCCGTCTCGGGGCGGAGGTAGTGCAGGCCTGCCTCGTCGTCGACAGGTCCGAGGAACGTCTTGAGCAGTCCGGAGAACGCGCGCGGCTCCGTCCAGGAACCGGGCTCGCCGGTCTCGGGATCGCGGATGTCGGCGAGTCCGTTCTCCGGCGGGTGGCCGTGCTTCTCCTCGTACGCTTCGAGAAGGTGATCGGCGCGGTAGCGCTTGTGGGTGTGGAGCGACTCGACCAGCGGATCGGAGAACGTCTCGACGTGGCCGGACGCTTCCCACACCTCGCGCGGCAGGATCACGGACGAGTCGAGACCCACCGTGTCCTCGCGGCTGGTGATCATGTTGCGCCACCACTGCTTCTTGATGTTGTCCTTCAGCTCCACGCCGAGGGGGCCGTAATCCCAGGCCGACTTGGTTCCGCCGTAGATCTCGCCACACTGATAGACGAGTCCCCGGCGTTTGGCCAGGTTGGCGACGGTATCGATCTTGGACTTCGGTGCCACGGGGCCAGCTCTCCATCTCGGGTGGTCGGTAGTACTGCCGAGCGAGGGGGTGTCCCTCTGCTCGCGACACATCAGACTATCCGGCGACGTCCCGGTCTTCGAGCACCGGTGAGTTGACATGCACGTCCGCGCATATCAGAGTAGGTGTCGAAAGTGGTTACTGTTTCCATTAAGCACCATCCGACAGTGCAGGAGGACCTTCATGAGCATCGACGACACGGTGGTCCCTCCCGCGGCTCCGAGCCCCGTTCCGCTGCCGTCCAAGGACGTGCTGGGCGGAGCGGGCGACCTGCTGCGTGCACTCGCTGCTCCCGTGCGCATCGCGATCGTGCTGCAACTGCGCGAGTCGGAGCGGTGCGTGCACGAGCTGGTCGGTGCGCTGGGCGTGACGCAGCCCCTCATCAGCCAGCACCTGCGTGTTCTCAAGGCCGCGGGCGTCGTCCGCGGTGAGCGTGCCGGACGCGAGGTCCTGTACCGCCTGGTGGACGACCACCTCGCCCACATCGTCGTCGACGCCGTCGCCCACGCTCAGGAGGAGAACCACTCGTGACCGCTCCCCGCACCATCGGTGTGCGCTCGACCAAGCAGCGCAGCGCCATCTCCGAACTGCTGGAGACCGTCGACGAGTTCCGGTCGGCGCAGGAGCTGCACGACGAACTGCGCAAGCGTGGCGACGGTATCGGCCTCACCACCGTCTACCGCACCCTGCAGGCCCTCGCGGACGCCGGCACCATCGACGTCCTGCGGACCGATTCCGGTGAGTCCGTCTACCGCCGGTGCTCCGACGGTCACCACCACCATCTGGTGTGCCGCGACTGCGGCTTCACCGTCGAGGTGGAAGGTGCCGCCGTGGAGCGCTGGACCAAGTCGGTGGCGTCGAAGCACGGTTTCAGCGACGTCAGCCACACCGCCGAGATCTTCGGCACCTGCAGCGAGTGCGCCGCGCGATGAGTCACGGCACCAGGCCGACGCGCGCCTTCTCCACACCCGAGAGCACCAGGACGAGCATCGTCATGAGTGGTTCGTCGTCGAGACCCGACGCCGGGAACGTGTAGCGCATCACGACGTCGGCCTGCGACCCGTGCGTCGTGAGCGAGATCGAGCCGAACTGGGACTCGCTGTTGCGCACCGCCACTCGCGCCCGCAGCGTTCCCGACGACGGACGGTCCCAGGCCAGCACGGCCGTCAGAGCGAGCACCTCGAGTCCCGGACTCAGAGCGACCGCACGCAGCGAGCAGAGTGCGCCCGCGTAGCTGAACCCGAGCGATCCGTCGTCGCCCACGGACACGTCCGCGAACTGTCCGAGTGCCAGCCGGGCACGGTCCTGCAGGGCCGCCACGATGTCCTGCTCCGTCATTTCACACCACCGAATCTGCGGTCACGCGAGGCGTACTCGACGCACGCAGCCCACAGGTCGCGGCGATCGAAATCGGGAAAGAGCTTCTCCTGGAACACCATCTCCGCGTAGGCGGACTGCCAGATCAGGAAATTGGACGTGCGCTGCTCGCCGGACGGCCGCAGGAAGAGATCGACGTCGGGCATGTCCGGTTCGTCGAGGTACTTCGCGAAGGACGCCTCGGAGATCTTGTCGGGATCGAGCTGTCCGGCTGCTGCGCGACGGGCGATCTCGCGGGCTGCGTCCACGATCTCGGCGCGGCCGCCATAGTTGACGCACATCGTCAGCGTCATGACGGTGTTGTCCTTCGTGAGCTCTTCGGCCGTCTCGAGTTCGTTGATGACGCTGCGCCACAGACGAGGTCGGCGCCCCGCCCAGCGGACGCGCACCCCCATCTCGTGCATCTCGTCGCGGCGGCGGCGGATGACGTCGCGGTTGAAGCCCATGAGGAACTTCACCTCGTCCGGGCTGCGGCGCCAGTTCTCCGTCGAGAACGCGTAGGCGGACAGCCACCGCACGCCGATGTCGATGCATCCGCAGACCGTGTCCATGAGGACGGCCTCGCCGCGCTCGTGACCGGCGGTGCGGGGCAGTCCGCGATCCTGCGCCCAGCGTCCGTTGCCGTCCATGACGAGCGCCACGTGGCGGGGAATCAGCTCCGGCTGCAGGATCGGCGCGCGGGCACCGGACGGGTGCGGATCGGGCGCGCGGACCTCACGCCGGGTGGGCTGCTCGCGTGGACTTCGACGGATCACGGGTCTCATCCTGCCCGACCGGAGTTTCTCCGGCGGGTGCGGACCCGGCGGTCCCGGACCCGCCGCTGCGTTCGACGAACGGGAGGGTGCGGAGTTGCCGTTCGAGATGCCACTGCAGGTGCGCGGCCACCAGACCGCTCGCCTGCACGCGCATCGAGTCGGTCGACGCCTCGGTACCCGCCCAGTCGCCGCTCTGCAGGGCCGACATCAGGTCGAGCACACCCACCGAGGGTGTGCTGGACCCGGCGGGGCGACAGTGGGTGCACACCGCTCCCCCGGCGGAGACGTGGAACGCGCGATGCGGACCGGGCGCAGCGCACGTCGCGCACTCGTCCAGCGACGGAGCCCACCCGGCGAAGTTCATCGCCCGCAGCAGGAACGCGTCCAGCACCAGTTCCGAGTCGCGAGCCCCGGAGGCCAGGGTGCGCAGCGCGCCGACGGTCAGGTGATGCAGACGAGGCGCCGGAGCATGCTCCTCACCCGCCAGTCGCTCGGAGGTCTCGAGGACGGCGCACCCGGTGGTGTAGCGGCCGTAGTCGGCGACGATGTCGGACGCGAACGACTCGACGGTCTGTACCTGGGTCACGATGTCGAGGTTGCGACCGGGATACAGCTGCACGTCGATGTAGGCGAACGGCTCGAGCCGGGCGCCGAACTTCGACGTCGTGCGGCGCACGCCCTTCGCTACTGCGCGCACCAGTCCGTGGCGGCGGGTGAGGAGCGTGACGATGCGGTCGGCCTCACCGAGCTTGTGCTGGCGCAGGACGACGGCATGATCGCGATACGACCTCACACTCCACCTCTGCTCGCCGGCACCGTGTCATTGTCCCACGCAGGACGACCGGGCGAGGTCAGGGAGCGCCGAGCTCGGCCTGCAGATTCGCCAGCGTCCGCGCGATGTTGCGGCGCTGGAAGGACGCGAAGGAACTGCCCCCGGTGGCCACCTTGTCGAACAGCGCGGCAACCGCGTCGGGCCACGGCCGATCGTCCGTCCACGTCTCGGTGACGCGGGTGCCGCCGTCCACTGGCGCGAAGGTGTACTCCCAGCTCGCGTTCCGTGCGCGGACGATCGGCTTGCCGGGTCCGATGACCTCCACCCGGAACGCGAATCGCCGTGCGGGCTCGGCGGCCGTCACCACGCACCGCGTGCTCCACGTCGCCCGGCCGCGCTTGTTGCGGCCGACGAACGTCATGCCCTCGTAGGTACCTCCACGGCGCGGCTCGTCCACCACCGCTCCCGTGTTCTCGGGGCTCCACCGATGCGTCTGCGTCGGATCGCTGACCAGTGCGTAGACCTCGTCGGGCGATGCCGCGACGTCGACGTGATCGGACACGGTGCGAGTTCTCGTCATGGCCTCACGCTAGGCGACGGGTACGGAATCGTCGGCGCGGGTAGACAGGAGTGGAAGCGCGTCGTCCGACCGGTCGTGTCGGCGCCGCGCACTACCCTCGACCAGAGGGGCACGCGCGACATGAAGGAGTGACGGATCGATGACACGCACACACGACTCTCGGGACTACGACGAGGCCGACCTGTCGATCGAGAAGCCGAAGACGCATGCCGCCGGTCCGACCGCCGTCGCCGTCTCGATGAAGCGCTCGCTCGAGCGCATGGGCCCGGTGCGGACTGCACGGACCCTGCTCGACCTGAACCAGGCCGAGGGCTTCGACTGCATGAGCTGCGCGTGGCCCGATCCGGATCCGGGTCACCGTCACGCCGCGGAGTTCTGCGAGAACGGCGCGAAGGCCGTCGCCGAGGAAGCCGACAAGCGCCGCGCCACCCCGGAGTTCTTCGCGCGCCACAGCATCGCCGACCTCGACTCGCACAGTGAGCACTGGCTCGGTCAGCAGGGACGCATCACGCACCCGATGGTCAAGCGGTCGGGCGGCACCCACTACGAGGCGATCGGGTGGGACGAGGCTTTCGACCTCATCGGCGAGGAGCTGCGCTCGCTGCACCCGGACGAGGCCACGTTCTACACATCGGGCCGCGCGTCGAACGAGTCCGCGTTCGTGTACCAGCTCTTCGTTCGCGCGTACGGCACCAACAACCTGCCGGACTGTTCCAACATGTGTCACGAGTCCACGTCGTTCGCCCTGCAGGAGTCGATGGGCATCGGCAAGGCCAGCGTCGTGCTCGACGACGTGTACGGCGCGGACCTCATCATCCTGGCCGGACAGAACCCGGGCACCAACCACCCGCGCATGCTGTCCGCGCTGGAGAAGGCCAAGCAGAACGGCGCCAAGATCCTGGCGATCAACCCGTTGCGCGAGGCCGGCCTCATCAACTTCAAGAATCCGCAGACCCCGCGCGGCATGGTGGGACCCGGCACCGATCTCGAGGACATGCACCTGCCGATCCGCATCAACGGCGACCTGGCGCTCTTCCAGGCCATCGGCAAGCTGCTGGTCGAGTGGGACGCCCTCGATCACGAGTTCATCGAGAAGTACACCAACAACTTCGATCTGTGGAAGCAGCACGTCTCGGCGGTCGACTGGGACGAGGTGGAGACGGTCACCGGTCTCTCCCGAGCCCAGATCACCGACGCAGCGAAGCTCCTGCGCGACTCGAAGGCCACCGTCTTCTGCTGGGCCATGGGCATCACGCAGCACCGCAACGCCGTGAACACCGTCAAGGAGATCACCAACCTCGCGTTCGCTCAGGGCAACATCGGCAAGCCGAACGCGGGTGTGCTGCCCGTGCGCGGTCACTCGAACGTGCAGGGCGACCGCACGATGGGCATCTGGGAGCGGGTACCGAAGCACTTCCTCGACGCACTCGAGAGCGAGTTCGGCTTCGATCCGCCCCGCGAGAACGGTCTCGACACGATCGACTCGATCCGCGGGATGCGCGACGGCAAGGTGAAGTTCTTCCTCGGTCTCGGCGGCAACTTCGCCCAGGCCACGCCGGACAGCACCGTCACCTTCGATGCCATGCGCAAGACGAACATGACGGTGCACATCTCGACGAAGATCAACCGCTCGCACCTCGTCACCGGGGACGTGGCGCTGATCCTGCCGACCAAGGGCCGCACCGAGAAGGACATCCAGGCCAGCGGGCCGCAGTGGATCAGCGTCGAGGACTCGACGTGCTCGGTGCACTCCTCCCGCGGTCCGCTCGATCCGCCGAGCCCGCACGTCAAGTCCGAGGTCGAGATCATCACGCAGATCGCGGAGGCCACGATCGGCGACCGCTACGGTCTCGACTGGAAGGGCATGCGCGACGACTACCGCACCATCCGTCAGCACATCTCGCGGGTGGTTCCGGGATGCGAGGGCTACGAGGTCAACGCTCGGCGCCCCGGAGGCTTCGTCCTCCCCCACCCGCCGCGGGACTCGCGGACCTTCCAGACGGAGTCCGGCCTCGCCGAGTTCTTCGTCTCGCCCATCGAGGCTCTGCAGGTGCCGCCGAAACATCTTCTGCTGCAGACGTTCCGGAGCCATGATCAGTTCAACACCACGATCTACGGACTCAGCGACCGGTACCGGGGAATCGAGGGCGGCCGCCGCGTCGTGTTCGTCAACCGCGGCGACATCGCGGAACTCGGCATGAAGGACGGCGACTTCGTCGACATCACCACCAAGTGGGACGACGACGACGTGGTGCGCGTCGCCGAGAACTTCCGGATCGTCGAGTACCAGACGCCCAAGGGGTCCGCAGCCGCCTACTACCCGGAGACCAACCCGCTGGTTCCGCTGGACTCGTCGGCGACCGACAGCAACTGCCCCACGTCGAAGTCGATCGTCGTCTCGTTGAGTCCGGCCAGGGCCGGCAGCCCGGGAGTGGGGCACGGCGGCCAGGACGCCATGCGCTCCGACGAGCACCACAAGACCCAGACGGAGCCTGAGCACCTGTCCTGAACCTGCACCCGGCTACCGTGTCGCGACGATCGATCGCGGCACGGTAGCGCGGGGTCAGAAGCCCAGCTTGCCCATCTGCTTGGGATCGCGCTGCCAGTCCTTGGCCACCTTGACGCGGAGGTCGAGGTAGATGCGGGTGCCGAGCAGCTTCTCGATCTGACCGCGAGCCGCGGTGCCCACGTCGCGCAGTCGGGCCCCACCCTTGCCGATGACGATCGCCTTCTGCGACTGACGTTCGACGTAGAGAATGGCGTGCACGTCCAGCATCGTGTCCGACCCCTCGCGGGGCCCGACCTCCTCGATGACCACGGCGAGGGAGTGCGGGAGCTCGTCGTGCACTCCCTCGAGCGCTGCCTCCCGGATCAACTCGGCCATGAGGGTCTCCTCCGGCTCGTCCGTCAGCTCACCGTCGGGGTAGAACGCAGGCCCGGGCGGCAGCACCTTCGCGAAGACGTCGACGACGACCTCCACCTGCTCGCCGGACGCGGCGGACACGGGGACCACCTCGCAGTCGGGACCGAGCAGGTTGGAGACGGCGATCAGCTGCTCCATGACGCGCTGCTTGGAGACCTTGTCGATCTTGGTCACCAGACCGACCAGCGCTGTCCTGCCCGCGTTGTGGCGGACCTGCTCCAGGATCCAGCGATCGCCGGGGCCGATCTTCTCGTCCGCCGGGATGCAGAGACCGATGGCGTCGACCTCCGAGTAGGTGTCTCGCACAAGGTCGTTCAGACGCTGCCCGAGCAAGGTCCTCGGCCGGTGCAGGCCCGGGGTGTCCACGAGGATCAGCTGCGCGTGGTCCCGGTGCACGATGCCCCGAATGGTGTGGCGTGTGGTCTGGGGCCGAGAGGACGTGATGGCGATCTTGGCCCCCACCAGGGCATTCGTCAGAGTGGACTTGCCGGTGTTGGGCCGTCCGACGAAGCACACGAACCCGGAGTGGAAATCGTCAGTCTCGGTCATGGTCGATCTCGTCTCTCTCGTCCGGCGACTCGGAGTCCTCGTCGTCGGAGTCCGGTTCGGGAAGCTTCTCGGCGGTCACGGTGCTCACGCGCACTCGTCCGCGCGCATCGGAGCCGCCCTCGGCCACCAGGATCAACCCGTGTGCCTCGACACGGGCACCCGGCAGCGGGACGCGCCCGATCTCGTAGGACAGCAGGCCGCCGACGGTGTCCACCTCGTCGTTGTCGATCTCGATGTCGAACAGTTCGCCGAGATCCTCGAGAGGAAGCCGGGACGACACCCGGAAGCGGCCGTCCTCGAGTTCCTCGATCGGGGCCACCTCGTCGGTGTCGTACTCGTCCGCGATCTCGCCGACGATCTCCTCGAGCACGTCCTCGATGGTGACGAGGCCGGCGACACCGCCGTACTCGTCCACCAGGACGGCCATGTGCTTGCGGTCCCTCTGCATCTCGGCCAGCAGGCTGTCCAGCGGCTTGGAGTCCGGGACGAACACCGCGGGACGCATGACCTCGTCGACACGCACGCTGCGACCACCGTCGGACGACGTGTACGTCTGTTGCACGAGGTCTTTGAGGTAGACGACGCCGAGGATGTCGTCGACGTTCTCGCCGATCACCGGGATCCGCGAATGCCCGCTCCGCACGGCGAGGGTGGTCGCCTGTCCGGCAGACTTGTCACGCTCGATCCACACCATCTCGGTGCGCGGCACCATCACCTCGCGTGCGGAGGTGTCGCCGAGCTCGAACACGGACTGGATCATGCGGCGCTCGTCGTCGGCGACCACGCCGCGCTCCTGCGCCATGTCGACCAGTTCCCGCAGTTCGATCTCGGAGGCGAAGGGACCGTTGCGGAAGCCGCGGCCGGGCGTGATCGCATTGCCGACGAGAATGAGCAACCGGCTCACCGGGCCCAGCAGGATGCCGATGGCGCGCAGCGGGTAGGACGACCCCAGCGAGATGGAGTACGCGTGCTGGCGGCCGAGTGTGCGGGGCCCCACGCCGATGACGACGTAGTCGACCACCACCATGACGCCGGCGGCGATGGCCAGCGCCTGCGCCGGCGCGAGCAGGTCCAGCAACGCTCCGGCGAGCAGAACCGTGGACCCGATCTCGCACAGGATGCGCAGCAGCACCATCAGATTGACGTACCGCGGACGGTCCTCGAGGATGCGGAGCAGTTCGCTCGCCCCGCCCCGAGATTCCTTCACCATCTCCTCGACGCGTGCTGAGGAGACGGTGTTGACGGCGGAGTCGATGGCAGCGAAGAGGCCACCGAGAGGGACGAGGACAACCGCGAGCACGATCAGTGCCGGAGCGCTGGTCACCGGGTCGACTCACCACCGGCATCGGTCCGGGGATTCGCGAAGCCGGTGCTGCCCAACAGTTTCGCGTCCCGCGCAGCCGACAGAGCGTCGCGCTCGGCCTGGCGCAGACTCTCGTACCAGTCCTCGAGGATGCTGTTCTGCAGGCCGAACATCTCCTTCTCCTCGTCCGGCTCCGCGTGGTCGTAGCCGAGGAGGTGCAGCACACCGTGCACGGTGAGGAGTGCGAGTTCGTGCTCGAGCGGGTGCCCGGCCTTCTCGGCCTGGTCCGCCGCGAACGACGGGCACAGCACGATGTCTCCGAGCATCGACGGACCCGGGTCCGGTGAGTCCGGGCGACCGCCCGGCTCGAGCTCGTCCATCGGGAACGACATCACGTCGGTGGGACCCGGCAGGTCCATCCAGCGCATGTGGAGATCGGCCATGGTGGCGGAGTCGACGAGGACCATGGACAGCTCGGCTGCCGGGTGCACGTCCATCTGCGCGATGGCGTAGCGCGCGACCGCGATCAGATCCTCTTCTCCGACGTCCATCCCGGATTCGTTGGAGACCTCGATGCTCATGCGAACACCGTACTAGTGCGCGGCGACGCCCCCGTGCCCGTGCACGCCCACATCAGTGGTGCGCGGCGCGGGGACCGCCACTGCGACGCGCAGCGCGGTTGGCGGACTTGGCGTCCGCGGCGTCGAAACGGTCGTAGGCGTCGACGATGTCGGAGACCAGTCGGTGCCGAACCACGTCGCTGCTGTCGAGCTTGGCGAAGTGGATGTCGTCGATGTCCACCAGGATCTCGGTGGCGGCACGCAGTCCCGAACGCGATCCCCCGGGGAGATCCACCTGGGTGATGTCACCGGTGACGACGATCTTCGAGTTGAAGCCGAGGCGGGTCAGGAACATCTTCATCTGCTCGGCCGTGGTGTTCTGCGCCTCGTCGAGGATGATGAACGCGTCGTTCAGGGTGCGGCCACGCATGTAGGCCAGCGGTGCGACCTCGATGATGCCCGCCTGCATGAGCTTCGGGATGGCTTCGACGTCCATCATGTCGTGCAGCGCGTCGTGGAGCGGACGCAGGTACGGATCGATCTTGTCGTGCAGTGTGCCGGGGAGGAACCCGAGTCGCTCCCCCGCCTCGACGGCCGGGCGCGTGAGGATGATGCGGCTGACCTGCTTCGCCTGCAGAGCCTGCACCGCCTTGGCCATGGCCAGGTAGGTCTTGCCCGTTCCGGCGGGACCCACGCCGAACACGATGGTGTTGGCGTCGATCGCGTCGACGTAGCGCTTCTGGTTCAGCGTCTTGGGCCGGATGGTCTTGCCACGTCGGGACAGGATGTCCAGGCTCAGGACCTCGGCGGGAGACTCGCTCACGCCGCGGCTGAGCATCGCGACGGTGCGCCGCACCGCGTCCGGAGTGACCGGTCCGCCGGCGACCACGACGGCGGCGAGCTCGGTGAGCACCCGCTTGCCGACGGCGATGTCGGACGGTGCCCCCTCGAACGTGACGACGTTGCCGCGTACGTGGATCTCGGCGGAGAGCACCTGCTCGAGCGCCCGGAGGTTACCGTCGGCGGACCCGAGCAGAGGGAACATCACGGCGGGGTCGAGTTCGATGGACTCGGTCACACGCGCCTCGGTCAGAACCGGGCGTGAGGACTGCCGCTTCTGTCCGCGGGACGCACGAGTGGTGTCCTGCGCATCGTCACCTCTGGTGCCGACGAAAGGGATGTTGTCACTCACGTGGTGGCTATGGCCTTCTCTCGGGTTTCGATACTCGGTTCGCCGCGACGGGAACCTCTCACCACTTTAACGTCTCCCCCGAGAAGCGCATTCCAGTATGTCGCGCGCAACCCTCGTAGCTGCCCCTTCCCGCACACGGGCCGGGCGGCGCCAGGTGCTCCGGTTGCAACAACCTGCTCCGGTCACAACAGGAGCGGGTTGCGGAAACCGGAGCACGTGCACCAGCGGCCCGCGCCGCAGATCAAGCAGGGGGCGCGCCGTCCCAGCGATCGGTCAGGACGCCGAGCGCGCCCAACGCCACGGCCGCCGCGGTCGATGTCCGCAGGACGGTCGGCCCCAGGAGCGCGGGCGTCGCGCCGGCACCGACGAGCATGTCGATCTCCGTGTCGTCGAGCCCGCCCTCGGGTCCGACGACGAGCACCACCTCGGGTGCGCCGCGGAACGGGAGGTCCGCGAAGGCCCCGGGCGCAGCCTCGTGCAGCGCGACCACGATGCCCCCACGTGCGACGACGCCCTCGACCAGGCTGCGCACCATCCGAGTGTCGTGCAGGTCGGCGACGTCGGGAACGAAGGCACGCCGCGCCTGCTTGGCGGCCGCGGAGGCAGCGTTCCGCCACTTCGCGACACCTTTGACGGCCTTCGGGCCGTCCCATCGCGACACGCAGCGCAGCGACTGCCACGGCACGATCGCGTCCGCACCCGCCTCGGTCGCCGTCTCGACGGCCAGTTCCGAGCGCTCCGACTTCGGGAGCGCCTGGATCACGGTCACCGTGGGCCGGGGCGGCTCCGCGGTGGTGACGGAGAGCACCGTGAACGAGAGCCGGGCCTTCTCGACGCCGGTGACCTCGACGGCCGCGAGCGAGCCGCGGCCGTCCGACAGCACCAGCCGCTCACCGACGGTCGTCCGGCGCACCGTGGCCGCGTGCCGACCTTCGGCCCCGTCCAACGCGCCCGACTCCCCCGGAGACGGCAGCGGATCGAGGAAGTAGACGGTCGCCGCCACCAGTGGTCCCCCGCCCGATCAGCGACTGAAGGCGTCGCGCAGACGGGAGAACAGTCCCCCGGTGTGCTGCGATGCGGTGGTGACCACCTCGGCGTTGTCGCGTTCGCGGTGAGTGCGCAGTTGCTGCAGCAACTTGGTCTCCGTGGAGTCCAGGCGGGCCGGGACGACCACCTCGAGGTGCGCGTGCAGATCGCCGCGGACACCGCTGCGCAGCTTGGGCATGCCGTGACCGCGCAGGACCTGCACCGAGCCGGGCTGCGTGCCGGGGTCGACGGTGATCGTCGTGGGACCGTCGAGAATCGCGTCGATGCTGACGGACGTGCCCAGGGCGGCGTCCGCCATCGGCACGCGGATGGTGCAGTGCAGATCGTCGCCGTCGCGGACGAACACGTCGTGCGACTTCTCGACCACCTCGGCGTACACGTCACCGGCGGGACCGCCGCCGGGGCCGACCTCGCCCTGCGCCGCGAGGCGGATGCGCATCCCGCTGCCGACACCGGCCGGCACCTTCACGGCCAGCTCGCGGCGGGCACGCACGCGCCCGTCGCCGCCACACTTGCGGCAGGGATCGGGGATCGTCTCGCCCGCGCCGCGGCAGGTGGGGCACGGACGCGCCGTCATGACCTGTCCGAGGAACGACCGCTGGACCGACTGGACCTCGCCGGCACCGTTGCACGTCTCACAGCGGACCGGCGTCGAGTCGCCGTTGGTCCCGGAACCGGTGCACACGTCGCACAGCACGGCCGTCTCGACGGCGATGTGCTTGGTGACGCCGGTGGCGCACTCCTCCAGCGTCAGCGTGGTGCGCAGCAGCGAGTCCGAGCCGGGCTGGACGCGACCGCGGGGTCCGCGGGTGCCGCCGCCGTTGCCGCCGAAGAACGCCTCGAACACGTCGCCCAGTCCGCCGCCGAAGCCGGCACCGCCGAAGCCGCCTGCTCCGCCTCCGCCGCCACTCTCGAGCGGATCGCCACCGAGATCGACGATGCGTCGCTTCTCGGGATCGGACAGCACCTCGTACGCGGAGCTGATGTCCTTGAAGCGGGCCTGGGCCGACTCGTCGGGGTTGACGTCGGGGTGGAACTCACGCGCGAGTTTGCGATACGCGCGCTTGATCTCCTGGTCCGACGCCTTGTTGTCGACGCCCAGAGTTCCGTAATAGTCGCGTGCCACGTGTGTACTCATATCCTCTTGGTGGAAGGTGGGTCGGGAAAAGTTCGGGTGGGGCAGGTGAGTGCACCGGCCGTCATCGTTCGGCCAGCACCTCTCCGATGTATCGAGCAACAGCCGCGACCGACGCGATCGTTCCCGGGTAATCCATGCGAGTGGGGCCGAGCACACCCATACCGCCCAGCACGTTGCCCGCCGAGCCGTAGCCGGTGGAGACCACCGAGGTGCCCCGCATTTCCGGGGCCATGGTCTCCTCGCCGATCCGGACGGTCACTCGGCCGGTGTCCTGGGTCGCCGCGATGAGCTTGAGCACCACGACCTGTTCCTCCAGCGCCTCGAGCACGGAGCGCAGCGACCCCGGGAACCCACTGAGCGCGGCGAAGTCGGCGGCGTTGCGCGTCAGGTTGGCGGTCCCCCCGAGCACGAGCCGCTCCTCCGGGTGTTCGACGAGCGTCTCGACCAGCACGGTCGACGAGCGCACCACGGCGTCGCGCAGATCCTCGGGCGCCGTCTCGGCGAGTTCGGCCACCGCGGCCGACGCCAGGGCGAGACGCTTGCCCTCCAGCGCGCCGCCGAGCAGCGACCGCAGACGCGAGAGGTCCTCGTCGTCGATGACGTCGCCGAGTTCGACGATGCGCTGATCGACGCGGCCGGAGTCGGTGATGAGCACCAGCAACAGTCGCGCCGGCGTCAGGGCCACCACCTCGAGATGGCGGACCGACGACGCGGACAGGGTCGGGTACTGCACGACGGCGACCTGACGGGTCAGCTGGGCGAGCAGGCGAACACCGCGCCGCAGCACGTCGTCCAGGTCGACGCCGGTGTCGAGGAACTGCAGGATCGCCCGTCGCTCCGCCGCGGAGAGCGGCTTGACGTCGGCGATGCGGTCGACGA
This sequence comes from Rhodococcus sp. BP-241, assembly GCF_019836145.1. NCBI lineage: Bacteria > Bacillati > Actinomycetota > Actinomycetes > Mycobacteriales > Nocardiaceae > Rhodococcus > Rhodococcus sp. BP-241. The sequence goes on along the minus strand of NZ_JABUEI010000008.1, from coordinate 132,445 downwards.
ACTGCCGGTAGCCCTTGTCTGTGGGGATACGACCCGAGCTGGTGTGCGGCTGCGTGATGTAGCCCTCGGCCTCCAGCACGGCCATGTCGTTGCGCACGGTAGCGCTGGACACTCCCAGATTGTGTCGATCGACCAGTGCTTTCGATCCGATGGGCTCCTGCGTCGCGACATAGTCGGCGACCAGGGCACGCAGGACCTCGAAACGTCGATCCTCCGTACTCGACATCGCAACCCTCCTACGCTCGGGACCGGTGGCTGTGCGGGACCAGCCGATTCTAGTCGGCGACGCGCGGGTGCCCCATTCCGCTCGCCCGAGTCACTACTGTGACCGGTGTGATCTTCAAGGGAGTGCGCGACGGCAAGCCGTATCCGGAGCACGGTCTGTCGCTCCGCGACTGGTCCAAGATTCCGCCACGTCAGTTGCGCCTCGACGAGATCGTGACCACCACGAAGGTGCTCGAACTCGACCGTCTGCTGTCCGAGGACAGCACGTTCTACGGGGACCTGTTTCCCCATGCCGTGCATTACCACGGCGTCGTGTACCTCGAGGACGGCCTGCACCGGGCGGTGCGGGCTGCGCTGCGAAACCGTGTCGTCCTGCACGCGCGGGTGTTCGATTACGACGCGATCGGGGCCTGAGCGGCACTCACTCGAGAATGTCGCGCACGACCCCGTCGGCGAGCAACCGCCCACGGTCGGTGAGGACGTACCGATCGCCCAGACGGACGAGCAGTCCGTCGGACGCGATCGAGTCCGCACGGGCCACCTCGTCCGTCGACAGATCACCAGCGGCCATTCCCGCCCGCAGCCGCGCGGTCAACATGACACGTTCCATGTGTTGCTCGTCGCTCGTGAGAGATTCGCTGTCCGCGATCGGCAGCGCCCCGTTCGCCAGCGTCTCCGCGTATCGCGCCGGATGCTTGACGTTCCAGAACCGCGTCCCGTTCACATGGCTGTGTGCGCCGGGACCGATGCCCCACCAGTCACCGCCGTCCCAGTACCCCAGGTTGTGCCGGCACTCCGCACCGTCGCCCCGCGCCCAGTTGGACACCTCGTACCACCCGAAGCCGGCCGCGCCGAGACGCGCGTCGATCCGCTCGTAGCGCGACGCCAGCACGTCGTCGTCCGGAGCCGGGAGCTCGCCCCGGCGCACCCGTCTCGCCAGGGCCGTCCCGTCCTCGACGATGAGCGCGTACGCGGACACGTGGTCGACACCGGCGTCGAGCACCGCCGTCAACGACGCGTCGAGGTCGTCGTCACTCTCTCCCGGCGTTCCGTAGATGAGGTCGAGGTTCACGTGGTCGAACCCGGCCGCCGCCGCTTCCCGTGCCGCGTCCCCGGCGCGTCCCGGGGTGTGGGTGCGGTCGAGGATCGCGAGCACGTGCGGTGCCGCCGACTGCATGCCCAACGACACACGTGTGTAGCCGGCCGCGCGGATTCCGTCGAAGAAGGCCGGCGACGTCGACTCGGGATTCGACTCCGTCGTCACCTCGGCATCGGCCGAGAACGTGAAGGACGAGCGCGCGGCACCGAGGAGATCGGCGAGGCCGTCGGCACCGAGCAGCGACGGCGTTCCGCCGCCCACGAACACGGTGTCGACGCTGGGCACGCTGCCCGACTCCCGCGCGAACGTCGCCGCGGCGAGGTCGAGCTCACGGCGCACCCCGTCGAGCCAGGACTGCGGTGACGCCGACGTTCCGAGCTCCCCGGCGGTGTAGGTGTTGAAGTCGCAGTAACCGCAGCGCGTCGCGCAGAACGGCACATGGAGGTAGAGGCCGAACGGCGCGGCCGGACGATCGACGAACGACTCGGGTGCGAGCACACCGACAGCGGGAGGAGCGAGTGGAACGGGGATCACCGGACCAGTGTCCTCCTCCCTCCTCGTCGACGCCCTGGTCGGGGGAGGCACCCGCGTCATGGCAGAATGGGGCTCATGACAGTCGTGGAGATCATGCTCGTGGCTCGGCGCCACGTCGATCTCGCACGCGTCTGCAGCTGTCTGAGGCCGCTCGTCTGACCCTCCCGCCAGCCCGCACACCCCCCGGCCGGTCAGGGACGAGGTGTGCGGACCAGCCCTCCGAGACACCCCTTCCTGTTCGGCGCCCGACCTTGGAGCGCCCATGACGAACACCCCCGACACCGCTGCGCCGCGCGCACGGTCGACCCGTCCCGCCAAGCGGAGGTCCGAGGGCCAGTGGGCACTCGGCTACCGGGAACCGCTCAACGCGAACGAACAGAGCAAGAAGGACGACAACCCACTCAACGTCCGCGCGCGGATCGAGAACATCTACTCCAAGCAGGGTTTCGACAGCATCGACAAGGCCGATCTGCGCGGACGCTTCCGCTGGTGGGGGCTCTACACCCAGCGCGAGCAGGGCTACGACGGCACCTTCACGGGCGACGAGAACATCGACCTGCTCGAAGCGAAGTACTTCATGATGCGCATCCGCTGCGATGCCGGTGCACTCAGCGCGTTGCAGTTGCGCACTCTGGGTGAGATCTCGCAGGAGTTCGGCCGCGACACCGCCGATCTGTCCGACCGGGAGAACGTGCAGTACCACTGGATCGAGGTGGAGAACGTCCCCGAGATCTGGCGCCGCATCGAGTCGGTCGGTCTGAAGACCACCGAGGCGTGCGGCGACTGCCCGCGCGTCGTGCTGGGCTCCCCGCTCGCCGGCGAGTCGCTCGACGAGGTCCTCGATCCCACGCCCGCCATCGACGAGATCGTCGAGCGCTACATCGGCCGGCCGGAGTACTCGAACCTCCCCCGCAAGTTCAAGACCGCGATCTCCGGCCAGCAGGACGTGGTCCACGAGGTCAACGACATCGCCTTCATCGGGGTGAACCATCCCGAGCACGGTCCCGGCCTCGACGTCTGGGTCGGCGGCGGTCTGTCCACCAATCCCATGCTCGCGCAGCGGCTCGGGGTCTGGGTGCCGCTGCACGAGGTCGCCGACGTGTGGGAAGGCGTCGTCTCGATCTTCCGTGACTACGGGTACCGGCGTCTACGCAACAAGGCGCGGCTGAAGTTCCTGGTCAAGGACTGGGGCGTGGAGAAGTTCCGGGAAGTGCTCGAGACCGAGTACCTGAAGCGGCCGCTTCTCGACGGCCCCGCCCCCGAGAAGCCGACCCGGCCCGTCGACCACGTCGGGGTCCAGAAGCTGAAGAACGGCCTCAACGCCGTCGGACTCGCCCCCATCGCGGGCCGCGTGTCCGGCACGATCCTGACGAAGGTCGCCGACGCGGCCGCGCGGGCAGGGTCGGATCGCATCCGGTTCACCCCGTACCAGAAGCTCATCGTCCTGGACATCTCCGACGAGAAGCTCGAGGACTTCATCGCCGAGATGGACGCGCTGGGTCTGCCGGCGCGGCCGTCCATCTGGCGCAAGAACCTGATGGCGTGCAGCGGCATCGAGTTCTGCAAGCTGTCCTTCGCCGAGACCCGCAAGCGTTCGCAGGTGCTCGTCCCCGAACTCGAGCAGCGGCTGGCCGACGTCAACGCGCAGCTCGACGTCCCCATCACCGTGAACATCAACGGCTGCCCCAACTCGTGCGCTCGTTCGCAGGTCGCCGACATCGGGTTCAAGGGTCAACTGGTGGACGACGGTGACGGCGGACAGGTGGAGGGCTTCCAGGTCCATCTCGGTGGAAGCCTCGGCTTCGACAGTGCCTTCGGCCGGAAGTTGCGCCAGCACAAGGTCACCAGCGCCGAGCTGGGCGACTACATCGACCGGGTCGTCCGCAACTTCGTCAAGCAGCGCGACGAGGGCGAGCGGTTCGCGCAGTGGGCCGTACGCGCCGACGACGCGGATCTGCAGTGAGCGAGCACGGGAATCGCGTGTCCCGCCCTCGCGTTGTCTCCTGGACCGTCCGCCCGCGAAAGGTTGTCTCATGAGCGTCGCCACCCATCGCCACCTGACCGAGTCCGAGCTCCGCGCCATCGCCGAGCGGGGTGCGCGGGAGATGGACGGCGCCTCGGCGGACGAGCTCATGCGCTGGACCGAGGACACCTTCGGCGACGACTACATCGTCGCGTCGAACATGCAGGACGGCGCGCTGGTCCATCTGGCCGCGCAGGTGCATCCGGGTGTCGACGTGCTCTTCCTGGAGACCGGCTACCACTTCGCCGAGACCATCGGTACTCGTGACGCCGTCGAGTCGGTCTACGGGGTCAACGTCATCGACGCGAAGACGACCGTGTCGGTGGCCGAGCAGGACAGGCTCGAGGGCAAGGATCTCTTCGCCCGCGATCCCGCACGCTGCTGCGCACTGCGCAAGGTCGTGCCGCTGAAGCGTGAACTGGCGAACTACAGCGCCTGGGTCACCGGCATCCGCCGCGTCGAGGCACCCACGCGCGCCAACTCGCCGCTGATCTCCTTCGACGAGGCGTTCGGCCTGGTGAAGATCAACCCGATCGCGGCGTGGTCCGACGACGAGATGCAGTCCTACATCGACGAGCACGGCATCCTCGTGAACCCGCTCGTCGACGAGGGCTACCCGTCGATCGGGTGCGCACCGTGCACGGCCAAGCCCGCTCCCGGAGCGGACCCGCGCAGCGGTCGCTGGGCCGGCAGCACCAAGACCGAGTGCGGACTGCACTCGACCGAGGAAGGAACCCGATGACAGCCGCCACGAGCGTGGACGTCACCCACGTCGACGAGCTCCGGGCACTCGAGGCCGAGTCCGTGCACATCATCCGCGAGGTGGTGGCCGAGCTCGAACGACCCGTACTGCTGTTCTCGGCGGGCAAGGACTCCATCGTCCTGCTCCGCCTGGCGGAGAAGGCGTTCCGCCCCTCCCCCGTTCCCTTCCCGGTGATGCACGTCGACACCGGACACAACTTCCCCGAGGTCATCGAGTTCCGCGACCGACGACTCGAGGAGGGCGGCCATCGCCTCGTCGTCGCGTCCGTCCAGGAGTCGATCGACTCCGGTCGCGTCCGCGAGGTCGGCGGGTCCTCCGGCTCACGCAACCGTCTCCAGACCCGGACGTTGCTGGACGCGTTGGAGGAGAACAAGTTCGACGCCGCCTTCGGTGGTGCGCGGCGCGACGAGGAGCGTGCGCGCGCCAAGGAGCGTGTGCTGAGCTTCCGCGACGAGTTCGGCCAGTGGGATCCGCGGGCCCAACGCCCCGAGCCGTGGTCGCTGTACAACGGCCGCATCAAGCGCGGTGAGCAGGTCCGCGTGTTCCCGCTGAGCAACTGGACCGAGCTGGACATCTGGCGGTACATCGAGCTCGAGCAGCTCGAACTGCCGTCCATCTACTTCGCCCACGAGCGCGAGGTGTTCGAGCGCGACGGCATCCTGCTCGCCACCTCGGAGTTCACCTCCCCGACCGAGCACGAGACCGCTGCCGTCGAGATGGTGCGCTACCGCACGGTGGGCGACCTCACCATCACCGGCGCCGTGCGCTCGCACGCCACCGACATCACCGGGGTGATCACGGAGATCTCCGCGGCCACCGTGTCCGAGCGCGGCGAGACCCGCGCCGACGACCGCACGTCCACAGCCGCGATGGAAGATCGCAAGCGCGAGGGGTACTTCTGATGACCATCACCAATCCGCTTCCGGTGTCGGACGTTCCGGTGTCCCCGGCCCCCACCGCCCCGCGTCAGCTGCTGCGCATCGCCACAGCCGGCTCCGTCGACGACGGCAAGTCCACCCTCATCGGGCGGCTGCTGCACGACACGGACAGTCTTCCGCTCGATCACCTCGACGCCGTGACCGACGAGGAGGGCGTGGCCGACCTCGCCGCCCTGTCGGACGGTCTGCGTGCCGAGCGCGAGCAGGGCATCACCATCGATGTCGCCTACCGCTTCTTCTCCACGCCGAGTCGCAGCTACGTCCTCGCAGACACCCCGGGACACGAGCGCTACACGCGCAACATGTTCACGGGAGCCTCCAACGCGAACGTCGCCATCCTGCTCGTGGACGCCCGCGCCGGCGTGTTGCGGCAGACGCGTCGTCACGCCCGGATCGCGACGCTCGTGGGTGTCGACCGCCTGGTGGCGACCGTCAACAAGATGGATCTCATCGACTTCGACGAGTCCCGCTTCCGTGGCGTCGAGCGCGAGCTCGCCGACCTCGGTGCCCGCCTCGGCACGGAGATTCTGGTCATCCCGATCGCGGCGAAGCTGGGCGACAACGTCGTTCGGCCGTCCTCGACCATGCCCTGGTACACGGGCCCCACTCTGCTCGATCACCTCGAGAGCATCGACCTGGTCGCTCCCGCACCGGTCGCCACGGAGCTGCGGTTGCCCGTGCAGTGGGTCTCTCGCCCCACCGACGGCGAACGCCGTCGGTACACCGGCCGGCTGTCCGCCGGCACCGTGCAGATCGGCGACTCGATCGTCGCGCTGCCGTCCGGATCGCGCAGTGTGGTCACGGCGCTCGACACGCTGGACGACGCCCGCGACGTCGCCGTGGCTCCGCTCAGCGTCTCCGTCGAACTGGCCGACGACATCGACGTGGCCCGCGGCGACGTCCTGGTCAGTGGCGAGCCCGACGCCCACCTGCCCACGCTCGCACGGGAATTCGATGCCACCGTGTGCTGGCTGGCGGAGGCACCTCTCGGTGTCGGCGACCGACTGGCGATCAAGCACACCACCACCACGGTGCGCGCGACGGTGCAGCGCATCCACTCGCGACTCGATCCGGAGACGCTCGACGAGCATCCCGGCTCGGAGAACCTGTCGCTCAACGACATCGCACGGGTGACGCTGCGGACCAGTGCGGTGATCGTGACCGACGACTACGCGGACAACCGCGACTCCGGTGCGTTCATCCTGCTGGACGAGCACACGAACGACACCGTGGCCGCGGGCATCATCGAGGGGTCCCGCGCGGTGCTCGACCGCTCGGACACCCCGTCCTGGGTTCCGTCGTCGATCACCCGCGACGAGCGTGTCCGCCGTACCGGTCAGCACGGTGCGACGATCTGGCTCACCGGCCACCCGTCCTCGCACAAGGCCGCCGTCGCCGTCGCGCTCGAGGACGCACTGACCGCCTCCGGTCGCACCGCCTACATCGTCGGCGGTGACAACGTCCGCGGAGTCCTCGACATCGACGCCGCAGCCGGAACCCGCGCCGCGACGGTGCAACTCGCCCGGTTGGCCCGGTTGTTCGCGGATGCCGGAGTGGTCGCGATCGTGCCCATCTCGTCGGCGGACGGCGAGGATCTCGCTGCCGCGCGAGTCGAGATCGCTGCGGCCGGGATCCCGGTCACCGATCACCACGTCGATGCCGACGACACCGCGACGCCGGCCGAGGTCGCGGCAGCCGTGCTGCGCGCATCGAACGCGTAAGGAAGAGACGCCCCCGCGTCGAGACGACGTCAGGAACCGCCGACGACGGCAGTGGAGCATCCAGGGTCGAGTCATGACCTTGCGTGAACTACTGCCGTCGCTGTCGTCTCCGGACGATGCTCGTGCGCTGTGGCCCGGGGAGATTCACACCCACGGGGGCAGGCTGTGTGTCCGAAGCGACGGGCGCGCCGAGACGTTCCTCGACGATCTGTGCGACGAGTACGGCGACGCCGTGGCCGTCCGAGCGGACACCGCGGTGGTGACGGTGACCCGGGTCCGGTCGGTGGACGTGTACCGAGGGCTCCTCCGCGTCGTCACGACCGGTGCCGACTCGGGTGTCGCCCCGGTGTCCGTCCGCGTCGCCTCGCGCCATCCGGTGTGCCGACCGGTTCCGTGTTGCCTCTGCACCCGGTCGGGGCGCTGCGTGTGCCCCGCGCTCGACCTGCCGTCGGACATCCACGCCGGCGACGTGCTGGCGATGGTCACGCGATGCGGTGATCCGGCGTTCCGTGGCCCGACCGTGTGTGTCCGGTCGGGGTGCGTCGACCGCGCGTGAGTCAGCCGGGGATCACCGGCACGCGCGTGGCACGCACGTACACGGTCTCCCCGCTCTGCAGCCCCAGCGCCTCGTTGTCGCCGCGGGTGATCTGCGCGAAGAACAGCTCGTTGGTGGCGCCGTTGCGCAGCTCCACCCGCACCTCGAAGCCCAGGTGCACGACACGCTCGACGGTCGCCCGCAACACCCCCGCGTTCTCGGCCGTGCCGGTCTGCTGCGCGTTCGCGAGATCCGGTGTGCGGCCGACCCGGATGTCGTGCGGACGGACCAGCTGGCCGTTGAGCCGCGACACCTCGCCGAGGAAGGACATGACGAAATCGTTCGCCGGGGTGTCGTAGAGATCGCGAGGAGCGCCCACCTGCTCGATCCGGCCCTTGTTCATGACCGCGATCCGGTCGGCGACGTCCAGCGCCTCCTGCTGATCGTGCGTGACGAGCACCGTGGTGACGTGCACCTCGTCGTGCAGTCGACGGAGCCACGTGCGGAGATCGGCCCGCACCTTGGCGTCCAGGGCACCGAACGGCTCGTCGAGCAGCAGCACCCGCGGGTCCACGGCGAGCGCGCGGGCCAGGGCCATGCGCTGACGCTGGCCACCGGACAGTTGCGCCGGGAAGCGCGTCTGGAAACCCGAGAGGCCGACGATGTCGAGCAGCTGATCGACGCGCTCGTCGATCTCGGCCTTGGGCCGCTTGCGGATCTCGAGCCCGAAGGCGACGTTCTTGCGCACGGTGAGGTGCTTGAACGCGGCGTAGTGCTGGAAGACGAATCCGATGTCGCGCTTCTGCGGACTGACGGTCGTGACGTCGTCGCCGGCGATGACCACCACGCCGGAGTCCAGCTCCTCGAGTCCGGCGATCGACCGCAACAGTGTCGACTTTCCCGACCCGCTGGGCCCCAGCAGCGCCGTCAACGATCCGGACGGGATGTCGAGGGACACGTCGTCGAGAGCCGCGAAGTCGCCGTAGTTCTTCCGCGCTCCCCGGACGGAGATCTCGATGCCGCCCGTGCGCTTCTCTGTCGTCGTGGTCGTCGTCGTCACGGTGCTCATTCCTTGGTTCGCTTGCGGTCCAGAACCGTCATCAGCAACAACACGATGACGGCGACGACCATGAGAAGGGTCGACGCGGCGTACGCGCCCGGTTGGTTGAAGTCCTCGTACCTGGCGTTCACCAGCAGCGTCAGCGTCTGCGAGATGCCCGGCAGGTTGGTGGAGACGATGATGACGGCACCGAACTCGCCGAGCGCGCGGGCGACCGTCAGGACGACGCCGTACGTCAGCCCCCAGCGGATGGCGGGAAGTGTGATGCGCCAGAAGGTCTGCCACGACGTCGCGCCCAGCGTGGCCGCGGCCTCCTCCTGTTCCTGTCCGATCTCGTGCAGCACCGGTTCCACCTCGCGCACCACGAACGGCAGCGTGACGAAGATGGTGGCGAGTACCATGCCGGGCAGCGCGAAGATGATCGTGATGCCCCACTCGGCGAGGAAGCCGAACCAGCCGCCGGCACCCCACAGCAGGATGAGCGCGACACCCACGATGACCGGGGACACCGCGAACGGGAGATCGACGACCGCCTGCACGAGACCCTTGCCACGGAAGTTGCCGCGCGCGAGAGCCAGGGCCGTGACGACGCCGAACACCACGTTCAGCGGCACGACGATCGCGACGATGATCAGCGACAACTGCAACGCCGACTGTGCGGCCGGTGTGGTGATGAGCTGGAAGAACGAGACGATGCCGTTCTCGAACGTGCGGTACAGGATCGCGCCCAGCGGGAACACCACCAGCACGGCCAGATAGAGCAGCGCGACCGTACGGAGGCTCAGTCGAGTTCCGGTGGACAGCTTCACTTCTGCTCCTCCCGCCGGGCGAGGCGGCTACCGGAGATGCGCAGCACGAACAGCACCACGAAGGCGATGAGCAACAGCACCACCGAGATTGCGGCCGCGTCGACGGGCTGATCGGTCTCGATCTGCTCGCGGATGAGCTGCGACGCGATCTGCGTCTCGCCGGGAATGTTGCCACCGATGAGGACGACGGATCCGAACTCGCCGAGTGCCCGCGAGAAGGCCAGTCCGGCACCCGAGAGGATCGACGGCAGCAGCACCGGCAGCACGACCCGCCGGAAGATCACCAGATTGCTCGCACCGAGAGAGGCGGCCGCTTCCTCCACTTCCTGGTCGAGCTCGATGAGGACCGGCTGCACCGCGCGGACGACGAACGGCAGCGTGACGAAGGCGAGGGCGAGCACGACACCGGCCTTGGTGGCGTTCAACGTGATGCCCACCGGACTCATCGGCCCGTACAGCGACAGGAGCACCAGGCTCGCGACGATGGTGGGCAGGGCGAACGGCAGGTCGATCAGCGCGTTGACGACGGACTTGCCCGGGAAGTCGTCGCGCACCAACACCCAGGCGATGACAGTGCCCATCACCACGTTGATCAGCGCCGCCACCACCGAGACCTGCACCGTCACGCGCAGGGTGGCCAGCGCCCGCGGATCGGTGACCGCGTCCCAGAACTCGGCGGGTCCGTCGGACAGGGAGCGACTCAGCACGGCTGCCAGGGGCAGCAGGACGATGATCGAGAGCCACAGGACGACGGTGCCGAGCGTGAGCGATCCCCCGGGAAGATGGGAGGCCGGCCGGCGAGAGGCGGGAAGGCCGGAGGTCGGCCGGCGAGAGAGGAACTTTCGCCGACCGGCGACCTCTGTCGTCATGGTCAGCTCGATGCCTTGTAGATCGCGTTGATGGCACCGTTCTCGCCGAACAGGTCACTGTCCACCGCAGCCCAGCCACCGAGATCGTCGATGGTGTACAGCTTCTGCGGCGTCGGGAACTTATCGGTGTAGTCGGCGGCGACTGCGGGGTCGACGGGACGGAAACCGCTGTCGGCCCAAATCTTCTGGCCGTCCGCGGTGTAGAGGTAGTCGTTCAACGCGTTGGCCTGCTCGAGATTCGCGCTGGAGTTGACGACCGCGACGGGGTTGTCGATGCGGAAGGTCTGGTCCGGAACGATGTGCTCCACCGGCTGACCCTGCCCCTCGAGCAACAGCGCCTCGTTCTCGTAGCTGAGCAGGACGTCGCCCTGGCCCTGGAGGAACGCCTCGGACGCGGAGCGGCCGGAGTCGGGCTGCACCGGGAAGTGCTTCACCAGTTCGGTGACGTAGTCCAGGCCGGCCTGGCGATCCTGGCCGCCGTTGCTCACGGAGGCGTAGGGCGCCAACAAGTTCCACTTCGCCGAGCCGGAGCTGAGCGGGCTGGGGCTGATGACCTGCACGTCGGGGCGGATCAGGTCCTCCCACGTGCGAATGTTCTTCGGGTTGCCCGGTCGCGTCACGATGGACACCACGGAGCCGAACGGCACGCCACCGTAGGCGTTCTGGTTCCAGGCCTCGTCGACCTTGCCGGCCTTCACCAGTCGGGTGACGTCGGGCTCGACCGAGAAGTTGACGATGTCGGCAGGTGCGCCGTCGGCGACCTTGCGCGACTGGTTGCCCGAGGCGCCGTAGTCGGCGTTGATGGTGACGTTGTCACCGTTCTCGGTGGAGGTGAACGCGGCGCCGATGGCATCCCACCCGTTCTTGGGCACGGCGTACCCGACGAGGGTGAGCGACGGACCGGACGTGGACGCGGCGGACTCACCGACGGTGTCGGAGGACCCGGTGGAGCACGCGGTCAGGGTGAGGGCGGCCGCGACGGCGGCGGCGGACAGCAGGCGGACACGACGTGATGGGAACACGGTGGACCTCTCGAGGAGTGCGGCACACGCAAGGGCGCGGCGGCACGGACATGAACAGCGGTGATGGACGGAACTGACGAGCGGAACGCGCCGGAATCGGTGAGGGCGCGCCGTGTGGGGTCAGCGACAGTCGACGTCAGCGACCGCGAGCATGCCGACAGCGATCAGCGCCAGTTCATGGCGGATCGGGTGCGGGGCTGCGTCGGACACAGCCGAGAATTTAGCAGAAAGTCGGAGAGAGCCTGCTACCGAGTCAACAGCCACGCGACGATCACCAGCACGATCAGCGCGATGAGGGCCAGGGTCACACGGGAGCGGGGCACGGTGTCACTTCTCTCGGGGGTCGGAGTTGCCGGTGGTCACGGCTGCGGGATCCCGGTCGGCGGGCGTCCGGCGGAAGTAGCGCCGCCTGGCATCGAAGAGCGCAGACAACACGATGTCGACGACGTACGCGGTGAGTGCCGCTGCCGGCACGACCACCAGCAGGACGACGGCGACCTGGGGCACGAACGGCAACCCGGCGATCCAGAGTTCGACTCCGTCCCACCACGTGGCCACTGCGTTCACACCTCACGACAGTAGTCCCTCGCTCTCCGCGGTGGACTGGGGCGCCGGACGGCTTCATGATGGGCGGATGAGCCCGTTCGACGAACAGTCCGTGGTCCCCCGCGTCGCCAGCGCGGGGGAAGCCGTCTTCGGCCCCGGCGCGGCCGAGCCGGCCGAGGAGGGCGGCGCGCTCGACACCGTTCCCGGCACGGCCCAGACCTGGCTGCCGCATCGCACGACGTTTCCGCCGATCGACGACTACGCCTTCCTGTCGGACTGCGAGACCACGTGTCTGATCGCTCGCAACGGTGCGGTGGAGTGGATGTGCATTCCGCGACCGGACTCCCCCAGCATCTTCGGAGCGGTGCTCGATCGCGGTGCCGGGCAGTTCCGCATCGGCCCCTACGGTCAGAACGTGCCCGCGGCGCGGCGCTATCTCCCGGGCGGTCTGATCGTCGAGACCACGTGGCAGACCGAGACCGGATGGTTGGTGGTCCGCGACGCTCTGGTGATGGGCAAGTGGCACAACACGGACGAGCGCTCCCGCACGCACCGCCGGGCCCCGTCCGACTGGGACGCCGAGCACTGCCTCATCCGCAGCGTGAAGTGCGTCAGTGGAACGGTCGAGCTCGAGATGAGTTGTGAGCCCGCGTTCGACTACCACCGCAAGCCTGCCGTGTGGGAGTACACCGGCAACGTCTACGAGGAGGCGACGGCCACCGCCACGGCGGGCGACGGCACCGAACCCACCCTCAAGTTGACCACCAATCTGCGCATCGGCCTCGAGGGGCGAGAGGCCCGCGCCCGGACTCGGATGACGGAGGGCGACAACGTCTTCGTCGCGCTGTCGTGGTCGACGCTCGATCCTCCCCGCACCTTCGAGGAGTCAGCCGAGAAGATGTGGCAGACGGCGGAGTGCTGGCGCCAGTGGATCACCATCGGCCGCTTTCCCGACCATCCGTGGCGCGGGTTCCTGCAGCGCAGCGCGCTCACCCTCAAGGGTCTCACGTACGCACCGACCGGCGCGCTGCTCGCCGCGAGCACCACGTCGTTGCCGGAGACGCCGGGCGGAGAGCGGAACTGGGACTACCGGTACGCCTGGGTACGCGACTCCACCTTCGCCCTGTGGGGTCTGTACACGCTCGGCCTCGATCGCGAGGCCAACGACTTCTTCGCCTTCATCTCCGACGTGACGTCGGGCCCGGACGGCGAACCCGTTCCGCTGCAGGTGATGTACGGCATCGGCGGCGAACGCACGCTCGAGGAGGAGGAGCTCGGACACCTGTCCGGGTACGACGGAGCCGTCCCTGTGCGCATCGGTAACGGTGCCTACAACCAGGTGCAGCACGACATCTGGGGCACGATGCTCGATTCCGTCTACCTGCACGTGCGCTCGCGGGAGAATGTTCCGGAGTCGCTGTGGCCCTTGCTGAAGCGTCAGGTGGAGGAAGCGATCGAGCACTGGCGCGAGCCCGACCGGGGCATCTGGGAGGTACGTGGGGAACCGCAGCACTTCACGTCGTCCAAGGTGATGTGCTGGGTGGCGCTCGACCGCGGAGCGAAACTTGCTGTGCTGCACGGCGAGAAGGCGTACGCCGAGGAATGGTCGAGCATCGCCGACGAGATCAAGGCCGACGTTCTCGAGCACGGCGTCGACTCGCGCGGAGTCTTCACCCAGCGATACGGCGACGACTCACTCGACGCCTCGTTGCTGCTGGTGCCGCTCCTGCGGTTCCTGCCGTCGGACGACGAGCGCGTCCGGGCGACGGTGCTCGCCATCGCCGACGAGCTCACCGAGGACGGCCTGGTACTGCGCTACCGCGTCGACACCACGGACGACGGGCTCTCCGGCGAGGAGGGCACCTTCACCATCTGCTCGTTCTGGTTGGTGTCCGCACTGGTCGAGATCGGCGAACTTCACCGCGCGAAGCGACTGTGCGAACGGCTGCTCGGGTTCGCGAGCCCGCTGAAGCTCTACGCGGAGGAGATCGACGCGAAGACGGGCCGGCACCTGGGCAACTTCCCGCAGGCGTTCACCCACCTCGCGCTGATCAATGCCGTGGTGCACGTCATCCGGGCGGAGGAGGCAGCGCAGGCCGGGCAGTTCCAGCCCGCCCACGGCCATGCGCACTCGTGACGGTCAGTCGAGTCGGAGGGCGTTGACCCACAGGCGTGTCGCCGCGTGCACCAGCTGATCCGACGACCACGTCGGCGGCTCGCCGAGGGACGGCTCCACCACGAAATGGGTGAACGCCAGCCGGGAGATCATGCCCGACAACGCGAGTGATGCGACGACGGGATCCACGCCGCTGTCGGCCAGGCCTCGTCGCTGGAGACCGGCGATGCTGCGCGCGTTGCGACGGACGAACGCGTCGGCACGGTTGCGTCGGAGCCGCCGGAACCGGATGTCGATGGCCGCCACCTGTTCGAGCAGTTCCATCAGCTTCGCGTTGCGTTCGTACGCCTCGAAGTACGCGCGCGTGCTCGCCTCGATGACGGCGACCGGATCACCGTCGTCCGGCACGTGTTCGGTACCGGGGTGCATCATGTCGTCCTGCGACACCTCGAGCACCGCCGCGAAGATCTCTTCCTTGCTCGCGAAGTAGGTGTAGAACGTGCCGGACGAGCAGCGAGCCTCGGCGGTGATGTCCACCAGACGGGCGTCGAGGTACCCGGCACGCTCGAACACCACCCGCGCCGCCGCGACGAGCGCAGCGCGCGTGCGCACTCCGCGCGGCGTCGCCGGCGGAGTACGGAGCAGGTCCGCGTCGGCCAGCGACGGCGGATCGTCGTCGGCGGCGGACCCGGTGCCGGCCGGCGGGGTCCTGGTCATGGGTGTCCCCGCGGGAGCGACCGCGGACCTACTTCTTCTTGTCCGCGGACGCGTCGGTGGACAGGGCGGCGACGAACGCCTCCTGTGGCACGTCGACACGACCGATGGTCTTCATCCGCTTCTTGCCGGCCTTCTGCTTCTCGAGCAGTTTGCGCTTACGGCTGATGTCACCGCCGTAGCACTTCGCCAGGACATCCTTGCGGATCGCACGGATGTTCTCGCGCGCGATGATCTTCGACCCGATCGCCGCCTGGATCGGGATCTCGTACTGCTGGCGCGGGATCAGGTTTTTGAGTCGGGTGGTCATCTTGTTGCCGTAGGCACCGGCCGCGTCGGCGTGCACGATGGCCGAGAACGCGTCGACGGCCTCTCCCTGCAGCAGGATGTCCACCTTCACCAGGTTGGCCGACTCCTCGCCGATCTCCTCGTAGTCGAGGCTCGCGTAGCCGCGGGTGCGTGACTTGAGGATGTCGAAGAAGTCGAAGATGATCTCGGCCATCGGGATGGTGTAGCGCAGCTCGACGCGGGTCTCCGACAGGTAGTCCATGCCGCCGAGCTCACCGCGGCGGCTCTGGCACAGCTCCATGATGGACCCGATGAACTCGCTCGGCGAGATGATGGTGCACTTGACCATCGGCTCGAACACCGCGCGCGCCTTGCCTTCCGGCCAGTACGACGGGTTGGTGACGATGTGCTCGGCGCCGTCGTTCATCTCCACCCGGTACACGACGTTGGGCGAGGTCGAGATCAGGTCGAGCCCGAACTCGCGCTCGAGGCGCTCGCGGGTGATCTCCATGTGCAGCAGACCGAGGAATCCGCAGCGGAACCCGAACCCGAGAGCGACGGACGTCTCCGGTTCGTAGGTGAGGGCGGCGTCGTTGAGCTGCAACTTCTCGAGGGCGTCGCGCAGATCGGGGTAATCGGACCCGTCCACCGGGTAGAGACCCGAGTAGACCATCGGCCGTGGCTCGCGGTATCCGGTGAGCGCTTCGGTCGCGCCGTTGCGGGCGCTGGTGACGGTGTCTCCCACCTTCGACTGACGCACGTCCTTGACGCCGGTGATGAGATAGCCCACCTCACCGACGCCGAGGCCCTTCGTCGCCTTGGGGTCCGGCGAGACGATGCCCACCTCGACGAGCTCGTGCGTCGAACCGGTCGACATCATGGTGACCTTCTCGCGCGGCAGGATCTTGCCGTCCACCACACGCACGTACGTCACCACGCCGCGGTACGCGTCGTAGACGGAGTCGAAGATCATGGCGCGTGCGGGGCCGTCGGCGTCGCCGACGGGCGCCGGCACCAGACGGACCACCTCGTCGAGCAATGCCTCGACGCCCATGCCGGTCTTGCCCGAGACGCGCAGCACGTCGTCCGCCTCGCAGCCGACGATGTGGGCGATCTCCGCGGCGTAGCGGTCGGGGTCGGCCGCAGGCAGGTCGATCTTGTTCAGCACCGGAATGATCGTCAGATCCTTCTCGAGTGCCAGGTAGAGGTTGGCGAGCGTCTGCGCCTCGATGCCCTGTGCAGCGTCGACGAGGAGCACGGCACCCTCGCACGCCTCGAGTGCACGCGACACCTCGTAGGTGAAGTCGACGTGCCCGGGGGTGTCGATCAGGTGCAGGACGTGCTCGGTGTCCCCCACCTTCCACGGCAGGCGGACGTTCTGCGCCTTGATGGTGATGCCTCGCTCACGCTCGATGTCCATGCGATCGAGGTACTGCGCGCGCATCGACCGGTCGTCGATGACACCGGTGAGCTGCAGCATGCGGTCGGCCAGCGTCGACTTGCCATGGTCGATGTGGGCGATGATGCAGAAGTTACGGATCCTGGTGGGATCCGTGAACGTCGTGTCCGCAAAATTGGTGATGGGGTACTCCTGACGAGACGGCCGTGGTGACGTAGAGAATATCTGCACGTCACCACGGCCGGGGTCCCGGGCAGGCCGGAGGCCGGTCGTGCAGGTGGGGCGGGCAGGCCGGAGGCCGGTCGTGCAGGTGGGGCGGGCAGGCCGGAGGGGTCAGGCGGGGGCCGTGGTGGTGGCCGCTCCGGCACCCGCGAGGGTGCTCTCGAATGCCGGTACGAGCGAGTCGAGCAGGTACGGCAGGCTCAGCGGCGAGGTGAAGTAGATGGCGCCGGCCGTGATCGCGTCGGTGAAGACGAGCCTGTTCTCCCGCACCTCCTGCAACGACGAGTAGACCGGGTCGGCCTCGAGGGTCGCGCGGTCCTCCGGGGACTCGGTGGCCCAGAGCAGCACGTCGGCGGTGTCGAGCACGGAGAGGTTCTCCAACGGGATGTACGCCTGGGCGTCCTCCTCCTGGACGAAGGCATCGAGCTCGGACGGGATCTCGAACCCGAGCGAGGTGAGGAAGTCGGTGCTCAGACCGTCCTGATAGGCGATGGCGTTGCCGTCGTAGATCGCGTTCTGCAGGAGGACGGCCTTCTTCCCCGCGAACTCGGGGTGGGCCTCGGCGGCCTCTCGGTACCGGGTGCGGACGTTCTCGACGAGCGCCTCCGCCTCGTCGGGCTTGCCGAGCGCGGCTCCGATGGTGCGGGTCTGCTGATCCCACGGCTCGAAGTAGGGGGAATCGACGTCGCTGTGGGCGATGGTCGGGGCGATGGCGCTCAACCGGGTGTAGTCGTCCTGCGTCATGCCGGCGTTGGTGCCGATGATGAGGTCGGGTTCGAGGGCGGTGACCTTCTCGAACTGGATGCCGTCGTCCTGGGTGAGCACCTCGGGCCGGGCGTCACCCAGCAGATCGTGAGCCCAGGGCCACGTCGCGTCCGGCTGCTCTCCGTACCACTCCGTGACACCGACGGGAACGACGCCGAGAGCCAGCAGGGTGTCCTGCTCGGTCAGTCCGACCGAGACCACACGCTGCGGATCGGCCGGCACGACGGTCTCGCCGTAGGCGTGAGTCACGGTCACCGACCCCTCGGTCGATCCGCTCTCGGTGTCGGACGAGCACGCCGACACCAGCGCCAGGACACTCAGTCCGACGGCCACCACCGTGCGGTAACCCACACGTCCGACACTTCCACGCCTCACGACAACCCTCTTTCACATCGGGAATCTCCCGAAATCGGACTTAGGGTAGCCGAACCTCACTCACGGTGGTGAGCTACGTCCTCGGGTCTCGGTAGCCTGGTCGGCATGGCAACTCTGGCGTCGATCGGCAAGAAACTGGGACGACTCGCAGTGGCGGAAGGCCCGCGCCTGTTCCGGCAGCTGCAGCGGTCCGGCGCCCTCGACAAGGTGGCGCAGTCGTTGGGTTCACGCATCGGCGCGTCCGGTGCCGGTGACACGTCACCCACCGGAGCACCGTCGGGACGGCCCGTGACGTCGACCTCGGTTCCCACCGCCATGCGCGCACGGCGCATCGAGTACTCCCCCGCGCTGGACGGCGCCGCGGACCCGGGCGAGGTCGTGTGGACGTGGGTGGCCTACGAGGAGGATCCGTCGCAGGGCAAGGATCGACCGGTGCTCGTGGTCGGCCGCGACGGTTCCACTCTGCTCGGCCTCATGCTCTCGAGTCAGAGCAAGCACGACGGCGACCGTGACTGGCTCGGCCTCGGCGGCGGGCCGTGGGACGCGCAAGGACGCCCGAGTTGGGTCCGTCTCGATCGCGTGCTCGACGTTCCCGAGGGCGGGATCCGACGAGAGGGAGCCGTCCTCCCCCGTGATCGTTTCGACCTGGTGGCACAGCGCCTGCGCTCCGACTTCTCCTGGCACTGAACTCGGATCACAGTCGATCGACGGCGTTCTTGGCCTCGAGCAGCGACAACCCGGTCCGCTCGCGGAGCAACTTGATCGCGGCGATCGCCTGTCCCTCGTTCTTCAGTGCCGTGAGGCGTGGAACGAGGTCGTCCCACTGCACCGGGCCCGGCGTGAGGGACTCACCGCGTTCGAGGGACTCGACCGCCACCTTCGCGTCGCGCAGTCCGGCGCCAGTTCGTTCCCGATAGACCTTGATCGCCTGAATCTTCTTGTCGGCGGCCAGCAGTCGATGAATCTCGGCGCGAGCACCGTCGTCCAACCCGACCGTTCCGACCTCGCCGGAGGTCGTGGGCCTGCCGGATGCGGCGCGTCCGAGAAGTCGGAACGCGAGAACGGCGGCGACGAGAACGATCAGGGCGACGAGGAACCATCCGGTGGCCGACATGGTCTCCAGTGAATCACCAACGCCCGGACGCCGCGAGGGCCGGAACCGCGGCCGGCTCTGGCGCACATCCATGCCGCGGTGCTACCGTGACCGTGCGGATGTGATTCTCCGCCCCCCTCTTCCCCTTTCTCACGGGCGCCACATCCTGCGTCACATTCCTTCGAACCATCCGCACTGGTAGTGCGTTCACTGTGACCCTCACGCATTTCCCGGACTCCCTCGACATCGTCAGCGGAGCCCTGTCCCATCTCTCCCATCGCGCCCGGGCACTCGACACCGGTCCGCTCGACGAGCCTGCGCTGCACATCTTCTCGCACCTGGCGGCGCCTCCGGATGCGGTGATCTCGCATCGCCGCTCACTCCCCGCCTATCAGGCCGCGACCCTCGTCCTCGCCGTCGAGGCCTATGCCGATGACCGCCCGGAGGAGTCGACATCATGTGCGGCACAACGGTGGTCGTCGGTTCGTGGCCACGAGCGGTACCGCGACGATCTCGTCGCCATGCTGAGTTCCTGCCGTCGCGGTGGCAGTTGTCGCGGCGCACCGGTCGAGTACCGGTCGGTGGACGTCGGTCCCGCGTCTACGATGTCCGTCCCGGTGTTCGGGCTGCTCGACACCCACTCCCCCGGCGGGATCGCCGTGGCGGTCGCGCTCCATATCCCCGACCCGGCCCACCAGGCTCCACTCCAGATCGAGGTGCTGTCCGGCGATCGAGACGCCGGTGCGAGCACGCTGGACGCCCTCCTCTCGCTCATGACCGACCACGACGTCATGCGCGGGCAGGTCCTGGCCCTGGGAGGGGGCGGTGGACGGGGCAACGGCCTCGTCGGCTTCCTCCCCAGACCGGCCATCGCGGCGGAGGATCTGATCCTTCCCGACGGCACCCTCGAGGCGATGACTCGCCATCTCGTCACCGTCGGGTCCTCGGCAGCACGACTACGTGAAGCGGGCCAACACGTGGGTCGCGGCATACTCCTGTACGGCCCACCCGGAACCGGCAAGACCCACACGGTCCGCCACCTGCTCGGACTCGTGCCGGACAGCACGGTCATCGTGCTCACCGGGTCCGCGATGCGCCACATCGCCGAGGCCACCACCCTTGCACGCCGCCTGAGCCCGTCGGTCGTGGTGGTCGAGGACGTCGATCTCATCGCCCGGGAGCGCGAGGAAACAGGTGTGAACTCGCTCCTGTTCGCCTTGCTCGATGCGATGGACGGCATGGACGGCGACGCGGACGTCACGTTCGTCTTGACCACCAACAGACCGGACTCCATCGAAAGAGCGGTCCGGGACCGGCCCGGCCGTATCGACCTCGCGGTCGAGATCCCGTTGCCCGACACCCGCGGTCGCGAACGGTTGGCACGGCTCTACCTGTCGGCCGTGGACGTGGCAGCCGATCTCACACCGCTGGTGGAGGCGACCGAGGGTGGAACGGCCTCGTACGTCCGAGAACTCGTGCGCCGCACCGTGGTGGCCGCGATCGAACGCGACGACCATGGCGCCGACGGGCACACGACGGTGATCACCGACGACGACGTCGCCGCGGTGCTCACCGCCTGCGTGGACGAGCGTCAGAGACTGACGCGCTCGCTGTTGGGCGGATCGGGCGTCAGGCCAGCCGGGTGATCTCCACGACGACGTCGAGTTCCGTGGACCCGCCACCGGAGAAGATTCCCTTGAGGGGTGGCACGTCGGCGTAGTCGCGTCCGATTCCCACCGAGACGTGCTGTTCGTTCACCGGCACACCGTTGGTCGGGTCGTAGCCCCACCACGATCCGGTCCACGCCTCGATCCACGCGTGTGACTGACCCTCGACCGAATCACCGACCACCGCTTCGGCATTCGGGTGCAGGTAGCCCGAGACGTAACGGGCAGGAATGCCGATACTGCGGAGCAACACCAGCGTGAGGTGTGCGTAGTCCTGGCAGACGCCCTTCTTCTCGGCCCACGCCTCCACCGCGGACGTGTGCACCCCGGTGGTGCCGGGAACGTACGACATCTCCTGGTTCACCCAGTCGCAGACGGCCACCACGGCGTCGTAGGGCCCCAGATCCTTCGCCAACTTCTTCGCGACGGACGTCAGCTGACGGTTCCGAGGGACGTAGGTGCTGTGGCCGAGCAGTTCGTTGAACCTGTCCACCACGGGGTCTGCGGCCAGGTCCTCCCAGTCGAGGGTCTCCTCCGGCGGGACGAACGCGTCCGTCTCGACGACGGAGGACCCGGCCACCTCGAGGGACGTGTGCGGAGCGTGCAGATCGAACGCCGTGACCGCGGTGCCCCAGTAGTCGGTGTACCGGTACGACCTCGTCGCCGGATCGGTCTCGACACGGTTCAGAATGACGTTCTGCCGGTTGTCGCTCCGCGGCGTCAGTCGCGCCTCGTTGTACGAGGACGTGACCGGTGCGTCGTAGTTGTACCCCGTGGTGTGCACGACGCGCATCCGCCAGCTCACAGTTCACCCTCCAATTGTGCTTCGTCCGTTCGGCTTCCGGCGTCCGTCCAGGCGACCCAGGGCGCTGCGTGGAAGTACTGCTTGGAGATCGCCTCACCCACCTCGCGGCAGGTCTCCTGCAACGACATCAGACGGTCCTGCAGGTCCTCCAGCAGAACACCCGGCTGCAGGAACTCGAGTTCACTGCGAGCGCGGCCGAGAAGTCGCTGCGCCTCGGCACGGGATCCGACGCGCATGTCGGGGTGATGGTCGAGGCTGTCGAGCGAGTGTTCGGCCTCGCTCAGTGCGTAGAACACCGAGCGCGGGAACAGCCGGTCGAGGAGCATGAACTCCAGGACGCGTTGAGCGTCGAGAGCGCCACGGTAGGTACGCAGATACGTGTCGTGTGCACCGGCCGACCGCAGCACCGTGACCCACGCCGGCGACGACGGTCGGTCGCCGGCACGGGCGAGCAGCAGGCGGACGGTCATGTCGATGCGTTCCACGGAGCGACCGAGCAGCAGGAACCGGTAGCCGTCGTCGCGGCTGAGCGTCGAGTCGGCGAGCCCGGCGAACATCGCGGCGCGCTCCTCGATGAACCCCAGGAACTCGTGGGGGCCCAGACGCTTCGACGCTCGAATGCGTTCACCCAGTGCGTTGTACGTCGTGTTGAGACATTCCCACATCTCGCTCGAGGTGACCTCGCGTGCGCCGCGAGCGTTCTCGCGGGCGCTCGACAACGAGTCGACGATGGAGCCGTTGCCCTCGCGGGAAAACGCGACGAGTTCCGTCAACGACCACACGTCCAGGCGCTCGTCGGGGAGCTCGAACCCCAACACCCGCAGCAACACTCGGGAGGTGTGGTCGGGATCGACGGTCGCGTCCTCGAGCAGCTGGTGCACCGTGACGTCGAGGATGCGCGCGGTGTCGTCGGCGCGTTCGACGTAGCGGCCGATCCAGTACAGCGATTCGGCGTTACGAGCCAACATCAGCGGGCACCGTCCTTCGGGGAGTGGGTCAGCTGTTGCTGCTGCTGTTGAATCTGCTGGCTGTTGAGCTCGGGGCCCTGCTCCGCGGTGGGTGACGACGGGGGTTCGGACACGATCTCCGCCCCGCCGAGCTCACGCTCGTCCTCCTTGGTGGCGCGGCCGGCCAGCACCCACGTGTCCTTGCTGCCGCCGCCCTGGCTCGAGTTGACCACCAGGGAGCCTTCGGGCAACGCCACGCGGGTCAGACCGCCGGGCAGCACCCACACGTCGTCGCCGTCGTTCACGGCGAAGGGCCGCAGGTCGACGTGCCGCGGTGCGAGCTGGTCACCGATCTTGGTGGGCACCGTCGACAGTTGCACCACCGGCTGCGCGATCCATCCGCGCGGATCGGCCCGGATCTTCTTGCTGATCGTGGCCAGTTCCTTGGGCGACGCGTCCGGACCGAACACGATGCCGTATCCGCCGGAGCCCTCGACGGGCTTGATCACCAATTCGTCGACACGGTCGAGCACCTCCTCGCACTCGTCCGGCAGCCAGCACCGGTACGTGTCGACATTGGCCAGGAGCGGCTTCTCGCCGAGGTAGTACTCGATGATGGTCGGCACGTACGTGTAGGTGAGCTTGTCGTCGCCGACACCGTTGCCGATGGCGCTGGAGATGACGACGTTGCCGGCACGTGCAGCGTTGACCAGCCCGGCCACACCGAGAACGGAGTCGGGTCGGAACTGCATGGGGTCGAGGTAATCGTCGTCGATGCGGCGGTAGATCACGTCGACCTGGCGCTCGCCCTCGGTGGTGCGCATGTAGACGACGTTGTCGCGGCAGAAGAGGTCGCGGCCCTCGACCAGCTCGACGCCCATCAGCCGGGCGAGGAGGGAGTGCTCGAAGTACGCAGAGTTCGCGACGCCGGGTGTGAGGACGACGACGGTGGGGTCCGCCTCGTTGATCGCGGCAGCGGCACGCAGGGCGCGCAGCAGGTGCGTGGCGTAGTCACCGACCGCACGCACCCGGTGGCTGGCGAACAGGTCGGGGAACACGCGCGCCATGGTGCGGCGGTTCTCCATCACGTACGAGACCCCCGACGGCGAGCGCAGGTTGTCCTCGAGGACACGGAACGTGCCCTCGGCGTCACGGATCAGGTCGATACCGGCGACGTGGATGCGCACACCATTGGGCGGCACGATGCCGAACGCCTCGCGGTGGAAGTGTTCGCACGACGTCACCAGAGACTTCGGGACCACGCCGTCGCGCAGGATCTCCTGCTCCCCGTAGATGTCCGCCAGGAAGAACTCGAGTGCCTTGACCCGCTGCTTGATCCCGCGCTCGAGCTTGTTCCACTCGGACGCCGCGATGACCCGGGGCACCTGGTCGAGAGGGAACGGACGCTCCTGACCCTCGAGTGCGAACGTGATGCCCTGATCGACGAAGGCGCGGCCGAGGGCGTCCGAGCGGGCGTCCAGTTCCGCGGCGTCCGACGGCGCGAGCGCCTTGTGGATTCCCTTGTACGGTCCACGCAGCCCGCCGTCGCCGTCGAACATCTCGTCGAACGCCAGTCCGTACTTCCCGATGTCCCGGTAACCGTCGAAGACGCTCGGCCCGGACGAGGACTGCGACTGCGAACGGCTCTTCTTCGCCTGTGGTGCAGCGCTTGATCGGGGACTCATGGTCGCCATGCTGCCTCACAGGTACCCCTGGAGCACGGTGGACACGTTAATTCCATGCAACCTCACGAGTCACGTGCACACCGACTCCCTGCAGCGAGATCACCGAATTGGGTTACCGGACCGACGCTGGTAGTCTCGTACGTCGGACGTGGGCACGCTCGTGCGCACCCACCGTCACCAGCTTTCACAAGCACTGCACGTACGGCTCGAGAGTGTTCCCCGGAGTCAGCCGTCCCGGACCGAGAAGAGACGAAGGATAATTACGCGTGGCCAACATCAAGTCCCAGGTGAAGCGAATCGCTACAAACGAGCGTCAGCGCCTGCGCAACCAGTCGGTGAAGTCGTCGCTCCGCACCGTGATTCGCTCCTTCCGTGAGGCGACCGAAGCCGGCGACAAGGCCAAGGCCGAGGAGATCCTGCTGACTGCGAGCCGCAAGCTCGACAAGGCAGCCAGCAAGGGCGTCATCCACAAGAACCAGGCTGCCAACAAGAAGTCGGCACTGTCGCTGGCCTTCAACAAGCTCTGATCTCTCCCGAGCCCTCGCGGCTCCTCTCGAGAGTCCCTGTGCAGTTCTTCTCGAGAGTTCCTGTGCAGTAGCTTGTCAGCACTACGCCCCGGGCGAGCACGATGCCCGGGGCGTAGTCGTGTGCCCGGGCGGCGCTGTCAGCGCGAACTCAGCCCCGCCACCACGTTCACGGCGCGTTCCACCGCGTAGTCCGCATCGGCGGCCTGGCCCTTGACGTCCGCGTTGAGCGCGGCCACCACCTGCAGTGCCTCGGCGATGCGCTGCGGATTCCACATGCGGGCCTGCGCCTGCGCCTTCTTGATCTTCCACGGCGGCATCCCCAGTTCGGACGCCATCCGGAACGGATCGCCGCGGCCCGCCGAACCGACCCGCGCCACCGTGTGAACGGCCTCGGCCAGTGCGTCCGCGAGCAGCACGTGCGGTGTGCCGCCCAACATCGCCCACCGCAGTGCCTCGAGGGCGCCGGCGCGGTCACCCGACACGGCCTTGTCGGCGATGTCGAAGCCCGTGACCTCCGCACGGCCCGAGTAGTAGCGGCGGACGGCCGCGACATCGACCTTCCCCGCCGTGTCCGACACCAGTTGCGAGCACGCGGCGGCCAGTTCGCGGAGATCCGACCCCACCGCGTCGACGAGTGCGGCGATGGCGTCGGGAGCGACGCGTGTCTCCGAATGGGAGCGGAACTCGGCCCGCACGAAGTCGACGCGCTCCGCCGCCTTGGACAGCCTCGCGCACTCGTGGACCACGGCACCGGACTTCTGCAGCGCCCCCACCATGGCCTTGGCCCGGCCTCCACCCGAGTGCAGAACGATCAGGACCACACCGTCCACCGGCGTCGCCGCGGCGTCGAGAACCAGCGTCATGGCGTCCTTACCGGCCTCCGCGGCCGCCTCGAAGACGACCACGCGATCCTCGGCGAAGAGGGAGGGGCTGAGCAGTTCCGCGAGCTCGGCGACCGTCGTGTCCCCCGCCCGCAGACGGTCGACCGGCACCTCGGCCCCGGCCCCCACCGTTGCCGCGCGCATCGCGGCCACGATGGACGACACCGCACGCTCGACGAGGAGCTCCTCGTCGCCCAGGACGAGGTGCAGGGGCTCGGGACGGGTGCTGCTCGCTGTCGAACTCACCGGTCGATGGTGCCACGGTGGGCCGACAGCCACCGACGCCGGACCAGCACCGCCGCGCCCGCCGCGACGAGGACACATCCCCCGACGACGGCGGCGCCCCGAGGCCCGGTCGGAGTGAGCACCGTCGCACCGGGAGCGTCCGCCGTGTACGCGGCCACGGCCAGCAACCACCGCAGCGGCACCCACGCCACCCCGGCGACGACAGCCCCGGCCTCCACGCTCACGACGGCCACCACGGCCGCCAGCGCGCCGATCACGGTGACCGGCCCGACGACGGGTGCGGCGAGCACGTTCGCCGCCACCGAGTAGACGGAGAACGTTCCAGCCATGGCGGCGACCAGCGGTGCGGTCACCAGGTGCGCCGCCAGCGCCACGGCCACGGCGTCGAGCACCGGACGTCGGCGACCGGGCGGTGCGTCGGCGCGGCTCACCATCGCCGTCAGCACCGGGGCGAGCAGCACGAGAGCGACCGTCGCGGTCACCGACAGCGCGAACCCCCACGACACCGCCAGTCCCGGATCGACGGCCAGCAGCACCAGCACCGCGGTGCACAGGGCCGGCATCACATGGCGACGGCGGCCGGTCATCACCGCCAGCAGACCCAGCACACCCATGACCGCCGCACGCAGGACGCTGGGTGACGGTCTCGCCACCACGACGAACGCGACGAGGACGATTCCCGCGAGCGCCGCGGTGGTTCGAGGCCCGGCCGAGAGCAGCCGAGAGCCGAGGACGACACACCCGACGACGAAGGTGAAGTTCGCACCCGACACAGCGGTCAGGTGGGACATACCGGCCGCCGTGAACGAGTCCTGGACGGAGACGTCGAGTCCCGACCTGTCCCCCACCACCATCCCGGGGAGCAGCCCCGCCTCCTCACGTGGCAGAGCGATGGCAGCGGCCTCCGCGAGAGCACGTCGCACCACGCCCGACCACCGGAGCAGGGCCGGCGCGCTCCCCACCTCGGGTGGCCCGGTGGCACGTGCGACGGCATCCACCGCGCCCACACGATCGGGAGCCGCGAGCCGCGCCCGAAACGTCACCGACACACCCGGTTCCAGTGCCCGCCACGGATCCGGGGGCGCGAACACGGTGATCCGGGCCGACCCAGCGACGACGGTGCCGCGCAGCGTCACTCGGCTCGCTCGTATCGGCACGAGCACCTGATCCGCGAACGAGCCCGTGATCGGACGTGGATCGTCCGTGACGACGCCCTCGACCGTCGCGTACGCACCGCGCAGCGCGCCCTCGCGGACCGGGCCCGTCGTCACCTCGTGCATCCGCAGGGACGACATCGCCGCGAACGCCGCGGTGACGCAGCAGGCCGCCACGACGACGAGCATCACCACCGATCCCCAGCCGTGCCGACGCCGGCACCACCAGCCGACGACCGCCACGAGAACGCACACCGCGGCCAGCACTGCCGCGGGCCGCCACCCCGCGCCGACGGCCACCACGGTCGCAGCCCAGGCCCCCACCGCACTCGGGACGAGCCGCAGATCCACGGCCGGTACGTCGGTCACACCGTGACCAGGGGCGTCAGCTTCTCGAGCCGAGCGGGGCCGACGCCGCTCACCTCGGACAGCTGATCGACGGACGTGAAGCCGCCGTTCTCGGTGCGCCACTGCACGATCGCGCCCGCGGTCACCGGACCGACACCGGGCAGGGCATCGAGCTCCGCCTCCGTCGCCTCGTTCAGCGACACCAGACCCGGGGCCTTCCCGCCTGCATCGGACGACCCCTCACCGGCCACGGACACGGGCGCCGGAGCGAGCGGTACCGACCCCGTCGTCGACCCCACCACCACCTGGTCACCGTCCGACACCTTCGCCGCCCAGTTGAGCCCGAAGAGGTCCGCGTCGTCCCGGCGCCCACCCGCGGCCGCGACGACATCGGCGATGCGGGACTCGGCGGGAACGGTGACGAGTCCCGGGCGCATCACAGCGCCGAGCACGCTGACCACGACTCCCGCGGATTCCGGTGCCGACGTCGTCGGCGTCTCGGACTCGGTGATCAGAGGGGGAAGCGGCGGCACCGCGGTGACCTGCGGAGAACCTCGCATCACCACTGCCCCCACGGCGCCCACGAGAAGGACGGCGGCCACGGCAAGGGCACGGACACCGCGGGACCCCGGATCGATCCGGAAGCGCGAGCCGACGAGACCCGCGCGGCGATGCAGGGCGTCGGACCGGCCGCCGTCGGGGTCGGCCGGCTCGGGAGCAGCGATCTCGGGTGCCATGCCCGCGACGGTAGGCCCGGGCCAGGACGAGACGAGCCGCCGCCGGGCTCATCTGTGGACGGCCACGACCCTGTGGATCAGATGCGGGCGGAGGCGCGCACGGCAGCGACGACGGACTCGGCCACGCGCACGTGTGCGTCCCAACCCCAGTGAATACCATCGGGATTCGCGTTCCCGGACACGATGTTCTCCTCGACGGCCGCCTTGAGGTCGACGAGCGGGAGATCGTGTCCCACCGCCCACGCCGTAGTCGCGCGCACCGCTGGTTCGCGGCCGGTGTGCACTCGTCCGTAGGCGTCGCATCGATGCACCGACGGGAGCGTCGCGATGACGGGTATCTCCGGACGCACTGCCGCGAGGGCGGCGCGGATCTGCTCGAGGTAGTCGACACTCAGATGCGGCGGCAGGGCCACCGGACGGCCCAGGTGTGAGAGCCGCGGCTGCAGCCACCCGTAGGCGGCGCGCACACCGCGCCGCAGGATGGGCGGTCGGACGTAGCGGATCTGCTCCCGCAGGGCCGTCGGCAGAGGTGACGGCAACGAGTCCATCCCGCCGGTCGCGAGGACCACCGCCCCGGCACGCGGTATCGACGCCCACACACGGGGATCCTGGGTGAGTGCCCACCAGGCGTCGCGGCAGGTCCAGCCGATGCGGCCGACGAGCTCGACGTCCCAGCCCAGTTCGCGCGCGACGAGGGTGGGCCAGATGCGGGGATGGTCGGCCGGCAGTCCGCCCTCGGGACCGTAGTACGCGAGCGAGTCCGCGAGGACGAGCAGGACCGGGCGATCCGCCTCGGACATCAGAGAACGTCACCCGCCACGGCGGCCGTCGCGTTCCACACGTCCAGGCGCCAGGAGACGTCGTCCGTTCCGTGTCCGGCGACCTGCACCCAGCTGGCGTTGCCCAGTCCCCCGAGCACCGGCCACCGGTCGACCGGCAGATCGAGCAGTGCGGCCGTGAGCGCGGCGATGGTTCCACCGTGGGCGACCACGACGACGGGCGCCGTGGTCCACTCCGGGTCCTTCAGCAGCTCCTGGATCAGCGGCATCGAGCGCTCGGCGACGTCCACGCGCGACTCGCCGCCCGGCGGACGGAACGCGGCGTCGGCGCGCCATGATTCGCGGACGCCGGGTGAGACGTCGTCGACGTCGAGGTGCGTCAGCCCCTGCCAGTCACCGAGGTGCGTCTCGCGGAGCCGCTCGTCGAGCTCGACGGGAACACCCGTGGCCGTCGACAGCGCGGTCGCCGTGTCGTGTGCCCGTCGCAGATCGGACGAGACGATGCGGTGTGGCTGCAGCAATGCCAACGCTCGAGCGGCGACCTCGGCCTGTGTGCGACCCAGCTCGGTCAGGTCGGTGTCGAGATGACCCTGCATGCGCGAGGCCGCGTTGTACTCGGTCTGACCGTGCCGGAGCAGCACCAACCGACGAACGGACGTCACTCGTCCGGTTCGGTGACGCGATCGACACCGTGGTCCAGGGCGTCGTCGACACCGTGATCGTCGGTGCCGTACTGCGTCGAGGTGTCCGTGGCTCCGAGACCCTCGATCTCGAGGACCGGGCAGTCCTTCCACAGACGCTCGAGGGCGTAGAAGTGACGCTCGTCGTTGTGGAGCACGTGGACGACCACGTCGACGTAGTCGAGCAGTGCCCATCGGCCCTCGCGGGTGCCCTCACGACGAACGGGCTGGCTGCCCGCCTCGCGGAGCTTCTCCTCGATGTTCTCGACGATGGCGTTGACCTGGCGCTCGTTGGGTGCCGACGCGATGACGAAGCAGTCGGTGATGACCAGCTGGTCGGAGACGTCGAGGGCCATGACGTCGGCGGCGAGCTTCTCGTCCGCCGCGAGTGCGGCGATGCTGGCGACCCTGATGGCCTCGGGTGTAGCGCTCACGTGGTGTTCTCTCCTGGTAGGGCTGATGCGGTGGTGGCGGAAGTGCCGGTGTGCTGGGGTGCGGGCTCGGAGACGGTCGCGATGCCGTCGTGACGCTCCTCCCCGGCGGGTCGGTACAGGTCCCGCTTCGAGATGTACTGGACGACGCCGTCCGGCACGAGGTACCAGACGGGACGGTTCTCGGCGGCACGCCGTCGACATTCCGTGGACGAGATGGCCAGAGCCGGGATCTCCACGAGGGTCAGGACGTCCTTCGGCAACCGATCGAGGTACTCGGCCAGATGGTCGGCACCCAGTTCGTACCCGGGGCGGGACACGCCGACGAAGCGGGCCAGCTCGAACAGTTCCTGCCAGTTCTGCCACCCGATGATGCTGCTGAGAGCATCGGCCCCGGTGATGAAGAACAACTGGTCACCGGGATGCTGGTCGGCGAGATCGCGAAGCGTGTCGACGGTGTACGTCGGCTTGGCACGGTCGAGGTCGACGCGGCTGACCGAGAAGCGAGGGTTCGACGCGGTGGCGACGACCGTCATGAGGTAGCGGTCCTCCGCCGGGCTCACCGTCCGGTCCTGCTTCTGCCAGGGCTGGCCGGTGGGAACGAAGACGACCTCGTCGAGCTGGAACCGGTCGGCGACCTCACTGGCGGCCACGAGGTGCCCATGGTGAATGGGGTCGAACGTGCCACCCATGACGCCGAGACGTCGCGGGCGTCGGCCCTCGGGCGGCGTCGTCGGTTCCTGCACGAGTGACGACTCTACGTGGACCTGCCCCGAACAGAGGATTCGGCCGAACCGAGAGACGTCAGGATCCCGTGGGCAGGAGCCGCGACACGACCTCGGCCAGTTGCGCCGCCGACCGGCACTCGTGCATCGAGATCACCCGCCGATAGACGTCGGCGGCCGAGTCGCCGGTCCCCCACTGCGCCTTCGGCTCGGGGTTGAGCCAGTGCGCGTGCCGGGCGATGGTGACCATGCGGGCGAGGGACTCGGTGCGCGGATCGCGGTAGTTGGTGCGGGCATCGCCCAGGATCAACAACGACGCCCGAGGACCGATGGCATCGAGGTGATGCGCGGTGAAGGTCTCGAAGGAGTGGCCGTAGTCGGAATGGCCGTCGTAGGTGATCAGCTCCGACTCCGCGATCATGCGCGACATCGACTCGGCGAGCGACGCGCGTCCGGCCGAGGCGTCGAAGAACCGGGTCACCTCGTCGGCGGTGTCGATGAACGCGAAGACACGCACTCGGGAGAACTGTTCGCGCAACGTGTGCACGAGCAGCAGGGTGAACTGGCTGAAGCCGGCGACCGATCCCGAGACGTCGCAGAAGATCACCAGTTCGGGCCGCGCGGTACGGGGCTTGCGGTTGACCAGGTCGATGGGGACGCCGCCCGTCGACAAGGACTTGCGCAGGGTGCGCCGCAGGTCGATCGACCCCGCTCGCGACCGCCGTCGACGGGCCGCCAGTCGGCTCGCCAGGAGCCGCGCCAACGGAGCGACGTTCTTGCGGAGGGCCGCCAGTTCCGACTCGGACGCGCGGAGAAAGTCGACGTCCTCGGCCAGGCGCGGGACGCCGTAGGACGCCACCCGTTCCTTGCCCAGCACCTCGGCGGTGCGGCGACGGGTCTCCTTCTCGATCATCGACCGGAACTCCGCGATGCGGACCGCGGCCGTCCGACGGGCCAGTTCGGACTCGAACTCGCCGGTCGTGGGTGCACCGGGACCGCTGGAGCGGCCGATCAGTCCGTCGAGAATCTTCGCCAGCAGCGTCGACGGCTCCACCGTGCGCAGCGTCTGGTACTCCGAGAACGACTCGCCGCGGCTGGAGCTGTACTTGCCGTAGGTCTCGACGATGTCGCCCACCAGGCGCTCGACCTGCGCCATGGCCTCCGCGGAACCGTCCGCGAGCAGCTCCGCCAGCACGTGTTTCAGAGCGTCGAGATCGACGGTGCCGTCCTCGGCGAGAGGCGGGCCGACCGTGTTCTCCTCGTCGGCGGTCCGCGCACCGATCGCGGCCGGGAACCACAGATCGAAGAGCGCGTCGAACGCGGGGCGATGGCCGGGTCTGCGCACCAGCGCGCACGCGAGACCCTCCCGCACCACCTCCCGATCGAGGATGTCGAGAACGGCCAGCACCGCGCCCGCGTCGACCGTCTCCGACGGGCCGACGTCGATACCGCGGCGACGCAGCGCCTCCACGAACCCCACCAGGTGTGCGGGGATGCCGGAGATGTCCACCGTCCCGGTCACGGGTCAGCCGAGTCGGAGTTCGGCGACGGCGCGGTCCTGATCGGAGCGGTGCTTGAGAATGACGCCGAGCGTCGACCGCACGGCCGCGTCGCTCACCTCGTCCATGCCCAGAGCCAGCAGGGTGCGGCCCCAGTCGATGGTCTCGGCGACCGACGGCAGCTTCTGCAACTGCATGTCCCGCAACACCTGCACGATGCGCACCATCTGCTCGGCCATCGCCTCCGGCAGCTCCGGGACCCGGCTGGCCAGGATGCGCCGCTCCAGGTCGGCGTCCGGGAAGTCGAGATGCAGGAACAGGCAGCGACGCTTCAGCGCCTCCGACAACTCGCGTGTCGCGTTGGAGGTCAGCACCGTGAACGGCCGCCTGGTCGCCGAGATGGTGCCGAGCTCCGGCACGGTGATCGCGAAGTCGCTGAGCACCTCGAGGAGCAGGCCCTCGATCTCGATGTCCGCCTTGTCGGTCTCGTCGATCAGCAGCACGGTGGGATCCGATCGACGGATCGCCGTGAGCAGGGGCCGCGACAGCAGGAACTCCTCGGAGAACACGTCGTGGCGTGTCTCGTCCCACCCCGCGCCGGAACTCGACTGGATGCGCAGGATCTGCTTCGCGTGGTTCCACTCGTACAGCGCCCGCGCCTCGTCGACGCCCTCATAGCACTGCAGGCGGACCAGTTCGGCTCCCGCGGCCTGCGAGACGGCGCGAGCCAACTCCGTCTTGCCGACGCCTGCCGGGCCCTCGATGAGCAGCGGCTTGCCCAGACGATCGGCGAGGAACACCGCCGTGGCGGTCGCCTTGTCGGCGAGGTACCCCGTGGCGGCGAGGCGGGTCGCCACGTCGTCGACGTCGGAGAAGAACGGAACGATGTCGGAGTACGTCTGCGTCACGCCGGGCCCTTCGGATGGTTCGAGACAGTCGGTGATTCGAGTGTGGTGGAGCGGGTCAGGCCGGCCGAATGTGCCCGTCGCCCTGCACGATCCACTTGGTCGAGGTGAGTTCCCGCAGCCCCATGGGGCCGCGGGCGTGGAGCTTCTGGGTGGAGATGCCGATCTCGGCTCCGAAGCCGAACTGCTCACCGTCGGTGAACGCGGTGGAGGCGTTGACCATGACGGCCGCTGCGTCCACCCGAGCCGAGAACGCCCGGGTGGCAGCGAGATCCGATGCCACGATCGCCTCGGTGTGTCCCGTGCCGTACCTGTCGATGTGCGCGACGGCGGCATCCAGGTCGTCGACGACGGCGAGGGCGATGTCGTCGGACAGGTACTCGTCGGCCCAGTCGTTCTCGGTGGCCGGAACGAGACCGGGCAGATCGCCGTGGACACGTACGCCGTTGTCCGACAACGCCTGCACCAGACGCGGCACCGCCACGTCGGCCACGGCGGCGTCGATCAGCACCGTCTCCGCGGCGTTGCACACGCTCACTCGACGTGTCTTCGCGTTGAGCAGGATGCGCTCGGCCATGTCGAGGTCCGCGGACGCGTGCACGTAGACGTGGCAGTTGCCGACACCGGTCTCGATGGTGGGCACCGTCGCGTCGCGCACCACCGCCGAGATGAGGCCGGCCCCACCGCGCGGGATGACGACGTCGACGAGTCCGCGAGCCCGGATGAGGTGCGTGACCGTCGCGCGATCCTCGCTGGACAGGAGTTGGACAGCGTCGGCGGGAAGGTCCAGCGCCGACAGGGCCGCCCGCAGAACGCCCACCAGCGCGGCGTTCGATCGCGCGGCAGAGGACGACCCCCGCAGGAGGACGGCGTTGCCCGACTTCAGAGTGAGCCCGAACGCGTCGACCGTGACGTTGGGCCGGGCTTCGTAGATCATGCCGACGACGCCGAGCGGCACCGCGAGCTGCCGGATCTCGAGTCCGTTGGGCAGGGTCCGACCCTCGAGGAGCTCCCCGACGGGATCCGGCAGAGACGCCACCTGGCGCAGTCCGGCGGCGATGCCGTCGATGCGGTCGGGGGTCAGCCGCAGTCGGTCGAGCTGCGAGGGCGGGGTGCCGGACGCCTCGGCGAGTGCGAGGTCCTCGCTGTTGGCGGCGAGGATCGCGTCGGCGGAGGCCAGGACGGCGTCCGCCGCGGCGTGCAGCGCGTCGTCCTTGCGCGCGGTCGTCAGCAG
Organism: Rhodococcus sp. BP-241; assembly: GCF_019836145.1. Taxonomy (NCBI): domain Bacteria; kingdom Bacillati; phylum Actinomycetota; class Actinomycetes; order Mycobacteriales; family Nocardiaceae; genus Rhodococcus; species Rhodococcus sp. BP-241. Next base: position 98,079 of record NZ_JABUEI010000008.1, on the reverse strand, counting down.
AGCGAGTGCGCGCGCGGCGACCCGGGCGCGGGCAGCAGCGGCGTGCACGTCCGCTTCGAGAGCATCGGGGGTGGACACCTCGGCGCTGGTGGTGGCAGTCACGCCGTCCAGGGTAGGTCACGCTCCCACCAGCCCGTACGCCCGAGCGCACCCGGGACGATCCGGACGACGGGAATGATCGCCCGGCCGAATTGTTCGTTCATCCTGAGCGCTGTCGTCGTGGACGGCGCGCGTGTCGGACGAGACGAGGAGATGACTGTGAGCCTGCTGTTCGAGCCCTTGACCCTGCGTGAGGTCACCTTCCCCAACCGGGTGTGGATGTCGCCGATGTGCCAGTACTCGGCGGACGCGGAGGGACCCTCGACGGGCGCGGTCACACCGTGGCACCGGACTCACCTCGTCTCGCGTGCCGTCGGCGGCGTCGGCCTGGTGATGACCGAGGCGGCGTCGGTGAGCCCGGAAGGCCGCATCACGCCGTGGGACCTCGGCATCTGGAACGACCAGCAGGCGAACGCGTTGGCCGAGGTGGTCACCGAGATCCGGCAGCACGGCAGTGTGCCCGCGATCCAGTTGGCCCACGCAGGTCGCAAGGCATCCACCGACGCACCGTGGCGTGGCGGAAAGCCGCTGGCGGCGGACGACTCCCTCGCGTGGGAGACGGTCGGACCCAGCGCTGTCGGGTTCGGCCACTACCCGGCTCCGCGCGAGATGACGACCGCGGACATCGACAAGGTCGTCGACGACTTCCGCTCCGCCGCGGTACGCGCGCTGGCCGCCGGTTTCGACGTGGCCGAGGTGCACGCGGCGCACGGTTACCTGCTGCACCAGTTCCTGTCCCCGGCCAGCAACCACCGGACCGACGAGTACGGCGGCAGCTTCGAGGGTCGTATCCGCCTGACCCTGCGCGTGGTCGACGCGATCCGCGAGGTGTGGCCGGCCGACAAGCCCGTCTTCGTGCGCGTGTCCGCGACCGACTGGACCGGCGAGGAGCGCGGCGTCGACTCCGAGGCCTGGACGCCCGACCAGACCGTTCTGCTCACCCAGCAGCTCGAGGATCACGGTGTCGACCTCGTCGACGTCTCCACGGGTGGCAACGTCGCGAAGGCGTCCATCCCCGTCGAACCCGGCTACCAGGTGCCGTTCGCCCGGCGCATCCAGAGCGAGACGCGCATCCCCGCGGCCGCTGTCGGACTGATCACCGAGCCCAAGCAGGCCGAGGACATCATCGGGTCCGGCGAGGCCGTAGCCGTGTTCCTGGCGCGCGAACTGCTGCGCGACCCCTACTGGGCCCGTCGTGCGGCACGCGAGCTCGGCGCGGACATCACCCCGGCCACACCTCCGCAGTACGAGCGGGCGTTCTGAGTCAGCGCTCGCGCGAGAACGACCATGTGCGGAGTCAGCGCTCGCGCGAGAACGACCATATGACCGCGGCCACGAGCTCGAGGGCGAGTCGCGCGGGTACCGGGTTGGCCGGCTCGATCATCGCCTGGGCCATCGCTCCTTCGTAGGCGGCGACGACACCCCGACCGAGGGTGTCGTCGTCCACCGCCACCTCACGCCCGTGGATCGCGAGACCGTGAACGATCATGGGACGCAGGGCGTCACGGAGCGCGGCCCGGTGCCCGGTCACCACGGCCGCCAGCCCCGGGTTCCGCGCCGCGTGAGCGCCGAACTCCGCCATGAGTACGTGCCACGACACGTCGCCGACCAGTCCGCTCAGCGCTGCCACGACGATCTGCTCGAAGGACCGCCCGTCGGACGCGTCGTACTCCAGGGCGTCGACCACTCCGCGTACCCGCGTGATCAGTCCCGACGCCTGTCGCGTCCACAGTTCGAGGAAGACCTCGTCCATCGACGAGAAGTTCGAGTAGAACGCTCCGCGAGTGAATCCCGCTCGCTCGCAGATCTGTTCCGGGGTCGATCGCCCGAAACCCCGTTCGACGAACACCTCGAGGGCGCCGTCCAGCACTCGCTCCCGAGTCTGCGCTCTGCTGCGAGTGGCGGTCCTGCCTGTTCTCGCGGTCACGTTGCCTGAAGTCGCCGCCATGATGCACTATCGTATCGAACGAGACGATACAGATGTGTATCGGCCACGAACTTGCCGACGGAAGGCCCGCCATGTCCCCCGAAGCCGCTGCGCCCGCATTCCGGCGCCCCACCACCTGGGTGCTGCCGGTCGTCGCGGTCTCCGTCGTCATGTCGCTGCTCGCGGCGCTGTACCTCGGCGGCATCCTCGACCCCAAGGAGAACCTCCGCCACTTCCCGGTGGCACTGGTGGTCAGCGACGAGGGCGACGTGCTGCCGAACGGTGAGCAGGCGAACCTGGGGCAGCAGATCGGCCAGGGCATCGCGGACGGCATCGACGCGGAGAAGATCGATCTGAAGCAGGTCGGTATCGCGGAGGCGCAGAACCTCCTCGCGAACGGCGACGTCTACGGCGCGATCGTCGTGCCGAGCGACTTCACCAAACGAGTGTCGATCCTGACGCAGGCCTCCGTCGTGGCGGGCGACATCGAGCGACCCATCGTGACGATCATGACCAATCCGCGTGCCGGCACACTCGGTTCCTCCCTCATGACCACCATCGGCGACACGGCGCTCGACTCCGCGAACGGCACTCTGGGAGAACGACTCACGACGCAAGTGACCGAGGCACTGCCCGCGGGCGCCACCCTCTCCGGGGCCGCGGCCCTCACACTGGGTGCGCCGGTCGACATCGTCGTCACTCCCTACGACCCACTTCCGGACGGCACGGGGCTCGGGCTGTCCGCCTTCTACTACGCCCTGCTGCTCGTGCTCGCCGGCTTCACCGGCGCGATGATCGCCAGCGCTCTCGTCGACGGCGCACTCGGCTTCGTGCCGCTCGAGTTCGGCCCCACCTTCCTGCAGCGTCGCCGATCCACCGACAGTCGCCTGCGCGTGCTCGCCGCGAAATGGCTCACGATGGTGGTGATCGGGTTCGTGGTGTCCGGTCTCTACGTCGCGATCGCCACCGCACTGGGCATGCCGATCCCGAATGCGCTGGGTCTGTGGCTCTTCGGAGTGCTGGCGATCTCGGCCGTCGGGATCACCGCGGTGTCGGTGCTGTCGATCTTCGGCACTCCGGGGCTGATCCTCAACCTCGTCGTCTTCGTGATCCTGGGCCTGCCGTCCGCCGGCGCCACCATCCCGATCCAGGCGTCACCTGCGCTCTTCGGGTGGCTCGCCCAATTCGAACCGATGCATCAGGTGTATCTCGCCGTGCGCTCGATCCTCTACTTCGACTCACGCTGGAACTCGGGTCTCGCCCACGGACTCGGCATGACGCTGCTCGGGCTCGTCATCGGCCTGGTCCTCGGCGCTCTGGTGATCGCGATCTACGACCGCAAGGGATACGACCGGACGCCCGCGGTCACCGGGTCACCCGGCGACGAACCCGAGGGACTTGTCGACGACGTTGCGCAGCGGTCGGCCGGCCGCGAATAGTTCGGCATTCTCGGCGAAACCGGAGTAGAGCCGGTCGCGCCACCCCACGGTGTCACCGCTCATGTGTGCGGTCAGCAGCACGTGGTCGAGGGTCCACAGCACGTGCTCGGGTGGCAGCGGCTCGGTGTCGAACACGTCGAGGGCAGCTCCCCCGACGTGGCCGCTGCGCAGAGCGTCGACCAGCGCGTCGGTGTCGAGCAGTTCGCCACGACCCACGTTGATCACGCGCACCCCGGGATCGGCCGCCGCGAGCACGTCGCGGCCGACCATGCCCCGTGTCGACGGTGTCAGCGGTGCGATGAGAACGAGGTAGTCGGCGCCGGGTACCACCGACGCGAGATCCGCACTGGCGTGGACGGTTCCGAAATCCGCATCACCCGTGCGAGCCGTCCGACCGACCCCGGCGACGTCCATACCGACGGCACGCAACATACGCGCCGTGGCCCGGCCGATACTGCCCGTGCCGATCACCAGAGCTCGACGCCCCGCGATGTTCTCGGTCTCCCGGCGCAACCATCGCGCCTGCCGGCCGAGTTCGACGGTGCCGCGCACGTCCTTCGCCAGAGCGAGCACGGACGCGAGCACGAACTCGGCGATCGGCACGTCGAACACCCCGCGCGCGTTGGTCACGACGACGTCGGACGCCGCGAGGTCGTCGAACAACAGCTTGTCCACCCCTGCTGCGGCGACGTGCACCCATTCGAGTGCGGAGCAGCGCGACCACTGGTCCCGGAGCGCCGACGAGAAGAAGTCCCACAGCAGGACCGCCCGCGCGCCGTCGACCGCATCGCCGAACGTGTCGGCGGTGGCATGCCGCACCTCGTACGAGGTGTCGAGTTCCTGCACCCGGTCGGGAAGGAGTCCGTCGTGCAGGACGGTGATGATCGGCCTCGCTCCGCCGTTCGTGCGGGAGGGGCTCACGGTCGCTGCTCCGTCATCAGTCGAGCGTAGGCCCGGGAGAGGCGAGCGACCTCGAGCAGGTCCACGGACTCGTCGGGCTGATGGGCCTGCGCCTCGAGATCACCGGGACCCAGCACGATGGTGGGCACTCCGAGGTCACGGGCGACGAACCCCCCGTCGCAGGACGCCGTCCACACCGCGGTCGACGGGTCCGGCGCACCCGTGGATCGCAGCGCCGCCAGCGCCGACTCGACGAGCGGGCTCGACTCGTCGGTGAGGAATCCCGGCATCTCCATCTCGACGTACGCGTCGACGTCCAGATCCGTGACGAGGCCGGCCCGGCGGAGCAGGTCCGCGACGACGGCGTCCACGTCGTCGTCCGGCAGCAGGCGGCGATCGATCTCCAGCCGGCAGCGGCCCGCGACGATCGACGGTCCGGTCCCACCGTCGATCCGGCCGACGTTCCACGACGCGGCGCCGAGCACCGGGTGCGGCACGGTGGCCAGTTCCGCGTGCAGCCCGTCGATCTCGCCCACGAGGCGGGCCGCCGCGACCACGGCACTGCGACCGTTCTCGGGCCGGCCGGCATGCGCGCTCCGACCGGTGACGGTGAGCACGATGTTCGCCGCTCCGCGGCACCCGACGATCACGGTGCCGGCCGTGGGTTCCGCCACGACGCATCCCGTGAAGGCCGGAGGCCGGCCGTCATCGACCCTGAAGGCCGGAGGCCGGCCGGTCTGGTCGGTACGGTCGGACACCCATGCCCGGATACCCAGGCCCGTGTCCTCCTCGTCCACCACGCAGGCGAGTGTCACGGTGCGCGCCGGGACCACACCGCGCCGGGCCAGTGACCCCATCGCGGCGAGTACCGCGGCGAGACCACCTTTCATGTCGCAGGCGCCGCGTCCCACGATCCGACCGTCGTGCACCCGCGAGCGGAACGGGTCCCCGGTCCAGCCCTCCCCGGCGGGCACCACGTCCGAGTGCCCGAGGAACAGCAGGCCCGGGCCGGGCTCGCCGGGAAGGACCACCTCGACGTTCGGCCGCCCCGGCGACGCGTCGGTGACGACGGTCTGCAGACCGAGACTCTCTGCGATGCGGCAGATCTCGGCCACCACGGCGGACTCGTCGGGACCGGCGTCGATCAGCGCTCTCGTGATCCGCTCGACCGTCGCGACGTCGGTCGACGCGCGATCCTGCTGGAGATCGGCCGCCGTCACAGTTCGGCTCGGGCCGCGTCCAGCGCACCCGCCAACCGCTGCACCCCGACGTTGATGCGCTCGGGCGTCGAGGACGCGAAGCACAGTCGCATCGCATCGCCGAAGAGGCCGTTCGCGGACAGCGCCGGACCCGGGATGAAGGCGACACCGTGCGCGAGTGCGATCTCGAACAGCCGCCGCGTGTCCACTGCGGCATCGTCACCCACCAGCGTGACCCACAGGAAGAAGCCGCCCTCGGGATCGGTGGTGCGCACCCTCCCACCGAGGTGCCGCTCCAGGCTCGTCTGCATCGCGATCTTGCGGGGCAGGTAGATGTCCGCGAGGGACGCCAGGTGCTCGGTGAGCAGTCCCTGTCGCAGGAACTCGGCCACGATCCGCTGGTTCGGCACGTTGGTGCACGTGTCCATCGCCTGCTTCGCGTTGATGATCAACCGGCGAGCGGCGGGGTCCGCGTCCACCCACCCGACGCGCAGACCGGGGGCGATGAGCTTCGAGAACGTGCGCACGGAGAATACGAGCGGGTCGTCGGGAGCGAGCGCTCGCAGGCTCGGAACCGGATATCCCTGGAAGCGGAGGTGGCCGTAGGGGTCGTCGTCGAGCACCACGGCGCCCCACTCGCGGGCGAGTTCCAGGAGCGCCAGTCGGCGCGGCAGCGACATGGTCGTCCCGGACGGATTCTGGAACGTCGGGATGGTGTAGATCATCGTGGGCAGTCGGCCCGCGCGGGCGACCAACTCGGGAAGCGCCTCGACGATCAGCCCGTCGGAATCCATCGGCGCCTCGAGGATGTCGCCACCGTAGCTGAGCACGGTCGCGGTGCCGTTCGTGTACGTCGGACTCTCGACGATCACCAGATCGCCGGGGTCGACGAACAGCGTGCACGCGAGATCGAGCCCCTGCATGCCACCCGACGTGATGACCAACCGATCGGGAGACGTCGGTTCACCGAAGGCGTCGCAGAAGGCCACCAGCTGCTCGATCAGAGCCGGATCACCCTCCGTCGCACCATAGTCGAAGGCATCTGCGGTCAGGACTCGGCCCGCGATCTCCGCCATCGCCGCGTGCGGAACCGCCTCGGCGGCGGGCGATCCCATGGCGAAGCGCACGATGTCGTGTTTCTGCGCGGCGAGCAGCGAGGTCGACGAGTCGATCATCGACCCGACGAGGTGATCGGTGCGCATCGCCCACGGAAGCGTGGTCGTCTCGTACGTCTGTGCGTGCATGTCCGTCACTCCTTGACTGTCAGGCATCGCGGGTAGGCGGTGAAGGTGTCGATACCGGTGTCGGTGACCACCACGGACTCGGACACCTCGTATCCGTAACCGTCGAGCCACATACCGCCGATGACATGGAACGTCATGTTGCGCTGCAGGATCGTGGCGTCGTCGCTGCGCAGGCTGATGGTGCGCTCGCCCCAGTCCGGCGCGTACGCGATGCCGATCGAGTACCCGATGCGGGAAGGCTTGTGAAATCCCGCCCGGCCCAGTTCACGGTTCCACGTCGCCGCGAGGTCACTGGTCTGCACTCCGGGCCTCATCTCCGCGAGCACGGCTCCGAGTGCGTCGTCGGTGGCGGCGGCGAGACCGGCCATGCGCGGGTCCGGTCGCCCGAGCGAGACCGTCCGCGCCATCGGGACGTGGTAGCGGCGGAACACCCCGGTCAGTTCCACCACGGTCGACTCCCCGTCCCGGAACGGCCGGTCGGTCCAGGTGAGATGCGGGGTGTCCGCACCCTCACCGGTGGGCAGCATCGGAACGATGGCCGGGTGGTCGCCGCCGAAGTCGTCCGTGCCGCGTACCTGCGCCGCGGAGATCGCCGCGGCGGCGTCACACTGGCGCACACCGACGGCGATCGCGTCCATCGCGGTCGCCATGGCGCTCTCGCAGATCGCCGCCGCCCCGCGCATCAGCTCGATCTCGGTGTCCGACTTCACCGACCGCACCCAGTTCACCAGTTCCCGCGAATCGACGAACCGGTACTCCGGCAGGCACTTCACGAGCGCTTCGAACGCCTTGGGGCTGAAGTAGTAGGAGTCCATCTCGAGCCCCACCTGGCCGTGCTCGAAGTTCGAGACCAGGCTCAGTCCGCGCAGCGTGTCGGCCACCCAGACGAAGGGATGGGTGTCCGGCCGTTGCACCAGGGTCTCCGGATAGCCGAACACCTGGTCGTCGGGAAGCCACGACGTGCGTGAGGCGCCGTGCGCGTCCATGGCGCGGGCGAAGAACAGCATGTCGCCCTCGGCCGGCACGAAGAGCACCTGCGGGGTGTAGAACGACAGGGCGTTGTAGGCCGTCAGATAGTAGATGTTCGACGGATCGGTGATCATGAGCGCCGCGAGACCCCGCTCGGCCATGACGGCACGCACGGCAGCGAGGCGGGAGCTGTGCTCGGCCGTACCGATCGTGTCGATCATGCTGTACCCCTGACATTTTCGAGGCTATCCGGGTTCCTGGAGCGAGCGTAGGTGCTCGCACCCATTGGCGCAGCGCGAGTGACTACGCGGTCTCCGCCGACTCACGTAGCGACGCCGTCAGATCGTGGACGGCGGTGTCCATGTGTTCGCGCAGAGCAGGTTCGAGCCGGGCCCAGTCCTGCGCTCGCAGCAGATCGACGAGCAGCGTGTGCTCCTCGATCAACGCGTCGGGCCGGTGGTACGCGGTCTCGAGGTTGGCCATGCAGATGCGGGCCTCGGCGGCGAGCGTCGCGTACATCCGGCCCATCCGGCTGTTGCCCGTCGCCGCGACCAGTGCGGTGTGGAACGCGAGATCCCGCTCCGCCACCGACCGCCAGTCGCCCCGGCCGATGGCCGGCTGCATCTCGACCACGATGCGCGACAACGCGTCCGCGACACGTCCGGAGTCACCACGCTGCAGAACGGTGAACGCGGCACCGATCTCGATGGCCGCGCGCGCCTGGTAGATCTCGGCGACGTCGGACTCACCCAGCTCGACGACGAAGACGCCGCGATTGCGGAAGGAGACGAGCAGCCCCTCCTGACTCAGCCGTTGCAGCGCCTCGCGAACGGGTCCGCGGGAGACGGCGAGTTCGGTCGCGACCGTCGCCTCGTGGACCTGCTCCCCCGGTGCGAACGATCCGTCGATGATGCGCTCGCGCAACTGGTCCGCGATGACGATCGACGTGGTGCGGGCGTCGAGGGGTGTCAGCCGTCGAGTGGCCGTCACAGCGTCCGCCCCGGCCGACGCGGCACGGCGAAGTACTTCACCTCGAGGAACTCGTCGATGCCGAGACGCCCGCCCTCACGCCCCAGTCCGGACTGCTTGACCCCGCCGAAGGGTGCCGCGGGGTTGGACACCAGCCCGGTGTTGAGACCGACCATGCCCACTTCGAGACGCTCGCCCAGATCGAAGGCCCGGTCGACGTCGCGAGTGAACACGTAGCCCACGAGACCCCACTCGGTGTCGTTGGCGATGCGCACCACCTCGTCCTCGTCGTCGAAGGTGATGATCGCGGCGACCGGCCCGAAGATCTCGGTGTGCACGATCTCGGCGTCGGGTGGGACGTCCACCAGCACCGTCGGAGGGTAGAAGTATCCCGGCCCCTCCGGCGTGGCACCGCCGGTCAGGATCCGCGCGCCGAGTCTCACCGCGTCGTCGACGAGGCGCTGCACCTTCGCGCGGCCCTGCGCATCGATCAGCGGGCCGACCCGGACACCCTCGTGCGCACCGTCTCCCACGGTCAGCTCGGCCATCCGCGCGGTCAGCTGCTCCGCGAAGGTGTCGACGACGGACCGATGGACGAACAACCGGTTGGCGGCGGTGCAGGCCTCCCCCATGTTGCGCATCTTGGCGATCATGGCTCCGTCGAGCGCCGTCCCCAGATCGGCGTCCGCACAGACGACGAGGGGCGCGTTCCCGCCCAGTTCCATCGACGTCCGCATGACGGTGGACGCCGCCTGGCCGAGCAACAGCCTGCCGACGGCGGTGGAGCCCGTGAAACTCAGCTTTCGAGCAACACCGCTGCGCAACCACGGTTCGACGACGCCACCCGCGTCCGAGGTCGTGACGATGTTGAGGACGCCGTCCGGCAGTCCGGCCTCCTGGAAGATGCGGGCCAGAGCGAGCGAGGTGAGCGGTGTCTGTTCGGCCGGCTTGAACACCATGGTGCATCCGGCTGCCACAGCGGGCCCGATCTTGCGGGCACCCATGGCCAGCGGAAAGTTCCAGGGCGTCACCAGCACACACGGTCCCACCGGTACTCGTGTGACCACCATGCGCGTCGACCCGTCGCCGGTCAGGGTGTGATCGCCGGCGATGCGGACGGCCTCCTCGGAGAACCAGCGAAGGAACTCGGCTGCGTAGGCGACCTCGCCGCGCGCCTCGGCGAGCGGCTTGCCCATCTCGGCGGTCATCACGGCGGCGAGGTCCTCCGTCCGCTCGATCACGAGGTCGAACGCACGGCGCAGCACGACGCTCCGCTCCCGCGGCGACGTCGCCGCCCACGCGGACTGGGCGGCGCTCGCGGCATCGAGCGCCAGAGCGGCGTCGGCGGGCCCCCCGTCGGCGACGCGCGCGATGATCTCACCGGTGGCAGGGTTCTCGACGTCGAACGTGCGCCCGTCCACCGCGTCCCGCCATCGACCACCGATCAGAATGCTGCGATCGGCCACCGGCACGGGTCGGTCGACCGTCGTCGTCACGACCGAACTCCCAGCGCCGCGTCGCACGCCTCCGCGATGCGCTCGAGTCCCAGCTCGACCTCGTCCCGCGTCACCACGAGGGGCGGGATGATGCGCACCACGTTGCCCAGCGCACCGCACGTCAACAACAGGAGATCGCGGTCCAGCGCTGCCTTCTGCAGAGCGAGCGCGGCGCCCGGATCGGCGTCCCCGGCGTCGTCGACGAACTCGAAGGCCGCCATCAGACCGAGCCCGCGGGCATCTCCGATCTCGTCGTGCCGAGCCGCGATCTCACGCAGTCCACCGAGAAGCTGCTCCCCGCGCAGACGGGCGTTCTCCACCAGGCCCTCGTCCTCGACCACGTCGAGCGTGGCGACGGCGGCCGCCGCGGCCACCGCGTTCCCGCCGTAGGTACCGCCCTGCGATCCCGGCAGGGCGGTACTCATGAGGGCGGTCGAGGCGGCGATCGCGGAGATCGGGAAGCCGCTGGCAAGACCCTTGGCCGTGATGAGGACGTCCGGGGCGGAATCGGAGAACTGGTGACCCCAGAACTTCCCCGTGCGGCCCACTCCCGCCTGGACCTCGTCCACGATGAGCACGATGCCGTGCCGATCGGCTCGCTCTCGGAGTCCGTCCAGGAACGCCGGCGGGGTGGGAAGGTAACCACCGTCGCCCAGGACCGGTTCGATGATGAACGCCGCGGTGTCGGCGACGGCGGACACGGTCTGCAGCAGGTAGTCGAGCTCGCGCAAGGCGAAGGTCACCGCGGTGTCGAGGTCCCAGCCGTACCGGAACGCGTACGGGAACGGCGCGATGTGGACGCCGCCCATCATCGGAGCGAAGCCTGACCGGAACTTGGTCCCGGCTGTGGTGAGTGTCGCCGCGGCGACGGTGCGACCGTGGAAGCCGCCGTGGAACGCGATGATGTTCGGGCGGCCGGTGGCCATGCGCGCCAGACGAATCGACGCCTCGACGGCCTCGGACCCCGAGTTGGCGTAGAACACGCTGTCCAGGCCGACCGGCAGGACGGTGCCGAGCTTCTCGGTCAACTCGAGCAGAGGTGTGTGCATGACGGTCGTGTACTGCGCGTGGATGATCTTGCCGACCTGGTCGCGCGCCGCCGCGACCACGCGCGGATGGCAGTGTCCGGTGCTGGTCACGCCGATACCCGTGGTGAAGTCGAGGTAGCGGCGCCCGTCGGTCCCGGTGATCCAGCTTCCCGACGCGTGATCCACGACGATGGGTGTGGCCTGCTTCAGGGCGGGCGACAGCCGAGCGGTGTGACCACCGGTGGAGGCGTCGGCTGTTCGAGGCACGAATGCTGCTGCAGTCATGCCCTCACTGTCGAGGACGATCGTCCGATTGTCAACAATCTGCAATCAGCCGCGCGTCAGCAGCCTTCCCTGCGGTGGACCGTCGAGATCGATGCGTCGTCCGGCGAGCCAGGTCGAGCGCACACAGCCCGTCACCGTGCGGTCGTCGTACGCACTCACCGGATTCCTGTGCCTCAGTTCCTCCGCGTGCACCACGAACTCCTGGTCCGGTGCGAACACCGCCAGGTCGGCGTCCTTGCCCACCGCGATCGCGCCCTTGCTCTCCAGTCCGACCTGAGCCGCCGTCGCCGCGGACATCCACCCGACGACGTCGGCGAGAGAGTGCCCACGCCGACGCGCCTCGGACCACACGGCGGCCAACGACACCTGCAGCGAGGCGATGCCGCCCCACGCGACACCGAAGTCGCCGACGTCGAACCGCTTGAGCTCCGTGGTGCACGGCGAGTGATCGGTGACCACCGTGTCGATCATGCCGTCGGACAACGCCTGCCACAACGCGTCCCGGTTGTCGGCCTCCCTGATGGGCGGGCAGCACTTGAACTGGGTCGCCCCGTCCGCGATCTCCTCCGCCGCGAACGACAGGTAGTGCGGGCAGGTCTCGGCAGTGATCCGCACACCGTCCTTCTTCGCCGCCGCCACGAGCGGCACGGCGTCGGCACTCGACAGGTGCAGGATGTGGACGCGGCATCCCGTCCGCCGCGACGCCGCGATCACGTCGGCGATGGCCGTGTTCTCCGCGGCGCGCGGTCGCGACGCCAGGAAACCTGCGTAGTCCCGGCCGCCGGCGTTCTCGGAGTCGGCGATGATCTGCGCGTCCTCGGCGTGCACGATCAGCAGTCCGTCGAACGAGGCGATCTCCCGCATCGCCTCCTCGAGCTCGTCGGGCGAGAGAGGCGGGAACTCGTCGACACCCGAGTGCAGCAGGAAGCACTTGAAGCCGAAGACACCGGCCTCGTGCATCGCGCGCAGGTCCGGGACGTTGCCGGGTACGGCGCCACCCCAGAAGCCGACGTCGATGCGAGCCTCGGGCTCGGCCACCGCTCGTTTGACGTCGAGTGCGTCGGTGGAGACCGTCGACGGAATACTGTTGAGTGGCATGTCGATCAGGGTCGTGATGCCCCCCGCGGCCGCGGCGGCCGTCGCACTCGCGAAACCCTCCCACTCGGTGCGACCGGGCTCGTTCACGTGCACGTGGGTGTCCACCAGGCCCGGGAGCAGTACCTCGTCGTCGGCCAGGTCCACGACGACGTCCGCATCGACGGGATCGTCGTGACCCACGACGGCGACGATGCGGCCGTCCCGCACCCCCACCGTGCACGCCGTCTCGGTACGGGAACCGTCGGCCGCGGTCACGACCGCACGGCGCGCGCGGAACGCGAGATCCCACGCGCTCATGCCGGAGCCTGCTCGGCGAGGAGTGCGCGGTGTTCGGCGGGAAGCCCGTCCCACCAGGCGGCGCGCGCGTCGACGCGGCCACGCTCGTCCGGATCGCCGAACAACCGCAGCCGGGACAGACCCCCGTCCGGGTAGACGTCGAGGCGCAGATGTGTTGCGGCAGGGGCGCCGTCGAGAAGGAACAGGTGCCGCGTGTCGGGCTGGACCGCCGTGCGCGGCAGGACCTCGGCCCACGCGGACGGATCCGCGACGTCGGCGACCCGATCGTCGACGGTGCTCAGTCGCACCCAGCCCGGGGCGTTGCCGACGTAGTACGACGTGTCCACCTCCACGTGCCGCGGCACCCCGGCGACAGCGAGAGCGAACGTCGCGTGGTCGTTTCCGCCGCCTCGCCGACGCGAGTTCTCCCACCCCTCACCCATGTTCCGGGCACGGCCGGGCAGGATGATGTTGGCCGGAGACGCGTAGAACGCGTCCGAGCACTCCACGAGCCGCCCACCGTGTTCCGCCGCCAGCAGATCGACCGTTCCGGTCAGGAACCGCGGGTCGGGCACCACCTCGCCGTGCACCCGCAACCGCGCCACTCCCCCGTCCGGATAGATCGACAACCGGACGTGGGTCCAGCGACGGGTGTCGGTCACGGGATACAGATTCGCCGTGTCGCCGTCGGCCGGCGACTTCTCGACGATGGTGTGCCACTGCACCGTCGACAGTTCCTCGGCCGAGGGGTAGCCCTCGACGGACGCGGCCTCGACCGACACGAACGGCGGATAGTTGCCGCGGAAGAACGCGGTGTCCACGACGACGCCGTGCACGATGCCCGCCGCACCCAGCCGCACGAGAGCCCAGTCGTGCCCGTCGTCGCGTCGGCGGCGGGTCTCCCAGCCGTCGTACACCTTGCCCTTGTGGCCGAACTCCGACGGATCGAAGAACGGCGCCGTCGGCTTGATCAGGTTCTCGCGCTGGGCGAACAACTCGTCGTTGGCGGCGCTCACCGACCCGCCCAGAGCGCGCGAGGCGAGATCGGGAAAGAGGAGGAAGTCAGCAGCGGCGGACACGACTCATGCTCCCGCAGAGACGGTCTCGTCCGGATCGGGAAGCCCGCGATAGGCACGCCACCCACCGAGATCCGTGATCTCGGTGAGCTCGGCGGACAGCGAGTCGACCAGGCCCGGTCGCAGCACCACGGCCATCACCGACCGTCCGTCGGCGAGCTCGATGACCGAGAGTTCGAGTTCGACGGGCTCCTCCGGCAGGAAGTCGGTGCGGATGTTCTCCATCGGGACGTCGTACAGCTCACCGGCGATGGAGGCGCCACAGGTCTCGGTCAGCAGCAGGCCGGGGAACTCGTCGCGCACCGCGAAGAACCGGTAGTTCGGCGCCGTCCGCACCGAGCCGAGGAAGGTGTGACTGGAGACGTTGTGGTGCAGGTTGCCGCCACGCATGGCGCCTCCGTTGCAGAACAGTTCGGCCATGGTGTGGGTCCGGTCCTCTCGTTCGGTTCACGCTCGTGCGCTGCCAACGTAACCGAGTTCGCGATATATCTTCCGGCCTGCGGAGCGGGTCTACTCTGAGCGACGCCGAACCCCGTTCCCGTCGAACTCCGGAGCTGCCGTGCGCGTCCTCGTCGTCAACGTCAACACGACGCGATCCATGACCGAGGCCATCGGTGCGCGCGCCCGCGAGATCGCGTCGCCGGGCACCACCGTGGTCGCGCTGACGCCGGCGTTCGGGGCCGAGTCGGTTGAGGGCAACTACGAGTCGTACCTCGCCGCCGTCGCGGTCATGGAGACCGTCCGCGCGTACGCGGAGCCGTTCGACGCCGTCGTACAGGCCGGCTACGGCGAGCACGGCCGCGAGGGCCTGCAGGAGCTGCTCGACGTTCCCGTCGTCGACATCACCGAGGCCGCGGCGAGCACCGCGATGTTCCTAGGGCGTTCGTACTCGGTGGTGACCACCCTCGATCGCACGGTCCCGCTGATCGAGGACCGACTCCTCGTCGCGGGCCTGCACACCCGCTGCGCGTCGGTCCGCGCCAGCGGCCTCGGGGTGCTCGACCTCGACCGTGATCCCGACGCGGCGGTGCGCGCCGTGGTCGACGAGGCGGAGCGCGCGGTGCGCGACGACCGAGCCGAGGTGATCGTCCTGGGGTGCGGCGGAATGTCCGGTCTCGACGCCGCCGTGCGGGCCAGGGTCGACGTTCCCGTCGTCGACGGGGTGACCGCGGCGATCACCGTCGCCGAGGGGCTGGTCCGGCAGGGTCTCCGCACGTCCAAGGTGCGCACGTTCGCGCCGCCGCGGAGCAAGTCGTTCGTGGACTGGCCGCCCGCTCGTCGAGACGGCTCGGGTGTCCGAACCACCCGTTAGTGTCGTGCACCATGGCCGATCCTGACACCGCACGTCCCCGCATCACCATCGTCGGCAGCATCAACATGGACCTCGTCGGCCGCACCCCCACGCTGCCCGCGCCGGGTGAGACGGTCCTCGGCAGCGCGTTCCGCACCTCCCCCGGCGGCAAGGGCGCCAATCAGGCGGTCGCCGCCGCTCGGGCCGGCGCCGAGGTCGTCTTCGTCGGAGCAGTCGGCTCCGACACCTTCGCGCTCGAACTGCGCGAGACCCTCGTCGGGGCCGAGGTCGACGCGTCGCTGCTGCGCGAGGTCGAGGGCGCGAGTGGCGTCGCTGTCATCACGGTCGACGACGCCGCGGAGAACTCCATCGTCGTCGTGGGCGGTGCCAACGAGACCCTGACCGAGCTCACGGCGGAGGAACTGGCTGCCGTCGCCGAAGCCGACGTCCTGCTGTGCCAACTCGAGACGCCCGTCGCGACGGTCGTCGCGGCGGCGCGACACGCGCGGGCCAACGGCACGCTCGTGTTCCTCAATCCGTCACCGGTGCAACCGCTCTCCGACGATCTGCTGGGTCTCGTCGACGTCGCGATCGTCAACCGCGACGAGGAGAACGCCCTGGGGGTCGACGCACTCGCCCGCATTCCGCACGTGGTCACCACGCTGGGGGCCGACGGTGCCCGCCATCGCGGCGCCGACGGCGTCGTCACCGCCCATCCCTCGCCCGCCGTCGAGGCCGTCGACACCACGGGCGCCGGCGACGTCTTCGCCGGCACGCTCGCCGCCGCGTGGCGCGACGGCCCCGCCGCCGCGGTTCGGCGCGCGTGTGCGGCAGGGGCCGTGGCCACCACGCGCGACGGCGCGGGGTCCTCGGCTCCCACCGTCACCGAGGTCGACCGGGCTCTCGCCGGGACGCGTGACGCATGAGTACCCGTGAGCGCGCACAGGAGCTGCTGACCGACCTCGCCGGCCCCGATGCCGTTCTCCGTGAGGACCAGTGGACGGCGATCGAGGCGCTCGTCGTCCATCATCGACGCGCACTCGTCGTGCAGCGCACCGGATGGGGAAAGTCGGCCGTGTACTTCATCGCCGCACGCCTGCTGCGCGAGCAGGGGCTCGGACCGACCGTCATCGTGTCGCCTCTGCTCGCGCTCATGCGCAACCAGGTCGCGGCGGCCGAGCGCGCCGGGGTCACCGCCGCCACCATCAACTCGGGCAACGTCACCGAGTGGGACGACGTCCACGCACGCGTCGCGGCCGGTGAACTGGACGTGCTGCTGGTGAGCCCGGAGCGGCTGAACAATCCGGACTTCCGCGATCAGGTGCTGCCCTCGCTCTCCGCGGACGCGGGGCTCGTCGTGGTGGACGAGGCGCACTGCGTCTCCGACTGGGGTCACGACTTCCGGCCGGACTATCGCCGCATCAGGTCGCTCATCGCCGAGTTGCGCGAGGGGGTCCCCGTTCTCGCCACCACGGCCACCGCGAACGATCGGGTGGTCGAGGACGTCGCGGCACAGCTCGGTGTCGGCGGGGCCGACACCACCGTCCTGCGTGGCGGTCTCCAGCGCGAGTCGCTGCACCTGTCCGTGGTCACCATCCCCGATCCGACAGCGCGCATCGCCTGGCTCGCCGACCATCTCGAGACCCTGCCCGGCTCGGGCATCGTCTACTCGCTGACGGTCGCGGGAGCCAACGACCTCGCGGCGCTGCTGCGCGATCGAGGAATGGAGGTGGCCGCCTACACCGGCCAGACCGATCCGACGGAACGCGAAGCGGCGGAACAGGATCTGCTGCAGAACCGTGTGAAGGCGCTCGTCGCGACCTCGGCGTTGGGCATGGGTTTCGACAAACCCGATCTGGGGTTCGTCGTGCACGTGGGTGCACCGTCGTCGCCCATCTCCTACTACCAGCAGGTGGGCCGCGCGGGACGCGCCACCGAGCGCGCCGACGTCGTCCTCCTGCCCGGTCCGGAGGACCGGGAGATCTGGAGCTACTTCGCGTCCGTCGCCTTCCCTCGCGAACACGTCGTACGTCGGGTGCTCGAGGTGCTGGACACCGAGCGCGCCCAGTCCACCCAGGCTCTCGAACCGCTCGTCGAGCTCGGACGCACTCGGCTCGAGATGGTGCTCAAGGTCCTCGACGTCGACGGCGCCGTCCGGCGGGTCAAGGGCGGTTGGCTCGGTACCGGGGAACACTGGCACTACGACCGGGAGCGCTACGAACGACTCGACGAGGCACGGCTGTCCGAGCAGCGCGCGATGATCGAGTACCAGAGCACCGACGAGTGCCGGATGGCGTTCCTGCGCCGGCAACTCGACGATCCGTCCCTCACCGGGGATGCGGAGGCGGACCGGTGCGGGCGCTGCGACAACTGCACCGGGCAGCACCTCTCCGCGGACGTGTCGGCCGATCACGTGGAGTCGACCCGTCGCCGTCTCGATCGACCCGGGCTGGACCTCGCCATCCGTAAGCAGTGGCCGACGGGACTGAAGAAGGTCGGCGTCGAGCTGTCGGGGAAGATCACCGACGGCCCGGAGACCGGCCGCATCCTCGGCCGTCTCACCGACCCGGTGTGGGGACCACGCCTGCGCGCGCTGACGGACGGCGAGGACGGTCCGGCACCCGACGGGCTGGAGGCCGCGTGCATCAAGGTCCTCGCGGAGTGGACGTGGGACGAGCGGCCCACCGGGCTGATGGTCATGGAGAGCGACTCCCGACCGGCGCTGTTGAACGACCTCGGGGAGCGTCTGGCGAGGGTCGGCAGGCTGGAGCCACTGGGCGTTCTGCACCGTCGGCCCGATGCCCGGCCCGTCTCGGGCGCGAACTCGGCGTTCCGCGTCGCCTCGTTGGTGGACGCCTTCGAGGCACCCGATCTGACGGCGCATCGCGGACCCGTCCTGCTGCTCGATCTCTCCACCGACACCGGGTGGACGCTCACCGTGGCGGCGCGGGCGCTCCGGCAGGCGGGGGCCGATGCGGTGCTTCCGTTCGCGTTGATCGGTCGCGGGTAGGCCGGGGACGGCCGGGTACGCCGGAGGATGGACAGAAGGGGTGTCTGTCGGCGCGCGACTAGTGTGACGAGGTGACGACAGCTACTCCCGATGCACCAGGTCGGCTCCCCAATCTCCGCCTCCTCTGGACCTTCATCCGCCCGCATCGCCGGTTGTTCCGGTTCGGCCTGCTCCTCGGTCTGCTGGTCACCGCGTCGTCCCTGGCCACTCCGCTGGTCACCAAGCGACTGCTGGACTCCTTCGACGTCCCGGGCGCCACGCGGTCGGCCATCGTCCTGTTGGTCGGGCTCCTCGTCGTGGGGATCATCGTGGGTCTGGCTCAACGCCTGCTCCTGGGAACCATGGCCGAACGCGTCGTGCTCGAGGCGCGATCATCGATGGTGCGGCGGTTCTTCGGCGCCACCATCCCGGCGGTCACCGCTCGTCCCGCGGGCGAGATGCTCACGCGGGTCACGTCCGACACGATGCTGCTCCGCGAGGCGTCGTCCTGGGCGCTGGTCGAGATCGTCAACGGCAGCATCGCGATCGTGGGTGTCATCGTGCTCATGGCGACCCTCGACCTCCCCCTCCTCGGGACGGCTCTGCTCGGCATCGGTCTCATCGGTGTCGCCGCCGGGTTCCTCATGCCGAAGGTGGCTCGCGCTCAACGCAATGCACAGGAGGCGATGGGTCGGCTCGGCGGCATCCTGGAGGGCGCGTTGCGCGCCGTTCGCACGGTCAAGGCCAGTCGGGCGGAGAGTCGTTCGAGCGAGCTGGTCATCGAGGAGGCCCGCGTCTCGGCGTCCTACGGTATCCGAGCAGTGCGTCTCGAGGCCTGGGCGTGGACCATCACCGGTTCCGGGATCCAGCTCACCATCATCGCAGTGCTCGGCGTGGGCGCGTATCGGGTGAGCTCGGGAGCGCTGGCCGTCTCCAGCCTGGTCGCGTTCCTGCTCTACGCGTTCCAGTTGGTGGGCCCGGTCGCCCAGCTCACGCTCTACGTCTCGCAGCTGCAGCGCGGCATCGCCGCCGCGGCCCGCATTCGTGAGGTGCAGGTGATGGACCTCGAGAAGGAGGCGCCCACCGCGGTCGCGGACCTGCCGGCGAGCGCGGAGGTCTCGGCGCTCACCCTCACTCGGGTCACGGCCGGGTACGGCGACGAGGGCGCCGCGGTGAACGCGATCGACATGAGCATTCCGTCGCGCGGCCACACCGCCGTCGTCGGGCCGTCGGGCGCCGGCAAGACGACGCTGTTCTCGTTGATCCTGCGCTTCCTCGAACCGCGGACCGGCGAACTCGCCCTGAACGGTGTCCCGTACTCGGCCTTGTCCCACAGTCAGATCCGCGCGCGCATCGGTTACGTCGAGCAGGCCACACCCACACTGCCGGGCACGATCGCCGACAATCTCCGGCTCACCCACCCGGACGCGACCGACGCCGAGCTGTGGGCGGCACTCGAACGCGTGCGGCTGGCCGAGAAGATCGAGCTGCTGCCGGCCGGTCTCGCCACCGAGTTGCGCGACTCGGCGGTCTCGGGCGGCGAGCGTCAGCGCATCGCGTTGGCCCGTGCCATCGTCCGCCCACCGGACATCCTGCTGTTGGACGAGGCCACCGCGCAGGTGGACGGAATCACCGAGGCCGCCATCCACGACGCCATCCGCGACCTGTCGGTGCACGGTGCCGTGGTGACCATCGCGCACCGCCTGTCGACGGTCATCGACGCGGACACCATCTTCGTGCTCGAGCGCGGACGTGTCCGGTCGAAGGGAACGCACCGCGAGCTGCTCGACACCGACACCCTGTACCGGGATCTCGTCGAGGCGCTACGTATCGCCGTCTGACGCCGCGGCCACCAGCCGTCGGGCCGTCTCGTCGGCCGACGTCGGATCGGTGTCGACGGCGGTGACGCGCACCCCGGTGCCGACCAGGTCGCCGGCAAGTTGCGCGGCGAGCCGATCGATGACGACGGAGGCCAGCGACGACGCGTCCAGCCCCGCGTCGCCTGCGGTCGGCAGGCAGCGCGGAACGAGGATGAGACCGGAGTGCTGGCACACCATGTGCCGTGCGGCCGCCCGCGCGGTGATGAAGTGGGCACGCAGCGCGTCCAGGACCGGACGTTCGAGATCCGCGACCTCGGTGCGATCGAGCCGACGCGCCGACGCTTCGGAGTGCGTCGAACGCGACGCCCGGCCCGGGATGATGGCGTCGATCGACACGTCGATACTCCCGGAACAGGCGGCGACGACGTCCACGTACTCGTCGACGTCGACCTCGTCCAGCACGTCGATGACGGCCGCCTCGGCGTGGCCACCGTCCGCGCGGATGATGTCGACGACGTGCTGCATCTTCGTCCGGGAGCGGCCGGCGAGGTGCACGCGCGCTCCGTCGCGGGCCAGGGCGACGGCCAGCCGGCTCCCGACGACACCGCCGCCCCCGTAGATCAGTGCGTTGGCTCCGTCGAGCAGCACGTCACGCTCCTCCGCCCACCCGGCGCCGACAGGTATTCCTGCCGCGGGATCGTCCGGCCGGTGGTCCTAGCGTACGGAGGACGAGACGCTGTCGTCCTCGGTTCGGTCGGCCTCGTCGGCGTCGTTCTCGACAGCCGCATCGGCGCCGTGGTCGACCGGTTCCGCGTCGTCGATCGTGCGATGCGCGGCCAGGACGGCCACCGATACAGCCACCGTGACCAGTGCGGCGATCACCGACACGAGCGAGGTGACGATGCTTCCGCCCGCGGCGGCGTTCTCCAACGACCGGACCAGTTGGCCGAGGGGGGTGAAGAGTCCGACCGTGTCGGGCAGACCACCGACCCCGCGCAGGACCAACCCGCCGAGCACCACCTGGACGAGCCCGAGGACCCCGAGCACCACTCCGGCACGGACGGCTCCGAGTGCGGTGCGCAGTGCACGCGCCGCAGTGGCCACCGCGGCGACCCAGACTCCGATCAGGACGGTCGAGACCATCGAGCCCGAGAGACTCGCGCCGGTGTCGGCGAACGTCAGGGCCAGCACCATCGTCGACGCGGTGGCCACCGCCCCCAGGACCGCGGCGCGGGCGCGCGGGACGAAGAATCCGACGAGCGCTGCTGCGACGAGCGCGAACGCCGCCGCGAGGTACGGCCACGCGTCCGAGGCGGACCGCACCACGTACGAGGTACTGCCGCCGGCCGGGTCGGGTTCGATCCGCTCTGCTGCCGGCAGCGAGGTGGACGCTTTCTCCACGTTGGTGCGCAGGGTGGAGAACATGGTCTCCATCGGGCCGACTCCCCCGACCAGGCGCGTGGTGCCGTCGACGAGGCGTACCCCGCCGTCGTCGAGCAGGACGAGGCCGTCGCGCAGCTGCGCGGATCCGTCGGTGGCACGCACCATGCCGTCGACGAACTCCGAGGACGGGTCGTCGAGTTGGTACGCCACGGTGCGCGCACCATCGCGCAGCGTCTGCAGGTCGGTCATCACCCCGGCGTTCAGTCCCTGGGTGCGCAGCAGGTCGAGGACCGGCCGCAGCTGATCCGCGGACGCGGCGGCGCCCGGATCGGTGGACGCGGCGAGCGAGTCGAGAGTCTGCTGCACGATCAGTTCGATCTGGCCCTGCGCGGCTCCGACGCCGGTGAGCGCACCCACCACGCGATCGACTCCTCCACTCACCTGCGACGAGCCGTCACCGAGCTGCCAGAGGCCGGCTCGGAGCTGGGTCATGCCGTCGGCGAGTTCGGCCGAGCCGTCGCGGGCCTGGTGCAGGCCGTCGGACATCTGGTGAGCGCCGTCGTCCAGCTCCACGCTGCCGTCGGACAGCTCGGCCATACCGCCACTCAGGATCTGCAGCGGCAGGACCGTGTTGGTCAGGGCCGCCCGACTCGACCCGAGCGGGTCCGTCGTCGACCCGCCCGCAGTGGCGGCGACGGAAACGGTGCCGGTGGTGGCGGGGCGATCGGTCTGCGAGACCCAGAACACTCCGGCCGCCACGGTGGGGAGCAGAACGGCGAGCACCATCGCGACGGGGGTCGAGCTGGCTGCACCGACACGTGCAGCGGCGCCTCGCAGTCGGGCGGGCCGGGGAAGTCTGACCGTGGGAGTCATAGTGTGCCGGACATTAGCCATCACCGAACGGGAACGGTGGGTGCCTCGCCGGGCTCTGACCATTTATTTCACCGTCGTCGAGACCATTCAGTCTTGATCACCCTGTTCACACTGGTCACAGCAGCCCCACGCCGCGGTGCCGCTGCGAGGGTTCCCGCGCCTCCCGCGGACCACGGCAGGCCCCGAGTCGCCGACGAACGCATCGTCGTGTGACCACACTCACAAGGGGCGAACGTACTGGCGATAGGCGTGCCATTCTCGTGCCTGACGACGAGGGCGCCTGACATGTCCGGTCAGCCTTGTTACGTTCGTCTGCAATATGACGCCAGTGTTACAGAGAGCCGCCCCGACCGACGACATCGATTTCTCGTTCCGCCCACCACGCGTGGCCGACGGGACGCGATTGTGGGAGATCGCGAGGGACTCCCGAGTACTGGACGTCAATTCCAGTTACTCGTACGTGCTGTGGTGCCGCGATTTCTCCGACACCTCGATCGTGGCAGTGGACGCCGACGACCGTCCGGTCGGCTTCGTCACCGGATACATCCGTCCCGACGCCGACGACACCCTGTTCGTCTGGCAGGTGGCGGTCGACTCCGACCAGCGCGGGCACGGCCTGGCCGTGCGCATGCTGCAGGGCCTCGTCGACCGCACCACCCCACGCGGAGCACGCCTCCTCGAGACCACCATCAGCCCCGACAACGACGCGTCGATCGCCCTCTTCACATCTCTGGCGCGACGACGCGACACCACCATCACCCGACGAGATCTGTTCGCAGCGAAGGACTTTCCCGACAGCCACGAGCCGGAGGACCTCTACACGGTCGGCCCGTTCGACGGCACGCTCGCCGACACTTCCGACGACCACACCCGAAGGACCTCGATGACCACCAGCATCACCCCGACCGACACCACCACCGACATCTTCGAGGCCCGCGAGTCGCAGGTCCGCAGCTACAGCCGACAGTGGCCCGCAGTGTTCGACACCGCGCAGGGTTCGTGGATCACCGACGAGAACGGCCGTCGCTACCTCGACTTCTTCGCCGGAGCCGGTGCGCTCAATTACGGCCACAACAATCCCGTGCTCAAGCAGGCACTGGTCGACTACATCATGCGGGACGGCATCACGCACGGTCTCGACATGTCCACCGTCGCGAAACGCGAATTCCTCGAGTCGTTCACCACGCGCATTCTCGAGCCCCGCGGGTTGGATTACAAGGTGCAATTCCCCGGACCCACCGGAACGAACACCGTGGAAGCCGCGCTCAAATTGGCGCGAAAGGTCACCGGCCGTTCCTCGGTCATCAACTTCACGAACGCGTTCCACGGCATGACGCTCGGCGCTCTGTCCGTCACCGGCAACTCCATGAAGCGCGCCGGCGCCGGCATCCCGCTGGTCCACGCGACCCCGATGCCGTTCGACAACTACTTCGGCGGTGCCACGGACGACTTCCAGTGGATGGAACGAGTGCTGGACGACTCGGGAAGCGGCATCAACCGCCCCGCGGCCGTCATCGTCGAGACGGTCCAGGGTGAGGGCGGCGTCAACGTCGCCCGTGCCGAGTGGCTGCGCGGGCTCGCAGATCTGCTGAAGCGCCGCGACATCCTGCTCATCGTGGACGACGTGCAGATGGGCGTCGGCCGCACCGGGCCGTTCTTCTCCTTCGAGGACGCCGGCATCGTGCCGGACATCGTCACGCTGTCGAAGTCGATCGGCGGCTACGGCATGCCGATGGCACTGACGCTCATGCGCCCGGAACTCGACGTCTGGGGTCCCGGCGAGCACAACGGCACGTTCCGCGGCAACAGCCCGGCCTTCGTCACCAGCAAGGCCGCGCTCGACCACTACTGGGCCGACGGCGCGTTCGAGGCGTCGATCCTGGCCAAGGGCGAGCGGATCCAGGACGCGTTCATCGATCTCTCGGCCCGCTTCGAGGGTCTGAGCACCCGCGGTCGCGGCATGGTCCAGGGTCTCGTGTTCGACGACGCGGAGAAGGCGTCGAAGGTCACCGCGCTCGCCTACGACAAGGGCCTGCTCGCCGAGACGTCCGGACCCTCCGACGAGGTGGTGAAGCTGCTTCCGCCGCTCACCATCACCGAGGAGGATCTCGATCACGGCCTCGGCATCCTGGCCGACGCCACCGCGACCGTCTGCTCCTGACCGAATCGCGTTCCGCACGTCTGCACAGCACGAGGAGGACCACATGATCGTTCGCACCACCGAGGCCATCACCGGAACCGAGCGCGACATCGCGAGCGAGGACGGCCAGTGGCGGTCCAAGCGGATCGTCCTGGGCGGTGACAAGGTCGGGTTCTCGTTCCACGAGACCACCATCGAGCCGAACACCGTCAACAACTTCCATTACGCCAACCACGTCGAGGCCGTCTGGCTCATCGAGGGCGAGGGCACGCTCACCGACCGCGAGACCGGTGAGACGTACGACCTGGGTCCGGGATCGATGTACCTGCTGAACGGGCACGAGCGTCACACGGTGGAGACGCGGACCCGCATGCGGATGCTGTGCGTGTTCAACCCGCCCGTCGTCGGCAACGAGCGTCACGACGAGAACGGCGTCTACCCGTTGATCGAGGTTCCTGCCTGACGCCACGGGCCGACCGGGCATCCCACCCCGCCGCCCCACCCCAGCCGACGCGGCGACCTACTCTGGAGACGTGACCTCGGTTTCCCCACGCTCTCTCGATCGGTCGCCGCGCAGCGCCCTCTCTCTGCAGGACGCGATGGCCGACGGCCGCGTCGTCGCGCTGACCGGTGCCGGGATGTCCACGGACTCGGGAATTCCCGACTACCGGGGCCCGGACTCTCCGCCGCGCAACCCGATGACGTTCCAGCAGTTCATCGGCGACGACGATTTCCGACGTCACTACTGGGCTCGCAACCACGTCGGCTGGCGCCACATGGACGCCACCCGCCCCAACGCCGGGCACCGCGCCCTCGCCGAGCTCGAGCGCGTGGGTACCGTCTCCGGCGTCATCACGCAGAACGTCGACATGCTGCACACCAAGGCCGGCTCCCGCTCGGTGATCGACCTGCACGGTGTGTACGGCCGGGTCCGTTGCCTCGACTGTGATCGCCTCGTCTCCCGCGTGGCTCTCGACGAACGTCTGACCGCTGCCAATCCCGGCTTCATCGAGTCCGTCGTCGGTGCCGACGGCGTCGAGATCGCCCCGGACGCCGACGCGATCATCGAGAGCACCGCCCACTTCCGCATGGTCGGCTGCGAGGTGTGCGGCGGCATCCTCAAACCCGACATCGTCTACTTCGGTGAGAGCGTGCCCAAGCCGCGCGTCCGGAGCGCCTACGACATGGTCGACGCCGCGCGCTCGCTCGTGGTGCTGGGGTCCTCGCTCACCGTCATGTCCGGACTGCGCTTCGTCCGGCACGCGTGGAAGAACGACATCCCGGTGTTCATCGTCAACCGAGGACGCACCCGCGGGGACGAGTTCGCCGCCCAGAAGATCGAGGCCGGCTGCTCCGAGGTCCTGGCGTCCTTTCTGTGACGGACGGCAGGACCGTCGGCGGTGCCCCGTGGGCCGTCGCGGCGATCTTCTTCGTCAACGGTGCGGTGCTCGGTAACTGGGCGCCGCGCCTGCCTGCGATCCGCGATGCTCTCGAACTCGACGCGTCGGTGCTCGGTCTGGCGCTCGCGGGAGTCGGCACCGGCGGCCTTCTCGCCACTCCCCTGGCCGCCGTCGGTATCCGGCGGCTCGGCAGTCGCCGAGTCGTCCTGCTCTCCGCGACGGTGCTGTGCCTGGCGTTCGTACTCCCGGCACTCGCCGGGACGTGGTGGGCACTGGCACTCGCTCTCGCCGTCCTGGGCGGGGCTGACGCCGTCATGGACGTGTCGATGAACGCGCAGGGGGTGATCGTCGAGAAGAACCGGCGGCGTTCGCTTCTCAACCGATTCCACGCGGCGTGGAGCGCAGGGGCCGTCACCGGCGGCCTCACGGGCGCCGCCGCGGCCGGGATCGGACTCGCCGTGCTCGTCCACTTCGCTCTCGTCGGTGGGGTCCTGCTGGCGCTCGCGCTGGTGGCTCACCGCTCGCTGGTTCCCGACGGACGCGCCGTGCCCGACACCGTCCCTCGACCGTCCGGCCGAGGGCCACGGCGCGTGTTCTCCGGCGCCCTGGCGTTGCTCGGAGGGCTCGTGTTGGTGTGCGCCCTGGTCGAGGACGTGCCGCAGTCCTGGGGTGCGATCTACTCCACCGATCTCGGGGCCGGGCCGGGACTGGCGGGTCTCACCGTCGTGGCCTTCTCGTCCGCGATGTTCGTCGGACGCCTCGTCGGTGACGCCGTGGTGGACCGCGTCGGACGCCACGCCGTGCTGATGGGCGGCGCACTGCTCATCGCGGCCGCGTTCCTGGCGGCACCCGTGGTGAGTTCGCCTGTGATCGCCCCGGTGATGTTCGCCGTCGCGGGATTCGGTGCGGCACCGATCTTTCCGGCTGCGTTCGGGTTGGCCGGACGACTCCCCGGCATCACCGCGGGCACGGCCCTCACAGTGGTGTCGCTGATCGCCCGGATCGGGGTGCTGCTGGCACCCGTCGCGTTCGGCTCTCTCGCGGAGCTGACCGGCTTCGGCTGGGCGCTGTGGTCGATGGTTGCGGCCGGTGTCGCGGTGGCGCTGCTGGCCCTCGCACTCCGGCGCGTGCTCGCCGCCTCGGCTCCGGCCTGACCGGTCGCTCAGCCCGAGACGAGGTCGTCCGCGTGCACCACGGGGCGTCGGGCCTCGGGGGCGAGATCGCCCGTCGAGCGACCGATCATGCCGGCGAGCTCCGCCGCGTCGTACGCGACGACTCCGCGCGCGACCACGGTGCCGTCCACGCCGTGCAGGGTCACCACGTCGCCGGCGTCGAACGAGCCACTGACCGAGACGATTCCTGCCGACAGCAACGAGCGTCGCCGGCCGATCACCGCGGTGACGGCGCCGTCGTCGAGCGTGAGGGCGCCGGCGGTGTCCGCGGCATGACGAACCCAGAATCGGCGGGCCGACAACCTGTTCGGGCGCGCGGTGAACGTGGTCCCCACCGGTCCACCACTGAGGGCGGAGGCCGCCTCGGACGCCGCCGCCAGCAGGACGGGAACACCCGCGTCCGCTGCCAGGCGGGCCGCGGACAACTTGGACGCCATGCCGCCGGTGCCGAGGGAGCCGCCCGATCCGGCGACGACGCCGTCGAGATCCTCGGGACTCGCGACCTCGCGGACGAAGGTCGCGTCGGGGTCCTTGCGGGGGTCGCCGTCGTAGAGGCCGTCGACGTCGGACAGCAGCAGCAACGCGTCCGCGCCGACGAGGTGCGCGACCAGGGCTGCGAGACGGTCGTTGTCGCCGAAGCGGATCTCGGCCGTCGCGACGGTGTCGTTCTCGTTGACGACGGCCACGGCGCCGAGTGAGCGCAGTCGGTCGAAGGTGCGCTGAGCGTTGCGGTGATTCGACCGACGGGCGATGTCGTCCGCCGTCAACAGCACCTGACCGACGGTCCGACCGTAGCGGCCGAAGGAGGTGCCCCACGCGTGCGCCAGCGCCAACTGGCCGACACTGGCCGCGGCCTGCTTCGTCGCCAGGTCACGAGGCCGCTGCTTGAGACCCAACGGCGCCATACCGGCACCGATCGCTCCGGACGACACGACGACGACGTCGGACCCGGCACGCATCCGCGCCTCGATCGCATCCGCCAACGCGTCCAGCCGGGCGAGGTCGAGTCCGGCCTCCATGCTGGTGAGAGCCGACGACCCGATCTTCACGACGATGCTGCGCGCCGACGCGATGATCTCCCGCGTACTCCCGTGCGGCTGCGTCGCGGTCACTGCTCGTCGCTCTCCAGCCCTCGACGGACACGGCGGGCGTGCTTGCGCTCGGGCGCGCCGATGCGCTCGACCTGGTCGATGCGCGAGTCGGTACCGCGGCCGGTCATGGTGACGTCGACACCGGCGGGGGTCTGCGGCTCCCACTCGAAGCTGACGTCGCCGATGGTCACGGACGCCCCGGGCTGCGCGCCCTGCTTGACCAGTTCCGCCTCGACACCGAGACGAGCGAGTCGGTCGGCGAGGTAACCGACGGCCTCGTCGTTGTCGAAGGCCGTCTGCATGACCCACCGCTCCGGGCGCTCGCCGCGCACGATGAAGCCGCCCGGCTCGTCAGGATCGGAGATGACGCTGAAGCCCGCCTTGTCGGTGGCGACGGGCCGGATGACCTGCCGACGCGCGACGGCCTTGGGATGATCGATGCGGTACTGCGCGACCAGCTCCGCGAGGGCGAAGGTCAAGGGACGCAGACCTTCCCGGCTCACCGCGGAGATGGCGAAGACGGGCCAGCCGCGGGCCTCGAAGTCCTCGCGCACCATGTCGGCCAGTTCCTGCGCCTCGGGAACGTCCACCTTGTTGAGCACGACGATGCGCGGGCGATCTGCCAACTCGCCCAGGCCGGCGTCGCTCGACAGGGCGGGCGTGTACGCGGCCAGTTCGGCCTCGAGAGCGTCGACGTCGGACACGGGATCACGACCCGGATCGAGGGTCGCGCAGTCGACGACGTGGGCGAGCACAGCACAGCGCTCGAGGTGACGCAGGAAGTCCAGGCCCAGCCCCTTGCCCTGGCTGGCGCCAGGGATGAGGCCGGGGACGTCGGCGACGGTGAACGTGGTGTCGCCGCTCGAGACGACGCCGAGGTTCGGGACCAGTGTCGTGAACGGGTAGTCGGCGATCTTCGGCTTGGCGGCCGAGAGCACGGAGACGAGAGACGACTTTCCGGCGCTCGGGAAGCCCACCAGACCGACGTCGGCCACGGACTTGAGCTCCAGGACCAGGTCGCGCTCGACCCCGTCCTCGCCGAGGAGCGCGAAGCCGGGCGCCTTGCGTGCTCGCGATGCGAGGGCGGCGTTGCCCAGGCCGCCGCGACCGCCGGCCGCCGCGTCGAAACGCGTGCCCTCGCCCACCAGGTCGGCAAGGATCCGGCCGTCGCTGTCGAGAACCATGGTGCCGTCCGGGACACCCAGGATCAGGTCCTCGCCGACGGCGCCGTCGCGATTGCTGCCGGCCCCCTGCGTGCCGTTTCCTGCCTTCGCATGGGAGTGGAAGTGGAAGTCGAGAAGGGTGTGCACGCTCGGATCCACCACGAGGACCACGTCGCCGCCGCGGCCGCCGTTGCCGCCGTCCGGACCACCGAGGGGCTTGAACTTCTCCCGGTGGACGGAGGAGCACCCGTTACCGCCCTTTCCCGCACTGACGTGCAGGGTGACACGGTCGACGAAACGCGACATGGGTGGAGGGTCCTTCCGAAAGGCAGATGATGCTGAACTGCTGAGAGATCGGCGGCCGACAGGGCGCCGAGGGGTGAAACGCCGTCAGGGGCGGACGGAGGACGAGCCCTCCGAACCGCCCCTGACGGGAACGTGCACTGACGTCGCGCGAACGGCCGAAGCCGGGCCTCGCGGGCGCCGCAGGAGAATCAGGCCTCCGCGGCGGCCGGGACGATGTTGACGGTCTTGCGGCCACGCTTGGTGCCGAAGAGAACTGCACCCGCCGAGAGGGCGAAGAGCGTGTCGTCGCCGCCACGGCCGACGTTCACACCCGGGTGGAAGTGGGTGCCGCGCTGACGGACGAGGATCTCGCCCGCGCTGACCGACTGTCCGCCGAAGCGCTTGACGCCGAGACGCTGAGCATTGGAATCGCGACCGTTGCGTGAGCTGGACGCGCCCTTCTTGTGTGCCATGAGAAACCCTCCCGGGGTTGGTGGAGCCGGTGCCGTGATGGACGAGCCCTGGTGGAACGAGCCGTGGTGACGCAGAGACGCCGGATGGAGACCGGTATCAGGACTTACTTGATGCCGGTGACCTTCAGGACGGTCAGCTTCTGCCGGTGTCCCTGACGCTTGTGGTACCCGGTCTTGTTCTTGAACTTGTGGATGCGGATCTTCGGGCCCTTGGTGTGCTCGACGACCTCACCGGTGACGGTGATGCCGGCCAGCTTGTCGGCCCCGGTGGTCAGCTCGGACCCGTCGACGACGAGAACGGGAGCAAGCGAGACAGCCGTTCCGGGCGCTCCCTCGATCTTCTCGACCTTGACGAGGTCACCTACAGCGACCTTGTACTGCTTTCCGCCGGTCTTGACGATCGCGTACGTTGCCATCGGAGGGCTACCCCTTGCTTCTTTGATGCGTTCTCACGTCCCTGGTCGGGGACGTGACTGGTCTCGTGGCTGCGGTTCCGCAGCCCCTGCTGGTCACACTCTTGCGCCGGCGAACCGAAGTTCGGGTGGCTGCGCCCGCTCACCTCGCGGAGGACAGGACGGAGCCACGTCGCCGGCAGCGACTGTCCAAGATTACGGTAGAGCCCGTGGCCCGGTCAAACCGCCGGGCCCGGTGCTCGGCCGCAGCTCAGGCCTCGTCGTCCACCGGCGGTCCGGCCGGCCGACCCGCTGCCCGACGGCGCGGACGCCGGACCGGTGCGACGGGCTCCACGGAGGCGCCGCCCCCGACGGTCACCGCAACGGGTTCGGCAGCGCCGCCCTCGTCGCCGCTGTCGGAAGTCGGTGCTGCCGTGGACGTCTCGGACGCCGAGGGCACCACGATGACCGTGCCGGCGGAGTCCCCGGCCGGCGCGGACGCCGCTCGGGACACCCGACGACTGCGGCGCGGACGCGTCGCGGCGGTGGGTTCGGGAGCGACAGGCTCCGGCGCCGCGGGTTCGGGTGTGGCGGAATCGGGTGTCGACGGCGTGTCCGACGTCTCGGTCACCACGGCGGCCGAGTCCGATCGGCCGTTGCGGCCGGCGGCGTCGCGCACCGCTGCCACGGCGGCCGTCGCGTCCTCGATCGGATCCGACACGGTGTCCGCCACCTCGGCGACATCGTCCGGATGCAGGTGCGCCGCCATGGCCAGAGCGACGGGATGAGCACGACGCGCAGCCGTGTCGCTTCCCGACTCGGACTCGGTGGTCTCGGCCGTCGTCGTCTCGTCGACTCGATTCTCCGACCGGTCCCGGCCGCCGCGCTTGCGACGCGAGCCGCCCTCGGAGGCCTGGCTGTCGGAGCGGGAATTGTCGGAGCGGGAGGTGGTGTCCGAACGGGAGTTGTCGGACCGCGACCGATCGGAGCGGGAATGGGAGCGCCCACCCTCGTCCTTGGCCGGCTCGACGGGGAACTGATGCATGATCAGCCCACGCCCGTGGCAGTGCTCGCACGTCGTGGAGAACGCCTCGATGAGACCGGTACCCATGCGCTTGCGCGTCATCTGGACCAGTCCGAGCGACGTCACCTCGGACACCTGGTGCCGTGTGCGATCGCGGCCCAGGGCCTCGGTCAGGCGACGGAGCACCAGGTCGCGGTTGGACTCGAGCACCATGTCGATGAAGTCGACGACGATCATGCCGCCGATGTCGCGCAGGCGCATCTGCCGCACGACCTCCTCGGCCGCCTCGAGGTTGTTCCGGGTGACGGTCTCCTCGAGGTTGCCGCCCTCACCGGTGAACTTGCCGGTGTTGACGTCGACCACGGTCATGGCCTCGGTGCGGTCGATCACCAGCGTGCCGCCGGACGGCAACCACACCTTGCGGTCGAGCGCCTTGGCCAGCTGCTCGTCGATGCGGAAGGCACCGAAGACATCGACGTCCTTGGACGCCGAGGTGTACCGCTCGACGCGGGGCAGCATGTCGGGGGCGACGGTCTCGATGTAGTTCTGCACCGTCGACCAGGCACGGTCGCCCTCGATGACCAGCTTGGAGAAGTCCTCGTTGAAGAGATCGCGGACCACCTTGACCAGGAGGTCGGGCTCCTCGTACAGCGTGACCGGAGCCGACGACTTGGACGCCTCGGCACCCGTCGAACGCTCCGAGACGGTGGCCCACTGCGCCTGCAGACGGGTGACGTCGCGCTCGAGCTCCTCGGCGCTGACGCCCTCCGACGCGGTCCGGATGATGACCCCGGCCTCGGACGGGACGATGTCGCGCAGGATGTCCTTGAGACGCTTGCGCTCGTTGTCGGGCAGCTTGCGGCTGATGCCGGTGGACGAGCCACCGGGCACGTAGACCAGGAAGCGGCCGGCGAGCGAGATCTGCGTGGTCAACCGGGCGCCCTTGTGCCCGACGGGATCCTTGCTGACCTGCACGAGCACCTGGTCACCGGGCTTGAGGGCCTGCTCGATCTTGCGGCTGTTGCCGCCCAGCCCGGCGGCGTCCCAGTCGACCTCGCCGGCGTACAGCACACCGTTGCGACCCTTGCCGATGTCGATGAACGCGGCTTCCATGCTGGGTAGCACGTTCTGCACGCGGCCGAGGTACACGTTGCCCACGATGGAGCCCGAGGCCGTGCTGGTGACGAAGTGTTCGACGAGAACGCCGTCCTCGAGCACCGCGACCTGGGTCAGGTCCGGGTGCCCGGCCAGCGACTTCTCGCGCACGACCATCGTCCGGTCCACCGACTCGCGGCGCGCGAGGAACTCGGACTCGGTCAGGATCGGCGGACGGCGACGGCCGGCGTCACGACCGTCGCGGCGACGCTGACGCTTCGCCTCGAGCCGGGTCGACCCGGTGATGCCCTGGACCTCGTCCTTGGACTTGGCCGCGCGCTGACGCGGCTCGCGTTCGTGCACCACCGTGTTGGGCGGATCGTCGTCGGTCGTGGTCTCGGAGTCCGCGCTCTCGCCACCGCTCTTGCGGCGACGACGGCGGCGCCGACGACGGCTCGCGCTGTCCCCGGTCGAGTCGTCGTCGTTGTCCCCGGAGGCACCGTCGTTCTCCCCGGAGGCACCGTCGGTGTCCTCCGCGGACGGTTCCGTCTCGCCGGCAGTGGTGTCGCTCGTGCTCGACGCGTCGGTCGAATCGGTGGTCTCGGGCGCGTCCGAGTCGGCGGACGTGTCCGCCCGCGACCCACGACGGCTGCGCGAGCGGCGGCTCGAGGAGCGCTTCGGCGCGTCGTCGCCCTCCGCGGCGTCGTCCGTGTCCGTGGTCTCCGGTTCCGCCGTCGCGTCCTCGGCGGCAGGCGCATCGGAGCGATCCGCGGCGGACTCGTCCGACTCGTCGTCGTCGCTCTGATCGTCGTTCTGGTTGTCGCCGCGTCCACGACCACGGCCACGACGGCCACGGCGGCGGCGGCGAGGACCGGACGATCCGTCCTGCTCGTTCGCGTCGTCGTCGGTGCCCTCGTCGGACGCGGAGGCATCGGACGAGGAGGTGTCGGACTCGGTCGCCGTCTCGACGGCGGGGGTGCTCTCGGCGGGGGCGGACACCTCGACAGGGGTGGACACGTCGGCAGTGCCCTCGGCCTCGGGTGCGTCCGCTGTCGTGGTCTCGTCGACCTCCGCCTTCTTCGGCGCGGATCGAGCGCGACGTGCCCGCGTCCGGGGAGCCTTCGGCGCCTCGGTGACCTCGGGCTGCAGGAACAGCGGCGCGGTGGCGGGGTCGGCGGACGACGGGGCCGTCGCCTCGGCCGTCTCGATGTTCGTGAAGAGGTCCGGCTCGGTGGGAGACGCCGGACTCTCGTCGGCCGTGGACGCCGAGCTGGTCTCCTCGGCAGCGGGAGGTGTGCTCTCGGCAGCGGGCAGATCTGCCACGTCGGCGGCGTCGAGAGCCGGAGCACCCAGTGCGGAGGCGACGGTCTGCGCGTCGTCACGAACGACGCTGGACTGGACGCTGCGGACGTCCACGCCCATCTCGGCCAGCTGGGCGACGACCTGCTTGCTGGTCACTCCCAGCAGCTTGGCGAGCGCGTGAACGCGGATGCGCTCGGGGAAGGTGGGGGCGCCCTGATCGAGCGGCTCCTGGGGCGGCACGGTGTCGGCCACGTGTTCTCCTCGGGCTCCCGGGCGCGAACATCCACGGTCGAGGTGCCCGATCGGGCGTCGTCCGTCGAATGGCACGCGGCCACGCGGGAGTCATGGTTCGTTCGCGGGATCGGACGATCCGACGAAAAAGCGGGTTCGCACTGCGTCAGGTCGTCGACCGGAACGGTCGGCGACTGTCACCGCACTGCCTGGGCGGATGGCCGATCCGAGCACCTGATCTTCAGCGGGACGCGTCGGCGGTGCGAGAAGGAGACTCGCATCGATGCCTGCGCGTGTTCGCGATGACGGGCTTCGGTCCGTGATTGTCATCCGGTCACGTTCGCGTGGTGCGCGTCGCGACCTAGGCCAGTATCCCACACTCCCCGACCGCCGCGTGCCACTGCGGGGTTCGCGGTGCGGCCCGGCGGTCGGGGGTGGGACTCGAGGTGGAGCGTCAGCCGAGCTCGGGGAACCAGAGCGCGATCTCACGAGCAGCGGACTCGGGCGAGTCGGAGCCGTGGACCAGGTTCTTCTGTCCGTCCAGCGCGAGGTCGGCGCGGATGGTGCCGGGCGTCGCCTTGGCCACGGGGTCGGTGCCACCGGCGATCTGACGGAAGGCCTCGATGGAACGAGGACCCTCGAGCACCGCCGCGACGAGCGGTCCCGAGGTGATGAACTCGATGAGGTCGGGGAAGAACGGCCGCTCGGCGTGCTCGGCGTAGTGCTTCTCCGCCACCTCGCGGTCCACCGTCAGGAGCTTCAGGGCGACGAGGTCGAGCCCCTTGCGCTCGATACGGCCGAGGATGTCGCCGACGTAGCGACGTTCGACGCCGTCCGGCTTGATCAGTACGAGAGTGCGTTCGGTCACGAGCGCTGAGCCTAGAGGACCCTCGATCGGCCCCGGAGCACCGGCGTCATTCTCGCTGGCTCGGCAACCGGCCCTCGGCGATGCGCTTGCGGAGATCGCGGCGCAGATACAGCAGGTACACCCACACGGCGAGGAACAGCACGCCCACGACGGCGATCGACGGGTGCGCGAAGAAGCCGAGGATCACCAGGACCTGCAGCGCGAGATCGAAGGACAGAGCCCACGACCGACCCTGCAGTCCTGCACCGAGCAGCATGACCACGCCCAGCGCGATGATGTACGTCCCACTGATCCACGTGAGTCCGCCGCCGACGGTCGCGACGACCGGGAGGGACAGGAAGACGACGATCGCCTCGAGGACGAGGGTGCCGGCGCAGACGCCGCGGAACCCCTTCCACGGATCGCGTGCGGGCGGCGGGACCTGGCCCGCCTCGGGGACTGTCATACCGGGTCCTTCCCGAAGAGAGTGCGTGCCGCACCGGCGGTCACCACGGATCCCGTGACGACGACGCCGGCACCGGAGACGGCCTCACCCTCGTCCGCGACGTCCTCCGCGATGCCGATCGCGATCTCGAGTGCGTCCGGGAGCGTCTCCGCGACGACGACACGCTCGTCGCCGAACTTGGCCACGGCGGCGTCGGCGAGTGCCTCGACGTCGAGCCCGCGCGGGGAGCCGTTGTGGGTCACGACGATCTCGTCGAGTACGGGTTCGAGTGCCTGCAGAATGCCGTCGACGTCCTTGTCCTTCATCACGGACACGACGCCGACGAGCTTGCGGAAGTCGAACTCGGCCGTCAGCGTCGCGGCGAGTGCGGCGGCGCCGTGCGGGTTGTGCGCGGCGTCGACGAAGACCGTCGGTGCGTTGCGCACCCGCTCGAGTCGGCCCGGGTTCACCACCGAGGCGAAACCCTCGCGCACCGTCTCGACGTCGAGTCCGTGGTCGGCACCCGCGCCGAAGAACGCCTCGACCGCCGCGAGGGCCAGCGAGGCGTTGCGCGCCTGGTGTTCACCGTGGAGCGGAAGGAAGATGTCGTCGTACACGCCGCCGAGGCCGCGGAGCTCGAGCTGCTGACCGCCGACCGCGACGCGACGGGCCAGGACCACGAACTCGGACCCGGCGCGGGCCACCGCCGCGTCCATCTCCACGGCACGCCGCAACAGCACGTCGGTGACCTCGGGTTGCTGCTCGTCGAGAACCGCCACCGTGTCGACTGGATCGAGCCGTTCGGGGGCCTTCTTGATGATGCCGGCCTTCTCCGCGGCGATACCGGCCAGATCGGTACCGAGGTACTCGATGTGGTCGATACCGATCGGGGTGATGACGGAGACCTGCGCGTCCACCACGTTGGTGGCGTCCCACCGCCCGCCGAGACCCACCTCGACGACGGCGACGTCGACCGGGGCCTCCGCGAACGCCGCGAACGCCATCGCGGTCACCACCTCGAACTTGCTCATTCTGGGCCCGCCCGCGGCCTCCGACTGCGCGTCGATCATCTCGACGTACGGCAGGATGTCGCGGTACGTGTCGACGTACTGGCGAGGGGTCAGCGGCACCCCGTCGACGGCGATCCGCTCGGTGGCCAACTGCAGGTGGGGGCTGGTGGTGCGACCGGTGCGCCGGTGGAACGCCCGCAGCAGCGACTCGATCATCCGGGTGACCGACGTCTTGCCGTTGGTGCCCGCGACGTGGATGGACGGGTAGCTCGCCTGCGGGGACCCGAGCAGGTCCATCAGCGCACTGATGCGCGTGAGCGACGGCTCGATGGTCGTCTCGCCCCAGCGCTGGTCCAGTTCGGACTCCACCAGCGTGAACTCGGCGAGATCGACCGGCGAGGGTCCCGTCACCCCCTCCGGCCCGGAGTTTCCCGGATAGCTCACGCCGGCCCCATCTCACGCAGACGTGCGGTGATGCGCTCGACGTCCTCGCGGGCGATCTGCTGCCGTGCGCGGATCTTGTTCACGACCGCCTCGGGGGCCTTGCCGATGAAGGCCTCGTTGCCCAGCTTGGCCGTGGTCGCGGCGAGTTCCTTCTCCGCGGCCGCGAGATCCTTCTCGGCGCGCTTGCGCTCGGCCGCCACGTCGACGGTGCCGGACGTGTCGACGGAGACGACGACGGTACCGAGCGAGAATCGGACCTCGATGGACGCCGTCTCGGCGAAGTCCTCCTCCGGCTCCGTCAGGAAGGCGAGCGCACGGGTCGCGGGGATCTGTGCCGTGAGGTCCGCCTCCTCGACCCCGAGCAGCCGCGCCGGGACCTTCTGCTTCGGCTTCACGCCCTGGTCGCTGCGGAAGCGGCGCACCTCGGTGATGAGCTTCTGCATGTCGGACACGCGTTGCAACGCGACGGGATCGGCTCCGACCCCGGTCTCCTTCGGCCACGGTGCGACCACGATGCTCTCGCCGCCCGTGAGCGCCTTCCACAGCGTCTCGGTGACGAACGGGACGACCGGATGCAGCAGGCGGAGAATGGAGTCGAGCACGACACCGAGGACGATACGAGTGGGTTCCGCCGCGCTCTCCGACGAGAACTGCACCTTGGCCAGTTCGAGGTACCAGTCGCAGACCTCGTCCCAGGCGAAGTGGTACAGCGCCTCGCACGCCTTGCCGAACTCGTAGCGGTCCAGCGCGTCGTCCACCTCGGCGCGCACCGTCGCCAGCCGGTCGAGGATCCAGCGGTCGGCGTCCGTGAGCGTCTCGCGGGCCGGGAGATCCTGCACCACAGCGCCGTTCATCAACGCGAACTTGGTGGCGTTGAACAGCTTGGTGGCGAAGTTGCGCGAACTTTGCGCGTTGTCCTCGCCGACCGAGAGGTCACCGCCGGGATGGGCGCCGCGCGCCAGCGTGAAACGCAGTGCATCCGCACCGAATCGGTCGACCCAGTCGAGAGGGTCGATGCCGTTGCCCTTCGACTTCGACATCTTGCGGCCGAACTCGTCGCGCACCAGCCCGTGCAGGAACACGTCGCGGAACGGCACCGGACCGGGCAGCTCGTCGCCGACGGTGGTGCCGAACATCATCATGCGGGCGACCCAGAAGAACAGGATGTCGTAACCCGTGACGAGAACGCTGGTGGGATAGAACTTCTCGAGGTCGGGAGTGCGGTCGGGCCAGCCCATCGTCGAGAAGGGCCACAGGCCGGACGAGAACCACGTGTCCAACACGTCCGGGTCCTGCACCCAGCCCTCGGGCGGCGTCTCGTCGGGGCCCAGGCAGACCGTCTCACCGTCGGGTCCGTACCAGATGGGGATGCGGTGCCCCCACCACAGCTGGCGCGAGATGCACCAGTCGTGCATGTCGTCGACCCACGCGAACCACCGCGGTTCCTGACTCTTCGGGTGCACCACGGTGCGCCCGTCGCGCACGGCGTCGCCGGCGGAGGCCGCCAACGTGGAGACGTTCACCCACCACTGGAGGGAGAGTCGCGGCTCGATGGGCTCGCCGCTGCGCTCGGAGTGGCCGACACTGTGGACGTACGGACGCTTCTCGGCGACGACGCGGCCCTGCTCCGCGAGTGCCTCGCGCACGGCGACACGAGCCTCGAAGCGGTCCATACCGTCGAACTGCGTTCCGGTGTCGGCGATCCGGCCCGACGTGTCCATGATCGACGGCATCGGCAAGCTGTGCCGGAGACCCATCTCGAAGTCGTTGGGGTCGTGTGCCGGCGTGATCTTCACGGCGCCGGTGCCGAACTCGGGGTCGACGTAGTCGTCGGCGACGACCGGGATCTCGCGGTCGAGGAACGGGTGCGGAAGCGTCGTTCCCACCAGGTCCCGGTAGCGCTCGTCGTCGGGGTGAACGGCGACGGCGGTGTCGCCGAGCATCGTCTCGACACGAGTGGTGGCGACCACCACGTGCGGTTCGTCGTCGTTCAACGATCCGTAGCGCAGCGAGACCAGTTCGCCCTCGACGTCCTCGTACTTGACCTCGATGTCGGAGATCGCCGTCTTCAGCACCGGCGACCAGTTGACGAGGCGCTCGGCGCGGTAGATCAGGCCACGATCGTGGAGCAGCTTGAACATGGTCTGGACAGCACGCGAGAGGCCCTCGTCCATCGTGAACCGCTCGCGGCTCCAG
This sequence comes from Rhodococcus sp. BP-241, assembly GCF_019836145.1. Classification (NCBI taxonomy): domain Bacteria; kingdom Bacillati; phylum Actinomycetota; class Actinomycetes; order Mycobacteriales; family Nocardiaceae; genus Rhodococcus; species Rhodococcus sp. BP-241. Next base: position 59,008 of record NZ_JABUEI010000008.1, on the reverse strand, counting down.
TCGACGCCGTCACCGATCCGGCGCATCTGCTCGCCGATGGTGCCGCCGGACTCACGCTTCCACTCCCACACCTTCTCGATGAAGGCGTCCCGACCCAGTTCGTCCTTGGACGTTCCCTCGGCGACGAGTTGCTTCTCCACGAGCGACTGCGTGGCGATGCCCGCGTGGTCCATGCCGGGAAGCCACAGCACCTCGTAGCCCTGCATCCGCTTGCGACGGGACAGGACGTCCATCAATGTGTGATCGAGGGCGTGGCCCATGTGCAGGCTGCCGGTGACGTTGGGCGGCGGGAGCACGATCGAGTACCCCGGCTTCGCGCTGTCCGGATCGGCGACGAAGTACCCGGAGTCGACCCATCCCTGGTAGAGGCCTGCTTCCACGTCACCGGGATTCCAGGCCTTGGGCAGGCGGTCGGCAGGGTTCTCGTCGGGCGCTGTCGTCGATCTGGTCACCGGGTGATTCTAGTGCGCGTCGGGATCGACGGTCCGGCCCGGTCGCGCCGCGAGGATCTCGGGCATCGGAGTGGATTGTCCGAGTACGTGCTCGGCCAGGAAGGCGTGCACGGCGCCATACCAGACGGCGGTGTGCTGCGGCGAGAGGATCCAGTGGTTCTCGTCGGGGAAGTACAGGAACCGGTGCACGGTCTCCCCGTTCTCGTCGGCGGGAGAACCGGACTCGGACAACAGCTCCCACCACAACCGCAGCGCTTCGCCCACGGGCACGCGATAGTCCTTGTCGCCGTGGATCACCAGCATCGGGGTGACGATGTCCGCGACGGCCAGGTGCGGTGAGTTCTCGAACGCCATCTCCGGCGTCATCTCGTGCGCCCAGTACGACGCCTCGTCGGTGGTGGGACCGAACTGGTCCAGCGCCCACAGACCGGCGTGCGAGACGATCGCCCGGAAGCGGTCGGTGTGACCTGCGACCCAGTTGGCCATGTAGCCGCCGAACGAGCCGCCCATCATCGCCGTGCGCGTGGAGTCGATGTCCTCGCGTTGCTCGACGGCGTCGGTGACGGCCATCAGGTCCGTGTAGGGCTCCGTCCCCCATCGGCCCCAGCCGCGCTGCACGAACGCCTGCCCGTACCCGGTGGACAGTGCCGGATCGGGGAGCAGGACGGCGAATCCCTGGGCCACCAGCATCCACGGATTCCAGCGCCACGACCAGGCGTTCCACGATCCGAGCGGTCCGCCGTGCGCCCACAGCACCAGCGGCGCGGGCCAGTCGGCGGACGTGCCCGTTGGGAGAGCCAACCAGGCGCGCACCCGCACACCGTCCTCGGCGGTGGTCTCGATGTCCTCGAGGGTGCCCGGCAGTGCCGGCGTGGCGGCCGGTGATCGCAGCTCGGTCACCGCACCGTCGACGAGCGTGATCCGGACCGGATGCGGCGGAACGAGATACGACGAGCGCAGCGCGTGGACGACATCACCGTCCGGAGCCGGGCGCAGGTCGGTGTAGGCGTGGTCGTCCTGCGTCAGGCGGCGGGCCGCGTCGCGCGTCACGACGAAGATCGGTGCCCGGCCGTCGTCGTCCGCCGTCACCAGGATGCTGCGCCCGTCGGCGGACCACACCGGCGACGACGGCCACCGGTCCCACCCGGCCGCCCACTGCTCCGGCAGCCCGGTCGTCAGGTCGAGGACGTGCAGCGTGGTCCGCGGCGCCGCATCCGGTTCCGGATGCGTCTCGCGCACAAAGGCGACGCGCGTTCCGTCCGGCGAGACGGCAGGGGCTCCGACGTCGGCCACCGGGTCGTCGACCAGCACGGCGTCGGCACCGTCCGAGGTGTCGATCCGGACGAGCACGTGCCGTGTGGTGGCATCGGCTCCCGCGACCCTGCGTGTGGCCACCAGCCACGAGCCGTCGGGAGCCACCGCGACGGAGGTGTCGCGGTACGCGCCGCCGCCCGCCGAACCGCCGGGTCGCGGCGTCACCGTCCGCAGTGCGACGTCGGTGTCCTCGGTGTCGCCGAGGTTCCCCACGAAGACGTGCGTGGACGCCGGACCGAGGTCGCTGTCCCAGTGCCGCATCGGATATCCGCTGTGCAGGATCGCGGAGACGGCCTTGTCCTTCCGCAGCGCGCGCAGCGTCTCGTCACGGTCGACGTCGCCCAGAACCTCACCGGAGACAGCGAACACCGGCGCGTCGGACGCGGCCACGACTCCCCCGACCCCTCCGCCGCGGTGCGCGACTCTGCGGGCCTCTCCGCCCCGCGCGGACAGCGCCCACACCGCGGACGGTGCGTCGTCGTCACCGGACTCCGCTCGCACGAAGAGCAGGTCGCCGTTCGCGGCGAAGGTCGGTGCGGAGTCACCGGTGGCGGACCGGGTGAGCCGGCGCGGCGCCGACGTGCCGTCCGTCGCGATGGACCACAGACTCGAGACGTACTTCGTCCGTGCGGCATTCAGCTCGGACATCGTGGTGACGAGCGACGCTCCGTCGACGGACAGTGCGAGGCCCGCGATGCGGGGAAGGTCGAGGTAGGCGTCGGGAGTCCGGAAAGCGCTCGCGTCGGTCATGCCCCCGAACCTAGGCGATCACCCGAGCACCGCGCGACGTCTGCTCCGCCACCAGCGGTCGATCGCCGGTCGCAGCGCGGTCAGCCCCTTGTAGTCGGCCATGTCACGCGGCAGCTCCGCGGTGACCGCGACGACGCGCTCCGCCCAGCCGGGCACCGCGGCGAGTTCGTCGAGCGAGGCCTGATGGGTGCGGATGAGGAAGAGGATCGCACCGGACGGAGCGAGGCGCGTCAGGTGCTGCACCTCGACCCGCAGGCAGAGGCGCCGGCCGACCTCGTCGACGGACGCGGTCTCGAGGTGCCGTCGCGCGCGTGCCCACTCCCCGCGCGTCTCCAGAGAGGCGTCGAGCCGATGATCGACCCCGAGCGACCAGTTGGTGCGCCGCACGGTCAATCCCGCACCCAGCCCGAGGAGGAACGCGCGCACCCGCGCCACGACCCCTTCCTCCCGGACACGCGGGACGGGACCGTGGATGTCCTCGAAGCTCGCACCCAGAGCGAAGTTCACGGACCACCCCGACGCGAACGTCACCACGCCCGCGTCGGCGAACAGCTCGCCGCCGCGGGTGTCCAGCAGGACCAGATCGTCCGGGGTCTCCCCCGCCGCCAGCAGCAGTGGGTCGACGCTCGGGTCACCTCTGGCGACGTCGATGCTGGTGCCGGACAATCTGTTCGAGAAACGGACACGCCCGTCGTCGAGATCGAGCGTCGTCTCGTCGGGCATGCTGCGGTGCAGTTCGGTCAGCACCGTCTCGAGCGCGTCCCACCCGGCCGGCGCCATGTGCGGCAACGACACCGCTCGCCGGGGGTCCCGTGCGAGGATGCGGGCGCGTTCGGCCAGCGCGTCCCGATAGTCGGTGCCCGGTTCGACGACGTGCTCACCCCAGCCGCCCGCGGCGGTCCGATGAGCCGTGCGCGCCGGTTCGAGATTCGTGCTGTACCGGTACGTGTCACCGTCGAAGGGGAACGGGAAGGCCCGTAGGTCGGTCACAGGTCCACCACCAGACGGTCCCCCGCGGCGCGGGACACGCAGACCATCATCGAATCCGACCGTGTGCGTTCGTCGTCGGACAGGAACAGGTCGCGATGATCGACGGCGCCCGCGAGCACGGGCGTCCGACACCGACCGCAGACACCGTGACGACACTGCCGGTCGACGGACACGGCGGCAGTGTCGAGGACGTCCAGCACCGACTCGTCGGCCGACACCGGCAGGGTGCGACCGCTGCGCGCGAGTTCGAGCACGAACGACCGGCGAGGAGTATCGGGGCGGATGAACGCCTCGGTGTGCAGACGGCTCTCCGGCCAGCCCACCGCACGCGCGGCAGTCAGCGTCGCTTCGACGAGAGAGGGTGGCCCGCAGACGAACAGGTGAGTTCCCAGTGGCTGCCGGGTGAGCGCGTCCGCCAGTCCGCTCGTGAAGTCCTCGCGGGTGGTGCTGATCCGCGCATCGCACGACGTGGCCACGTCCTCGGCGAACGCGCCGCGTTCCGGCCGGTGGACGTAGTGCACCTCGGCGGTCGACCCGAGCCACCGCGCCAGGGACAGGATCGGCGTGATGCCGATCCCGCCGGCCACCAGCAGGTGCCTCCGCGCACGGAGAACCGGAGCGAAGGTGCTGCGCGGAGTGTCGACCTCGACGAGGTCACCCGGGCGCCGGCTCTGCAGCCATCGCGACCCGGCGCAGACGGCGAGTACCGCGCACGAGTAGAGGGACGGGGCGTGCGGCGGCCCGATCAGGGAATAGGCGTTGTACGGGGCGGACGCGTCGTCGCCGCAGCGCACCACCACGTGGCTTCCGGGCACGAACGACGGCAGCGCGTCCCCCGAGCGCAGCGGCGCGAGGTCGATGCGCCGCACCGCACCGTCCGGAGTGACCGCGGTCGAGTGGACCACCCGCAGTGTCACGACGCGGCGTCCGGAACGCCGAGGCGAGCAGCGAGACGGCTCGAGACATAGTCGGTCACCACGAGATTCGCACCGCAGGACCCACAGGGCGGTGCCGGTCCGACCGTTCCGCACACCGGGCAGTAGACGTCGACACTGCCGTCCTGCGTGACGACGACGGAGATCTCGTCGGGTTCTGCGCCCGCCCGCAGCGCCAGCTCACGGTAGACCGCGACATCGGCTGCGGAACCGATCAGCACACAGCGCCAGCCGACCACCGCACGGTCCGTCTCGGCGTCGAACCACGCGTCCGACTCCGGACCTCGCACCGCGAATCGGCCCGGGCTCTCACCGGCCGAGTCCGGACGGTCGGCGTCGCCGATGATCAGCACGGTCACGCCGCCGACAGTACCGCCGGCCGATCCGCGACCGGGCGTGTCAGCGCACGAGGGGTGCCAGCCGACCGGGGATCTCCTGCAACGCGAACGGCAGGCTGAGCACGGTGCTCCACGCCATGGCCTCGGCCGCCTCGTCCTCGAGAATGATCACGCGATTCTCCTGGACGGCGGACAGCTGCTGGTAGACGGGAGTGGCCGCCAGCTCGGCACGAAGCTTGTCACCGAAGCCGCCACCGGCGTACCAGACGAGCACGTCGACGTCGGCGAGAGACAACTGCTCGGTGCTCACGGTGGCGAAGTTGCGCTCGCCCACCTGGTCGACGACCGGCGGATTCACGAAGCCCAGTTCGTTGAGGAAGCGCACCTTCGGGTCCTGCGCGCCGTAGACACCGAACTGTCCGGGCCCCTGCAGCGCTCCGAGCAGCACCGTCTTGCCGGCGAACGACGGGTTGGCGGCAGCCGTGTCGGCGAACTCGCGCTCGAGATCGGTGATCAGCGTGCTCGCCTGATCAGCCCGACCGAGCGCCTGGCCGAGCAGTGCGGTCTGGTCGCGCCACGGAATGCCGTAGTCGACGAAACCGGTCGGCTGGGTGACGGTCGGGGCGAGCTGGGACAGCGAGTCGAACTCCGACTGCGTGATACCGGCATAGGTACCGACGATGAGATCGGGGCCTGCCGACGCCACCTTCTCCACGTCGATGCCCTCGGACGCGGTCCCGACGATCGCCGGTGCGGCGCCCCCCAGCGCAGACTGCGCCCAGGGCCAGGTCGCGGACGGGTAGTCGCCGTACCAGTCGAACACTCCGACCGGAACGACACCCAGCGCGAGCAGGGTGTCCTGGTCGTTGTACCCGACGCTGACGACGCGCTGCGGATCCGACGGCACGCTGACCTCGCCGTACTTCGTGGACACGGTCGCGCCGGAGTCCTGCGATCCGCCGGAGTCGGAACTGCTGCACGCAGCGGCCACCGCGACGATCGCGCCGGTGGCACCGAGGAGGAAAGAACGACGTGAGACGCCGGCCGACATGGCCATGGTGAGGTGGTCCCTTCGATGGACGGCGGGGACCCAGCCCCCCTGGTGTAGGCAAGGCTAACTTATGCACCGCCGCCTCGGACACGGGTCCGTCCGCGCGCCGAGCCGACGCGGGTCCACTATGGAGTGATGAGCACGTCGCACGAGAGCCACCACTGATGGGCCGCGCCACCGTCCGCCGACCGGTCGTCCGCATCCGCGGACCGCACCGCTCGTCACGGCCCGACACCGTGGTCGCCGAGGAACCGTTGGAGTTACGCGTCGGCGGCAAGGCGTTGGCCGTCACCATGCGTACGCCCGGACACGACGTCGAACTCGCGCACGGGTTCCTCGCCACCGAGGGCGTCATCGGCGGCCGCGACGACATTCTGGCCGCACGGTACTGCGACGGTGTCGACGACGAGGGGCTCAACACCTACAACGTGCTCGATCTCGCTCTGGCACCGCACGTCCCACCACCCGACCCCGGGGTCGAACGGAACTTCTACACGACGTCGTCCTGCGGCGTCTGCGGCAAGGCGTCACTCGATGCGGTGCGGCTCAAGACCCGCCACTCCCCCGGAGCCGACGGCGCGACAGTCACGACGACCGTCCTGACCACGCTCCCGGACACCCTCCGCGAGCACCAGCGCATCTTCGCGTCCACGGGCGGGCTGCACGCGGCCGCGCTCTTCGACACGGATGGCACGCTTCTCGCGGTGCGGGAGGACGTAGGCCGACACAACGCCGTGGACAAGGTGATCGGGTGGGCGGTGCTCGAAGGACGGGTTCCCCTCACGGGAACGGTGCTCATGGTCAGCGGACGCGCATCCTTCGAGCTCGCGCAGAAGGCCGTCATGGCCGGGATCCCGATCCTCGCCGCGGTGTCCGCGCCGTCGTCGCTCGCCGTCGACCTCGCCGACGAGTCCGGCCTGACTGTCGTCGGCTTCCTCCGCGGAGACGGTATGAACGTCTACACCCACGCCCACCGTGTGATCAGCGAGCCGCCGCCCGACGACGCCCGGTGATCAGACCGACGACGGTCAACAGCACGAGCACCGCGAGGGTGGCGAGTACCTGACGACGGGACGACGCGTCCGTCAGCATGAGCACGGTCAGGCCCACGAGGAGCGCGAGCGCCACCCAGCTGAGGTACGGGAACGCCCACATGCGAACGGGCAGTGGACCTGCCGCCTCCAGACGGCTTCGTAGTCGTAGCTGCGACGCCACCGTCACCGCCCAGATCGCCAACAGGGACGCGCCCACGGCGTTGAGCAGGAACGTCAGCAGACCGTCGAGGTCGAGATAGTTCAGCAGCACGGCCACGAAGCCGAAGAACACCGAGACGAGCAGCGCGGCACGCGGGACCCCCGACGCATCCACCCGCGCCAACGGCCCCCTCCGGCCTTCCCGCCCACCACCGGCCGGCCTCCGGCCTTCCCGCAGCGCCAGCGAGTACATCATCCGGCTGGTCGCGTAGATCTGCGCGTTGAAGGCACTGAGCAGTGACAGCACGATGACGGCCTCCATGAAGCCGACCACCCCGGAGAGGTTCGCCTGCTGCAGCACCAGCGTGAACGGGCTCTCCGCGGCCGACTGCGCCTCGTCGAGACGGTTCCACGGCAGCAGCAACGTGATCACCAGGATCGACCCGAGGTAGAAGACGCTGATGCGCCACACGACGCTGCGCACCGCGCGCCCCACCGACAGGGCCGGGTCCTTCGACTCGGCCGCCGCGATGGTCACGATCTCGATGCCGCCGAAGGCGAACGCCACGACCAGCAGCCCCGCGGCGATGCCCGAGACGCCATTGGGCGCGAACCCACCGAGACCGGTGAAGTTGGCGGCGCCGACAGGGGCCGAACCGGGGAGCAGGCCGAACACCAGCAACGTCCCGACGACGAGGAACCCGATGATGACGGTGACCTTGATGGCGGCGAACCAGAACTCGAACTCGCCGAAGTTCGACACCTTCGCGAGGTTGATCGCGGCGAAGACGACCATGGCCACGAGGGCGGGGATCCACGGATCCACGTCGAACCATGCACCCATGAAGGCTGCGGCGCCGGTCATCTCGGCGCCCATGACCATCACGAGGGTGAACCAGTACAGCCAGCCGGTGACGAAGCCGGCGGTGCGGCCGAACGCCATCTCGGCGTAGGTCGAGAACGATCCCGACGACGGCGAGGCGGCGGCCATCTCGCCGAGCATGCGCATGACGAGGATCACGAGGAAGCCGGCGAGGGCGTAGGACAGGAGGACGGCGGGTCCCGCGGCGGCGATGCCGGCGCCGGTGCCCAGGAACAGCCCGGCGCCGATCGCGGAGCCGAGGCCCATCATCGTCAGGTGGCGGACCTTCAGTCCGTCGGTGAGTGAGTCGACCATGAGAAGGAAACGGTAACGCTACGTCCGGACGCGGACCTCGGCGCCCGTCGCCGCGAGGACGTCGTCGACCCCCACACCGGGTGCGGTCTCGATCAGTTCGAGCCCGTCCGCCGTGACGTCGAGGACCGCCAGATCGGTGATGATGCGGTGCACGCAGCCGCGACCGGTGAGCGGGAGCGTGCACCTCTCGACGATCTTGGGCTCCCCGCTGCGGGAGACGTGTTCCATCATCACGATGACGCGTCGCGCTCCGTGGACCAGGTCCATCGCGCCGCCCATCCCCTTGACCATGTGGCCGGGGATCATCCAGTTGGCGAGATCACCGCGGCTGTCCACCTGCATCGCGCCGAGGACGGCGACGTCCACGGCGCCGCCGCGGATCATGCCGAAGGACTGTGCCGAGTCGAAGAACGAGGCCCCCGGGAGCACGGTGACGGTCTCCTTGCCGGCATTGATCAGCTCGGGATCGAGTTCGTCCTCGGTGGGGTACGGGCCCACGCCCAGAACTCCGTTCTCCGAGTGCAGGATCACGGTCCTGTCGGGGGGAATGTGGGCCGGGATCAACGTGGGCATACCGATGCCCAGGTTCACGTACTGCCCGTCCTCGAGTTCGGCGGCCACCCGTGCCGCCATCTCGTCCCGTGTGCGCGGAGTCGGGGTCATGACCGCACCGTCCTGCGCTCGATCCCGACCGTCACGGGCCCGACGACGACGACGCGCTGAACGTGGATTCCGGGCGTGTGCACGTCCTCGGGCGTCAGCTCCCCCGGCTCGACCAGATGCTCCACCTGGGCGATGGTGATGCGCCCCGACTCCGCTGCCGGTGGATTGAAGTTGCGGGCGCTGGCCCGGTAGACGAGATTGCCGTACCGATCACCCTTCCAGGCGTGCACCAGTGCGAAGTCGGCGGCGATCCCGCGCTCGAGGACATGGGTGACACCGTCGAACTCGCGCGTCTCCTTCGGGGCCGAGGCGAGAGCGACCCCGCCGGCGCCGTCGTACCGCTGTGGCAGCCCGCCCTCGGCGACCTGGGTCCCCACCCCCGCGGGGGTGAAGAAGGCCGGGACTCCGGCGCCGCCCGCTCGCAGCCGCTCGGCGAGCGTGCCCTGCGGTGTCAGCTCCACTTCGAGTTCACCGCCGAGGTACTGGCGGGCGAACTCCTTGTTCGACCCGACGTACGAGCTGACGGTCCTGCGGATCCGGCCCTGCTCCAACAGGATTCCCAACCCGAAGCCGTCGGTCCCGCAGTTGTTGCTGATGGTCTCGAGATCGGTCGCACCCTGATCGAGCAGTGCAGCGATCAACAGCTCCGGCACACCGACCAGACCGAATCCGCCCACCGCGATCGACGATCCGCTCGGGATGTCGGCCACCGCCTCGGCGGCCGAGGCCACCACCTTGTTCATCATGACCGTGACCCTAACGCACTGTTCGACAAGTGAACAGAAGTCCGCCATGCGAACACTGTGCTTCAATGAGACACGCGCATCCGAGCCGACGAGGAGAGGACCCCATGACCGAGCCCGCACCGCCGCAGACCCGCGCTGCCGCCGCGGATCACGTGCAGTCCCTCGCCCGCGGACTCGCGGTGATCCGGGCCTTCGACGCGGACCATCCCCGTCGCACGCTGTCCGAGGTCGCCCGAGCCACCGATCTCACCCGCGCCACGGCCCGTCGCTTCCTGCTCACCCTGGTCGAACTCGGGTACGTCCGCACCGACGGCACCACCTTCGCGCCGACTCCGAGGGTCCTCGATCTCGGCTACTCGTACCTCTCGTCGCTCTCGCTCCCCGAGATCGCCGGACCGCATCTCGAGGCCTTGACCGCGCGCGTGCACGAGTCCTCGTCGGTGTCCGTCCTGGACGACCTCGACGTCGTCTACGTCGCCCGGGTCCCGGTGAGTCGCATCATGACCGTGTCCATCACCATCGGCACCCGTTTCCCCGCCTACGCCACCTCGATGGGCAGAGTCCTGTGGGCCGGTGTCGACGAGAACGCTCTCGCGAACCTTCTCGCGCGCACCGACCTCCGCGACCTCACGGGACGGACGGTGACGACGGAGTCGAGCCTGCGCGCCGAACTCGATCTCGTTCGGACACAGGGCTTCTGCATCGTCGACCAGGAACTCGAGATCGGACTCCGCTCGATCGCCGCGCCGCTGCACGGGCACGGCGGCGCCGTCACCGCCGCGGTCAACATCAGCACTCCCGCGGCGCGCTACTCGCTCGACGAGTTGAGAACCACCGTCGTGCCGGCGCTGCTGAGCACCGCGGCCGCCATCGACGCCGATCTCGCCCGCGTCGCGTCGCGGTCGGACGCAGCCCGCACCTCCTGACCTCTCCCCCCACCCGACCACCGACACACGAGACGAGACCACGCCATGCTCGACGCCGTCATCTGCGCTCCGCTGCGCACCCCCGTGGGCCGCTTCGGCGGGGCCCTGAAGACCGTTCCCGCAGCGGACCTCGCGTCTGCCGTGATCATCGAGATCCTCTCGCGCACCGGGCTGTCCGGCGCCGACATCGACGACGTGATCCTCGGGCAGGGCGCACCGAACGGCGAGGCACCGGCGATCGGACGCGTCGCCGCACTCGATGCGGGGCTCGGCATCGGCGTCCCCGGCCGCCAGGTCGACCGCCGCTGCGGGTCCGGGCTGCAGGCCGTTCTCGACGCCTGCATGCAGGTCTCCACGGGCGTGAGCGACGTCGTGCTCGCGGGCGGCGTGGAGTCGATGAGCTCCACCGAGTTCTACACCGACGGTGTGCGGTGGGGCGTCGGCGCCGACTCCGTGCCCCTCCAGGACAGGCTCGCACGGGCCCGGATCACGGCCGGCGGCACACACTTTCCCGTGCCCGGTGGGATGATCGAGACGGCCGAGAACCTCCGCGAGCAGTACGGTGTGCCACGCGCCGACCAGGACGCCTTCGCGGTGCAGTCCCACCAGCGCGCCGTCGCGGCGCAACGGAGCGGCGTCTTCGCCGAGGAGATCGTGCCCGTCACGGTGCCTCGGCGCAGGGGCGATCCCGTCGTCGTCACCGACGACGAGCATCCCCGAGCCGACACCACCCTCGAGTCGCTGTCCCGGCTCCGCCCGATCCGCGGAACGATCGATCCGGAATCGACGGTCACCGCCGGCAACGCCAGCGGCCAGAACGACGGCGCCGCGCTCTGCCTCGTCACCACGGCGGACAGGGCCGCAGCGCTGGGGCTGACACCCCTGGTCCGACTCGCCGGATGGGCGGTGGCCGGTGTCGCGCCGGCGACGATGGGCATCGGCCCGGTCCCGGCGACGGCCGCCGTTCTCGGCCGGCTCGGCCTCACCCTCGACGACATGGACGTCGTCGAACTGAACGAGGCGTTCGCCGCCCAGGTGTTGTCGGTGCTGACCGAATGGTCGATGGACCCCGCCGACCCTCGGCTCAACCCGCACGGCTCGGGCATCTCCCTCGGCCACCCGGTCGGCGCGACCGGCGCACGCATCCTGACCACCCTCGCTCACGAGATGGTGCGACGAGACGTGCGGTACGGCCTCGAGACGATGTGCATCGGCGGCGGCCAGGGACTCGCGGCGGTGTTCGAGCGCGTCTAGGGACGGTCCGCGTGCCCGAGGTCGCGCTCCGGGTCGACCTCGTCTCGAACGAGTTGCTTCAGGACGGTGATCTCGGGAAAACCGCCGCGCTCCTTGCGATCCCACACCACGGACTCCCCCACCACGACGCGGAAGACTCCGCCGGTGCCGGGAATCAGCGCCACCTCGGTGAGGTCGGATCCGAAAGTCTGCAGCAGTTCCTGCGCCATCCATCCGGCTCGCAGGAGCCACTGACACTGGGTGCAGTACGTGATCGCGACGCGCATGGCGGCGACCCTACCCCCGACGTTCCAGAGCCCCGACGCACGAGAGCCCCGGCGACCATCGGTCGTCGGGGCTCTCGATCGAGCTGAGGGGGTCAGGCGCTCTTCTCGCGCCGTTCCGGCCGGTCCGGCTTGCGCGGCACGATGGTGGGGAGCACGTTGTCGTTCACGGTCTCCGCCGTCACGACCACCTTCGCCACGTCGTCACGACTGGGGATGTCGAACATGACCGGGTTGAGCACTTCCTCCATGATCGCGCGCAGTCCACGAGCACCCGTGCCGCGATGGATGGCCTGCTCGGCCATCGCGTCCAGCGCGTCCGGGGTGAACTCCAATTCGACACCGTCCATGTCGAACAGGCGCGTGTACTGCTTCACCAGAGCGTTCTTCGGCTCCGACAGGATGGTCACGAGGGACTCCTTGTCGAGATGCGTGACCGACGCGACGACCGGCAGACGACCGATGAACTCGGGAATCAGACCGAACTTGATCAGATCCTCGGGCATGACCTCGGCGAAGTGGTCCTGCGTGTCGATCTCGGCCTTGGAGTGGACCTCGGCGCCGAAGCCGAGGCCGCGCTTGCCGATGCGGTCCGACACGATCTTCTCGAGCCCGGCGAAGGCACCGGCGACGATGAAGAGGACGTTGGTCGTGTCGATCTGGATGAACTCCTGGTGCGGGTGCTTGCGTCCACCCTGCGGCGGGACACTGGCCTGCGTGCCCTCGAGGATCTTGAGCAGGGCCTGCTGCACACCCTCGCCGGAGACGTCGCGCGTGATCGACGGGTTCTCGCTCTTGCGAGCGATCTTGTCGACCTCGTCGATGTAGATGATGCCGGTCTCGGCGCGCTTGACGTCGTAGTCCGCGGCTTGGATCAGCTTGAGGAGGATGTTCTCGACATCCTCACCGACGTACCCCGCCTCGGTCAACGCGGTGGCGTCGGCGATGGCGAACGGGACGTTCAGCATCTTCGCCAGCGTCTGCGCGAGGTAGGTCTTGCCGCAACCGGTGGGGCCGAGCATCAGGATGTTGGACTTGGCCAGTTCCACGGTCTCACCACGGGCGTCACGGGCCTTGTCGCCGGCCTGGATGCGCTTGTAGTGGTTGTAGACCGCAACGGCGAGACGACGCTTCGCCGTGTCCTGACCGATGACGTAGTTCTCCAGGAAGTCGCGGATCTCCGCGGGCTTGGGCAACTCGTCGAGCTTGACCTCGCTCGACTCGGCCAGTTCTTCCTCGATGATCTCGTTGCACAGATCGATGCACTCGTCACAGATGTAGACACCTGGTCCGGCAATGAGCTTCTTGACCTGCTTCTGGCTCTTTCCGCAGAAAGAGCACTTGAGCAGATCACCACCGTCACCGATGCGTGCCATGAGCGTTAGTCCTCACTAGTGAAAGAGAATCTCTGCGTGCGACCGTACCCGCCTTCGCGGTCGGAGGTCGACTTCTGACGCAACCCGAGCAGGCATGTCGGAGCGGCGTCGCACCCCCTCGGACGTGGGTGAATCGATGCAGTCCGGGGGCTCGGAACCGGCCGGAGCCACCCGTCCACGACCCGTCGTCCGGGCGTGTCGGGAGCGGCCTCCGGCCGGCCGGCGTCACTTGCGTGCGGAGAGCTTGCGGTATTCGAAGACGGTGTCGATGATCCCGTAGTCCTTGGCCTCCTCGGCCGTGAGGATCTTGTCGCGATCGGTGTCCTTGCGGATGACGTCGGCGTCCTTGCCGGTGTGGCGACCGAGGGTGGTCTCCATCAGACGACGCATGCGCTCGATCTCCCGAGCCTGGATCTCGAGGTCCGACACCTGGCCCTGCACACCGCCGGTGGACGGCTGGTGGATGAGGACGCGAGCGTTCGGCAGTGCCGCACGCTTGCCGGGGGCACCCGCTGCGAGCAGCACGGCGGCGGCCGACGCGGCCTGACCGAGGCAGACGGTCGCGACATCGGCGCGCACGTACTGCATCGTGTCGTAGATCGCCATCAGCGACGTGAACGAGCCACCGGGCGAGTTGATGTACATCGTGATGTCGCGGTCGGGATCGAGACCCTCGAGCACGAGCAGCTGCGCCATGATGTCGTTCGCCGAGGCGTCGTCGACCTGCACGCCGAGGAAGATGATGCGCTCCTCGAAGAGCTTGTTGTACGGGTTCGACTCCTTGACGCCGTAGCTGGAGTGCTCGACGAAGGACGGGAGGATGTAGCGGGAATCGGGCCCGGCGGGCGAGCTGGAGCCGGGGAGAGAACGGGGATCGAAGAGCTGGGACATCAGTACTCCAAGGGTGTGGGTGAAGAGATCGGACGACCGACAGGAGCGAGCGCGTCGCGCGCTGCGCTGTCCGGTCCGATCAGTTGTCGGCTCCGCTGGTGCCGCCGGCCTGCTCGGCGCGTGTGATGACGTGATCGACCATGCCGTACTCCAGGGCCTGCTGCGCCGTGAACCACCGGTCGCGGTCGGAGTCCTCGGTGACCTGCTCGAACGACTGGCCGGTGTGCTGTGCGATCAGTTCAGCCATCTCGCGCTTGGTGAGGGCGAACTGCTCGGCCATGATGGCGATGTCCGCCGCGCTGCCACCGATTCCGGCGGACGGCTGGTGCATCATGATGCGGGCGTGCGGCAGGGCGTAGCGCTTGCCCTTGGTCCCGGCGGTGAGCAGGAACTGGCCCATCGACGCCGCCAGGCCCATCGCGTAGGTCGCGACGTCGCACTCGGCGAAGTTCATCGTGTCGTAGATCGCCATGCCGGCCGAGACGGAACCGCCGGGCGAGTTGATGTAGAGCGCGATGTCGCGAGTGGGGTCCTCTGCCGAGAGCAGGAGGATCTGGGCGCACAGCTTGTTCGCGATGTCGTCGTCGACCTGCGTGCCGAGGAAGATGATGCGCTCACGGAGCAGACGCTCGTAGACGGAGTCGCTGAGGTTGAGTCCGGCGGTCGCGGACGTCATGGCCGGAGCGGTCACGATCGACCCTGCCTGACGGGACGGCCCTGCCTGGTCGGTGTTGGTCGCCGGGTTCGTGGTGGTCACGGTACCTGCCTTCTCGTGCTCGATGTGGTCTCGCCTGAACGAGTTTCTCGCCGTGAGCGCGAACGTTCCCTGTGGACGGAACGCTCACGTTCTCTGTCACCGACACTAACGAAGGACGGCGGCCCCGGAGTCCCGGAACCGCCGTCGTTCGCTGTGAGCGTTACTTCTGCTGTTCGCCCGCAGACGAATCGTCCGCAGCCGACTCGTCCGTGGACGACTCGATCTCCGCCGACTCGGTCTCGTCGGTGGCCTCGTCCTCGGGATCTCCGAAGAGCTCCTTGGTGTCGACGCTCGCACCGGCGGTGTCGGTCACGGAGACGCGATCGACGATCGCGGCGAGCGCCTTGCTGCGACGGATGTCGGCGAACAGTGCGGGCAGCTGGTTGGCCTGCTGGACCTGCTGGATGAACTCCTCCGGCGCGATGCCGTACCGCTGCGCCTGGAAGACGATGTTCTGGGTCAGCTCTTCCTGTCCGACCTGGACCGACTCGGCGTCGGCGATGGTGTCGAGCAACAGCTGGGTGCGCACGGACTTCTCGGCACTCTCACGCGCGTTCGTGTCGAACTCCTCGCGCGAGGAGCCTGCGGCCTCGAGCTGCTGCGCAAGCTTGTCCTCGTCGTGGTCGAGAGGATGGATCGCGTCGTGCAGCGCGGAATCGACCTCGGCCTTGACGAAGGCCTCGGGAACCGGGACCTCGACGGACTCGAGCAGAGCCTCGAGCACCTTGTCGCGGATCTGTCCGGCCTGCTCGACCTTCTTGACGCGGGCCACGCGCTCGCGCAGATCGGCCATCAGCTCGTCGAACGTGTCGAACTGGCTCGCCAGCTGGGCGAACTCGTCGTCGGGCTCGGGCAGCTCGCGCTCCTTCACCGACTTCACCGTGACGGTGACCTGCGCTTCCCGGCCGGCGTGCTCACCGGCGAGCAGCGTCGTCGGGAACTCCTTGGAGTCACCCACGGACAAGCCGACGATCGCGTCGTCGAGACCCTCGATCAGCTGGCCGGAGCCGACCTCGTGGGACAGGCCCTCGGTCGAGGCCTCCGCGACGTCCTCCCCGTCGACCGTGGCCGACAGGTCGATGGAGACGAAGTCGCCGGTCTGCGCAGCGCGCTCGACACCGGTGAGGGTGCCGAAACGCTGACGCAGCGAGAGCAGCTGCTCGTCGACGGCCTCGTCGGTGA
This sequence comes from Rhodococcus sp. BP-241, assembly GCF_019836145.1. NCBI lineage: Bacteria > Bacillati > Actinomycetota > Actinomycetes > Mycobacteriales > Nocardiaceae > Rhodococcus > Rhodococcus sp. BP-241. The sequence goes on along the minus strand of NZ_JABUEI010000008.1, from coordinate 42,750 downwards.
TCTCGACCGGGTCGACGGTGACGGTGACGCTCGAGAAGTCGGGCAGCGTGATCTCGGGACGCACGTCGACCTCGGCGGTGAAGACGATCTCCTCGCCGTCCTCGAGCTTGGTGATCTCGATGTCCGGCTGGCCGAGGGGCTTCAGCTCGGTCGAGCTGAGCGCGTCGTTGTACTTGGCGGGCAACGCGTCGTTGACCACCTGGTTCAGGACGTTCGCGCGGCCGACGCGTGCCTCGAGAAGCTTCGCGGGCGCCTTGCCGGGCCGGAACCCGGGCAGGCGGATCTGCTGCGCGAGCGTCTTGTAGGCGCGGTCGAAATCAGGCTTCAGCTCCTCGAAGGGCACCTCGACGTTGATACGGACTCGCGTCGGGCTCAGCTGCTCGACAGTGCTCTTCACGAACGTGCTCCTTCATCTGCTCGACTGCAGTGACTCGGTGTCGGACTGTGGTGGTGCGGGGTGGTTCCGGTGGGAAGGTGGATCTGGACCATTCGATCGCGGCGACCGACGTCTGTCGGGATGACAGGATTCGAACCTGCGACCCTCCGCTCCCAAAGCGGATGCGCTACCAAGCTGCGCCACATCCCGTTCCTCGTGCACGCCGTCACCCTCGATCGTGGCGATTCGCACCGGCAAGGCCACAGCGACGTGCGCCGACGATCCTACGGCGGTACCGCGGAGGCGCCGACGGCGGGCCGATTTCTCGATCGCGCGCGACGTTCGGTACAGTTCCTCAACGCAGGCGGCAGGAGCTGGCGATCCCAGCACCGCCGCAGGCATGCGGGCGTAGCTCAATGGTAGAGCCTCAGTCTTCCAAACTGATTACGCGGGTTCGATTCCCGTCGCCCGCTCCGCTAACGCGAGAGCCCCCCGATTCACCGAATCGGGGGGCTCTCCTGCGTTCGAGGGGGTCAGCCGGCGTCGGACAGGACTCCGGCGCCGTCGCGCGCCGAGCTGACCAGCGACACGGCCTCGAAGATGCTTCCGCACACGGTGATCGGCGAGCAGACACCGAGGAGCTCGAGCGGGCGCCGCACTGCGGGGTCGGTGGCCACCAGCACCATCGGACGGACCGACAGCGAGGATGCCGCGCCGAGGAGAAGGACGGCGCCGGCGCTGCCCAGGAAGGTGACGTCCGACAGGTCGAGAACCACGTCCTCGTGGCCACGAGCAGCCACGCGTGCCAGGACCTCGCGGAGTTCGGGCGTGGTGCTCATGTCGATCTCGCCGCCGACCGACACCACGGCGACGTCGCCGCGTTCGTATTCGAGGACGGTGAGATCGGCAGCGTCGAAAGAGAAGTGGGTGTCGAGTCCGTGTGCGGTCATTGCTGTGTCTCCCGGTTCGTGTGCGTCGATCTCGTTCCTCGGCGTCTGCCTAAGATTCGCCCGCCAGAGTGACGAGGCTGCGTGCAGAGCATCACGATCCGATAACGTTCACAGCACGTCGAGGTAACGCCGTTGCAGACTCAACTGCTTGTTCCGGACATGACATCGCCTCGCGTCGGGAACACTGTGGTCATCTCGGCACCGTCCGTTCGAACCGCTGGAGGCCTGCATGCCCGTGTCCCACCCCGTCGTCGTCGGAGTCGACGGATCGTCCGCAGCGCTCGCCGCCGTGCGATGGGCCACGCGGCTCTGCACCGCTCGCGGCCTGCCCCTCGTGCTGGTCACGGCGGTGTCCGCGCCGGCCTTCGCGGACGTCGACGACACTGCAGCGAGTGCGCTCGACCGCATTCTCGCCGACGGAGTGGACGCGGCGCGGGCCGTGGCGGCCGACGTGTCGGTCTCCACCGAGACCCACTACGGCACCCCCGCCGGAGTACTGGTCGAACGATCGACGGACGCCGCGATGATTGTCGTGGGGACGCGGGGGCTCGGCGAGTTCACCGGAGGACTCTCCGCGTCGGTGAGCACGGCGGTGGCGACACACGCCTCGTGCGCCGTCACCGTGGTGCCTCTGGACACGCCGCCGAACGAGGGCACGGGACACGCCGTCGTCGTCGGCGTCGACGGCACGGACAACAGCGTGCCCGCCGTCCGCTGGGCGTTCGAGATCGCCTCGTCACGCGGGGCATCGCTGATCGCCGTGCACGCGTGGAGCGACATCGACGTTCCCGGCGGCCGCGGTCGGTCTGCCGAGGACGAGGAGGCCGTCCTCGCGGAGACGATGGCCGGGTGGTCGCAGGACTACCCCGGCGTCGAGGTGGAGCGCGTGGTGGTCCAGGACCGGCCGGTGCGGGAACTCGTGGCCAGATCGGCCGAGGCGGACCTCGTCGTCGTGGGTCGCCGCGGGCGGGGTGGATTCACCTCGCTTCTGCTGGGATCGACCAGCCGAGCCGTGATGCACTCGGTGGACGTCCCTGTCACCGTCGTGCCGTCGCCCGTCTGATCCGTCCTCGCCCTCGCGAGGGGTGATCGGCCTACTGTTTCAGATGCTGCAGGCACGCGGACTCGGTCCGCCGACGAGAGGACCGGGCGTGGAAGAGATCCCCGCAGGCCTGACGGTCCACTCCCTCTACCAACCCGTCGTCGACCTCTCGACGCGTGCGCTGGTCGGCTACGAGGCCCTCGCCCGCGGCCCCGTCGGCACACCCTGGGAGTCACCCGCCGCACTGTTCGAGTCGGCGCGTGCGCACGGGACCGTCGGTCAGCTGGACTGGATGTGCCGAGTCAGTGCGCTTCGAGGGGCGCTGGAGGCCAATCTGCCGACCGGGTTGCAGTTGTTCGTCAACATGGAACCCAGCGCGATGAACCTCGCGCCTCCCGCGGGGGTGGCCGCTCTGCTCGCCGAGGCGTCGCGACTGTCGGTGGTCGTGGAGATCACCGAACGTGACCTGCTCGCCGACCCCGCATCGCTGCTCGAGGCAGTGGAACGAGTGCGCGACCGACGGTGGCTCGTGGCGGTGGACGACGTGGGAGCCGAGACGGCGAGCCTGGCCCTGCTGCCGTTCCTGCGGCCCGACATCATCAAGCTGGACATGACGTTCACCCAGCAGCGGGCGACGGCGGACACCGCGCGGGTGCTCGCGGCGGTCTCGGCGGAGTCCGACCGCACGGGCGCGGTGGTCCTCGCCGAGGGCATCGAGACCGAGGAACACCTGCATCTCGCGCGTGAGATGGGCGCTGCTCTCGGCCAGGGCTGGCTCTTCGGCACGCCCGCTCCGTTGCCGCGCCGTGAGCCACACGCCGGCCCGACCGCCGCCGACCTGCCGTCGGACTCCCCCTTCGCCGTCGGGCTCACCCACCGCATGCCGTCCGCGCCGACGCCCTTCGCACTCGCCGCGGCCACCGGTGGCATCCGCCGCGGGCGTCTGTCCCTGCTCTCCACGATCATCGACCAGTTCGCGCTCCACGCGGCGGCCACCGGACCGTCGACCATCGTGCTGGCCACGGTTCCGCACTCGTTCGAGGTGTCCGCCGAGCAGATGCATCAGGCCGCGCACCTCGCCGCGTCCGGGACGCTCGTCGCCCTGTTCGGACGAGGCGGCGCCGCGACCACACCGCCGGTGCCCGGCCTGCACACCATGAGACTGCCCGCCGCGGACCCGCTGTTGCGGGAACTGTCGGTGATCGTCGTGAGCCCGCACTTCACCGCTGCCGTCATCGGAGCCGAAGCGGACGGCGGCGGATCGACCGACTCGGACCCGGTCTTGGACTACCGCCTGACGTACGACCGCGAACTGGTGCTCGACGCGGCCACCCTGTTGCTCCGCCGCACCACGCCCGTACCGACCGAACCCGGATCGGGTCCGCTGCCCGTCTTCGGACCCCAGCAACCGCCACGCATGTTCGGACACGGTCGAAACGGGTAGTCGGACGAGGTGACCGCGATGCTGAACGACACCCCGACCACCTCGACCCCGCCGACCGCAGCCGCGCTGCCGACGGCGCGTGGGCCGCTGTCCTCCGCCGTCCTGTCCGCACTCGTGCAGTCCCCGTCGGACGCGGGCAGCGTCGTCGCCCCCGTCACGGACGCCGATCCCTACGGCGACGACCTTCATCTCGCGTTGTACCTCTGCTACGAACTGCACTACCGCGGGCTCCCCGGTGTGGACGACGCCTGGGAGTGGAATCCCGACCTCCTGCGTCTGCGTGCCGAGATGGAGAGCGCCTTCCTCGCCGACGTCCGTGCGCACGTGACGGTGGGCGGCTCGGCGGCCGACGAGATGGACCTGTTGTCGACGGAGCACGTCGACGGGTCCGGCCCGTCCTTCCACCTCCGCGACACCGGCACCGCCGAGCAGATGCGGGAGTACCTCGCGCACCGGTCGCTGTACCACCTCAAGGAGGCCGACCCCCACGCGTGGACGATCCCGCGGCTGCAGGGTCAGGCCAAGGCCTCCTACGTCGCCGTCGAGTTCGACGAGTTCGGCGGCGGGCGCGGAAGCCGGATGCACCAGAACCTCTTTCGCGACCTCCTGGCAGCGGCGGGACTCGACGCGAACTACCTCGGTTACCTCGACCGGGTGGGTGCACCGACCCTCGCACCGGTCAACCTGATGTCGATGTTCGGTCTGCACCGATCGCTGCGGGGTGCCGCCGTCGGACACCTCGCCGCGACCGAGATCACCTCCTCACCCGGATCGCAGCGGCTGGTGAAAGCGTTGCAGCGGTTGGAGTTCCCGGCCGAGTGCGTCGCGTTCTACGCCGAGCACGTCGAGGCGGACGCGGTGCACGAGCAGGTCATGCGACACGACGTGGTGGGCGACCTCATCGCGCGCGAACCGGAACTCGAGGCGGACGTCGTCTTCGGGATGCGCGCCATCGACCACGTCGAGAACGTCCTGGCGGACCATCTCATGGACGCGTGGAGCAACGGTCGAGAGTCGCTGCGCCCCGCGTCGTGATCCGCGACCGGAACCGGACCCTCCGTACACTGGGACCATGGAACCTCTGCTCCTGATCATCGTCGTCGTGGCTCTGGTCGTCGGCGTCGTCGTCGCGTCCCAGCGCAGGTCCGGCCGACGGAGTCTCGAGTCGCTCGACGACGCCAAGGCCGACGCGCGTCAGGCCATCGAGCGCCTCGGCGGCCAGGTGTACAACCTGGTGGGCTCGGACACTGCCTCCAAGCAGGCTCTGGCCGACGCGTCCGAGCGCTACACGGCCGCGGGCTCACAGATCGATCAGGCGCAGTCCCCCACCCAGGCGCGTCTGGCGAAACAGACTGCGCTGGAAGGGCTCTACTACATCCGCGCTGCCCGGCTGGCGATGGGCATGGACCCCGGACCCGAGGTCCCCACCATCGACGGACAGAAGTCCGCGGGCGAGGTCACCGAGGAACGCACCGTCGACTACGAGGGTCGGGCCGTGACCGCGAGCCCCGGACCGTCCGAGAAGACGCCGAACTACTACCCCGGCGGACGCGTGGCGGGTCGCCCCGTCCCTGCGGGCTGGTACTCCGAGCCGTGGTGGAAGCCCGCCCTCGTGGCCGGCGCGTGGGGCATGGGATCCATGTTCCTGTTCTCCGCGATGTTCTCCGGGATGGCCGGCGTGGGCTACGGGGCGGACAACTTCGCCAGCGGTGAGGGCGACGGGACCGACATGAGCGACGGCGGCGACATGGGCGGCGACACGGGTGACGGTGGCGGCGACATGGGCGGCGATGCCGGGGGCGACTTCGGCGGTGGTGGCGACTTCGGCGGCGGTGGCGACTTCGGGGGCGGCGGCGACTTCGGAGGTTTCTGACCTCCACGGGCGCCGGTCCGCACACCCCCCGGTGCCGTGCACCCCGTCCAGTCAGCGGAACCGGGTGCGCGCCCCCCGGAACTCGTGCGGACGGATCAGTGCTCGACCGACCTCACGTCGCCTGACACGTCGGGCACCAGAAGAGGTTGCGGCCCTTCATGTCCGCGGTGAGAATCGTCGTGCCGCAGATCAGGCACGGCTGGCCGTTCCGCTTGTAGACGTAGGAACGCGGGCGTCCCGGTCCTCGCGACCCGGTGCCCGAGTCGTGTTCCTTGTCCAGCGTGATGATGCGCCCGCGTCGCACGCCCACCTTCATCAACTCGACGAGATCCGTCCACATCTCGTCCCACTCCTCGTGGTCGAGGTGCTTGCCGGTGCGGAACGGGCTCACGCGGTGCCGGAACAGCAGCTCGGCCCGGTAGACGTTGCCGATGCCGGCGATGACGTCCTGCTCCATCAGCAACGCGCCGACCGCCATGGCCGACTTGTGGATCCGGTGGAACGCCTTCTCCGGGTCGGACTCCTTGCGCAGCGGATCGGGACCCAGGCGCGCCACCAGCGCGTCGACCTGAGTGTCGTCGAAGATCTCGCAGCGGGTGGGGCCGCGCAGATCGGTGCCGTACTCCTCCCCCACCATGCGCATCCGCACCTGGCCGACGGGCTCCTTCATGGGAACGGACTGCTCGCCGAACTTTCCGTACAGCCCGAGGTGGACGTGGACGATCGCCCCGTTGTCGTACCGGTGGAGCAGATGCTTGCCCCAGGCGTCGGCGCGCTTCAGGACATGCCCGGAGACCCACTCGGCACCGTCGACGAAACGTCCCTGCGGACTGGACACCTCGATGACCTGGCCGCCGAAACGCTTCTGGTGCAGTCGCGCCAGACGATGGAGAGTGTGCCCCTCGGGCATGGGTGGTACCTGACTACTCGGGCTGTGGTGCGGACCCTCTTATTCGGAGCCGCCGTCGGCCGAGGGTGCACCGGGAACGGCCGGCGCGTCGCCGGTGCGCTCGTACTCGGACAGGATGTCGATGCGGCGCTGGTGGCGCTCCTCGCCCGACCACGGGGTCTCGAGGAACGCGTCCACGATCGCGAGCGCCTCGGGCAGCGTGTGCATGCGGCCGCCGATGCCGATCAGCTGCGCCTTGTTGTGCTGGCGCGCGAGCTGAGCCGTCTCGACGCTCCAGGCGAGAGCGCACCGCGCGCCGGGGACCTTGTTGGCCGCGATCTGCTCACCGTTGCCGGAGCCACCGAGCACCAGTCCGAGGCTCTCCGGGTCGGCAACCGTGCGGCGAGCCGCCTCGATGCAGAACGCCGGGTAGTCGTCCACCGCGTCGTACGTGAACGCACCGCAGTCGATCGGCTCGTGTCCCGATTCCCGCAGGTGGTCGATGATCTGATTCTTGAACTCGAAGCCGGCGTGATCGGCACCCAGGTATACGCGCATGGCTAGAGTTTGACAGGTGCCCCCCTCCGCCCCGACGCCACCGTGCGGGTGGGGCCCCGTCGCCGGGGTGGACGGCGCCGCGGGCCGGTGGGTGGTGGCTCGCCTCCACGAGGGACGAGTGTCGTTGACCCTGGTCGATACCGTCGCGGCCGTCCTGGACACCACCCGGGACTGCGCGGCCGTCGGGGTCGACATGCCGCTGACCGTTCCCGACGCCGGAGTGCGAGCGAGCGAACTCCAGGTTCGGACGTTCCTGGGCCCGGCGCGATCGTCGCTCTTCCCCACGCCGGTACGCGACGCGGTGTGGGCGGCCTCCTGGGAGGACGCCTGCGTGATCGCCCGCGCCCGCACGGGCAAGGCCATCAGCAAGCAGTCCTGGTACCTCACCGACCACATCCGGGCCTGGGACGCGGCCGACCCCGACATCGCGCGGGTGATCGAGGTGCACCCGGAATCGTCGTTCCGGGCACTCGCCCCCGCCACCCGCTTCACGTCGAAGAAACGAGCCCGCGGCATCGCGCAACGGCTGCAAGCACTCTCGGTGGTGGTGGACGTGCCGGCGCTGCTGGAGGCCACGAGTGCGATCGAGGACGGGCCCGCGATGGACGACGTGCTCGACGCGGTGGCGGCCGCCTGGTCCGCGCGTCGCTGGCTCGGCGGCGAGGCACTGGAGTTCGGAGACGGCACTCGCGATCGCCGGGGCCGTCCCGACCTCATCGTGGTCTGACGCACCCCGCCGGCATCACCGACGGGGTGCGCGGTCGACTCAGTCGAACTGCGGGTCCTCGTTGCGAGAACGCTTGAGCTCGAAGAAGTGCGGGTACGACGCGAAGATCACCGACGCGTCCCACAGCTTGCCGGCCTCCTCGCCGCGCGGGATCCTCGACAGCACGGGACCGAAGAAGGCGACACCGTTGACGTGGATGGTCGGCGTGCCGACGTCCTTGCCCACCTTGTCCATTCCCGCGTGGTGGCTCTTGCGCAGCGCGTCGTCGAACTCACTGCTCGCGGCCGCCTCGGCCAACGAGGCCGGGAGGTCCAGTGCAGCGAGCGACTTCTGGATCACGTCCGGGAAGTCCTTGTTGCCCTCGTTGTGGATTCGCGTCCCCATCTCGGTGTAGAGCGGCTCGAGGATCTCGTCGCCCTTCTCCTGCGCGGCCGCGATCGCGACGCGGACGGGACCCCACGCCTTCTTCATCATGTCCTGGTACTCGTCGGGAAGATCGCGTCCTTCGTTGAGGACCGCCAGGCTCATGACGTGGAAGTTCGTCTCGATGTCGCGAACCTTCGCCACCTCGAGAATCCAGCGCGAGGTGATCCAGCACCACGGGCAGAGCGGGTCGAACCAGAAATCTGCCACGTCCTTGCTATCGCTCACGTCGGTCCTTTCGTCGTCGGGTAGTGCTCGGTGTTCGGCTGGTCTGCGGAGCGTCCCGCACAGTGGGCCGGTGACACGAACTCTGCACACCTGTTCTACCCGCCCGCGGCGACCGGCGTCATGATGGGATGGACACAGCCGCGACCGCAGTTCGGCGGTGGCAGAAGAAATCGACAGAAAGGGTGCACGTGGTTGCCCCCAATTTGACCAGGGACCAGGCAGAGGAACGGTCCTCGCTGCTCACGGTCACGCACTACTCCATCACTCTCGACCTGACGGACGGAGCCGGTGGCCCGGGCGAGAAGACCTTCTCCTCGACCACCACCGTCACCTTCGACGCGACTGCCGGAGCCTCCAGTGTCGTCGACATCGTCGCCGCCTCGGTGAGCTCCGCGACGCTCAACGGAACCGACGTCGACGTCTCCTCCTACGACGAGTCGACGGGCATCGCGCTCACCGACCTCGCGGAGCACAACGAGCTCACCGTGGTCGCGGAGTGCGTCTACTCCCATACCGGTGAGGGCCTGCACCGCTTCGTCGATCCGTCGGACGGCTCCGTCTACCTGTACAGCCAGTTCGAGACCGCGGACGCCAAGCGCATGTTCGCGTGTTTCGATCAGCCGGATCTCAAAGCGACCTTCGACGTGACGGTGACGGCACCGAGGGACTGGGCCGTCATCTCCAACGCGGCTGCCGCGGAGACCTCCGAGGCGTCCGGTGCCACGACGCACGTGTTCGAGACGACTCCCGTGATGAGCACCTACCTCGTCGCGCTCATCGCCGGCCCGTACGCGCAGTGGACCGATTCCTACTCGGACGACCACGGCACCATTCCGCTCGGAATCTACTGCCGCGCATCGCTGTCGGAGTACATGGACGCCGATCGCCTCTTCACCGAGACCAAGCAGGGCTTCGAGTTCTACCACCGTAACTTCGGTGTCCCGTACGCCTTCGGCAAGTACGACCAGCTGTTCGTACCCGAGTTCAACGCGGGCGCGATGGAGAACGCCGGCGCGGTGACCTTCCTGGAGGACTACGTCTTCCGGTCCAAGGTGACGCGCTACTCCTACGAGCGCCGCGCCGAGACCGTGCTGCACGAGATGGCCCACATGTGGTTCGGCGATCTCGTGACCATGCGGTGGTGGGACGACCTGTGGCTCAACGAGTCCTTCGCCACGTTCGCGTCGGTGCTCTGCCAGTCGGAGGCCACGGAGTACACAAGCGCGTGGACCACGTTCGCGAACGTCGAGAAGAGCTGGGCCTACCGCCAGGACCAGTTACCGTCGACGCACCCCATCGCCGCGGACATTCCTGATCTCGCCGCAGTCGAGGTCAACTTCGACGGCATCACCTATGCCAAGGGCGCCAGCGTCCTCAAGCAGCTCGTCGCCTACGTCGGGCTCGAGGACTTCCTCGCGGGTCTGCGCAGCTACTTCCGCGACCACGCCTTCGGCAACGCGACCTTCTCGGATCTGCTGTCGGCTCTCGAGGCCTCGTCCGGTCGCGACCTGTCGGACTGGGGTGATCAGTGGCTGCGCACCACCGGCCTGAACACCCTGACACCGGAATTCGAGATCGACGACGACGGCAACTACTCGTCCTTCTCCGTCGTGCAGGGGGCCGCGGCACCCGGCAAGGGTGAGCGCCGCGTGCACCGCATCGCCGTCGGCATCTACGACGGTGACGACTCCGGCGCGCTCACTCGCACCCAGCGGGTCGAGCTCGACGTCGAGCCGCAGGAGCGCACCGAGGTTCCCGCGCTGGTGGGCACGCCCGCCGGTCGGTTGGTGCTCGTCAACGACGACGACCTGACGTACTGCTCGCTGCAGCTGGATCCGACCTCGCTCGAGACGCTCATCGCGCGCATCGGCGACATCACCGAGTCGCTCCCCCGCACCCTGGCGTGGTCGGCGGCGTGGGAGATGACCCGGCAGGCCGATCTGAAGGCACGCGACTTCGTCGCACTGGTGCAGCGCGGCATCACCTCCGAGACCGAGGTCGGAGTCGTGCAGCGGCTCCTGCTGCAGGCGCAGACCGCGCTCGGCAGCTATGCCGAGCCGGGGTGGGCGCAGTCCACGGGATGGCCCGAGTTCGCCGACCGTCTCCTCGAGCTGGCGCGCGCGGCCGACGGTGGGTCGGATCATCAGCTGGCCTACGTCAACGCGCTGGCCTCGTCCGTGCTGGCCGAGCGCCACACGACAGTGATGCAGGCGCTGCTCGACGGAGACGTGGACGGCCAGGATCTGGGCGGCCTCACCGTCGACACCGATCTGCGCTGGCGGTTCGTCACCGCTCTGGCTCGCAGCGGCGCGATCGACACGGGGTCCGACACACCCGTGATCGACGCCGAGGCAGAGAAGGACAACACCGCGGCCGGTGCCCGCAACGCGGCGGCGGCGCGAGCTGCCCGCCCGCAGGCCTCGGTCAAGGAGGAGGCGTGGACCACGGTCATCGACAACGACTCCCTACCCAACATCACCGCACGTGCCATCATCGGCGCGTTTCCCGGTGCGGGCCAGGGAGAGTTGTTGGAGCCGTTCGTCTCCCGCTACTTCGACGCCATCTCCGATGTCTGGGCACGTCGTTCCAGCGAGGTCGCGCAGACCGTCGTCGTCGGTCTGTACCCGACCTGGTCCATCACTGAGCAGTCGGTGGCGGCGGCGGACGAGTTCCTCGCGGGCGACCACCCGCCGGCCCTCGCGCGCCTCGTCGTCGAGGGTCGCGCGTCTGTGGTGCGGTCGCTCGCCGCCCGAGCGGCGGACGGTGCCTGACCGCACCTGACTCGCGCACGGACAAGGGCCCATCATCCTCGCGGATGATGGGCCTTTGTCTCTGTGCCGGGGTGGCGCCGTGTCAGGCGGACGGGCCGGTGATCGCCGCGCTCATGACGCGCACGGCGGCGACGAGGCCGTCGATCAGGTCGCCGTCACGGAAGGATCCCGTGGCCGCGGTGATACCGAGCTGCGCGATGCGGTCGTCGACGAGATGGGCGACGCCTCGACCGGAACGAACCTCGATGGCGCGCTGGTTCGGTGAGACGGCGATGAGCACCGAGTACTCGGCCTCGGGCGTTCCCGCGAGAGCGGCGTCCGCACCCGCGGCGGTGTCGGGGCCGAGGTCACCGACCAGCACGTTGAAGCGGATGCCCGTACGGCGGGTGGCCTCGATGAGCGACTCGTCGAGCTGGATCAGCTCGTCGGTCGCGAACGGGGACAGGTCGGGGTTGACGGTGCCCACCTGGTGCACACCGGAGACTCGACCGCTCGCGGTCACCACATGGCCGACGGGAAGGTTCTCCTCGTCGATCCGACGGGTCGAGAGTTCACCACTTGCCACTTGCCCGGCCTCCTACCAGCGAAGCCGAACCCGCGGTGAGTTCGGCGTGTGTCGAATGCGCAGCGTGCTGCGAGTACGGCGTCACCTCGTCCGTGGCCGACCACAGCACCGGGGCGTGGTCCCACTGCTGCCCGAGTCGGTAGGGGGCGGGACGCGGCGCGGGATCGGTCGACGTGATCTTCGCGAACACGAAGAGCGCGAGGAACAGTGCCAACGGAATCAGTCCGAAGATCAGCGCGGTTTCGAGGATGCTCACGCCCATCACCTTAGTGGACGGGTGTCAGGCCGCGCCCTCACCCAGGTACGGCAGCCAGGTGGGATCGAGTTCCTTGATGCTCGCGAGCAGTCGCCAGTGCGGACCCTTCGGCGGGACCAGCGCGGCGCGCAGGGTCCACCCCAGCTCGCTGAGCATCTTGTCCGCCTTGCGGTGATTGCAGGAAGCGCAGCACGCGACGCAATTCTCCCAGGAGTGACCGCCGCCGCGACTGCGCGGCACCACGTGGTCGATGGTCTCGGCCTTGGAACCGCAGTACGCGCACCGGAAACGGTCCCGATGCATCAGAGCCGCCCGCGTCATCGGGATGCGCGCCCGGTAGGGCACCCGCACGTACGAGCGGAGGCGGATGACCGACGGCACCTGCAGAGCGATGTCCGCCGAGTGGACGACGGGACCGTCGTCGTCGTCGTGCACCACGACGGCCTTCTCGCAGACCAGCAGGACGACGGCACGCCGCATGGGCAGCGCGGTGAGTGGTTCGAACGTGGCGTTCAGGAGGAGTACGCGCCGCTTCACCCAGGCGGGGACGGCGTCCTCGTGATCGAGGTGCCCGTCGACGTCGGCCGGATCGGAGTGATCGGTGACGGCGTGCAACGACGCGCCGCCGAAGACGACAGGGTGTTCGGACTGGGGTCGCGCCCCCGACGCGCCGCCCTGCACGGCGTCGGTGGGCGACAGTTGTCGATGCCCGGCCCGAACCTTCGCGACAGTCCCGCTCTTCTTCATGCCACCTCCAGTGACCACTGCGCGCGGCGCGACTACCACTGGTTTGCGACAGCCACCGCCCGCACGTGAAGACCAACCACAGTGCATCACGAATCGGTGCCGTTCGCACGCTCATTCGAGGTCCGGCCGACGGCCACGCGGTGAACTCCGGGTGTCCCCCCGCACGGGTGGCGGGGTGGGTGCCGAGACGGGTGGTGACAGGTGGCGTGCGCCGAGGAGATCCGTAGACTTTTCGGGTGTATTCCTTCGACCCGAACGACGTCCTCGCCCTCTCGCTCTCCGACACCGGTCGCGACTGGCTGATCCAACGCCCGCTCCAGGTTCTGGGGTACGCCCTGCTCGCCGTGGTTCTGCGTTACGTCCTGCACCGCATGATCGACCGGTTCACCAGCCGCTCACCCGGCGCGGGTCGCAGCGCTGCGGGTAAACCGCCCCTGCTGAGGCCGCTGCGCGAACGTGCCCCCGCCGGCGTCACCACCACCATCCTGAACGAGCGCCGCAACCAGCGCGCCCGCACCATCGGTTCGGTGCTCAAGTCGGCGGTCTCCGTCGGCATCCTGGTCTGGTTCGTGCTCTCCGCGCTCTCCATCGTCGGTGTGAACGTCGCCCCCTTCATCGCGTCCGCAGGCATCGTGGGTGTCGCGCTCGGTTTCGGCGCGCAGAACCTCGTCCGCGACTTCCTCTCCGGCATCTTCATGCTGCTCGAGGACCAGTACGGAGTCGGCGACATCGTCGATCTCGGCGAGGCATCGGGCACGGTCGAGACCGTGGGCCTGCGGGTCACCACGGTCCGCGACATCTCCGGGACGCTCTGGTACGTCCGCAACGGCGAGGTGCTGCGTGTCGGCAACATGAGCCAGGGTCACGCCGTCGCGGTGTTGGACCTCCCCGTCAGTCATTCCGCCGACATCGACGTCGCGTGCGAGGTGGCCGAGCGCACGGCGCGCGAGTCCATCGAGCGTGGCGAGTTCCAGGAGGACATTCTCGAGGCCCCGCAGATGCTCGGCGTCGACGCCGTCACGTCGGACACGGTGACGCTGCGCCTGACCATCAAGGTTCGACCCGGCCGACAGTGGGCCGTGCAGCGCCAGTTGCATCGTCAGATCCTCGACGCCTTCGACGAGTCCGGCATCGCGGCGCCCTACCCCAACGGGCGGCCCTTCGGACCCGCCCCGAGCATGAGCACGTGATCGTGGAGAACAATGGAGCCATGACCGAGCCGGCACAGACCTTCTACGACGCGGTCGGCGGTGCGGAGACGTTTCGCACCCTGACCGCGCGCTTCTACGCCGAGGTCGAGCGGGACGAGATTCTGCGGCGGCTGTACCCGGAGGAGGACCTGGGCCCGGCGGAGCGCCGGATGCGCATGTTCCTCGAGCAGTACTGGGGTGGTCCGCGTACCTACTCGGACGAGCGCGGCCACCCGCGTCTGCGGATGCGGCACTCGCCGTTCGTCATCGGGCCGTTCGAACGCGACGCCTGGCTGCGCGCGATGCACACGGCCCTGGCGTCGATCGACTCTGACACGATGGACGATGTGCATCGACAGCAGTTCGTCGACTACATCGAGATGGCGGCGAACTCGATGGTGAACTCGCCGCTGTAGTGCTGCGCGCTCAGCCGAGGGCGCCGGAGCGGCCCTTGCCCCGCAGCTTGCGGGCGACACGCATCGCGAACCACAGGGGACGCGGGATGTGGGGGCGCAGGATGGCGTGCTTGCGCACGTAGTGCGGCACGTGCCACTCGGCCCAAGTGCCGGCGTAGAACAGAGCGGCATCCCCGGCGCGGAGCACGCGGGGCTCGTTGCCCGCGGACTGGACGACGACCTCGCCCTCGATGACGTGGATGGTCTCGTCCTGCTCGAAGTACCAGTTGAAGGTGCCGGCGGTGCAGTCCCAGACCCACGACGACGTGGTGGTGTCCGGGCTGCAGGACCACTGACCGCTGCGCGCGACGGGAGCACCCTCGAGGATCCACGAAGGATCGATCGGAGCCGGCAGGAGCTCGACGGAGTCGAGACTCACGGCTTCGAAAACAGGAGTCGTCATGGAGGTTCCTTTACCGTCGCTTGAAGTTCCGCCTGAAAATACCCCACCAAACAAACTTTGGGTAGTTTTCACGCCGATCGTTCCGATTTTCTTGACCTCCCCATGGCATGAACGGCGGACGCGTGGTGATTCTCGTGGGAGCCGGGCAGGCCGGAGGCCGGTCGTCACGAGAGGCCGGGCAGGCCGGAGGGGTCGTGGTGACGGGCGCACCGCCCCTCGCGGCTCGGCCTTTGGCACTATTGCGCCTGTGAGCACTCCGATCGACGCGTCCGCCGGCCCGTCCCCCGCCGACGGCCCGTCCGCCCCGGCCCCCTGGTGGTCCGACGCCGTCTTCTACCAGATCTACCCCCGCTCGTTCGCGGACTCCGACGGCGACGGGATCGGTGATCTGGGTGGCATCCGGGACAAGCTCGGATACCTGGAACTGCTCGGCGTCGATGCACTCTGGCTCAGCCCGGTGATGCGGTCACCGATGGTCGACCACGGATACGACGTGTCCGATCCACGCGACATCGATCCGCTGTTCGGATCTCTCGAGACGATGGACGCCGTGGTGACGGAGGCGCACGCGCGGGGCATGAAGGTCACGATGGACCTGGTCCCGAACCACACCAGCGATCAGCACGAATGGTTCCAGGCCGCTCTGGCCGCGGCGCCCGGGAGCCCGGAGCGGGCCCGCTACGTGTTCCGGGACGGCAAGGGCGACGGCTCCGAGCCGCCGAACAATTGGCCCAGCATCTTCGGCGGTCCCGCGTGGCACCGCGTCACCGAGTCGGACGGCACACCCGGTCAGTGGTACCTCCACATCTTCGCGCCCGAGCAGCCGGATCTGAACTGGACCGAACCCGAGGTGCTCGCCGATCTGGAGGCGACGATCCGGTTCTGGCTCGACCGCGGTGTCGACGGGTTCCGCATCGACGTGGCCCACGGCATGGCCAAGCCGCCGGATCTCCCGGACATGGATCTGTCCGTGAACGAGCTGATGCGCAACGAGGACGGGGACCCCCGTTTCGACGACGACGGGGTGCACGAGATCCACCGCGCCATCCGCCGGGTCGTGGACGAGTACGACGGCGCGATGACGGTCGGCGAGGTGTGGGTCCAGGACAACGAACGCTTCAGTCGCTACATCCGTCCCGACGAGCTCACCCTGGGCTTCAACTTCCGGCTGGCCGAGTCCGCGTTCGACGCCTCGGCCATCAGGGACGCCGTCGACAACTCGCTCGACGCGGTCGACCGTGTCGGCGGCACGCCGACGTGGACCCTGTCCAACCACGACGTCGACCGCGAGGTCACCCGGTACGGCGGAGGTGAGCAGGGTCTGCAGCGCGCACGCGCGATGGCCCTGGTCCTGCTGGCGCTCCCCGGTGTCGTGTTCGTCTACAACGGCTCCGAGCTCGGGCTGCCCAACGCGGACCTCCCCGACTCCGCTCTGCAGGATCCCGCCTGGTTCCGATCCGGCGGCCAGGAACGCGGACGAGACGCGTGCCGCGTCCCGCTGCCGTGGGAGGGCACCGAGCCGCCGTTCGGATTCTCGACGGCGCGGGAGACCTGGTTGCCGATTCCCGCCGAGTGGGCCCCGCTGACCGTGGAGAGCCAACTCGAGGACGTGGACTCCATGCTGAGCCTCTATCGGACGGCGTTGAGCCTGCGGGCCGCGCGGCCGGAGTTCAGCGAGCCCGGAGTCGAGTGGTACGGGAGCCCTCCCGGGTGTCTGGCGTTCCGGCGCCGCGGCGGCGTCATCTGCGCTCTGAACACCACGTCCGAGCCCATCACCCTGCCGCCGGGAGCGCTGCTGCTCGCCAGCGCACCGCTGCAGGACGGGCTGCTTCCGGCCGACGCGGCGGCCTGGCTCGTCTGAACGAGTCGCGGTGCGGGTCGATCAGGACACCATGAGCGGGATCGTGGCGCCCCGGCTGCGGAACACCGATCCGTAGCGGGCGTCGAGCCGGATCCACGACCGAGCGATTCGCACCCGGACGCGCGCGTCGTCCGCACTCCGCGACGAGTCGGACACCGTGGGCACGAACTTCATGGCGTTGAGCGCGAAGATCATGCGCATCGACACGGGCACCGCCTCGCCGTCGGCCTCGACGGTCACCACGTCCTGATCGAGCAGCGACACGGGCGGGCCGTGATCGGTTCCGTGTTCGCGGGCCAGGGCGACACCACGCTCGGCCAGCTCCACGAACACCGGACCGGGGACGTCGTCCACATGGGTCCACCCGGCGTCCGGCGGCACCGGACCGCGCCAGGCGGAGTCCATGCCGAAGCCGGGATCGAACGGTGCAGGTCCGGCGGATCGCATCGCCGAGAGGAGCCCGTCCGCGGCCACGGTGACGTCCGACGGCAGCACCCGGGCGCGGATCACGCGGGCGGCGAGGACGTCGAATCCGGTCTCGATCCACGCGACCACGTGACTGTCACCGCGGCGCCGGAGGCGCACCACCGCGCCCGGGTCGAGCCGCGCGGCGTGGGTCAGGAAGGTCGACAGATCGTCCCGGTCCCGCGCGTCCGGGACGGTCACCGACCGCTCGGCCAGCGCACCCGTCACGGCCGCTGCCAGCGCTGCAGGTACTCACGCTCGTCGCCGGACAGCCGGCGCAGGCGCTGGGTGTCGATGTCGAAGGCTGCGATCTGCGTGGACGCCACGATGGCCGGCGGAGTACTCATCGGTGCGCCGTGCGGGCGCACCTCGTATCCCGCCGTGAAGTCGACGGCCCGCAACTGCTCCACCCACATGAACACGTCGAGAGGCGTGTCCTCGTGGCGCAACTGGCCGCGGTAGCGCACGTGCAGGTCGGCGATCACCGCACTGTTCCGCAGGGTCGCGGTGGGGACACCGTCGGCCATGAGCCACGGGATGCGGGCCTCCTCCAGCAGCGTCACCATGCGTGCGTGGTTGATGTGCTGGTACACGTCCATGTCCGACCAGCGCACCTCGACGGGGCAGTGGAAGCCGATGAGCTCGTCGTCTGTCACTCCCCCAACCTATCCGGCCCGGCGCGGCGCCGGGCCGGGCACGCCCGTCCCCCCGGGCGTGGTCAACGCGAGACGTCGGTCCGCGCACCCGCCCCTCGCACCATGCTGCGGATCTGCCGCGCCGCCACCGAGAGCGTCGCCAGATCCAGCGTTCCGGACTCGCCGATCTCCGTGAGGGCCGCTCGGGCACGAGCGAGCCGGGAGGCATTGGTGGACTCCCAGTCGGCGATCATCTCGTCCGCCGTCTCCCCCGGTTCGCCGCCGCCCGTCACGTCGAGCGTGAGGGCACGCAGCGACGAGTACAGGTCGTCCCGCAACGCCAACCGCGCCAGGGAGTGCCAGCGGTCGCCGCGTTCGAGCGTGGACACCGCAGACAGCAGCCAGTCGATACCGAGGTGCTCGCTGAGGGCGTAGTAGAGGCTCGCCATCACCTCGTCGTCCTCGTTCGCGATGTCCGCCGTCTCGATGACGTCGAGCAGGCAGAACACGTCGAGGAGCCGGAACACTCTGTGCGCGAGCTCTTCCGGCGCGCCCTTCTCGATGGCGGACGTGGCACGGTCGAGTCCGCTGCGTGCCTGCCGACCCTTCAGCCAGGTCGGGAGCTGCGATTCCAGGATCCGCACCTTGCGCGCGAACCTCGTGATCTCGGCACCGACAGCGATGGGCTGCGGCCGGTTCGACAACAGCCAGCGGGATCCTCGGTCGAGGAGGCGACGAGACTCGAGCACCAGTTCGTCGGACGCGTCCGTGGGCATGTCGGCCGCGGCGATCGCGGCCCAGATGTCGTGCAGACCGAAGATCTCGCTCGTCGCCGCGAACGCTCGCGCCGCGTCCGTGCTCCCGACTCCCGAGTCCTCCGCGAGGCGGAAGGCGTAGGTGATGCCGCCGTGGTCGACCGTCTCGTTCGCCACCCGCGTGGCCACGATCTCCCGGCGCAGCGGATGCGCCTTGATGGCACCGGCGAAACGTTCGCGCAACGGCGTCGGGAAGTAGTCCGTCATGAGCGGGGCGAACACGTCGTTGTCCGGCAGATCCGATGCCAGCAGGTCTTCCTGCAGCGCCAACTTCACGTGAGCCATGAGAGTCGACAGCTCGGGCGAGGTGAGACCCAGGCCGTTCTGCAGGCGCCGCGAGATCTCCGACTTCGTCGGCAGCGCGTCGAGCGACCTGTCCACCCGGCCCGACGCCACCAGGTCGGCGATCAGTCGAGCGTGGACGCCCAGCAGTTCGGGGGCGTGTGCCCGTGAGACACCCAGCAGCTCGTTCTGCGCGACGTTGTCTTCGAGAACGAGGGCGCCCACCTCGTCCGTCATGGAGGCCAGCAGGGACTCCCGGTCCTCCGCGGCCAGGTCACCCGACGTCACGGTGGAATCGAGCAGGATCTTGATGTTGACCTCGTGATCGGAGCAGTCGACGCCGGCGGAGTTGTCCACGGCGTCGGTGTTGATCTTGCCGCCCGCGGCGCTGTACTCGATGCGGCCGAGCGCGGTCACCCCGAGGTTGCCGCCCTCTCCGACCACGCGCGCCCGCAGGTCCGCGCCGTTCACGCGCACCGGGTCGTTGGCCTTGTCGCCCACGTCGGCATCGCTCTCGGTGCGCGACTTCACGTAGGTGCCGATGCCGCCGTTCCACAGCAGGTCCACCGGCGCCGTGAGGATGGCGCGCATCAGTTCGGGCGGTGACAGGGCGGTGACGTCGTCCGCCAGTCCGAGAGCCGCGCGCACCTCGGCGCTGACCGGTACCGACTTCACGGTGCGTTCGTGTACTCCGCCACCCCTGCTGATCAGGGAGGTGTCGTAATCCGCCCACGACGAGCGCGGCAGTTCGAACAGTCGCCGTCGCTCCGCGAAGGAGGCGGCCGCGTCGGGTGCGGGATCCAGGAAGATGTGCCGGTGGTCGAACGCGGCGACGATGCGGAGATGTTCACTGAGCAGCATCCCGTTGCCGAACACGTCGCCACTCATGTCACCGATACCGACCACGGTGATCTCGTCGGACTGCGTGTCGATGCCGTACTCGCGGAAGTGACGCTTCACGCTCTCCCAGGCACCCTTGGCGGTGATGCCCATCGCCTTGTGGTCGTACCCCACCGACCCGCCCGAGGCGAAGGCGTCACCGAGCCAGAAGCCGTACTCGGCGGACACCTCGTTCGCGAGATCGGAGAACGTGGCAGTGCCCTTGTCCGCCGCCACCACGAGGTACGAGTCGTCGTCGTCACGTCGCACCACGCGCTGCGGTGGGATCGCGGCGCGGGTGGCGCGGTCGAGGTTGTCGGTGACGTCCAGCAGCCCCGCGATGAACATGCGGTAGCAGGCTCTCCCCTCGGCGGTGGTCGCGGAGCGGTCGGTCGCAGCATCGCCGGTCGGAGACGGCGGCTGCTTGACGACGAAGCCGCCCTTCGCCCCCACCGGCACGATGACCGCGTTCTTGACGGCCTGCGCCTTGGCCAGTCCGAGCACCTCGGTGCGGAAGTCCTCGCGCCGGTCGGACCAGCGGAGACCACCGCGCGCGACCGTGCCGAAGCGCAGGTGCACGCCCTCGACGCGCGGCGAGTACACGAAGATCTCGAAACGCGGGCGCGGCTTGGGCAGCACGTCGATGCCGCGAGGGTCGAACTTCAGGGACAGGAAATCGCGCTCGCGACCCTGCTCGTCGACGACGAAGTGGTTGGTGCGCAGCGTCGCTCGCACGAGGGTGAACAGGGCACGCAGCACCCTGTCGGCGTCGAGGCTGACCACCTGATCGATCAGTTCGGCGAGCTCCGACGCGATCTCGTCGGCACGCTCCTCGGACGCCGAGGCGGGATCGAACTGCGCGTCGAACAGGTCGACGATCAGTCGAGCCGTCACCGGGTTGGCGAGGAGAACACCCTCGATGCCGGTCTGGCTGAAAGGGAATGCGGCCTGGCGCAGGTACTTCGCGTACGCCCGCAGCACCACCGCGCGGCGCCACTCGAGACCGGCCCGCAGAACCAGTTCGTTGAAGCGGTCGGCCTCCGCGTGGCCGTTCCACACGGCAGCGAACGCGTCGGTGAATCGTCGGCTGACCACACTCGTCTGGTTCTCGGCGCCCTCGATGACCTCGGGCTCCGCGGACAGGCCGAAATCGTAGATCCAGCAGCGCGTTCCGTCCTTGCGCACCACGGCGTACGGCCGCTCGTCGACCACCTCCACACCGAGGCTCTGCAGGACGGGCAGCACCTGGCTCAGCGAGACCTCGCTGCCGGTCACGTAGAGGGAGAAACGCCAGTGACCCGCCTCGGCGTCGCGCGGGCGGTACAGGCACATGTCGATGTCGTCGCCGACGAGCGCGTCGAGTCGAGCGATGTCGACGAGCGCCCGGTCCGCGTCGAAATCCTGCTTGTAGGCCTCGGGGAAGGCGACGGCATAGCGCGCCGCGTTGTCGGGCGACACCGACGGGTCGGCCGCGGCCGCCTCACGCAGAGCGTCGTCCCACGTGCGGGTGGCGTCGGCGATCAGGGCCCTGATGCGGTCGCGGTTGGCGTCCGAGACGTCGACGGCGTCCGCGCTCTGTCCGTCGAAGCGAACAGTGAAGTGCACCAACGCGAGTGGGCTGTCCGAGACGCGTGCCTCGTACTCGACGTCGGTACCGCCGAGCTCGTGCAGCAGGATCCTGCGGGTCTCGAGACGCAGGCGGGTGGTGTAGGAGTCGCGCGGAAGGTAGACAAGCGCCGACACGAACCGGCCGTACCCGTCGCGGCGCAGGAAGAGCAGCACCTCGCGGCGCAGGGCACTGCGCTCCACGGCCGAGATGGTGTCGAAGAGCGACCTGCTGTCCGCCGAGAAGAGTTCGGTGCGCGGGAAGGACTGGATCGACTCGAGCATGGCCTGGCCGGAGTACGACGACAGGGTGTGCCCGGCGCGCTCGATGACGGTGCGCACGCGATCACCCACGACCGGGATGTCGAGGACGTTGCCGTGCAGTGCGGAGATGGTGAACAGCCCCGTGAACCGGTGCTCTCCCACCGTGTTTCCCTCGTCGTCCAGGTCGTGGACACCGACGAAGTAGGGGTGCACGGCGCGGTGCACCGACGTGGAGCTCGATGCGCGGGTGAGCACGAGAAGGTCCTCGCGAGCGACCACTCGGTCGATCGGCAGGTCGAAGCCCGCGACGGCGCCCGGATCGTCGGATCGCAGGATGCCCAGCGCGGACTCGGCGACGGGTTCGAGACCCGCCTCCGTCGCGGTGTACCGGCGGCTGCCGAGCACGCGGAAGTTGCCCTCGGACAACCACCGCAGCAGGCGGGCGGCGTCGTGCCGCGCTTCGGGGGTGACGGACTCGGTTCCGTCCGCGTCTCCGCGGCGTGGTCGTTCCAGACGATCGGCCAGTTCCAGCTGGCGACGCTGCATGGCCTCGGTGTCGTCGACGACGCGACGGACGTCGGCGAGCACGTCGGCCAGCGAGCTCTCGAGCGAGGCGAAGGCCTCCTCGCTCGCCGCGGGGTGCAGAGCCACGTGGATCCACGATTCGAGGATGCTGCCGTCCGCGAGATCGCCGGTCTCGACGTCGGACGGGGTGGCTCCGCCTCGGATGGAGAGGAGCGTGCCGGACTCGTCGCGCACGACGCGCAGGATCGGGTGCACCACCTCGACGACCGCGATGCCGGCTCCGGTGAGCCAGGCGGTGACCGACTCGACCAGCATCGGCATGTCGTCGGTGACGATCTGCAGGGCCACGCCGACGGTGCTGTCGGGTCCGCGGTGCAGGGCGAGAGAGGCGACGCCGGGATCACGACGCTCGGCGAGCTCCAGATGTCGGTGCACCACCGCGGTCGGGTCGGCTCCCGTGGTGGTCCGCAACACGTCCAGATCGACGTGCCCGAAGTACACCGCGCGGAGGTCGTCCGCCCGATCGAGCACCGAGTTCGGCGCCGTTGCCGCCTCGGAGTGCTCTCCCGCTGAAGTCATCGCTGTCGCCTTTCGATCACCACGAGCGGCGGATCCACCGGTCGGGGCGACGTTGTCCGTGGGGTTCGGCTCCCGACCCTAGCCTCGCGAGGCCGGGAGCCGAACACCGCGGTGACGTGGCGTGCGATGAAAATAGGTTACTTACCAGTACATTTCAGTCGCGCGTGAGCTTCCGGTGCGTCACGCGGTGCGGGCGAGCGGCGTCGGGACCGAGGCGCTCGACCTTGTTGGCCTCGTAGCCCTCGAAGTTGCCCTCGTACCAGTACCAAGCGGCCTCGTTGTCGCCGAATCCGCCTTCCCACGCCAGGATGTGCGTGCACGTCCGGTCGAGGAACCACCGGTCGTGCGAGATCACGACGGCGCAGCCGGGGAACTCCTCGAGGGCGTTCTCCAGCGAACCGAGCGTCTCGACGTCCAGGTCGTTGGTGGGCTCGTCGAGCAGGATCAGGTTGCCGCCCTGCTTGAGCGTCATCGCCAGATTGAGGCGGTTGCGCTCGCCACCGGACAGGACTCCGGCCGCCTTCTGCTGGTCGTGACCCTTGAACCCGAAGGAGCTGATGTACGCCCGCGACGGGAACTCCTGCGTACCGATGGTGATGAAGTCCAGGCCGTCGGACACGGTCTCCCAGACCGTCTTCGCCGGGTCGATGCCGGATCGGTTCTGGTCGACGTAGCTCAGCTTGACCGTCTGACCGATCTTGACCTCGCCGCCGTCCGGCTCCTCGAGACCGACGATGGTCTTGAAGAGCGTGGTCTTTCCGACGCCGTTGGGGCCGATGACACCGACGATGCCGTTTCGCGGAAGCGTGAACGACAGGTCCTTGATCAGCACGCGGCCGTCGAAGCCCTTGTCGAGGCTCTTGACCTCGACCACGACGTCGCCGAGGCGCGGCGGGTTGGGGATCTGGATCTCGTCGAAGTCGAGCTTGCGCATCTTGTCGGCCTCGGCCGCCATCTCGTCGTAGCGATCGAGACGTGCCTTGTTCTTGGCCTGGCGAGCCTTGGCGCCGGAGCGGACCCAGGCGAGTTCGTCCTTGAGGCGCTTCTGCAGCTTCTGGTCCTTCTTGCCCTGGACCTCGAGACGCTCGGCCTTCTTCTCCAGGTAGGTGGAGTAGTTGCCCTCGTAGGGGTAGAGGCGACCACGGTCGACCTCGCAGATCCACTGCGCGACGTGATCGAGGAAGTACCGGTCGTGGGTCACGGCCAGGATGGCACCCTGGTACGCGGCCAGATGCTGCTCGAGCCAGAGAACCGACTCGGCGTCGAGGTGGTTGGTGGGCTCGTCGAGCAGCAGCAGGTCCGGCTTGCTCAGCAGCAGCTTGCACAACGCCACACGACGCTTCTCACCACCGGACAGGTGGGTCACACCCTCGTCCGGCGGCGGGCAGCGCAGTGCGTCCATGGCCTGCTCGAGCTGCGAGTCGATCTCCCACGCGTCGGCGTGGTCGAGCTTCTCCTGCAGCTCGCCCATCTCCTCCATCAGCTCGTCGGAGTAGTCGGTGGCCATCAGCTCGGCGATCTCGTTGTACCGCTTGAGTTGGACCATCGTCTCGCCGAGACCGTCCTCGACGTTCTCGCGAACCGTCTTGTTCTCGTCGAGCTCGGGCTCCTGCATGAGGATGCCGACGGTGGCGCCCTGCGCGAGGAACGCCTCACCGTTTCCGGGCTGGTCGATCCCGGCCATGATCTTGAGGATCGAAGACTTGCCGGCGCCGTTGGGGCCGACGACGCCGATCTTCGCTCCCGGCAGGAAGCTCATCGTCACGTCGTCCAGAATGACCTTGTCGCCGTGCGCCTTGCGCACCTTCTTCATGGTGTAGATGAATTCCGCCACGAGTTCCTCTCGATGTGCTCACCAGCGTGTGTGCCGGGCGGATCGCGCCGGCTGAGATGCCGACGACGGGGCCGACAACTGGGAGATGTGCTCGACGCGGAAGTCTACCGGGACCGACCGGTGCCCGTGAAACCGTTCGCGGTCAGCCCACCGGCACCGGCTCGGGCTCGGCCGTGTCCACCGCGGCCTCGGCGACGGTCTCGCCGGACTCCTGCCGCTCGGCCGCCTGACGCGGCCGGTCCACTTTGACGTGGCACCGAGCGAGATCGGGTCCCACCGCGGTGGCTCGGATCTCGAGATCGGCTCGGCCCACGCCCTCCTTGGTCGTGTACTCGTTGGTGTGCGCCTGCCCGAAGACGATGACCGAATCGCCCTTCATCAGCGACGCTCCGACCCCCGACACCAGACGTCGCCAGCAGCTGACCGAGGCGTAGAGCGTGTCCCCGTCCTGCCACTCCCCACTCTCGCGGTCCATGCGGCGCGAATTGCTGGCCACGCGGAAGCTGAGCACCTCGTCGCCGGACGGCGTGGTGCGCTTGATCGGATCGGTGATGACGGTGCCCACCACGGTCAGATACGACTCGTACATCGTTCCCCCCCTCTCGCGGTCGATCCGGTACCGACCGCGCCCCCGACTCTGCGCCGCTCGCACCGCGGACAGAAGGGCCCGCGAGCACCTGTGGACGGCCGTCCACAGGAGCGCCGCGGGGGTTGACAGGAGGAACGGTCAGGCAGTGACCAGCGAGTCGCCGGACGCCGCCAGCAGTGCGGCGTAGGCACCGCCGCGGGCGACGAGTTCGTCGTGGGATCCCGATTCGACGACGTGCCCGTGATCGAGCACCACGATGCGATCGGCCGACCGCACGGTGGAGAGTCGGTGGGCCACCACGATGGTGGTGCGGTCCTGCTCGAGCTGGTCGATCGCGTCGGCCAGAGCACGTTCGGTGGTGGTGTCCAGAGCGCTGGTGGCCTCGTCCAGAACGAGGACGGGCGGGTTGCGCAGAACGGTGCGCGCGATGGCGAGGCGCTGCTTCTCGCCGCCGGAGAACCGGTAGCCACGCTCCCCCACCATCGTGTCGTAGCCGTCGTCGAGCGAGGCGATGAAATCGTGGATCTGCGCTGTGCGAGCGGCATTCTCGATGTCCGCGTCGGTGGCGTCGGGCCGCGCGAAGCGGAGGTTCTCGCGGATCGTGTCGTGGAAGAGATAGGTCTCCTGCGACACCACCCCGACCGTCGCGGACACGTCGGCGAGCGAGAGATCGCGGAGATCGACACCGTCGACCTCGACCGACCCGGACGTCGGATCGTAGAGCCGCGCCGTCAGATACCCGAGTGTCGTCTTGCCGGCGCCGGTCGCTCCCACGATCGCCAGGGTGCTCCCGGCGGGGACCGTGAGGTCGATGTCCGTGAGCGTCGGATGTGCCGCACCCGGATAGTCGAAGCCCACGTGGCGGAAGCGCACCTCACCGCGTCGGGCCGTCGGATCGATCGGCGTCGGTACGGCGGGTTCGTCGATGTCCACCGGGAGATCGAGGTACTCGAAGACTCGGCCGAACAGAGCCAGGGAGCTCTGCACCTCGACGCCGGTGTTGAGCAGCATCATCGTGGGGCGGAACAGCTGAGTCTGGAGGGTGGTGAACGCGACCAGCGTTCCCACCGTCAACGCGCTGCCGTTGCCGATGGTGATGCCGGCGAACCAGTAGACCAGGGCCGGCATCGCGGCAAAGCTGATCGACATGGTCGCCATGCGCCACTTGCCCGCCATCATCGAGCGGAGTTCGACGTCGGCGACCTCGGACGAGCGTTCGGTGAACCGATTCGTGAGGACCGACGACGCGCCGGTCGTCTTGCCCAACAGGATGCCGCTCACCGAGAGCGACTCCTCCACCTGGACGGACAGATCGCTGAGCAGGCGTTGCCGCACGGTGGAGATACGGCGACGCTCGTCGCCGACCCGCCGAGCGATGCGGACGAACACCGGCAGGATGGCGAGCGAGAAAAGGGCCAGTTTCCAGTCGAGCAGAAAGAGCGCGACGACGGTGGCCATGACGGTGGTCGCGTTCTGAGCGATCGACGTGGCCGTGTTGGTGACGACGGACTGCATGCCGCCGATGTCGTTGGCGATGCGCGACTGCACCTCGCCGGTGCGGGTGCGCGCGAAGAAGCCGAGCGACTGACGCTGGAGGTGCGAGTAGACCTGCACGCGGAGCTGATGCATCAGGGCCTGCCCGATGCTGTTGGACATCCAGGTCTGGGCGACGCCGAGACAGCTGGTGACGACGGCGATCGCGATCATGCCGGCCGCGAGGATCGTCACCAGCGTGACGTCGGCGTTCGGGATGGCGTGATCGAGCATGTCGCGCAGGAGCAGCGGCGATCCCAGTGCCACGACGGCGCTGAGGGTGATGACCGCGCTCACCGCGGCGACCCGGCCGCGATAGGGCCGGAAGAGGGCGACGACGCGCCCGAGCGGTGCGGGCTGGTGGTCCGCAGATGTCACGGGGGACTGCACCGGCCTTGCCGGTGTGGTGGAGGAACGCATATGACCTCCCTGATCGGGTAGAGCTGAGGTTACCTCATTATGAGGTCGACCGCTGCAACGCTAGTATCGTCCCGTGCATTCCCACGAGAAGGATCCGGCCGATCTGGTCATGATGGTGGCCAGGTCGATGCGGCGCCGCCACATGGCCGCACTCGAACCTTTCGGACTCTCGCCCTCACACGGACGGGCACTGCGCGTGCTGTCCGGCGCGGCGGGACCACTTCGGCCCGGAGATCTGGCGGAACGGTTGCGCATCGCACCCCGATCGGCAACCGATGTCGTCGACGCGCTGGAGTCGGCCGGCTACGTCGCACGGCACGCCGATGCCACCGATCGTCGCGCGGTTCTGCTCGACCTCACCGACGAGGGGCGGGCACTCGCGGACACCATCGCGCAGGCGCAGCGCAGCGCGTCCGAGGCGATGTTCGCCGGCCTGAGCGCGGACGACCGAGCGACCCTCACCGACCTGCTCACCCGCATTCACGACGAATCCGGTGCAGAGAACCGCGTCTGACACGGTTCTCTGCACCGGATCCGGTGACTGTGTACGTCAGTGAGCGACGACGGTGGCACCCTCGGGTCCGTCGGGCAGCTTGCCCGAGCGGACGAGCAGCGCTGCCATCACCGAGCCGGCGAGGAAGATGCCCGACGCCCACCAGAACGTCGTGGTGTAGCTGGCGATCTCCGCGTTCATCCGGAGCAGCGTCGCGGCGGCCTGCGGATCCGCGGCCTGAGCCACGGCCGCCTGGTTGTCGGTCGCGTAGTTCGTCGCTGCCGTCGCCGCGATGGTGCTGAGCAGCGCAGTACCGATGGATCCGCCGATCTGCTGCATCGTGTTGACGGTCGCGGAGGCGACGCCGGCGTCGTCCGGCGAGACTCCGGACACGGCGCCCTGCATGGCCGGGGCCATCGTGGCGCCCATGCCCACGCCCATGACGAGCAGGCTCGGCAGGATGTGCGCGGCGTAGGAACTGTCGATCGAGATCTGGGTCAGCAGGGCCATGCCGGCCGACGCGATCAGCATGCCGGCGGACATGAGAACGCGAGGCCCGAAGCGCGGCAGGATGACCGACGTCGCGACGGTGGCCGTGACCACGAGGGTCGCGATCATCGGCAGGAACGCGAACCCGGTGGTGATGGGCGTGTAGCCGAGCGTGCTCTGCAGGTAGTACGTGAGGAACAGGAACACCGCGAACATGCCGGCACCGATGACGAACACCGCGAGGTACGCGCCGCCGCGGGTGCGGTCGAGCACGATGCGCAGCGGGAGAAGCGGATGCGTCGCCCGCGTCTGCAGGTAGACGAAGACACCGAGCAGGACCACACCGACCGCGAGGAAACCGATGGTCACCGCGTTGCTCCATCCGTCGGACTCGGCGTGCGCGAATCCGTAGACGATGGAGAACAGCGCCGCGGACACGGTGAGGGTGCCGGGGATGTCGAGTACCGGACGCTCGGTGGCGCGGTGCTTGGCCAGCAGGAGGAAGCCGCCGACGAACGCGATTCCCGCGAAGATCAAGTTGACGTACAGGCTCCAGCGCCAGTTCGCCCACTCCGTGAGCACACCGCCGAGAAGCAGGCCGATGGCGCCGCCGGCACCGGCGACCGCGCCGAAGATGCCGAACGCCTTCGCACGTTCCTTCGGATCCGTGAACGTCGTGGTCAGCAGGGACAGCGCTGCGGGAGCGAGCAGGGCGCCGAAGACACCCTGTCCCGCACGGGCCGCGACCAGCATGCCGAAGTTGACGGCTGCGCCGCCGACGGCGGACATCACCGCGAAGCCGACGAGTCCCACGAGGAACGTGGTGCGGCGACCGAAGAGGTCACTGAGTCGACCACCGAGCAGCAGGAGGCTGCCGAATGCCAGAGCGTAGGAGGTGACCACCCACGATCGGTCCGCGTTGTCGAAGCCGAGATCGAGCTGTGCGGCGGGAAGCGCGATGTTCACGACGGTCGCGTCGAGCACGACCATCAGCTGGGCCAGGCCGAGTACGCCCAGGATGAGCCAGCGAGTGCGGTCGAGCGCGTCGTGCACGCTCGACCGAATCGTCGGTTGGACGTTTCCGACGTCGGATGTGGTGGAAGACATTGATCCTCGCTTCGGTACGGCGTGAAATGGAGCTATACGGAGGCGTACGCTCCGGATAGCAAGACGATAGCAGCGATGCGGAGGTACGCCCTCCGGTTAACCGACGAACCAGGACGAAACGGACTGTGAAACCCACCACAGCGGCGAAGCCGCTTCGAGCGGACGCCGAGCGGAACAAGCTCAAGATCATCGACTGTGCGCGAGAGTTGTTGGCACGCAAGGGTCTCGAGATCACGCTCGACGATGTCGCTGCGCGCGCCGGGGTGGGTGTGGGCACCGTGTACCGGCGGTTCGCCAACAAGCAGGAACTCATCGACGGCATCCTCGAGCAGCGTCTGGTCGACGTGCTCAGCCGCGCAGAGGTGGCCGCGGAGGCCGACGATCCCTGGGCTGCGATGGTCGATTTCTTCGAATTCATGTGTCGACACATGGCCGCGGACCGTGGTCTCGGTCACGTCGTCCTCGGGTGCGACGACGGCCTCGACCGCATCGCGGCAGTCCGGTCCAAGCTCGAACCGACCATCAACACTCTCATCCAGCGCGCCCAGAAGGCCGGGAAGCTCCGCCCGGACGTGCAGCCCGGCGACCTCTTCACCCTGGTGCGGATGATCGTGGCCGGCGCCGAGGTTGCAGACGAGGTGGACGAGGACAACTGGCGACGCTATTTCGCCCTGGTGATCGATTCCCTCGCGGCGGTGCCGGACCGGTCGGTGCCCCTGCCGGGTCGAGCGCTGACACCGGACGAGATCGTCAGCGTCAAGAGCAGATTGCACGGGAGGGCGTCGTGATCGACAACGTGGTCTCCCCCGTGCTTCCCTCGCACCGCGGGCATCCGATGCTGGTGGCGCTGCGCAGTGACGGAGCGTTCCCCCAGTTGGTCCGCTTCGCACTGGTCGGCGGGCTCAGCAACGTCCTCTACGTCGCCGTGTTCGTCGCGATGCACAGCGAGGGTTCCATCGTGGCCAATGCCGTCGGAGCAGTGGCGTCGACCGTTCTCGCCAACGAACTGCACCGCCGTCTCACGTTCCACGCCGCCGATCGGGTGGGCTGGTTCACCGCGCAGTGGGAGGGCGGCGGACTGGCACTCATCGGTCTGGGCGCCAGCACCGCAGCGCTGACCGCGCTCGACGTCGCACTGCCGACCGCCGGCGCCGCGTTGTCGGCCCTGATCCTGGTCGGAGTCACCGCCATCGTCGGCGGGCTCCGCTTCCTCGCCCTGCGCGGTCTGGTCTTCTAACTGCGCTCACGCTCGCGGCGCGCCAGCTCCGCGAACATCGCGTTGTGCGCCGCGAGGTCCGCACCGTCGTCGCGATCGGCCGCCCGGTCCGTGCGGACTGCTTCCTTCCGGTCCGTGTTGGACCACTGCACCAGCAACGCCAGCATGACGAGGATCAGCGGGATCTCGCCCGTCGCCCACGCGATGCCGCCGCCGAGTCGCTGATCGGCCAGGAGGTCGGAGTTCCACGGCAGCGACAGGCCGCGGAAGAAGGTCTGGCCCATCACCGTCTCGGTGCTCATCAGCGCGATACCGAAGAAGGCATGGAACGGCAGCGATCCGAACACCATCGCCAGCTTGGTCACGGGCGACAGTCGACGCGGTGCCGGGTCGACCCCGATGACGACCCAGTAGAACAGGTAGCCGCTCAGCAGGAAGTGAGCGTTCATCAGCAGGTGGGCGCCGTGCGAGTCGACGGTCGCGCCGTAGATGCCGCCGAGGTAGAGCGCGTAGAAGCCACCCACGAAGATGACGGCCGCGACCAGTGGCTGGGTGAGGAACCGGGACACCGGGCTGTGCAGGGCCTCGAGGATCCACTCGCGCGGTCCCGGCACACCGTCCCGGCCGGCCGCCGGCAGCACCCGTAGGGCCAGGGTCACGCCGCCGCCGAGCGCGAGCAGCACCGGGGTGAGCATCGACAGCACCATGTGCGAGCCCATGTGCACGCTGAACATCGCCATCGAGTAGCGGTAGACACCCGACGACGTCGCGAACAGCAGCGTCGCGCAGCCCAGGACCCAGGCGATCGTGCGACCCACCGGCCATGCGTCGCCACGGGCCCGCAGTCGACGAACGCCGAGGAGGTAGACGACGGCCATGACGACGGCGGCGGTGCCGAAGATCAGGTCGAACCGCCAGTCGAAGAGGAAACGCCCGAGGCTCGGGGGCGCGGTGAGGTCGTACCCCAACTCCGCCTCGGTGAGCGTCAGCTCCCGAGCGCTCCCCAGCGGGGGCGGTGTGCGGGAGAGTCCGACCGCGAGCCCGATCGTGGCCGCGAAGACCAGTACCTCGGCACCGGCGAAACGCACGAGATTCGCGCGCGACGTCGGGTCCGCGGCGAGCGCGGGCAGGGCGCGTCGACGCTGGGTGTAGCCGAACACGCCGAGGACGACCAGGGCGACGACCTTGGCGAGTACGAGTCGGCCGTAGGTGGTGTCGAACAGATCTGCGGGCTCGACGCGGACGAAGGCGTTGACCACTCCACTGACACCCATGACCACGAACGCCACCGTGGCGACCGCGGAGAAGCGCCGTGCCGCGACATCGGTGTGCGCGCCGGCGCGACGGGCGTGCGCCAGGACGGCGAACAGTCCGCCCGCCCAGAGCGACGCGGCGAGAAGATGCAGGATGAGGCTGTTGGTGGCGACGTCGTGCGATCCACCGGACGACGAGTGCCCCGACAGTGCGAGAGGCATGAGCGAGCCGAGCGCGACCACCAGCAGGATCGGCGTCCACGACCACCGCAGCACGGCACGTGTCCCGAGTGCGAGCACGATCGCGATGATCGCGGTCCACTGCCACGCGCGGGCCAACTCGATCTGCGACAGGCCCGACCACAGGTTCTCGGGACGCAGCGCCTCGGACACCGGCTGACCGGACGTGTCCGAGAGGGTCAGCGGCACCAGCACGATCGCGCAGGCCGCCCACACGATTGCCGCCGACGACGCGGTGCGCAGCGCGCGATAGCCGTCGATGTCGAGGACGCCCGATCTCTGCGGCGGCACGAGGAAGGCTGCGAGCAGCAGAGAGCCCACGGCGATGACGGCGGCGACCTCCCCGAGCGCGCGCACAGCGGGCAGACCGTACGTCGTCACCGGACCCGGATCCGGGATGCCGAGCAGGACCAACGCCTGCGACGCGGACAGTGCGACGATCAGGCCGGCCACCACCGCGGCGATCAGTCCGGCACTCGCGAACACGCCTGCCGATCCGGCTCGTCGCGCCCCACCGTCCGGTTCCGCGGTCGCGGAACGCGGTGCCTCAGTCGTTGCCATACCTCCAGGGTAGGAGGTGACCGGCATCG
Source organism: Rhodococcus sp. BP-241 (assembly GCF_019836145.1). Lineage (NCBI taxonomy): Bacteria > Bacillati > Actinomycetota > Actinomycetes > Mycobacteriales > Nocardiaceae > Rhodococcus > Rhodococcus sp. BP-241. Next base: position 10,179 of record NZ_JABUEI010000008.1, on the reverse strand, counting down.
CAGCACCTACGGGACGTAGTAGACGCGCAACTCACACGTCACCCCCTCCGGCGAGTACGCCGGAAACGTCGTGATCCTCCGCGCTGCAGCAGCTGTTCGGACGTACTCGCGAGGGGCGTCAATGGTGAATGCGTCCCTCGCGCTCCCCCAGCGGCCGTCCGTTCCCGCCCCACCGCCTCGCGACGATCTCCGCCGCGATCGACACCGCCGTCTCCTCCGGTGTCCGGGCGCCGAGGTCGAGCCCGATCGGGGACGACAGTCGCGCGAGCTCGTCGTCGCCGATTCCCACCTCGCGCAGTCTCGCGACCCGATCGTCGTGGGTTCGCCGCGACCCCATCGCACCCACGTAGCCGACGCGGGGCAGCCGCAACGCCACCTCGAGCAGCGGCACGTCGAACTTGGGGTCGTGGGTCAGTACGCAGATCACGGTGCGCTCGTCGATCTCACCCTCGGCCTGCAGTCGCTCGAGGTAGCGGTGCGGCCACTCGACGACCACCTCGTCGGCCGTCGGGAATCGCTCGGTTGTCGTGAACACCGGCCGCGCATCGCAGACGGTCACGCGATAGCCGAGCAGCGCACCCTGACGCGCCACCGCCGACGCGAAGTCGATCGCACCGAACACGATCATGCGAGCACGGGGCGCGAAGGAGTTCACGAACACCGTCATTCCCTCGCCGCGCCGCTGACCGTCGGGGCCGTAGTGCAGGACGTCGGTGCGGCCCGCTTCGAGAAGACCACGGGCGTCGTCGATCACCGCGGCATTCACGCGGGGCGACCCGAGCGTGCCGGACGCCGCCACCGGGTCGACGACCAGGCGAGAGCCGACCCGCGCAGCATCGGGGTGCTCGAGGACAGTGGCCACCGCGACCGGCCGGTGCTCCGCGATCGCCGACGCCACCGCGCCGAACTCCGGAAAGGTCGTTCGGGACACGGTCTCGACGAAGACGTCGAGGATGCCCCCGCAGGTCAGACCCACCGCGAACGCATCGTCGTCGCTGACTCCGTAGCGATGCAGACCCGCCTCACCGTTCTGCGCGGCCTCGTACACCGCGCCCTCGACGCAGCCACCGGACACCGACCCGACGACTCTGCCGTCCGCGAGCACAGCCATCGACGCACCCGGCGGACGCGGTGCCGATCGGAACGTGCGCACCACGGTGCCCACGCCCACGGACTCCCCCGCGCGCCACGCTGCGAGCACCTGGTCCATCACGTCCTGCACGCCTGCTGCCTTCCCTCGGAGCGAGAAGTCTAAGCCGCACCTCCGGCCCGGGCAGGGCGCAGCGTCTCGCTACACTCGACGGCGCATCGGACACCGATGCGCGCCTCCGTAGCTCAGGGGATAGAGCAAGGGCCTTCTAATCCCTTGGTCGCAGGTTCGAATCCTGCCGGGGGCACCAAAGTAGTCACTTTCAAACCTGCGCCGCGAAGCGCAGGTTTTTTGTTTGCACGACCGACCGACGCATAGTTCAACTGCGGCCCTGCGTCGAACTTGTGAGTGGCTGGTCGAACGTGTGCCCGTGCGGCGTTGACGACTTCGTGGCCGAGCACTGTGTCAAACGGCTCCGCCAGCTCGACTTCCACGATCGTCTCGTGCACTAAAATTTTCGTGAAGAGGGCCTGATTGAGTAATCGCCGTAGGTGGCGACCAGCAGACGTCCTGCCCGCGCGCTCATACGCCTCGGCGCAATTCTCGGCCAGATGTAACGCTTGCCGGAGCGCCTTGTCGAACTCCTCCACCTGCGTTGAGGCCGCTTCGAGGCGCGCGCCGATCCTTGCCAGGTTGTTAGCGATACGGTCTTGCTCCGTCTTGAGCAACTCAAGAGGGATGGCCCCAGCGTAGTGAGCCTGCAGTAGACGCAAGCGCTCTGATTCTAGCCGTTGCTTCTGCGTACCGAGGGTCTTCAATTCCCGATCAGCAGCAGCTCGGCTCGACATCAGCTCATCGCGCACCATTGCTTCGATTTGCCCGCTCAACTCCGGTTCCAACTGGACAGTCTCGTAGTGCTCAGCGACGAGATCCTCCACCCGAGAAATCAGCACTGCCTTCATGGTGCATGGGGTCGTCTTCTGATGTCGCCCGAGGCAGATGAAGTACGGGTAGACCCTGCCAGACCGGTTCTTGGAGTTCGTGATAATTAGTCGACTACCGCAATTCCCGCAAAACACCGATGACTTCAAATAATGGGGATGCTCGCGCTGCTTTTCTCCCGTGGCGTGCGAAGCCAGCACCTCCTGCACCTTCGTCCAAGTCAGCTCGTCGATGAGTGGCGCATGTCGCCCTGGGTACCTGACGCCGCGATATGTCACCTCGCCCTTGTAATACGGCGTAGTGAGAATCCTGTAGAGACTGTTGTACTTGATTGGACGTGCTGGCGATTTGGGAGTTGACCGCGTCGTCAGACCACGATGTTCGAGTTCCTTCGCCATCGCCTTCAGCGTCCAATCCCCCATCGCGAAAACCTCGAAAGCCCACGTTATGTGCGGGGCTCGTTCAGGGTCCACGACGACCGTTCGTACCTGAGCGCCGTCAGCATTGATCTGCTGGACATTCAAGTATCCAAGCGGAGCCCTGCCTGGCGTCCCACCGGTCTTGGCCTTCTGCTCCATCCCTTTGTTGACTTCGAACGCAAGGTTTTGGCTGTAGAATTCCGCGATCGAGCTCATGATGCCGTGAAGGAGCATTCCCGAGGGCGTCTCGTCGATATTCTGGGTGGCGGACACCAACTCCGCCCCTGCTTGCTTGATTGCCCAGTGAATCTGCGCATCGTCGAGTCGGTTCCGAGCCAGTCGGTCGACTTTATGCACAATGACGTAGTCGACTGAGTTCTCTTTCAGGTACGTAAGTAGCCTCTGTAGCTCAGGGCGCGACTCCGCATACTTGGCAGATTCACCTCGCTCGACGAACTCCTCGACAATGACCGCCTCTTTCGTTGCGGCTCTGCGGCGGTTCGCTTCGCGCTGCGCGGGGAGCGAGTAGCCCTCGGGGTCGCCGTCGCGTTCCGCCTGTTCCTTGGTGGAGACTCGCAGGTAGGAGACGGCGCGCTTCGCGGCAGCATTCGATACTTGGCCTGCTGCGATGCCCTGTTCAGATGTCACGCGATCAACTCCCCCATTCGTGGCGACGAGACCTTCTCAAGACGCCTGCTGTACCCACCTGGCTCATCAGCACGTGTGCAGCGTGTCCAGTCGTCGACCAGACCCGTCTGCCGGAGCCGAACTCCGATTGCGCGCTCGCTTACCTGGAAGTACGCCGCAAGTGCATCTGTGCGCTGCATACCGTTGCCCCAAACCCGCTTCAGAGCGCGGCGCGGCATGAGCACGCAGGCAGCGAAGTAGTCAGCGACGCGTTCCGCCTGGGTCGCGGCGGATGCTCTGCGATCCCCGCGGTACAAGTCCCCGCTTCGTCCGTGGTCGATGATGTGCTTGTACTCGTGCGCGAGAGTGAAACGCTGCCGCTGCCACGAGTCCGCGCGGCTCAGGAGGATCACCCAGGTTCGACGGGTCGTGTCCCAGTAGCTGGCTCCCGCGACCAGCGCACCGGTGTAGGCGATGGTGATCTTAGGAAGTTCGCTAATCAACTCGGTTGGCGTGCTGCCCTCTGAAATAGCGTGAGCCGCCAGCAGCTTGTTCGCCTGCAACTCGGCGATGCGAAGCGCCTCGTCGTAGGTGACGTCACTACGGCGCGGAATGACGGACCGCAGGGTCGCAAGAACGCTGAGCGTGTGTTGCTGATACTTGTCTGTCATGGTAATCCTCCTTTCCCACTAATGGGTTGTGTAATCTTGTGGTTTATTCATCTTCTCCGCCGACCGGGCCGGTTGCAGCATCGAAACTGATTCCATGCTTTCTCGCAATCTCATCGAATTGCGCCTCGATCTCCCCCATCGCTTCAGGCGGCAAGTCATACTTGGTGCGTAGGTACGGCCGGAGCGTGGGCAGCTCTTTGTTGGAAATCCATCCCGCGCTGGCGAAGAGATCGCCGGCCGAGATGCCAAGGACTTCGCCGATGGCTTGCAGCGTTTCGGCTTTCGGGCTGGCAATTTGACCGTCCTCGATCCGCCAATAAGTAGTGGCGCTCATGCCGACTCTGCGACCGACTTCGTTGGCAGACAAGCCGAGCGATTCCCGTCGCTCACGGAGGACCTTTGTGAGGTCGTTAACTTGCTCTGGTGTCATTGCGCAATTCCTCCATTCGCAATATATAATAACTGCACGCATTGCACCAAAGCAATAGTTTGGGCATTTTCTACAACGCACCGGCATTTCTCGCAACCATTCCTGCCCGTCCAGGTGGCGCATAGGAGGCCACATTTCAGCGGCAGCAGGTCTGGGTGGGGATTGCCGGGTCGGGCGGCAGAAAAGGGCAGTAAAGCCTCTTCTCCGCCGACCCGCCCGGTGTTGTCCAGCCCCTGGCTGACGGTCGTCAGCTGGGCGTCGTGTCGTCTCCCTTCTGCGGTCGGCGCGACCGTGCTGGGCGCGCGGTGTCGCCAGATTCGGCGGTCGAACCCGTATCGAACATGCTGGCGATCGCGTCCCGCCTGACGGCCGCATCCCGCTCGATCTCCTGACGGGCCTGATCGGCTTTCGCCAACAAGACCGGATCCGTTTTCGCTTGCGCGATGTGACCGGTCACGGCGAGCAGACCCTCGTCGTTGATGGTCTTCCCCCGCAGCTGCGCGATGAAGCTCAGCTGCGCGTGCACTTCCGGCTTGAGCCGGATGGCAAGCGTCTTGAGACTGCTCTCGGGTGTGGACATTGCGCCTCCTCGGTGCTGTGCGGCCGGTCATCGCTGATGCGATGACATGGACGGCCGCATGACACCGACGAGGCGTCCTCGGCGTCACCGCGTCTCCTGGGTCGTGTCGACTGATCGATCTGATGGCACGGGGTAGCCGGGGATCGCGACAGAGGAATCGATTTGGTTGCCCCAGGCGTCCCAGCCGGGCTGGTGTCGTCGGGCAAACAATTCAAGGAAGGGTCCGCGACTGATCCGCTCGATGACGGCGTACTGTTCCTCCGGCTTGTGGGAGTGGTCCTGGACTGGTGCGAACATCCACGTTGGCTGCGATCGGTATCGAACGGGTGCGACGCCGCGGGTACCGAAGAGCAGGTGCTCGGTGGCGTTGCGCAGGTAGTGACCTAATTGGATTCGTGGTTTGACCCATGTCAGCGGTGAGCGCGGTGTGAACCCCCAGGCCTCCATGACGTCGTACCCATCGCGGAGCGTCGCGTTGGTCACCCATAACCACAGGTGCGCGTTGTCCTCCGCGAGGCCGGCCACAGGCAGCGCCTTGATCTGATCGAGCGTCATGAGGTCGTAGTGCCTGGACGCCCCTTTCCCACCCTTCTGGAGGACGTCCCAGGGTGGGTCGGCCAGAACCGTTTTATACCGAGGGGATGCGCTCACGTCGACGGGTCGCTTCGGGCTGTCAGATGGACCGGTCATTGCTCACCCCCGTTTTGGACGAGGGCCAATACTTCGTCTGGCGCAACGACACGGAACAGACTCGCGTCCAGGCGGCCACCGGCCTCGATTGCCTCACGGAGCCTGTGACGGCGGCGCGCGGCAACTGCCGGATCCCTGGCGCTCATGATCCACACCACCAATGGGAACGTGCCGGCCTCGGTCTGCTCGGTGCCCGATCGGTAGTACGCGTCGTAGTCGTGACACTTCCGCATCAGTGTCGGCAAGTGCTCGGTCCCGAGATCGACTTCCAAGAACCAGCTATTGACGAACGGACTGTCGGCGTTAACTGCGGTCTCGACGTACAGGTCGGGTTTCAGAACGAGCTGCGCGCCGCCGACGCCGACGTGCGTACGCCACGAGGCCGGTTCGATATCGCAGCGCACTAGTTGACACTTGGCGGCGCGGTCTGCCTCGACGAGGGAAACGTGGGTCTCGGCGACCGTCAGTGTGTGCCGCAAGAACGAGGTGCTCGGTTCCGAGAAGCGACGCCGGGAAGGGCGGTTCGTGTCCCGGCGTAGGAGCCGGTCGCCGACAACGTCGACGCAGAAGACCAGTCCGCTGCTTCCGGCCCGAACCCCGCCGATACGACGCTCCAACGTGGTCAGCAGGCGACGGCCACGGAGCCGTCCCAGCACCCGGCGAGTGAGGGCCGGACCTGATGCCTCAGCGTGGTCGGCGAAGTGCAGTCGGGTGATCTGCGCGGTGGTTAGGAACCGATGAGCTTCCACCGACCGCAGAATTGCCCAGTCTCGGTCAGACAGCGCATCGGCGATTCCTGCAAGGTTCTGCCGCCGCGTATGGCCGCGCTGCGTCGGGCCACCTGCGGGCTGTATGCTGCCAGGAGTGGCAGCATCAGTCCGCTCCCGCGGAGCGTTGGATTGTGGCCTGACCGGCGATGATGGAGCTGGCTGCGTCGACGCGGTCGCTACACCGACCGCGCCACCTTCCTGCACTGTTATCGACGCCGGTTCGCCCACCGAATCGGCGCGGTGGGGGTATTCGGACTGATTCATGAGCGCCTCGCTTTCCGCCCGTGCTGGCCGACGTCAGACCCCGCGGGTTGAGTGATCGGGGGGTTTAGCAGTTCGGCGAAGCCTGCCTCGATTGCATCGAGGGGCTGACCGAATTGCTCACGGCTGATGCGCCGGATCTCAGCCGGATCACTTGTGATCGGCGGCGGTGGCATGGTGATTCCGGAGACCCACGGTTGTACGGAGTTGTCGCGGATGAGGCTGGCGTACACATGGTGGGCTGGCAATGCGGTGAAGTCCTCAGAAGCGAGCACAGATTGACCGGAGGCCATGTCGCGGGCATCGCTAGCCTGGAGCTGAAAGGCGACGCGGGAGCGTGCGTTGTTTCGCACGGCGTCGATCATCTGTTTCGGCAGCTGCGCCTCAAACTGGTGTGCCAGATGCAAGCCGGCACCCAGGCTTCTCGCCGTTGCGAGCACGTCGCCGAGGTCAGTTGGGAGCTTGAGATAGTCCTGAATCTCGTCGATGTACACCATGACGGGATCGCGCTTGTTCTCCGGAAGCGAGGCACGTTCTCGGATTGCTTGCCAGAGCTCAGCGACCACCACCGCACCGAGAAGTTCTGCAACCTCTGGGCCGACAACACCTTTCTGTAGCGGAACGAGCAGCACCTTGCGCTCCCGAAGAACCTGCCGCAGCGTGAATCGAGGGTGACGCTGCGCAAGGACACCTCGCATCTGCTTGGTCAGCGGGCGTTTCACTTGTGCCGGAGCAGTTTGCGTCCACGAACGAACTGTTGCGCCAGCGGTGCGGCCATTGGGACGTGGCCTTCATTGAACGACTCGGAGCTGCGGAAGCTAAGACTCATCGACTGAATATGCTGCTCGAAGCCACTATCGACGCGCATCTTGAGGGCTGATCGTCCCATGTCGGCGGGCCTGTTTGTGTCTCAACACAAGAGCAGACGCATCGTGCCGGGACGCGTGCAACCCATAGTTCACCGGCCCCTTGGCACCGTAGAAGATTCCAGTGCGAGACATGCTCAGACGATGAAAAAGATGGTGGTGAGCTACCGAAGTGACAATTCGTAATCAACGCCGAGAGAACTCGCGATCAATCCGCAGACAACCATTTACTTAACCCGCTAGTCGGGTGCGTCGAACAAATCCCCATAGATTTTTCTCACCGCTCGAAGAACGCCAGAGTCGGAATCTTCACGATTTTTAGACACGAAGGCGTCCTTGAGTTGCTTTGAATCAGCAATCGATAGCGGGACTCGCACGTACCAGTCGAACGGTGAGGGTATTGGTGGGATTCCGACGAGGCCGAGCCCGTGATTGATGCCGTCGTCGATGTCGCGCTGATCGTCTTCCTCGAAGGGGATGTGTTCCACGACAGGCGACGCCTGTGGGCCTGACCCGGGCCTCGTCACTCTCACGACCCTATTCTCAAACGAACTTGGCACTCGGAAGACCCTGCCGGGCCCAGCTACCCACGCGATCATCAAGTAGTGGGCCGAGTATGGCAATGCGACGTAGTGACCTTGTTCCACCTGGGGCGGCACTTCATCAGGGGAGGCGGAAGTCTCAAAATTGTTCCAACGTTGGTCCACGCCGCAACTCCTCTTGGTGGTCTCGACTGAGACGGTGCTGTGGCGGCGCGCCCAGTCGAGGGGCGCGCCGCCACAACGGTGTCAGCTACTGATCTCGAAGGTACCGATCGCTTCACCATCGCGCGTGAGCAGCGGCACGGTTCGCACCGCGGGCTCGGCTGCAGGGTCGGCAGCACCCGCAGTGAGATCGCTTGATCGGATGTACCCGGCTTGCCCATCGGTTCCGATCGCGCTGATCAACTCCGGGAGGTCGGCATCGTCCTGAACCCCTAGGGCTTCCCCGTACGACACGCCATCGCCGTTCACCCCGGACTCCCCCTCGGGCGCACTGTTCTGCTGACGCGCCGATGCTGCCGGCGGATACTGTAGCGGGTCGGTGGGGAAAGTGACGGTCTCGCTGAGGGCTCCGTTCGTCGGATTCAGAACCGCGACGAAACCATGGCTGTTGTAAAAACCCGCACCGCAATCGCGCGTGGTTGCCGCGTTCTGAGCGTTTGTGATGAACGCATTGAAGCGGTAATCGGTAGCGCTGCAGAGTGCACCCTCACGAAACAACCGCGCTTTGGCTCCCATCGTGCCGGGGGCCACCGACGAGCCAAAGGAAGTATAGATTCGAGTGCTTGCGGTGGGAATGCCACCGTTGTCGATCGTCGACGTATGCAAGTAAACAGTGCCGTTGACGGGCGGCGTGGGACCGATCCAGCCGGTCCGCGTCTCGGCTTGTGCGACGCCACTACCGAGTAGCGCTACAGCTGCAACTGCGCAGGTCACTGGAGCAATTCTACTGATAAGTTTCATGGTGTCCTCCTAGTTTTTGGATGGTCGTACGGTGTGTAAGTGACCGCTCACGGGTAGTTGAAGTAGCAGTCACCGTCGAATCGAGGGCATATGTATCGTTCACTCTGCGGACCCGGGCCGAATATTCCGGCGACCTCCGGGACGAGGTACACGTAGTCGTAGCCTTCTGGCTGAAACTGCACCACGCCCTCGGCGAAATAGGTACCAGCGTCCTCCAGCCGGGGGCCCTGCACTTCGGTGGCGGTATAGGAGTAGTTGCCAGGCACGTCTGAGACGCTGAACCCGGAACCCATGGGCGTATAACCACAGTTCACATCAGGTGTACCTCCGCCGATGTTCTCTCGGCATTTAATGTCGTGCCGTAAGAACGTGAGCCGAGGGCCCTCATCATGAGTGATTGTGGTGGTGTACCGAGCCGACCGCCCGTTCAAGTTCAACCTCATGTAGTAGTCGAATGTGCCCAGCACCCCATCCTCGTTCCCATAGATGAGATTGCTCTTGCTGATCGCAACGTTCTCGCTTCGAGTGAACTTGCACGGTGAGGACGAATCTGGCTCGCACCAGAGGTCCGGGTCGTCCGGCGGTTCATCAGCTCTCCGTTGTGCGCCGGGATCCACCAGGTTGGGCCTTGGAACGACTGGTAGAACCTCAGTACCAACCGACGTCGTGAGAACAGCACCATTGCATACCCAGTTGCCAACACCTCTGTCCAGAGCAGTATCAACACACTGTTGGCTCGCTCCAGGCACATCCACGAAGGGAGTGTCTGCCAAAGACGGGTCCGAGGGCACACTGGCAGTAGGCGGGCTTGGATCTGAAGTAGGTTGCGCAAGAGCAGCACTCGGGGCGAGCACACAGGAGATGGCGACAGACACACCCAGTAACAGGCCGCGGGGAAATATGTGGCCGCGTGCTTGATGCAAAGGAACCTCCAGGCGATAACGGGCGGGAAGCCGACTGTGACAGTCGAATCGAGGGGGACAATTCGACCTCAAGCGACCCAGTGGTATTTAGGTAGCCGAAGTCATGAGAAATACCGAACGCCGGGTCTCGCCCGCGCACGTGGACGATCTCCCGATCCAGAACAGAAGCCCGTGGGTAGTCACCCAAAGTGCGGTATAACGCACTACTTCACGCCTGTTCCAACCTCTAGAATCGCTGACTCAAGCCACAACTGTCACAAAGCGTGCTTAACGCAGGCTGGAGCTTGACCCGGTTTCCCGGACAGTTCGGGTTGGGTGTTCAGGCCACGTCTGAGGTGACCCGTCGATGGTAGGCGTGTTCGTAATCCACTGGCGAGGAGTAGCCGATCCCGGAGTGCCGGCGGT
>NZ_JABUEI010000007.1:0-233325 GCF_019836145.1 Rhodococcus sp. BP-241 | reverse complement strand
TTACTCACCCGTTCGCCACTCGTGTACCCCGAAGGGCCTTACCGTTCGACTTGCATGTGTTAAGCACGCCGCCAGCGTTCGTCCTGAGCCAGGATCAAACTCTCCGTTGAAGACTCTTATCAACCCCACCCTAGAAAGGCAGAGTCAATGAAAACTAGAGAGCCAAATCCAGCAATAAAACTCACGCCAGCAATAACTCCATTGCTGACAAAAAAGAACCGGTCCCTCCCCGACGGGAAGAAGGAGAAGAACCAGCAAACCAAAACATTGGCGCTGACATTCATCGACACACTGTTGAGTTCTCAAAGAACACGCACACACCACCACCACCCACACGAAGCAGGGGGATCCGGGGCAACCGTTCCAGCCTAGCCAGCCGCACGGAGCCGAGTCAAGACTCGAACTCTTCGGTGACCAGGATGTCAGATGATCTACCGAGCCGGTGATCGGGGCCTTGCGGTCTCGGTCCGTGTCCGTGTCGCTCTGACTCGACAAAAGTTACGCGACGGATAACAGTGCGTCAAATCCGCAGGTCGGCCACACGACGGGCTCGCGACCATGCAGGTCAGCGCGCCGCTCCGGCGCCTCGCGGGCCTTCGAGTGCTCGAACCCCGACTGTGACCCCGCGCACGCGTGGCTCACACCGAGCGCCGTACGCCGGCCATGTTCTTCTTACCCCGACGCAGCACCAGCCACTCACCGTGCAGGAAGTCGTCCGCGGAGGGAGTCCAGTCCTCGGCAGCGATCTTCTGGTTGTTGACCGACACTCCCCCCTCCTTCACCACACGACGGGCGGCGCCCTTCGACTCGCACAGCGACGTGTCGACAAGAAGGTCGACGATCGTGCGCTCCTCCCCTGCCGGCAGCTCGGCGACGTCGGTCTCCGACAGCGCGGCCGACAGTGTCCCCGCGTCCAGGTCGCGAAGCTCTCCCCGGCCGAACAGGGCGGAGCTGGCAAGTTCGACGGCTGCGGTGTTGTCCGCGCCGTGCACCAGCGTCGTCATCTCCGCCGCCAGTCGCTTCTGCGCCGCGCGGGCCTGGGGTCGTTCTGCCGTCGCCGCCTCGAGTTCCGCCAGCTCGTCACGATCGAGGAACGTGAACCAGCGCAGGTACTTCACGACGTCGGCGTCGGCCGTGTTCACGAAGTACTGGTACCAGGCGTACGGCGACGTCATCTCGGGGTCGAGCCACAGGCTTCCTCCACCGGTGGACTTACCGAACTTCGTGCCGTCCGCCGCAGTCACCAGAGGAACGGTCAGCCCGTGCACGGCGTCGCCGTCCATACGTCGGGTGAGATCGATGCCCGCGACGATGTTCCCCCACTGATCCGATCCGCCGACCTGCAAAGTGCAACCGTGCTGCCGATGCAGGTGCAGGTAGTCCTGCGCTTGCAACAACATGTAGCTGAACTCGGTGTAGGACATCCCGTCCGATTCGAGGCGCTTCTTCACCGTGTCCCGCGCCAACATCACGTTGACGGAGAAGTGCTTGCCGATGTCGCGGAGGAAGTCGATGGCCGACAGCGACGCGGTCCAGTCGAGGTTGTTCGCGATGACCGCACCGCCGGCACCCTCGAAGTCGACGAAGCGAGAGAGCTGACCCTTGATGCGATCGGCCCACTCGGCCACCGTGTCGCTCGAGTTCATGACGCGTTCGCCGACGTCACGCGGATCACCGATGAGTCCGGTCGCTCCGCCGGCCAGCACGATCGGACGATGACCCGCACGCTGGAAACGTGACAGGACCAGCAGCGGAACGAGGTGCCCTGCGTGCAAGCTCGGTCCCGTCGGATCGAATCCCGCGTAGAGGGTGATCGGGCCGTCCGCGGTGGTCGCCGCTGTCAGTGCCTCGATGTCTGTCGACTGGGCTATCAGTCCACGCCAGGTCAGGTCCTCGATGATGCTCACACCGCTGATTCTTTCGCATGCATGCACGTCACCCGACGGCGCCCTCAGGCCTGAGTACCGGGCTCCCCGGCGGGGTCTGTCGGAGCTCGCGGGCTCCGTCTATAGGCAGACACGGCCACCGAGGGAATCCAGAAACGCCACGGACGGTCGGGAGCGGTGGACACGCCGACACGAGGACCTGACTGTACCGGTGACGCCGTCTCGTCCGACAGCGTCACCGACACTTCCGCGCTCTCGGCGAATACACGAACACCGTTGTGGGCCAACGACAGTGCGAGAACACTCCCGACGTTGCCAGGTCCGCGCGCCATACCGAACTCCGGTGCGCGGGGCCGCCGCGTCCTGGCGACCGCGAGACCGTCGACGACCTCACCCGCGCGGATCAGGACGGCGCCGGCCGTTCCGTCAGGACCACAGACGATGTTCGCGCACAGATGCATCCCGTAGCTAAGATAGACGTACAGGCGACCGGGCGGCCCGAACATGACCGAGTTGCGCGGTGTGGGGCCTCGGAACGAGTGCGCCGCGGGGTCGGGCCAGGGTCCGCCGGGATCTCCGCCGTACGCCTCCACCTCGACGATGCGCAGCGTGACGCCGGCGCAGGTCAGACTGGCGCCGAGCAGACGCGTCGCCGCGTCGATGGGAGTCGCGGACCCGAGAAGTCGTTCGGGCGGCAGTACGGGGCCGGTCATGTCGGCGATCGACGAGTCGCAGTCGCTCCCGTCACTCCGCGATCGGAGCGGGCGCGGTCGCCCGAGTCAGAATGTCCTCGTGCTCGGCGTCGGTGGCGTCACGCGCATCGTCGATGAGCAGCACCGGAATGCCGTTCTCGATGGGGTAGACACGGCGCAGCCGGGGGTTGTAGAGCAGCTCGTCCTGGATCAGCAGAAGCGGACCCTTGTCCTGCGGGCAGGCGAGAATGCTGTGCAAGCGAGCATCGACGCTCAAGAGGACTCCTCGTTCCGTCGTCGCGTCGGTCTTCCGACGCGGTCTCACCCTACTGATGCGCGGTGAAGCGCTCCGCCGCCACTGCCTTCGTCATGCGCTTGTACTCGCCGGACGTCGACGCCAGATACCAGGTCTTGACCCCCGGACCGGGCAGTCCGGCAGCGCGCAGCGTGTCGTCGAGCGGTCGGAACGCGCGGCTCAGCGGGATGTCCGCGACCACGTGCACGACGTCGGGTCGCTCGGCCGGATCCAACACCGACAGCGCATCCGACACCATCGACGCCGTGAGGTTCTGACCCGCCCGCACGGTCACCGCGCACACCGACCACTGGTCACCGTGCTCCCCGATGCCGTACGCCACGGCCAGGTCCACCGGCTCCGCCTCGCCGATCGCGTCGGCTATCGGCTGCGGGTAGACGGGTCCGCGTGCGGTGGTGATCACCGAGCGCTTGTGCCCGAGCAACCAGTAGTCACCGCCCTCGTCCCGACGGAACAGCAGGTTGGTCGGAGTCCACACGTCGCCGGCACTGAAGACACCACGCATGAACGCGCCGCTGGAGTCGTCCAGTCCGGGGCGGCCGAGCAACAGGCCGGGTTCGCCGGTCTCGCAGTGTCGGACGAATCCCTGCTCGTCCACGAGGTACCGACCCGAGACGGCGTCGTATGCCGCGAGTTCCACCCGTGCACTGCCCGGCAGCGGGCGACCCTTTGCCCCGATCTTCGTTCCCGCCACGTTCGCGAGGACGACGTCGCCCTCGGTGGACGCGTAGAACTCGAGTACCCGCGCAGGTGCCAGTCGTTCGAGCGTGTGCCGCCACAGGTTGGTGGGCATGCCCGATCCGATGAGGAGCCGTACGGCGTGCTGTCCTCGGTGCGGAAGGGATTCCGACGTCAGGATGTCCCGCATCATGGTCCACGTGTAGGACACGACCGTGACGCCGTAGCGCTGCACCTCGTCCGCGAAGCGCTCGGGCTCGACACCGCGCGACAGCGCGATGCGGGACCCGCCCGCCAACGCGCCGCCCACCGCCACGAGCAGTCCGGCCGAATGGTGCAGCGGCGCCAGGCAGTACACGGTGTCGCCGCGGGACAGACCTGCGGAGCTGGCCGTACCGAAAGCCGACAGAGCCCAGCGGTAGTTGGTGATGAACTTGGCATCCAGGGTGTCGTCGTTCCCGCTGAACAGCACGAAGGCGAGTTCCCGTGCGCGCCCGGGGTTGGGGACGTACCACCCCGGCAACTCCACCGTCGACGGGTCGACCTGCTCGAGATCCACGACCAGGTCGGAGTCCTCGATGTCGAGCGAGCGGGACTCGCCGCCGCCCAGGACCAGCACGTCCAGTCCGTGGTCGACAGATCCGGCCAGATTGTCGGGGTCGACGATCAGCAGTTCGACGCGCCCGAGTCGCAGCGACGCCGAGAGATCGCTGGTGGGCTGCAGCATGACGGCCACCGCGCCGATGCGGGACAGTGCGGCGACGGCGGCGAGTGCGCTCGGACGTGTCTCCATCAGCACGCCGACGTGCATCGCGGGGCGTACACCGTTGACGATCAGGCCGCGCACCACGTTGTCGATGCGCTGGTCCACGGCGGCGTAGGAGTACACACGGTCGTCGAACACGAAGCACTCACCGGCACTCGCGCGCCGAGCCTGCTCACCGAGCAGACGACCGAGGGAGACCTGCGAATGAGGTTGCAGCTGGCCGAGTCTGGCGAGACGGGGCAGTGTGCGAGCGGCCTCGGACGAGATCTCACGAGACCCCTTCACGGCCCCGGCCGCCGCCGAGGCGATGCCGCGACCGAGACCCAGGCCGACCTCGGCGATGGTGGCCGCGGTGTGGACGAGACGATTTCCCACCGACACGCCGCTCTCCGAGGCCGGGTGCTCGTCGTACCCCATGGCGTGCACCTCGACCGGCCGCGGCCCCAGGCCCTCGCGCCACCGGATCCACCCCGCCGTGCTCGGCCACGTCTGCGTGGCCGCGGTGCTCCCCACCACCAGTCCGAAGTGCCCGGCGCGCAGCCCTGCTTCGTACACCTTGGCCCGCGGAGCCGCCTTGCGGATGCCGCGCACCGCGAGCGGTTGGCCGATGTCGTCGACCTCCCCCACGAACGCGAGGATCGGCATGGTCAGTTCCGCGAGCGAGACGACCTTGCCGCGGATGGAGAACCCACCCGTCATCATGCGGTTGTGCACGACGAACTGCGTCAACAGTTCCGCG
The DNA here is from genome assembly GCF_019836145.1 of Rhodococcus sp. BP-241. Classification (NCBI taxonomy): domain Bacteria; kingdom Bacillati; phylum Actinomycetota; class Actinomycetes; order Mycobacteriales; family Nocardiaceae; genus Rhodococcus; species Rhodococcus sp. BP-241. The sequence continues at coordinate 228,248 of NZ_JABUEI010000007.1, read as the reverse complement.
ACCGCCGGGCCCGACCAGGCGACCCACCCGTCCATCGCGAGGAACCGGCGCTGGGACTCGCGGGGCAGGAGCGCGTCCCGGTCGTGGAGCTGGAGCAGGAAGTCGATGCGCGACTTGACGGTCTTGGCCGGGTCGAGCAACTGGAACCCGGTGCGGGCCATCCAGTCGGTCACCGCGAGACGCGTGAACACGTGCTCGGCGAGGAACTCGGCACCCTTGGTGGCAACGTTCGCCGGGATCCCGAGAGGGAGCGCCGCGAGGGTGTCCACCGGACTGCCGAACGTGATGATGCTGGCGATGTCGCGACTCGAGCGGTACGCGGCGGCCTGGTAACAGAACATGCCGCCCTGCGAGTACCCACCGAGGTGGACCTCGCGACCCGTCCGCTCGGCGACGATGTCGATGATCTCGCTGATCGCGACGATGTGGTCCGCCAGCGTCCGGTTCCACCCGCCCTCCTCGGTGGCCGGCGAACCGAAGTCGACCACCCAGGGGTCCATCCCCGCCTCGTGCAGGATGCCGACGCCGCCCTGGTCGCGGGTGACGTCGTAGACGTCGGCCGACATCATCATCGGCGGTACGAGCACGACGGGCGGACCCGTCTGGTCGGACTCCGGGAAGTACCGACGCAGCCGGTACATACGATCGCGCGCGACCACCGAGAAGGGAGACGGAACGGCATCCGTCTCGAGTCCCCCGAGACGGATGACCTCGAGCCCGTTCTGCGCCGTGGCGACCACACGCCGCAACGACGTCGCGACCGACCCGGTGTCGATTCCCAGCAACTGCACTCCTCGAAGGCGGCATCGATTCGGTCGGTGTGGTCCACGACTCGTCGACCGATGAGGACACAGCGTCTCACACCACTCCGACCGCTCGGATCGGGTCGTCCCGTCAGGCCGTGATCCACGTCCTGAGCTCGCCCGCGGTGCGCTGGACCACGAAGATCTGCTCCGCCACCCGCGCGGGCGCGGTACCGCCGCGGCTGTCCCGCGAGCCGATGGATCCGTCGACGGTGAGCACCGAGCGGACCTCCGGTGTGAGCGCCGGGTCGATCGTCGCGAACTCCTCGTCGGTCAGTTCGTCCAGACCCACACCGCGCGACTCCGCACGTCGCACGCAGTCGCCTGCCACCTCGTGGGCGTGCCGGAACGGCACACCGTTGCGGACGAGCCACTCGGCGATGTCCGTCGCCAGCGTGAATCCCGCCGGCGCCAGCTCGCGCAGCCGGTCGGTGTGGAAGGTGAGGGTGGACACCAACCCGGTCAGGGCGGGCAGAAGCATCTCGAGCTGGAGCACCGAGTCGAAGACGGGCTCCTTGTCCTCCTGCAGATCACGGTTGTACGCGAGGGGCTGAGCCTTGAGCGTCGCGAGCAGACCGGTGAGATTGCCGATCAGTCGCCCGGTCTTGCCGCGCGTGAGCTCCGCGACGTCCGGGTTCTTCTTCTGCGGCATGATCGAACTGCCCGTCGACCATGCGTCGGCGAGTGTCACGTAGCCGTACTCCGGGGTGCTCCACGACACGATCTCCTCGGCGAGACGCGACAGGTCCACGGCAGTCATGGCCAGGACGAACGCCGCCTCGGCGGCGAAGTCGCGCGCACTCGTCGCGTCGATCGAGTTCTCCGCGGAACCGTCGAACCCGAGCTCCGCGGCGATCTTCTCCGGGTCGAGTCCGAGCGACGAGCCCGCCAGGGCGCCCGAACCGTAGGGCGACACCGCGGCGCGGCCGTCGAAGTCCCGGAAGCGCTGCACGTCCCGCAGCAGCGGATGGGTGTGTGCGAGCAGATGATGCGCGAGCAGGACCGGCTGCGCGGCCTGCGAGTGCGTCTTGCCCGGCATCGCCGCGTCGGGATGTGCCTGCGCCTGCGCGGTGAGGGCCTCGACCACGTCCAGCACGCCCGCCGACACCCGCCGCACCGCGTCCCGCAGCCACATCCGGAACAGGGTCGCGACCTGGTCGTTGCGCGACCTGCCGGCGCGCAACCTGCCGCCGAGCTCGGGTCCGACCCGGTCGATCAGCCCGCGCTCGAGGGCGCCGTGCACGTCCTCGTCGGACTCGGCGGGACCGAACGCACCCGAGTCGACGTCGGCGGCGAGCTGATCGAGGCCGGTGAGCATCGCCTCGAGATCGCCCGCCGTCAGCAGGCCGGCCGAGTTGAGCACGCGTGCGTGAGCCTTGGAGGCACGGACGTCGTACGGGGCGAGCACCCAGTCGAAGTGGGTCGACTTGCTCAGCGCCGCCATGGCTTCCGCGGGACCCGACGCGAAGCGCCCACCCCACAGAGCGCCCGCGTTGGTGCCGTGAGCGGGTGACGTCACAGGTCCGACTGTCCCTGCGCCGCCACAGCGCCACGGTCACGGCTGGCCGCGATCTTGGACGACAGGCCGTGCAGCTGCACGAAGCCCTTGGCCGACGACTGATCGAAGGTGTCGCCCGCGTCGTAGGTCGCGAGGTTGAAGTCGTACAGCGACTCCCCACTGCGACGACCGTTCACGACGACGGTGCCGGCGTGCAGCACCAGGCGGATCTCACCGGACACGTGCTCCTGGGTGTGCTGGACGAAGGTGTCGAGTGCACCCTTGAGCGGAGAGAACCACAGGCCGTCGTAGACCTGCTCGGCCCACTTCTGGTCCGTGTGCCGCTTGTAGCGCCCGAGCTCGCGTTCGAGGGTGACGTGCTCGAGCTCCTCGTGGGCACGGATCAGGACCATGGCGCCGGGAGCCTCGTAGACCTCGCGGCTCTTGATGCCGACGAGCCGGTCCTCGACCACGTCGAGGCGGCCGACACCCTGCTTGCCCGCACGGGTGTTCAGTTCCTGGATCGCCTGCAGCACCGACACCGGGCGGCCGTCGATGGCGATCGGGCGTCCCTTGTCGAACGTGATGACCAGCTCGTCCGGCGCGTTGAAGTTGGCCGTCGGATCCTCGGTGTAGTCGTAGACGTCCTTGGTCGGGGCGTTCCACAGATCCTCGAGGAACCCGGTCTCCACGGCGCGACCCCACACGTTCTGGTCGATCGAGAACGGCGACTTCTTGGTGACGTTGATGGGGATGCTGTTCTCCTCGGCGAAGGCGATGGCCTTCTCGCGGGTCCAGGCGTAGTCGCGCACGGGGGCCAGCACCTCGAGCTCGGGCGCGAGCGTGTTGAAGCCGACCTCGAAGCGCACCTGGTCGTTGCCCTTGCCGGTGCAGCCGTGAGCGACGACGGTGCCGCCGTGCGAGCGCGCGTTCTCGACGAGGTGCTTGACGATGAGGGGACGGCTGATGGCCGACACCAGCGGGTAGCGGTCCATGTAGAGGGCGTTCGACTGGATGGTCGGCAGGCAGTACTCGTCCGCGAACTCGTCCCGAGCGTCGACGACGACGGCTTCGACGGCGCCGCAGTCGAGTGCGCGCTGCCGGATGACCTCCATGTCCTCGCCACCCTGGCCGAGGTCGATCGCCACGGCGACCACCTCCTTGCCGGTCTCGCGGCCGATCCAGCTGATGGCGACAGAGGTGTCGAGACCGCCGGAGTAGGCGAGGATGACGCGTTCGGCCATGGGGTGTGTGCTCCTTCGTGTGATTCGGACGTTCTAGGATTCGGACTGGTGGTTCAGCGCGCGAGATTCTCGATGCGGTCGGCGAGCTCGCGTCCGGACAGCGGATCGCGGGCGATCACGAAGATGGTGTCATCCCCCGCGACCGTTCCCACAATCTCGGGCAGTGCCGCGCGGTCCAGTGCACTGGCGAGATAGTGCGCGGCTCCGGGCGGCGTGCGGAGAACGGCCATCGTGGAGCTGGCGTCGGTGGAGACGAGCAACTCGCCGAGAAGCCGGGAGAGCCGATCGGTGCCGCCCGCGACCCCTCGGACCGGGCTGCCGTCCTCGGGAACGACGTAGACGCCCGCACCGCCGTCGGCGGCGCGAAGTTTGACGGCGCCCAACTCGTCGAGATCGCGGGAGAGAGTGGCCTGGGTGGCCTCGATCCCCTCCGCCGCGAGCAGCGACTGGAGTTCCTGCTGCGATCGGACCTGGTGGGTGGAGAGCAGGGCCACGACGCGCGCCTGGCGCCCGGCGCGCGTCGACGACGTCACCGGGCCCTGCGACCCGGCGGTCACGGCGTCCGTCGTCCCGATGCCGCCTGCTCGAGCAGCCACACCAGGACGGCCTTCTGTGCGTGCAACCGGTTCTCGGCTTCGTCCCACACGACGCTGCGAGGGCCGTCGAGCACCGTGTCGCTGATCTCCTCGCCGCGGTGGGCCGGGAGGCAGTGCAGGACGAGTGCCTCCGAGTCGGCACGATCGAGCAGCGACTCGTTGATCTGGAACGGGCGGAGGGGTCCGACGCGGTCCAGGCCGTCGTTCTCCTGTCCCATCGACGTCCACGTGTCGGTGACCAGCACGTCGGCTCCGGTCGCGGCGGCGATCGGATCGTTCGTGACGGTCACGCTCGCTCCCGTCCGCTCACCGCGCTCCTGCGTGGCCGCCAGCACCGACGGGTCCGGCACGAAGCCCTCCGGGGCGGCGATCGTGACGTCGACGCCGGCGGTGACGGCGCCGAGCATGAGGGAGTGCGCCATGTTGTTGGCACCGTCGCCGAAGTACGAGAGGCGCAGACCTCTCAACGATCCCTTGCGCTCGGCGAGCGTCTGGAGATCGGCCAGCACCTGGCAGGGGTGGAAATCGTCGGACAGCGCGTTGACGATGGGCACGCTCGCCCCCGTCGCCATCTGCTCGAGGCGCTTCTGCCCGAACGTGCGCCACACGACGGCGTCGACGTAGCGGGACAGCACGCGCCCGGTGTCCTGCAGCGTCTCCTCGCGTCCGAGCTGCGTGCTGCGGCCGTCGACGACCACTGCGTGGCCGCCGAGCTGCGCGATGCCCATCTCGAACGAGAAGCGGGTGCGCGTCGAGTTCTTCTCGAAGATGACGCCGACGCCGCGCGGACCCTCCAGCGGGCGCCGCGAGAACGGTGCCTTCTTGAGTTCGGCTGCGAGAGCGAGGATCTCGGCCTGCTCCTCGGGGGAGAGATCGTCGTCTCGAAGGAAGTGCCGCAGTGTCACGAGGTCGCCTCTGCTGTCGGCCGCGCCTCGTCGAGGACCGCGGGAAGTGCACGGACGAACGATGCTGCCTGCTCGTCCGTGATGATCAGGGGCGGCGCCAGACGCAGGACGTTCGCCTGCGCCGCGTTCACCAGGAAGCCTGCGTGGCGGGCCGCGGTCTCGACATCGGCCGCCACCGGCTCGGTGAGGACGATGCCCAGCAGAAGGCCCGCACCCCGTACGTGATCGACGAGGGGATGTCCGAGCGCCTCGATGTCGTGTCGCAGGATCTTGCCCAGCCGGTCGGCGTGCGAGAGCAGATCCTCGGACGCGAGAGTGCGCAGCACCGCCAGGGCCGCCGCCGAACACACCGGGTTGCCACCGAATGTGGTCCCGTGCTTCCCCGGGGTGAGCATAGCGGCTGCCGGGCCGATGCCGATGCAGGCGCCGATGGGCAGTCCCCCGCCCAGCGCCTTCGCGAGGGTGATGACGTCCGGGACGATGCCGAACCGCTGATGGGCGTAGAACCACCCCGTACGGCCGATGCCCGTCTGGACCTCGTCGAGGATCAGCAGGGCGCCGTGGCGCGCAGTGATCTCGCGCGCTGCGGGCAGATAGCCCTCCGGCGGGACGACGACTCCGCCCTCACCCATGATCGGTTCGAGGAAGACGGCGGCCGTGTTCTCGTCGACCGCCGCCTCGAGCGCGGCGATGTCGCCGTAGGGAACGTGCGACACACCGGCGGGCATGGGCTCGAACGGAGCCCGCTTGTCCGCCTGCCCCGTGAGCGCGAGGGCTCCCATGGTCCGACCGTGGAACGCGTTCTCCGCCGCGATGATGTTCGGTCGACCCGTGAGACGCGCGATCTTGAAGGCGGCCTCGTTCGCCTCGGTGCCGGAGTTGCAGAGGAACACCCGAGCATCGCCGCCGGCCGCGTGACCGAGGTGCTCGAGGAGGTGCTCCGCCAGTTCGATCGACGGCGGCGCCGCGTAGAGGTTGGACGTGTGGCCCAGCGTCGTCAGCTGGGCGGAGACCGCCTCGACGACGGCAGGATGTCCGTGGCCGAGGATGTTGACCGCGATCCCGGCGAGGAGATCGAGGTACTCCTTGCCGTCGGCGTCCGTCACCACGGCTCCCGAACCGCCGACCAGCGCCACGCGCGGCACGCCGTAGTTGTTCATCAGCGCATTCGAGAAGCGTTGCTGCAGTTGCTCCGTGCTGGTCATGCCCGTCCTCTCGTACTGCCGTCGTGCACCATCGTGCCGATGCCCTCGCCGGTGAACAGTTCCAGGAGCACGGAGTGCTCGAGTCGACCGTCGATGACATGGGCGCTGGGAACTCCCCCGCGCACCGCGCGCAGACACGCCTCCATCTTGGGGACCATGCCGGCGTCCAGGCCGGGCAGCAGTTCGGCGAGGACGTCCGCCTCGATCTCCGAGACGAGCGACCCGCGGTCCGGCCAGTTCGTGTAGAGCCCCTCGACGTCGGTGAGGACGACGAGCTTCTGCGCGCCGAGCGCCTCCGCGAGGGCCGCGGCCGCGGTGTCCGCGTTGATGTTGTGCACGACGCCGTCCGCGTCGGGAGCGATGGTCGAGACGACCGGGATGCGCCCGGCCTCGATGAGGTCGTGCACCGCAGCGGGATTCACCGTCGTCACGTCGCCCACCAGACCGATGTCGGTGGCGACACCGTCGACGGTCACGGTGCGTCGAGTCGCCGTGAACAGGTGCGCGTCCTCGCCGGAGATGCCGACAGCGTAGGGGCCGTGCGCGTTGATCAGTCCGACCAGCTCGCGACCGACCTGCCCGAACAGGACCATGCGCACGACGTCCATCACCTCGGGCGTCGTCACGCGGAAGCCGCCGCGGAACTCCCCCACCAGTCCGAGTCGAGTGAGCATGGCGGTGATCTGGGGACCGCCGCCGTGCACGACCACCGGGTGGATACCGACGGTGCGCAGGAACGCCATGTCGGCCGCGAACGCGGCCTTGAGTCGATCGTCGATCATGGCGTTGCCGCCGTACTTGACCACGACGACCTTGCCCGTCCACTGCTGGAGCCACGGGAGGGCGCCGGCGAGGATGCGTGCTGTGTCGTGTGCGGACACGGGCTCGGACGTCGTCATGACGAGTACGCCGAGTTCTCTTCGACGTAGGCGTGCGACAGATCCGTGGTCCTGATCGACGCCGACGCGGAGCCGACACCGAGGTCCACCTCGACCGTGATGTCGACGGCCGAGAGATCGACCTCACGAGCGCCGGGCACACCCATGCTGTCGACGCACACGGGATCGCCGTTGAACGACACGACGATGCGATCGGGATCGAGCGCGACCGGCGCGATGCCCACAGCGGCGAGAACGCGGCCCCAGTTGGGATCGGAGCCGAACAGCGCCGTCTTGACGAGGGAATCGCGTGCGATGGTTCGCGCCGCCACGAGTGCGTCCTGTTCGGACTCGGCACCACCGACCCTGACGATGATCCGCTTGGTCACGCCCTCCGCATCGGCCATCAGCTGATCCGCGAGGTCGTCGCACACCGCGAGGACAGCGGCGTCGAGTTCCTCCTGTGTCGCCTCGATGCCGCTGGCACCGGACGCGAGGAGCAGCACCGTGTCGTTCGTGGAGGTCGCGCCGTCCACGTCGAGTCGGTCGAAGGACTGTGCCGTCGCGTGCCGGAGGGCGCGATCGAGCTGATCGGCACTCGCCACGGCGTCCGTGGTGACGACACACAGCATCGTCGCCAGCGAGGGCGCCAGCATGCCGGCGCCCTTGGCCATGCCGCCCACGTTCCAGCCGTTCTCGTGGTGGATCGCGGCCTGCTTCGGCCGGGTGTCGGTCGTCATGATCGCGTAGGCCGCATCGGTGCCGCCCGAGATGCCTCCGGCGAGCTCGTGCACCACCTCGGTGACACCGCCGAGCACCTTGTCCATGGGCAACCGGTCGCCGATCAGTCCGGTCGAACACACGGCGATCTCGCCGGCGCCCGTCTCGGTTCCCCAGTCGCTGAGGGTCGATGCGAGGTGCTCGGCGGTACGGTGCGTGTCCTGGAATCCGGGCGCACCGGTGCAGGCATTGGCGCCGCCCGAGTTCAGGACGACGGCGCGGAGCCGACCGGAGGTCAGCACCTGCTGCGACCACAGGACGGGCGCAGCCTTGATCTTGTTCAGGGTGAAGACACCGGCCGCTGCCAGATCGGGACCCTCGTTGACCACGAGGGCGACGTCGAGGCCCCCCTTGGCCCGGAGACCGGCCTCGACCCCGGCGGCCCGGAATCCCGCTGCCGACGTCACACCCTGTGTGCGGACGAGAACCCCGGGAGCGCGCGTGGGGGCGCCGGGAGAGGACTGGCTGTGGTCGGTCATGGTGCTGTTCCCACCGTGGAGAGTCCGGCGCTCTCGGGGAGTCCGAGAGCGATGTTCATCGACTGCACCGCGGCACCGGCGGTGCCCTTCGTCAGATTGTCGATGGCGGCGAGGACCACCAGCAAGCCCGCGTCCTCGTCGACCGCCACCTGCAGGTGGACCGCGTTGGACCCGAGCACCGACCCCGTCTGCGGCAGCTGCCCCTCCGGGAGAAGGTGAAGGAAAGGTTCGTCGGAGCAGTACTTCTCGTAGACCGCACGCGCCTCGGAGGCCGACACTGTCGTCGGAGCGGTGCACGTCGCCAGGATGCCGCGCGGCATCGGAGCCAGCACAGGAGTGAACGACACGATCACGTCGGTGCCGGCGATGGCGGAGAGGTTCTGCGTGATCTCCGGCGTGTGGCGATGCGCGCCGGCGATGCCGTAGGCACGGACCGACCCCATGACCTCGGAACCCAGCAGGTCCGGCCTCGCCGCGCGACCGGCGCCGGAGGTGCCGCTCACGGCCACCACGGTCACGCGGGGCTCGACCATGCCGGCAGCGAACGCGGGCGCCAGAGCCAGCGACGAGGCGGTGGGATAACACCCCGGGACCGCGATGCGCGTCGCTCCGACCAGGGCGTCCCGACCACCGGGCAACTCGGGCATGCCGTAGGGCCAGTGTCCGGCGTGCTCCCCGCCGTACCAGCGATCCCAGGCGGCGGCGTCGGTCAACCGGAAGTCGGCACCGCAGTCGATGATCAGCGTGGAGTCCGACAGCTGTTCGGCGAGGGCGGCTGACTTCCCGTGCGGGAGCCCGAGGAACACGACGTCGTGCCCCTCCAGGGCCGCGGCGTCCGTGTCCACCAGCACGCGGTCCGCGAGCGGAACGAGATGCGGATGGTGTTGCCCCAGCGTGGTTCCGGCGTTTCCACCGGCCGTCAGGGCGCCGATGGTCATCCGGCCGTCGAGCATTGCCGGGTGTCCGAGCAGCAGACGCAGGATCTCGCCACCCGCGTAGCCACTGGCGCCCGCGACGGCCACCCGGGTGCCCGTCGATGTCGATGCACTGTCCATACGATGATTATGCATGACGGTGCAAGCTCATTCAAAAGCGGCGCACCGTCAGTGTCGGAGTTCGGCTCCCACCGCCGTCGCCGCTGCCGCGACGGCGGCATCGCGAGCGGCACTCGCCTCGTCCTCGGTCAACGTACGGTCCGCCGCTCGGAACCGCAGGGCGAAAGCCAGCGACTTCCGGCCGGCACCGACCTGATCGCCGGAGAACACGTCGAAGACACGAATGTCCTCGAGGAGTGGGCCCGCCCCCGACACCAGAGCCGACTGCACGGCGGCGGCCGGGACGGACTCGTCGACGACGACCGCGACGTCCTGCAGCACGGCGGGGAACGGCGAGATGGACGGCGACGGCAGCGGCTCGCGGGTGGGAACGAGATCGAGGTCGATCTCCACCGCGCAGGTCCGCGGCGGCAGACCGGCGCGCTCGAGGACACCGGGATGCAGCTCACCCGCGTGCCCGACCACGACACCGTCGACAACGACTTCGGCACACCTGCCCGGATGCCACGGAAGGTACTGGGCGGACCGGAGTTTCACCTCGACACCGGACGCGCTCGCGATCGTCCTCGCTGCGCTGAAGGCATCGGTGGCGTCGGCGGGGCGGCCGGCGCCCCACGGCCCGGGTGCCGTCACCGCACCGGTCAGGACGACGGCAGCGTGCAGCGGCTGCACCGGCAACGACTGCTTCAGAGCGTCGATCTCGTCCTCGGTGGGACGACGGTCGACGGCGAGCGCATCGATCGGGCGCGTGCCCTCGCCCGGTTCGACGACCTGCGCGACGGCGAACAGCGCCAGATCCCGCTGTCCGCGCGAGACATTGCGCTGGGCGATCTCCAGGAGACCGGGGACGAGAGTGGTCGCCAGTTCGGGTCGGTCCGCCTCCAACGGATTGAGCACCCGCGTGGTCACCCGGCGCGGATCGTCCGCGTCGAGTCCCCAGACGTCGAAGACCCCGGCCGGCAGGAACACGGGCGCGAGGACCTCGACGTGCCCTGTGTAGGCCAGTGCCCGACCCACCGCCCGGCGACGACGCTGGGCGCCGGTGAGTCCGCGGCCCGCGGGAGCGTGCGGCAGGACGGACGGAATGGACTCCAGTCCCTCGAGTCGCAGCACCTCCTCGACCAGGTCGGCGGCCTGACGGAGGTCGGGACGCCACGTCGGCGGCGTCACGACGGCCACCCCGCGCCCGGCCTCGGACACGTCCACGACGACCTCGCACCCGACCTGGGTGAGGCGGCGCACCGCGGTTCCGCTCGGATAGGTCACACCCGCCACCCGGTCCGGCAGGTCGAGATCCATGGTCACGGTGTCGGACACCGTCGGTGCACCGATGTCGGTGAGCAGCGGCTCCACCCGGCCGCCCGCGATCGAGGCCAGCAGTGCGGCGGCACGGTCGAGCGCGCGCACCGGGAGAGCGGAGTCCACCACTCGTTCGTAGCGACGGCTCGCCTCACTGGGCAGCCGGTGACGGCGCGCGGTGCGGAACACGGCGAGCGGGCTCCAGATGGCCGCCTCGAGCAGGATGTCGGTGGTCTCGTCGCCCACCTCGGTGGACGCGCCACCCATGACACCGGCCAACGACACCACGCCGGACTCGTCCGCAATGACGACGTCCTCCGGGTCGAGGGTGCGCACGGTGTCGTCGAGGGTGCGGAGCGTCTCCCCCGCCTCGGCCCGGCGGACCACCAACCCGCCCGACAGCGCGGAGGCGTCGAACGCGTGGAGCGGTTGGCCCAGTTCGAGCATGACGTAGTTGGTGACGTCGACCGCGGGCGAGATGGGTCGCACCCCGGACAGCAGCAGCCGCCGCTGGATCGTCCAGGGGGTCACCGCGGCCGGATCGATGCCCACGACGCGGCGCGCGGCGAAACGGGTGGCATCCGACTCGGAACGGACGTCGACGGGCCACGCCTCGCCCTCGGAGGCGGCCGCGGACACGACGGGCTGCGGGGCGTCGGCGGGATCGACGAAGTCCAGGTCGAAACCGCACGCCAGTTCGCGGCCGAGACCGCGCACGCTCAGGGCGTATCCGCGATCGGGCGTCACGTTGACGTCGAACACGGTGTCGTCCATGCCCAGAACGGCGAGTGCGTCGTCGCCGGGCACGGCCGTGCCGGCAGGCAGCACGAGAATGCCGGAGTGATCCGAACCGATACCGAGCTCGGACACCGAGCAGATCATGCCGTCGGACGTGCGCCCGTACGTGGACCGGGCGGCGATGGCGAACCCGCCGGGCAGAACACTGCCGGGAAGTGCGGCCACGATGAGGTCGCCCTCCGCGAAGTTCCGTGCACCGCACACGATTCCGCGGGGCTCCGCCTCGCCCACCTCGACCAGGCAGAAGCGGATCGGCTTCTTGAACTCGGTCAACTCCTCGATGGACTGCACACGGCCGACGACCAACGGGCCCGTGATCTCCGGAAGAGGGATGACGTCCTCGATCTCGAAGCCGACGGACACGAACCCCGCGTCGAGCTCGTCAGCAGTGACGCTCCACTCGGGAGCGGCCTTCCGGACGACCTCGGTCAACCAGGACTGGGGCACTCGCACGACTTCTCCACTCTCTCTGTCTGAATGCTTGTCTGCAGGGGCCGAGCGTCAGCCGGCCACGCCGAAGGGCAGGCTGAACCGCACGTCGCCCTCGACGATGTCGCGCATGTCGGGAATGTCGTTGCGGAACTGCAGCGTTCGCTCGAGGCCCATACCGAAGGCGAACCCGCTGTAGAGCTCCGGGTCGACGCCACAGGCGCGCAGCACGTTCGGATTCACCATGCCGCAGCCACCCCATTCGACCCAGCCCGCTCCACCCTTCTTGCGGGGGAACCACACGTCCACCTCCGCGGACGGCTCGGTGAACGGGAAGTAGTTGGGGCGCATCCGGGTCCGCGTCTCCGGGCCGAACAACGCACGCGCGAACGCGTCGAGCGTGCCGCGGAGATTGGCGAGCGTGAGCCCCTTGTCCACGGCGAGTCCCTCGACCTGATGGAAGACGGGCGTGTGCGTCGCGTCGAGTTCGTCCGTACGGAACGTGCGCCCGGGGCACACCACGTAGATCGGCAGGTCGCGCTCGAGCATCGACCGCACCTGCACCGGCGAGGTGTGCGTGCGCAGCACCTGACGAGACCCCTCGGGCGCGACGTGGAACGTGTCCTGCATCGTCCGCGCGGGATGGTCGGGCAGGAAGTTGAGCGCGTCGAAGTTGAAGTGCTCGGTCTCCACCTCCGGGCCCTCGGCCACCTCCCACCCCATCGCCACGAAGACGTCGGCGACCTGATCGGCGATGACGGTGATGGGATGGCGGGCACCCACCGGGCGGCGGACGGACGGCAGGGTCACGTCGATCGCCTCGGCGACGAGCACGGCCGCGTCACGTTCGGCGAGCAGCACCTCACGACGATCGTCGAACGCGATCCGCACGCGGTCACGCGCCACCTTGACCCGCTTGCCGGCGTCAGCCCGCTCGGTCTTCGGCAGCGAGCCCAACGCGCGCTGTGCGAGCGCGAGGGGCGCCTTGTTCCCGATGTGGTGGATCTTGGCCTCGGACAGAGCGTCGATGTCGGACGCGGCGGCGAAGGCGGACTCGGCCTCGGTGACGGCTGCGTCCAGCGCCGCGTCGGTCAGCGCCTCCGCGTCGGCAGCGGCCTGATCGGCCTGCGCTTCACCCTCGTTGCGCTCCACGTCCACACACTCCATCGTCTCGATCGGCGAGCACCTCTGTCGCGGTGCTCCTCACGGTCGCCGGGCAGAACCCGGCGGGGAAAGCCTAGGCGGTGCCCCCGCGGCGCTGCACCCGCGCACCGGCGTACAGACACACGGCGGCCGCGGTGGCGAGGTTGAGACTCTCGGCGCGGCCGTGGATGGGAATGCGCACCCGGTGATCCGCAGCAGCCGCGACCTCGCGGGACAGCCCGTGCGCCTCGTTGCCGAACACCCAGGCGGTGGGCCCGGCCAGCGCGTCGTCGGCGTCGTCGAGGTCCAGTTCACCGTCGACGGTCGTCGCCAGCAGACTGGCGCCGGTCGCACGGACCGCGTCGAGTACCGCCGTCACCGAACGCTCCCGTGCGACGGGGAGATGGAAGAGACTTCCGGCGGACGCGCGGACGCTCTTGCCGTTCAGCGGATCGACACTGTCCCCGGCGAAGATCACCGCGCCGGCGCCGGCGGCGTCCGAGACGCGCAGGATGGTGCCCGCGTTGCCCGGCTCGGAGATGTCGACGACGACCGTCACGAGTGACGGGTTCGCGGCCAACGCCTCGGCCAGGGAGACGACGACGGACGTGCACACGGCCACGATTCCAGGCGGCGTCACGGTGTCCGACAGCGATTTCGCCGCGCGCTCGGTCATCAGCTGCGGCTGCGCACCGGCCGCGGCCGACGCCTCGAGAAGTCCGCGGTGCTCGTCGAACCAGCGCTCGGTGGCGAACACCTCGCGCACGACACCGGCGGCGACCGCCTCGGTCACCGCGTTCTCTCCCTCCGCGAGGAAGAGGCCGGTTCGCCGACGTTCGACGCCGCGCTGCAGCTTGACAGCCGAAACGACCCGCGGAGTCCGCTCGGTGAGCGGCGCCGCGGGTCGTGACGGAGTGTCGTCGAAGCGCCTGATCAGGCTGCTTCTCCGGCCGGTGCGTTGATGTCGGCAGGCAGTGCCGCCTTGGCGATCTCGACGAGTGCGGTGAACGCCGCAGCGTCGGAGACCGCGAGCTCGGCGAGGATCTTGCGGTCGACCTCGACCTCGGCGATCTTCAGACCCTGCACGAAACGGTTGTACGTGATGTCGTTCGCCCGAGCTGCCGCGTTGATACGCGTGATCCACAGCTTGCGGAAGTCACCCTTGCGAGCGCGGCGATCGCGGTACGCGTAGGTGAGCGAGTGGAGCTGCTGCTCCTTCGCCTTGGTGTAGAGACGCGAACGCTGCCCGCGGTATCCGCTGGACGCCTCGAGAATCGAACGACGCTTCTTCTGGGCGTTGACCGCCCTTTTCACGCGTGCCACTGGTGAATCCTGTCGTAGAGGGGCCTAGGGCCCGGGTGGGAAAGAGATCAGAGACCGAGAAGCCGCTTGACGCGGGGAACGTCGTTGGGGCTGACGACGGCCTTGCCGTCGAGGCGACGCGTCACGCGCGAGGACTTGTGCTCGAGCAGGTGGCGGCGGCCGGCCTTCTGGCGCAGGATCTTTCCGCTACCGGACACCTTGAATCGCTTCGCGGTGCCGCTGTGAGTCTTCGACTTGGGCATGAGTCCTCAGTTCTGTTACTTCGGTCGGTGGTGCTGGTGGATCCGAACGCTCAGGCGCTCGGTGTGGCTGGTGCCTGCGGCGTCGCCGGCGTCTGCGGAGCAGCGGGTGCCGGCGGTGTCGCCTCGGCGGCGGGTGCAGCAGTCGGCGCGGAGGCCGGCGGCGGCACGGTGGCGCGCGGTGCGTTGGACGCCTCCGCTGCCTTCGCCCTGGTCTTGGCGCCCTTGTGCGGAGCCAGGACCATCGTCATGTTGCGGCCGTCCTGCTTGGCCGAGGTCTCGACGAAGCCGTGCTCGGCGACGTCGGCGCCCAGGCGCTGCAGTAGGCGGTAACCGAGTTCGGGCCGCGACTGCTCGCGTCCACGGAACATGATGGTCACCTTGACCTTGGACCCGGCCTCGAGGAAGCGGACGACATGGCCCTTCTTCGTCTCGTAGTCGTGGTCGTCGATCTTGGGACGAAGCTTCTGCTCCTTGATGACCGTGAGCGTCTGGTTTTTGCGCGACTCACGAGCCTTCTGCGCGGCTTCGTACTTGAACTTGCCGTAGTCCATGATCTTGCAGACCGGCGGACGGGCGTCGGGTGCGACCTCGACGAGGTCGAGATCGGCTTCGACAGCCAGGCGGAGTGCATCTTCAACACGCACGATCCCCACCTGTTCACCGCCAGGTCCGACGAGTCGGACTTCGGGAACTCGGATGCGATCGTTGATGCGGGTCTCAGTGCTGATGGGGCCTCCTCGGTAGTGCGGTGACGGATGGTGGTGCTCGACCCGATGCGGTGCGCCGTCCTACGCGCTCCACACCGGCGCTCGTGCTCTCCGTCTACCTCGACACCGTGGCCACCCGATTTGTTCCCGCGGGAACCTTCCGAACGACGAAAACCCCGTCGCTCACGATCGAGATCGCGAGCATCGGGGTCCGGTACCGACCGGTCGACGGATGACACCATCCGCGGGCCACCCCGTCTCGTCGACGAAGCGCACCACTTCCCGATGTGGCTGGGAAGGACCGGAACCACTGCCCGGCGAACCGTGCGGTGGTGGGAGTCGGACTCCACTTGCTGCCTTCAGGTTCCGCATCCGTGCCCGGCACTCACGCGCCGACACGGACACACCTGAAGGCGGTCGTGGAAAGAAGAATAACACCAGGTGCCCTCGCGGACCGAATCCGTCCGGTCACGCACCGGGCGGGGACGTCGGTGTCGACGCATCGTGGCATCGTCTGATGTCATGACGACCCCCGATGATGCCGTTCAGGCCGGTGCTCCCCAGGTGGAGGGCGATGCGCCGCAGCTCGAGCCGGACGTGCGTGAACTGGCCGACGTCCCTGCGATCGAGGTCATCAGCCGCGCCGCGGTGATGCTCATGAGCTCCGCCGCCGAGAAGCTGGGACTCTCCGACGCGGATCCGTCCGACAGCCCCCACCTCGACCTCGACGAGGCGCGACGCGTCATCACCGCACTCGCCGGACTGGTCACGGCCTCCGTGGAGTACCTGGGACCGCACGCCGGCCCCATCCGCGAAGGGCTGCAGGCACTGCAGAAGGCGTTCCGCGAGCAGTCGGCGCACCCGGACGCGCCCGGCGCCGGGCCCGGCGAGAAGTACACCGGGCCCGTCCACTGACCGTCACGCGACGGCCCGGTCAGGAGACTGCGACAGGCTTGCGCTTGCGGGTCCGCTTGACCGGGACCGGTGGGGTCGAGGCGGCGTCGAGAGACTCCTGCAGGAACTTGCCGGTGTAGCTCTCGGGCACGGCGGCGATCTGCTCGGGAGTGCCCTCGGCCACCATCGTTCCGCCGCCGGATCCGCCCTCGGGTCCCATGTCGATGACCCAGTCGGACGTCTTGATGACGTCCAGGTTGTGCTCGATGACGATGACGGTGTTGCCCTTGTCCACCAGACCGTTGATCACCAGCAACAGCTTGCGGATGTCCTCGAAGTGCAGACCCGTGGTCGGCTCGTCGAGGATGTACACCGTGCGTCCCATGGAGCGCTTCTGCAGCTCTGCGGCCAGCTTCACACGCTGCGCCTCGCCGCCGGACAGCGTGGTGGCCGGCTGCCCCAGACGGACATAGCCCAGGCCCACCTCGTTCAGCGTCTTGAGGTACCGGTGGATCGAGGTGATCGGTTCGAAGAAGTCGGCCGCCTCCTCGATGGGCATGTTCAGCACCTCGGCGATGGTCTTGCCCTTGTAGTGGACCTCGAGCGTCTCCCGGTTGTACCGGGCACCGTGGCACACCTCGCACGGCACGTAGACGTCCGGCAGGAAGTTCATCTCGATCTTCAGGGTGCCGTCACCCGAGCACGCCTCGCACCGGCCGCCCTTCACGTTGAAGGAGAACCGACCCGGCTGGTAGCCGCGGATCTTGGCCTCGGTCGTCGCGGCGAACAGTGTCCTGATCTTGTCGAACACCCCGGTGTAGGTAGCCGCGTTGGACCGCGGCGTACGGCCGATGGGTGACTGGTCGACCCGGACCAGCTTGTCCAGCTGGTCGAGGCCGTTGACGCGGGTGTGCCGACCGGGTACCTGACGAGCGCCGTTGAGCTTGTTCGCCATCACCGTCGCCAGGATGTCGTTGACCAGCGTGGACTTGCCCGATCCCGACACGCCCGTCACGGAGGTGAGCACTCCCAGCGGGAAGCTGACGTCGATGTCCTGCAGGTTGTGCTCCCGGGCACCGATCACGGAGATCGTGCGCTTGGGATCGATCGGGCGACGTACCGCCGGGACATCGATGGCCGAGCGACCCGAGAGGTACGCCCCGGTGAGGCTCTCCGCGTTGGTGAGAAGCGTCTCGTAGGTTCCGCTGTGCACGACACGTCCGCCGCGCTCACCGGCGAGCGGGCCGATGTCGACGACCCAGTCGGACGTGCGAATGGTGTCCTCGTCGTGCTCGACGACGATGAGCGTGTTGCCGAGGTTGCGCAGCCGCGTGAGCGTGTCGATGAGCCGGCGGTTGTCCCGCTGGTGGAGGCCGATGGACGGCTCGTCCAGCACGTACAGGACTCCGACGAGACCACTGCCGATCTGCGTCGCCAGGCGGATGCGCTGCGCCTCGCCGCCCGACAGCGTTCCTGCCGCGCGCGACAGCGTGAGGTACTCGAGTCCCACGTCCAGCAGGAAGCCGAGGCGGGCCTGGATCTCCTTGAGCACCTGGCCGGCGATGGCCTCCTCACGCGGACCGAGCGTCAGCGTGTTGAGGAAGTTCGAGCACTCCGAGATGGACAGTGCACACACGTCGGCGATGGACTTGTCCCCGAAATCGCCCGCGGCGATGGTCACGGACAGGATCTCGGGGCGCAGGCGGGCACCCTCGCACACCGGGCAGTCGACCTCCCGCATGTAGCCGTCGTAGCGCTCCTTCATCTGCTCCGACTCGGTCTGATCCATCCGACGGTGCAGGAAGGGCATGACGCCCTCGAACTCGGCGTAGTAGGACCGGGTGCGTCCGTACCGGTTCTTGTAGCGGACGTGCACCTGATGCTCGCTGCCCTCGAGGACGGCACGCTTCACCTTGGCCGGCAGCTTCCGCCACGGTGTGTCGATGTCGAAGCCCATGGCGTCGGCGAGCCCGGACAGCAGCCGGCCGAAGTACTCGGACGTCTGGCCCATGGACCACGGCGCGATGGCGCCGTCCGCCAGGCTCAGATCGGGGTCCGGAACCACCAGTTCGGGGTCGACCTCCTTGCGGATGCCGAGTCCCGCACACTCGGGGCACGCGCCGTAGGGCGAGTTGAACGAGAACGCGCGGGGTTCGAGTTCGTCGACGGACAGCGGGTGCCCGTTGGGGCACGCCAGACGCTCGGAGAACCGGCGCTCACGGTCGGCGGCGTTCTCCTCGCGGTCGACGAAGTCGAGCACCAGGATGCCGTCGGCGAGGCGCAGCGCGGTCTCCACCGAGTCGGTGAGCCGCTGCTTGGACGACGCCTTGACGGTCAGGCGGTCGACCACCACCTCGATGTCGTGCTTGTCCTGCTTCTTCAGCTTGGGCGGATCGGTGAGCTGGTGCACGGTGCCGTCGACGCGGATACGCGAGTAACCCTGCGTGTTGAGCTGCTCGAAGAGATCGACGAACTCGCCCTTGCGGGTGCGCACGACGGGAGCGAGCACCTGGAAGCGCAGGCCCTCCTCCATCGCGAGCACCTGGTCGACGATCTGCTGGGGCGACTGCTTGGCGATGCGCTCACCGCACTGCGGGCAGTGCGCCGTGCCGGCGCGTGCGTAGAGCAGGCGCAGGTAGTCGTAGACCTCGGTGATGGTGCCGACCGTGGACCGCGGGTTGCGGTTGGTCGACTTCTGATCGATCGAGACCGCGGGCGAGAGGCCCTCGATGAAGTCGACGTCCGGCTTGTCCATCTGGCCCAGGAACTGGCGCGCGTAGGCCGAGAGCGACTCGACGTAGCGGCGCTGACCCTCGGCGAAAATGGTGTCGAACGCCAGGCTCGACTTGCCCGACCCGGACAGACCGGTGAACACGATGAGACTGTCCCGGGGCAGATCGATGTCGACGCCCTTGAGATTGTGTTCGCGTGCGCCCTGCACTACCAGGCGATCCGCCACGGTTGTCCTCTCCTTCGTCACGGCCCACGGCCGTGCAACGTGCTGCGTCGACTCTCTCGTCGACCGCGTGAACTGCCCACTCTTCGTCGGACATGTCGTGTTCGGACACGACAGGCTTCGACGACCATATGCCCGAGGTCCGACAGACTCGACCGGCCGACGGGCTCCGCGCCCGGCTCACGACCGGTCGTCGTGGGTAATCTCACGCTCATGACCGAGAATGCACCGACGATCTCTGACGACTACACCGGCGAGGTGTCCGTGGGGACGGGCTCGCAGCGCCGCACCCTGTCGCACGCCACGATCGTGAAGACCTCGGTGGGCCCGATGGACAACAACGCCTACCTCGTCGTCTGTTCCCGGACGGGCCGATCGCTGCTCGTCGACGCCGCGAACGACGCTCCGACGCTGCGCGCCGTCGTCGACCGCGTGGCACACGAGGTCTCGCTGATCGTCACGACGCACCAGCACTTCGACCACTGGCAGGCACTCGAGGACGTCGCGTCGGCGACGGGCGCCCCGTCGGCGGCACATCCGCTCGATGCGGAACCGCTCCCCGTCGCCCCCACTCGCCTGCTCGACGACGGCGACTCCGTGCAGGTCGGCGACGTCACCCTCGACGTGATCCACCTCCGCGGCCACACTCCCGGGTCGATCGCGCTGGCGCTCACGGACCCCGAGAGCGGCGTCGTGCACCTGTTCACCGGCGACTCGCTCTTCCCCGGCGGCGTCGGCAAGACCGACGGAGAGGCGAATTTCGTGTCGCTGCTGGACGACGTGGAATCGCGGATCTTCGGTCGCTACGACGATCGAACGGTCGTCTACCCGGGCCACGGCAAGGACACGACGCTGGGCTCGGAACGTCCTCACCTCCACGAATGGCGGACCCGCGGCTGGTGATCCGTCACCACGATCCGGTCCCCCGCCCGCCCCACGATTCAATCGCCGGGGCGGGGGGTATGGATACAGTTCGAGAGCGTCACATGCATGTCATGGGCGTGAACAACCGCACTCGTGCAGCCAGAGCAGTCCCCCACACCACAGCCGCAACGCAGGAGGCTCAGTGATTGTCCGCCGGATCGCCCGACCGATGCTCGCATCCATCTTCATCGCAGGAGGCGTGGATGCGCTGCGCAACCCCGCCGGAAGGGCTCAGGCCGCGAAGCCTCTGATCGAGAAGAGCCAGGACGCCCTTCCCGACGAGGTGACGCAGAACGTTCCCTCCGACCCCGAGACGCTGGTCAAGATCAACGCCGCGGTGCAGATCGGCGGCGGATTCCTTCTCGCGACCGGTCGGGCGCCGCGCCTCGCGTCCACCGTGCTCGCGGGCAGCCTCGTCCCGACGACCCTCGCGGGTCACTCCTTCTGGAACGAGACGGACCCGCAGGCGAAGGCGCTGCAGCGCACCCAGTTCATCAAGAACGTCAGCCTCCTCGGCGGCCTGCTCATCGCCGCCGTCGACACCGAGGGCAAGCCGTCCGTCGCCTGGCGCGGTCGCAAGGCGGCCAAGTCGGCCAAGGTCGCCGTCGCCGGCGCCCTCCCGCTGGTGTCCTCCTCGGACAGCTCCGAGACACTCGCCCACGCCGGCGAGCGCGCCAAGGAGCTCGCGGGCGTCGCCGCCGAGCGCGCACAGCCGCTCGTCGAGATCGCCTCGCAGCGTGGCGCCGAGCTGGCGGACGTCGCCCAGGATCGCGGCGGCAAGCTCGCCGAGCTGGCAAAGGAGCGCAGTGCCAAGTGGGCCGATCTGGCCGCGGCACGCGCATCCGAGTTCGCCGACGTCGCCCAGGATCGCGGCAGCAAGTACGCCGAGATCGCCGCGTCCCGCGGTGCCGAGCTGGCCGAGAAGGCCAAGGCCGACGGCAGCGATCTGGCGGAGAAGTACGGCAAGAAGGCCCGCAAGCAGGCCAAGAAGTCCGGCAAGGACGCGCGCAAGCAGTTCGACGCAGCGCGCAAGGAGTACAAGAAGCAGTACAAGTCCACCAGCAAGGACGCGCAGAAGCAGCTGCAGGCCTCGCTCGAGGACGCCGAGAAGCGCGCCAAGGAGGCACGGGCCCGCGTCGAGGGCACGGTGCACCAGTACCTCTGATCTTTTCCCCGCAGCACACGGCCGGTGTTCCCGAGAGATCGGGGGCACCGGCCGTTGCCGTCGGGAGCCCGTAGACTTTTCTGGCGCTTCCGTGCGCCGCCGAGAGGTGCACGACCGCCCTCGTCACCCCGCCCCACTCGCGTACAGGAGACCATGTGCCGGATCAGGGCACCCCGACAGATCTGCACGACGCCGACCTCGATCAGGAACAACAGCGCGTCACCCTGCTCTACGACCGCCTCGACGCTCTGCGGACCTATGCACGGTCCCGGCTGAGCGCCGTCCTGCTCCAGACGGGCGGGACACCGCAGGCGCGCAGCGAACGCGAGTCCTACTCGGCCCTCTACAACGACGACATCGCGAAGTACGACGCGTCCGAGAACGGTCTGTGCTTCGGCCGGATCGACGTCGAGGACGACGCGCCGCGCTACATCGGCCGTGTCGGCATCCTCGACGAGGACGACGACTACCAGTCGTTGCTCTACGACTGGCGCGCCCCGCTGGCCCGCCCGTTCTATCTCGCCACGCCCGCCGCCCCCGAGGGCGTCGTTCGCCGTCGCCACATCCGGACGCGCAGTCGTCGCGTCACCGGGGTGGCGGACGAGTACCTGGACCTCCGGACGGCGCAGGACGCCGGCGTCGCCACCGGATCGGACGGTGTCGCCGGTGAGAGTGCTCTGCTGTCCGCGCTCAACGCCGCACGCACGGGACAGATGAACGACATCGTCGAGACCATCCAGCGCGAGCAGGACGACATCATCCGGTCCACGCATCGCAGCGTCCTGGTGGTGCAGGGTGGTCCCGGCACCGGCAAGACGGCGGTGGCCCTGCATCGCGCCGCCTACCTGCTGTACACGTACCGCAAGCAGCTGGACAAGAGCGGCGTGCTGATCATCGGACCGAACAGCACCTTCCTCGACTACATCGGCCAGGTGCTGCCCTCCCTGGGCGAGACGGGGGTGCTGCTGTCGACCATCGGGGATCTGTACCCGGGTGTCGACGCGAGCCGCGAGGACTCCGCGCGCGCGGCGGAACTCAAGGGCTCCCTCGACATCGTCGACGTCCTGATCGCCGCTGTGCGCGACCGTCAGGAACTTCCGTCGGAGCCGGTGTCGGTCGACTTCGACACCTACACATTGCGGATCGACCGCAAGATGGTCACGCGCGCACGGGGACGAGCGCGGTCCTCGCGTCGACCCCACAACCTCGCTCGACCGATCTTCGTGTCCACCATGATCGATCTGCTCGCCGACCAGTTCGCCGCCATCGTGGGCGGTGACGTGCTCGACGGGTCGAATCTGCTGAGCCGTGACGACATCGCCGACATCCGCGACGAGATGCGGGAGAGCCCCGAACTGATGGGTGCGATCGGCGCGCTGTGGCCGGAGCTGTCCGCCCAGGACGTTCTCGCCGGGCTGCTGGCCTCGGCCGAACGGCTGCGGACGGCCGCACCGGGGTGGGACCCCGAGGACCGTGCCGCCCTCGAACGGTCGGACGACGGACGCTTCAGCGGTGCCGACGCTCCCCTGCTCGACGAGCTCGCCGAGCTCCTGGGTATCGACGACGCCGCGGAACGCGAACGGGAACAGCGTCGCTGGCGCGCCCAGATCGAGGACGCCCAGGGCGCTCTCGACATCCTGACCGGATCGGCACCGCAGGATCTCGAGGACGAACTCGATCCGGAGATCCTCATGGCGTACGACCTCATCGACGCCGACAGACTCGCCCAGCGTCAGGGGCACGGACGCCGGTTGACGGCGGCCGAACGCGCGGCCGGCGACCGCACGTGGACCTACGGCCACGTCATCGTCGACGAGGCGCAGGAACTCTCGCAGATGGCGTGGCGGATGGTCATGCGCCGCATACCCAATCGATGGATGACCCTCGTGGGCGACGTGGCCCAGACGGGCGACACGGCGGGTGCCTCGTCCTGGCAGGACGTCCTGGGCCCCTATGTGGCGCAACGGTGGAAGCTGACCGAACTCACCGTGAACTACCGCACCCCCGCGGCGATCATGGAGATCGCCCGGCGAGTTCTCTCGACGCTCGACCCGGCCGCATCGATCCCGCGGTCGGTGCGGGACAACGGTGAGACGCCGTGGGCGCATCGAGTCACGGAGGACGATCTGGTGTCGGCGGTCGAACGCCACGTCGCCGCGCATCCGCGCCCGGGGATGTCGGCGGTGCTGGCACCCGCGGACATCGCCGCGCGGCTCGCACACCTGGGGGCCGACGACGTCCGGGTGTGCACGGTGCGCGACGCGAAGGGACTCGAGTTCGACTCGGTGCTCATCGTGGAACCCGCACGGATCGTGGACGACTCGGCCCGCGGCCTGAACGATCTGTACGTCGCGCTCACGCGCGCGACACAGCGGCTGGGAATCGTCCACACATCGCCGCTACCGAACGTGATGGGACCCATCGCCCCCGTGACGCAGTGATGCCGTCACGGCACGATCGGATCGTGCCGTGACGGCATCCAGCGGTGGTTCGAGCGTCAGTGCGTGGTGTGCACGATCAACACGTCGCAGCGCGCCTTGCGAGCCGCATCGGACGGAACCGAGCCGAGCAGGCGGCCGGTGAGCGAGTTCAGTCCACGGTTTCCCACCACGAGCAGATCCGCCTTCACCTCGCCGACGAGCTCGAGCAGCGAGTCGACGGGGTTGCCCACCACGGGACGCTCCTCGATCGACGAGGCGCCGGCCGCCACCGCACGCTCCCGCGCGACACGCAGAATCTCCTGTGTCGGAGCGGATCCCGTGATCTGGTACGCGTCGTCCTTCAGTGCGTCCGCGTCCTGCGAGGACGCCTTCGAGTCCGCCGGGTAGTACGCACACGCGATGTAGAGCGTCGCGGCGGAATCGCCCGACAGCGCTGCCGCCTTCTCCACGGCCCGCAGTGACGAATCGGAGCCATCGGTTCCGACGACGACGTTGCGGTAAGCGCTCATACATTCCTCCAGTGGTCATGTCCCGACGATCATCGAGTGTCGATTCGAGACATTAGTCGCAGCGGCGACCGCCCGACGCGGCTTCCGGTCGAAAGCACGTGTCTCTCCCCTCGCATACATTGAAGTAATGCCACGACCCCGATTCCGGTTGCCCGGACGCGCCTCGACGCTCGGACGACCGGTGATCGTCGTCGTCGCGGTGCTCGTCGTCCTCGCCCTCGCCGTGGCGTCGTTCGCACTTCTGCGCGACTCGAACGGTTCCGCGTCGTCGGTGCGGACCGAGGACGCCGTCCGCACACTGCCGGAGAGTCCGGGCAGCAGTGCCACCGTCGACATCGACACGACGCTGTACCTGCCGGACACGGACGGGCCCGTACCGGCGGTGTTGTTGGCCCACGGCTTCGGCGGCGACAAGAACTCGGTGGCCGCCCAGGCACGGGATCTCGCGTCGCGAGGGCTCGTCGTCCTCGCGTACAGCGCGCGCGGCTTCGGCCTCAGCACCGGCAGCATCGGCCTCAACGATCCCGATCGTGAGGTGGCCGACGCTCGCGGGCTGATCGACTACCTGGCCACTCGCCCCGAGGTGCAACTCGATTCCCCGGGTGACCCTCGGGTCGGCGTCGCCGGTGGTTCCTACGGCGGCGCGCTCGCGCTCATGGCGGCCGGAACCGATCCTCGCATCGACGCGGACGCCGCCTCGATCACGTGGAACGACCTGAACCAGTCCCTCTTTCCCAACTACTCGGTGGCCGAGCCGTCGTCGCAGGCACCGACACCCGCCGTGTCCGAGGGCAGCGACGCCGGCGTCCTGAAGCGCGGCTGGGCCGGCATCTTCTTCGGCGCCGGTGCGGCCCCCGCTCCCGGTGGAGCCGGCGACGCTCCGACATCGACCGCCCCCGCTGGAGCATGCGGCCGGTTCGCCCTCCAGGTGTGTCTCGCGTACGCGGAGTCCGCGGTGAGCGGACAACCGTCCGAGGCCACCAGCGAACTGCTGCGTGCGCGCTCGCCCCGGTCGTTCGCCTCCTCGATCACCGCACCCACCCTGCTCGTGCAGGGCCAGCGCGACACCCTCTTCGGACTCGACCAGGCCGACGCCACCGCGCGGCAGATCGCGGCGGCCGGTGGCTCGGTCCAGGTGCGGTGGTTCGACGGCGGCCACGATGCCGGCGGGACCGACGCCACCGCGGACGGTGCGGTCGCGGACTTCCTGGTGCAGCATCTGATCGGGGACGGGACCGACTCCCCGCGCGCCGATTCGGCGTTCACGTACGCGTTGGCGGGCGATCCGACCGACCAGGGCGATCGGGCTCGCGAGCTCACCGCCGCCGCGTATCCGGGGCTCTCGGACGCCACTCCGACCGAACGCCAGGACTTCCCGCTCACCTCGGCCACCGGCAACGACACTCAGACCGTCGTCCGGCCGCCCGGTGGGTCCCCGGCTGCTCTCACGTCTCTGCCCGGGGTCGGCTCCGCCTCGGTCCTCGGCGGCGCCGCGGCCGGGCTCGGCGGGGCCGCGAGCGCACTCCTGACGGGCGACATCCCGGGACAGACCGCGTCGTTCGTCACGGAGCCGCTCGACTCGTCCTACACGATCGTCGGTACGTCGTCGGTGTCCGTCACCGTCGGTCCGACCACCTCGCCGAGCGGCACCGTGCTCTTCGCCAAGCTGTACGACGTGTCCGACGACGGTCGACGCACTCTGCCCAACGGCCTGGTGTCCGCGGTGCGGGTCCCCCCGTCCGACCAGCCCTCCACGGTGAGCGTCACGTTGCCGGGCATGGCATACCAGGTCGCCGCCGGGAATCGCGTCGAGGTGGCGTTCTCCACCACCGACCAGGCCTACGCCGTCCCGCTCGAGCCCGCGGCGGTGTCGGTCACACTCTCCGACGCCACGCTCGCGCTGCCCGAGGTACCCGCCGAGAACGCGGAGTCGACGTTCCCGTGGGTCCCCGTCGTGGGCATCGCGGGGCTCGCCGTGCTGGTCGCCGCCCTCGTCGCTCTCGCATCGTTCATCTCCCGGCGTCGCACCGTCGCCGAGGTGGACGAGTCGCTGGTGGACGTCCCGCTGGTGATCACCGATCTCGCGAAGAGCTACTCCAACGGCTTCCGCGCGGTGGACGGCGTGTCGTTCCGCGTCGGCGCGGGGCAGGTGCTCGGGCTCCTCGGCCCCAACGGCGCCGGCAAGACCACCACGCTGCGCATGCTGATGGGCCTCATCACGCCCTCCAGCGGCGAGATCAGGGTCTTCGGGCACCTGGTCTCTCCGGGGGCGCCGGTCCTGTCCCGACTCGGTTCCTTCGTCGAGGGGTCCGGATTCCTTCCCCATCTCTCGGGGATGGAGAACCTGGATCTGTACTGGAAGGCGACCGGCCGACCGGCGGAGGACGCCCATCTCGAGGAGGCACTCGAGATCGCCGACCTCGGCACGGCGATCCACCGCAAGGTCCGGTCGTACAGCCAGGGCATGCGGCAACGGCTCGCCATCGCGCAGGCGATGCTCGGACTCCCGGACCTCATGGTCCTGGACGAACCCACCAACGGGCTCGACCCGCCCCAGATCCGCACCATGCGCGACGTCCTCATCCGCTACGCGCAGACGGGACGCACGGTCCTGGTCAGCAGCCACCTGCTGGCGGAGGTCGAGCAGACCTGCACGCACGTCGTCGTCATGAACAAGGGCGTCGTCATCAGCTCCGGGACGGTCGACGATCTGATCGGCGCGAGCGGTCCGCTGGAGTTCCGTGTCGATCGGCCCGCCGATGCCGTCTCGGTGCTGCGAGGCATCGACGGCATGGGCGAGGTCGTCGAGGCGGAACCGGAGGGCGCGATCAAGGCGCAGCTCGGAGTGCTCGATCCCGCGATGGTGGTGCGGACGTTGGTGGGCGCCGGTATCGGCGTCTCCTCCGCGTCGCGATCGACACGACTCGAGGACGTCTTCCTCGACCTCGTGCACGACGACACCGACCGACTCCGTCATGCGGCGGAAGCATCCTCGGGGAACGGAACGACCACATGAGCGCCGACAGTCGACCGACGACCACCACCGCGGCGCATCCGGACGGCCGGGTCGCGGGGTACACCCCCGCGGGCACGCTGTCGCTACGGACCGAGCTGACGCGGCAGTTCACGCGGCGGAGAACCCAGTTGTCCCTGGGCTTCCTCGCGTTGCTGCCCGTCATCATGGCCATCGCGTTCACGGTGGGCGGGTCGGACTCCGACACCGCCAGCGGGAGCCTCATCGACCTGGGCACGCAGAGCGGGGTGAACTTTCTCGTCTTCGCCCTGTTCGTGTCGGTGGGATTCCTGCTGATCGTGGTGGTGGCGCTGTTCTTCGGCGACGCGATCGCCAGCGAGGCATCGTGGTCGAGTCTGCGCTACCTGCTCGCGGTTCCTGTTCCGCGAGGTCGGCTGCTGCGACAGAAGGCCCTGGTGTCGGCGATCCTGTCGCTCGCCGCGCTGCTCACGCTCGTGGGGGTGTCGCTCATCCTGGGCAGCGTGCTGTACGGCCTGGGGTCGCTGGTGTCACCCTTCGGCGATGCCCTGTCGTTCGGGCTGTCGATCGGGAGGCTCGCGATCGGCGTCGTCTTCATCGCGATCAATCTGACGTGGGTGGCCGGGCTGGCACTCGCCCTGTCGGTGTCCACCGACGCGCCCCTGGGCGCGGTCGGCGGCACGGTGATGGTGTCGATCGTGGCCCAGATACTCGATCAGATCACGGCACTGGGATCACTGCGCAACCTGTTGCCCGGCCACTACTCGACGTCGTGGACGGGCGTGCTGTCACCGACGCTGTCGTGGAACGACCTGCTCGACGGCGCCTTCTCCTCGCTCGCGTACGCCACGATCTTCGGCATCATCGCGTGGCGACGATTCGCGACGAAGGACATCACGAGCTGACGACGAGGCCCGGCACCGTGTCCGTCGGTGCCGGGCCTTCTCGTGTGCGAGGACGGGTCAGGACAGGCCCGCGGCGTCCATCCCGCGCAGCTCCTTCTTGAGGTCCTGGATCTCGTCGCGCAGACGGCCTGCCAGCTCGAACTGAAGTTCGCGCGCCGCGTTCATCATCTGATCGGTGAGCTGCTTGACCAGGTCTGCCAGCTCGGCGCGCGGCATGGTCGAGACGTCGCGCCCCTCCACGACACCGCTGCTGCCGGCTCGTCCCGCCTCGCCGGGCGCCCGCCGGCCACGGCTCGCGTTGCGGCCCGATCCACCGATGTCCACGGTGGCCTCGGTGTCCTCCGCCTCCTCGTACACCTGGTCGAGGATGTCGGCGATCTTCTTGCGCAGCGGCTGCGGATCCACACCCATCTTCTCGTTGTAGGCGATCTGCTTGGCGCGGCGACGCTCGGTCTCCTCCATGGCGTACTGCATCGAGTCGGTGATCTTGTCGGCGTACATGTGCACCTGGCCGGACACGTTTCGGGCCGCACGGCCGATGGTCTGCACCAGGCTGGTCCCGCTGCGCAGGAAGCCCTCCTTGTCGGCGTCCAGGATCGCGACGAGGGAGACCTCCGGGAGGTCCAGACCCTCACGGAGCAGGTTGATGCCGATGAGCACGTCGTACTCGCCGAGCCGGAGCTGACGTAGCAGCTCGACGCGTCGGAGAGTGTCGATGTCGGAGTGCAGGTAGCGCACCCGGATACCGAGCTCGAGGAGGTAGTCGGTGAGATCCTCCGCCATCTTCTTGGTCAGCGTGGTGACCAGGATGCGCTCGTCCTTCTCGGTGCGCTGGCGGATCTCGTGCACGAGGTCGTCGATCTGGCCCTTGGTGGGCTTGACGACGATCTCGGGGTCGACCAGGCCGGTCGGGCGGATGACCTGCTCGACGACCTCACCGCCGCTCTGTCCCAGCTCGTACTTGCCGGGGGTGGCCGACAGGTACACCGTCTGCCCGATGCGCTGCGTGAACTCCTCCCACGTCAGGGGGCGATTGTCGGTGGCCGACGGCAGCCGGAAGCCGAACTCCACGAGGTTGCGCTTGCGCGACATGTCCCCCTCGTACATGGCACCGATCTGGGGCACCGTCACGTGGGACTCGTCGATGACGAGCAGGAAGTCGTCCGGGAAGTAGTCGATGAGTGTGGCCGGCGCAGTCCCGGCAGGTCGCCCGTCGATGTGGCGCGAGTAGTTCTCGATGCCGGAGCAGAAGCCGACCTGCTTGATCATCTCGAGGTCGTACTGCGTACGCATGCGCAACCGCTGGGCCTCGAGCAGCTTGCCCTTGCCCTCCAGATCGGCGAGCCGCTCCTCGAGCTCGGCCTCGATGTCCCGCACCGCACGCTCCATGCGCTCGGGCCCGGCGACGTAGTGGGTCGCCGGGAAAATGCGCACGCTGTCGACCTGGCGCACCACGTCGCCGGTGAGCGGATGGAGGAAGTACAGCGCCTCGATCTCGTCGCCGAAGAACTCGATCCGGACGGCGAGTTCCTCGTAGGACGGGATGATCTCGACGGTGTCGCCGCGCACACGGAACGATCCGCGGGTGAACGCCATGTCGTTGCGGGTGTACTGCACGTCGACGAGCAGCCGGAGGAACTTGTCGCGCGGGACCTCCTGCCCCACCTCGAGATGCACCGACCGGTCCACGTAAGACTGCGGTGTGCCGAGACCGTAGATGCACGACACCGAGGCGACCACCACGACGTCGCGACGGGACAGCAGATTCGCCGTCGCCGAGTGACGGAGCCGCTCGACGTCGTCGTTGACCGACGAGTCCTTCTCGATGTAGGTGTCGGTCTGGGCGATGTAGGCCTCGGGCTGGTAGTAGTCGTAGTACGAGACGAAGTACTCGACGGAGTTGTTGGGCAACATCTCTCGCAGTTCGTTGGCCAACTGCGCAGCCAACGTCTTGTTGGGCGCCATGAGCAACGTGGGCCGTTGCACCTGCTCGATCAACCACGCGGTGGTGGCCGACTTTCCGGTGCCGGTGGCGCCCAGGAGCACGATGTCCTTCTCGCCCGCCTGGACCCGCTTGGTCAGCTCCGCGATGGCCGTCGGCTGATCGCCCGCAGGGCTGTACTCGCTGACCACCTCGAAGGGACGATCGCTGCGCTCGATGTCGCCCACGGGACGGAACTCGGAGTGCGCCAGGACGGGTTGTTCAGCTGCAAAAGCCATACCACCAGAGTAGGCCCGACCACCGACACAGTCGCCGTTCGGCGGGTCACACGACCCGGCCGCGGGTACACCGACCGTCGCTGTCGGACCTGCGCGTCACAATGAGCCCATGCTGCTCGCACGCGTCGTCGAGACCTCGGCCACGGTGGCCGCCACCCGGTCCCGCAAGGCCAAGGTCCTGGCGCTCGCCGCGCTGCTGTCCGAGTGCGCTCCCGAGGAGGTCGCCCTGGTGACGCTCTACGCGTCCGGCACTCTGCGTCAACGCCGTACCGGCCTGGGGTGGCGCAGCGTCGCCACTCTCCCCCCGGCCGCCGACGCACCGACGCTGACGGTCGCCGCCGTCGACGCGGCGTTCGACGCCGTCTCGACGATGGCGGGTCCGGGATCGCAGGCAGCACGCGCGGCGGCGGTGTCCGCTCTGTTCGGCAGCGCCACCGACACGGAACAGACCTGGCTGCGCGGCGTGGTCACCGGTGAGGTCCGCCAGGGTGCGCTCGACGCGCTGGTCCAGGAAGCCGTGGCGGCCGCGGCCGACGTCCCGCTCCCCGAGGTGCGCCGGGCCGCGATGCTGTCGGGATCCACGGTGACGGCCGCGACGGCCGCGTTCACCGGCGGGTCTGCGGCACTCGCGGAGCTGGGACTGACCGTGGGCCGAGCGGTGCTCCCCATGTTGGCCTCCAGCGCCCCCACCGTGGCCGAGGGCGTGGCGAAGGCGGCCGGTGGCGCCGCCGGCGCCGTGGCGCTCGACACCAAGCTGGACGGCATCCGTGTGCAGGTCCACCGTCGCGGTGAGGACGTCTCGATCAGCACCCGCAGTCTCGACGACATCACCGCACGCCTGCCCGAGGTCGTCGAGTACGTGCGCGCCCTGCCGCTCACCTCCGTGGTGCTCGACGGCGAGGCACTGGCCCTGGACGAACAGGGACGTCCGCGGGCCTTCCAGGAGACGGCGTCACGCACAGCGCAGTCGACGGGTGTGGCCGTGACGCCCTTCTTCTTCGACATCCTGCACCTGGACGGTGAGGACCTGCTGGACCGTGCGCTGCACGAGCGGCTGGCCGTTCTCGACGCTCTGATCCCGGAGGACAACAGGGTGCCGCGGCTGGTGACGGCCGACCTCGAGGCCGCGGACTCGTTCGCGGCCTCGGCGGTCGCGTCCGGTCACGAGGGTGTGGTCGTCAAGAACCTCGATGCGCCGTACGACGCGGGACGGCGCGGCGCCGCCTGGGTCAAGGTGAAGCCGGTGCACACGCTCGACCTGGTGGTGCTCGCAGTCGAGTGGGGATCCGGTCGCCGGTCCGGTCTGCTGTCCAACATCCACCTGGGCGCAGTGGATCCTGCCGGCGGGTTCGTGATGCTGGGCAAGACCTTCAAGGGCATGACCGACGAGATGCTCGCCTGGCAGACGGAGCGGTTCCTGGCTCTCGAGACGGGACGGACCTCGCACGTGGTGCACGTGCGGCCCGAGCAGGTCGTCGAGATCGCGGTCGACGGACTGCAGCGTTCCTCGCGCTATCCGGGCGGCATCGCACTCCGATTCGCGCGCGTGGTCCGCTACCGCGACGACAAGGTGGCTGCGGACGCCGACACGCTCGACGGCGTGCGCAGCATGTTCGCGCCGCCCGCTCCGTGACGGTGAGCGGTACGGTGCGGACCATGACGGGTCTGGCACACGTGCACCCACCGAAAATCGAGGTGTTCGACGTCGCGGGACGCACCAACACCGATCCGAAAGGTGTCGTCCGCCCGGTCGACGTGTACGAGACGACCGACTGGGGGCTCTACATGGCCCGTCCGTCGGACCATCCGTCCTTCGACTACCTGGAGTCGTGGATCGTCCCCAGCCTGGGTATCCGCGCGTCGATCTTCCACTACCTGCCCACGCATGTCCGCGACCAGAATCACTACGTCGACATCGGCGAGTTCGTCCGCGACGGGGACGTGTGGCACTCGGTCGACCACTACCTCGACATCGTCGTCCGTACCGGCCGCGACGCCGAGCTCCTGGACGTCGACGAGTTGCTCGTCGCGCACAGCACCGGGTTGCTCGACGCGCGGACGACGGAGGCCGCCATCCGTCGGGCGTCCGACGCCGTGGACGGAATCGCGGCGGCGAACCACGACGTCGACGGATGGCTCGCCGCTCTCGGCATGACGACCCACTGGGCGGATCGCTGAGGAGCGATCAGTCGGCTTTCCACCCCGTCCGAGCCGCCCACTCCACGACCTCGGGATACACAGTGTCGAAGTACGGCGCCTTCTCCCCCACGTACGCCTCGATGGCGTCCACGTACTCGCCGTGTTCCGCGGCTCGCGAGGCAGCACGGGTCTTCACGTCGAGGTACGCCTCCCGAGCGGCGGGGTCGGCGCGAAGCCGGTCTCGGAACATGAGCGCGAAGACCTGCCCGGGGTACCCGTCGACCCGGAGGTGGATGTTCACCGGTCTGCCCGGGTCGGCTGCGCCGTGCAGACGCTTCTCCCACAGTGCAGGATCGGCTTCCCCCGGCACCGCCGACGGCTTCGGGTCGTCGGCCGTGATGTGTTCGATGCGCGGAAAGGTGGCCGCCGTCAACGGATCGCCCAGTGCGTCCGCGGTGGCGAGATCCGCCACCGTCACCTGGATGTCGAGGACGTCCTTCGCCGGGAAGTCGGGAACCGCGGTGGATCCGATGTGGTCGATCCGTAGCGCTCGGTCGCCGCAGGCGAGGCGCACGCGATCGATCACGCGCTGTGCCTCGGCCGGCCACATCGGGTCGGCCGGCACCACGCGGGGGGCGGTCCGGGCCACGGTCGCCGAGCGGAGGTTGGCCGCGAAGAGCTCGAGACGATCGGCCCAGAGTTCACGGACGGTGGCCTCCAACGCCTCCGGTGTCCCGGAATTGTCGAGCCACACGTCGGCGGCGGCGCGGCGCTGCTCGTCCGTCGCCTGGGCTGCGATGCGGGCGCGGGCGTCGTCCTCGTTCAGTCCACGCGAGGCCACCAGCCGTCGCACCCTCTCCTCCGCCTCGACGTGGACGACCACGACGAGGTGAAAGGCTGCGGCGGTGCGAGATTCGACGAGCAACGGGATGTCGTGCACCAGGACGCAGTCCGGCGGAGCGCTGTTCACGAGTTCGGTCGTGCGCTGCCCGATCAAGGGGTGCAGGATGCCGTTCAGAGCGAGGCGGGATTCCTCGTCCCCGAAGGCCTTGGCCGCCAACGCCGGTCGATTCAGGCTGCCGTCGTCAGCCAGGATGTCCCCGCCGAAGCGCTCGACGAGAGCGGCCAGTCCGGGCGTGCCCGGCTCCACGACCTCGCGCGCGATCTTGTCGGCGTCCACCACCACGGCGCCGAGGTCGGCGAGGGTGCGTGACACCGTCGACTTCCCCGCGCCCATTCCACCGGTCAATCCGATTCTCAACACGCACCCAGTGTGGCCGAGTCCGGCGCGCAGCGCATCAACACGCCGCGAATCACCAGTCTCAAATGCACCATGTTTCCCAACCTGTCGGTTATCTTCGAGGCGCACAACAGGCTTTCGTATTTTCTCCGGAAGGCTCCGCGAGACGGTACTCGACAGGTAAAGGACGGGCATGAACACCATTGCGGGAGAGGGAGTCGGTCGGATGCAGTCCGGACGGCACCGCCTGGGCATGTCCGACGGCGTCCACTGCATCCTGATCCCTCAGGTCGCCGATGCGCTGGCGGAACATCGCCGCAACTGGTTCACCTCGCTCATCAGCCCTGCCCGCCACAGCTTCGCGTCCATGCGCAAGCGCGGCGTGCAGATGGGCACCGGCTGGAGTGCAGCCGCAGCGAGCTGACCCACCGCACCACCGACCACACGAGAGAAGGCCCGATCCTGCGCGGATCGGGCCTTCTCTCGTGTGTGGAGCCGGTCGGGTGCCGGTGCCACGAACGGGAGAAGCCCCGAACCTGTGCGGTTCGGGGCTTCTCTCGTTCAGCGGTCGATCAGCGGATCATGCTCCGCCGGGTCGGCGAATCAGGCTCCGCCGGGTCGGCGAATCAGGCTCCGCCGGGTCGGCGAATCAGGCTCCGCCGGACAGCTTCTCGCGCAGAGCGGCGAGCTGAGCGTCACTGGCGAGCGATCCGCCGGTGGACTCGGGAGCTGCTGCCGCCGGTGCACCCTGTGCGGACGGGGTACCGGTCTCCGAGGAGTAGCCGGCCGCTGCGTTGGCAGCTTCCTGCGCCTCGTCGGCTGCGGTCTTCTCCATCTGCGCGGTGTGCATCTTGTGGCGACGCTCCGCCTCGGCGTAGCGGCCTTCCCACTCCTCGCGCTGCTTGTCGAAGCCCTCGAGCCATTCGTTGGTCTCGGGATCGAAGCCCTCGGGGAAGACGTAGTTGCCCTGCTCGTCGTACGAGTCGGCCATGCCGTACTTGGACGGATCGAACTCGGCGCTGTAGTCCTCGTTGGCCTGCTTCAGCGACAGCGAGATGCGGCGACGCTCGAGGTCGATGTCGATGACCTTGACGAGCGCGTCGTCGCCCACGGTGACGACCTGGTCCGGGACCTCCACGTGGCGCTCGGCCAGCTCGGAGATGTGGACCAGGCCCTCGATGCCCTCTTCGACGCGCACGAACGCACCGAAGGGAACCAGCTTGGTGACCTTGCCCGGGACGATCTGACCGATCGCGTGGGTACGGGCGAACTGACGCCACGGGTCTTCCTGCGTCGCCTTGAGCGACAGGGAGACACGTTCGCGGTCCAGGTCGACGTCGAGAACCTCGACCGTGACCTCGGTGCCGACCTCGACGACCTCGGACGGGTGGTCGATGTGCTTCCAGGACAGCTCGGACACGTGGACCAGGCCGTCGACTCCGCCGAGATCGACGAACGCGCCGAAGTTGACGATGGAGGACACGACGCCCTTGCGGACCTGGCCCTTCTGGAGCTGGTGCAGGAACTCGCTGCGCACCTCGGACTGCGTCTGCTCGAGCCATGCACGGCGCGAGAGGACGACGTTGTTGCGGTTCTTGTCGAGCTCGATGATCTTGGCCTCGATCTCCTTGCCGACGTACGGCTGGAGATCGCGGACACGACGCATCTCGACGAGCGACGCGGGAAGGAAGCCACGGAGACCGATGTCGAGGATGAGTCCACCCTTGACGACCTCGATGACGGTGCCCTTGACGGCCTCGTCCTTCTCCTTGAGCTCCTCGATGGTGCCCCAGGCGCGCTCGTACTGTGCGCGCTTCTTCGACAGGATCAGACGACCCTCTTTGTCCTCCTTGGTGAGGACGAGAGCTTCGACCTCATCGCCCACGGAGACGACCTCGTTGGGGTCGACGTCGTGCTTGATGGAGAGCTCGCGAGAGGGGATGACGCCTTCGGTCTTGTAACCGATGTCGAGCAGGACCTCGTCACGGTCGACCTTGACGATCGTGCCCTCGACGATGTCGCCATCGTTGAAGTACTTGATCGTCGCGTCGATCGCGGCGAGAAAATCCTCGGCGGAGCCGATGTCGTTGACGGCTACCTGCGGCGAGGTGACGGTGGATGAGGCCATGTGGTGAGTTGCTCCGGACGGGTTGGGGTCGGTGGATGGATGTTCGGTCGGACAGACTCGTTCTTCCTGCGGACAGGACACGCGTGCTGCCGTATCTTGAGCGCTGGGAGACGAGACACGACGCAGTCCCCCCGGACACGTCACGGACCCTCGCCGACGAGCGGGAGTCCGACCACGTGCACGCGAAGACAGACATTCGCGTATCGAAGACTACTCGGTGCCCCGCGCACCGAGCAAACCCGGTTACCGTGTTGCGCGTGTCCACAGAAACCCCCGGCGATCTCGGTGTTCCGGCACGTCCGACCGGGTCCACGCCCGGCCACGCTCCCGCCGCCGGCGCGGCCCCCGCGGAGCCGCTGCCCGGTCGCCGCCGCGTCGACTCCCGATCCTCCGAGCGGGCGTCCCGGTCCTGGTGGGACCACGATTCCGACGAGTACCACCGCACCCACGGCGACTTCCTCGGCGTGACGAGCGAGGCCGGCGAGTTCGTGTGGTGCCCCGAGGGTCTGCACGAGGGCGACGTGCACCTGCTCGGTGACGTCGAGGGGCGCGACGTGCTCGAGATCGGATGCGGATCCGCACCCTGCTCGCGTTGGTTGGCCAGTCACGGTGCCCGCGCGACGGGCCTCGACATCTCGGCCGGGATGCTGGCGCACGGCGCTGCGGCGATCGCGGCCCGCGAGGCATCGTCCCCCGGCAGTCCGTCACCCGCGCTGATCCAGGCCTCCGCGGAGAACCTGCCGTTCGCCGACGCGTCCTTCGACGTGGTGTGCTCGGCCTTCGGCGCGATCCCGTTCGTCGCCGACTCCGCCGGAGTCATGCGTGAGGTCCGGCGCGTGTTGCGCCCCGGCGGACGGTGGGTGTTCTCGGTCAACCACCCGATGCGGTGGATCTTCCCGGACGATCCGGGCCCGGCTGGGCTGACCGCCACCATCCCCTACTTCGACCGCACGCCGTACGCCGAGTTCGATCCTGACGGCACCGCCACCTACGTCGAGCACCATCGCACGGTGGGCGACCGCGTTCGCGAGATCGTCGCCGCCGGGCTGACTCTGGTCGACATCGTCGAACCCGACTGGCCGGAGTGGCTCGATCGCGAGTGGGGTCAGTGGTCGCCGTTGCGTGGAGAGCTCTTCCCCGGCACCGCGATCTTCTGCTGCACCGCCTGACCTGTCAGAGACCACGCGCCACGTGGGCGTCGACCGTCTCGAGGAACTCGCTCGTGGACGCGAGTCCCCCGATGTCCGCGGTACCGACTCCCGAGGCGATGGTCGCCTCGACCGCCGCGCGGATCCGCTCACCCACCCGTGCGTGATCGGCGGGCCCGGGTCCCGCCGCGAGGTGCTCGAGCATCGCGGCCACCGACAGCAGCAGCGCCGTCGGGTTGGCGCGGTTGCGGCCCGCGATGTCGGGCGCCGCGCCGTGGGCGGCCTGAGCCATCACCTTGGTGTCCGAGGCGTTGATCGACGGTGCCGTCCCGAGCGACCCGGCCAACTCGCCGGTGAGGTCGGACAAAATGTCTCCGAACATGTTCTCGGCCACCAGGACGTCGAAGGTCTCCCCCGACCGCACGAGCTTCGCCGTGAGGGCGTCGATGTGCTCGTGGTCCACCTCGACGTCCGGGTGCCGCTCGGCCACCTCCATGCACACGTCCTTGAACAGCCCCGTCGTCAACCGCAACACGTTCGTCTTGTGCACCACGGTCACGTGACGCCGACGAGTCTCCGCGAGGGCGAACGCCTGCTCGGCGATGCGTTCGCACGCTCGACGGGTGAACACCGCCACGGCCAGGGCGACGTCGGGAGTGGGCATGAACTCCCCGGATCCGACGGCCATGTTGCGGTCGGCGTAGAAGCCCTCGGTGTTCTCCCGGACGACGACCAGGTCCATGTCCGGACTCGTCGCCCGCACGCCCGGCAACGCGCGTGCCGGCCGGATGTTCGCGTACAGATCGAACTCCTTGCGGATGCGACCACCCGGCGTCAGCTGCCCCCGCGTCTCCTCGGGGTAGGACGCGCTGTCGTGCGGTCCGAGGACCCAGGCGTCCAACTCTGCCAACGCGCTCAGGGTGCGCGGCGGTACCGCGTCGCCGAACTCGTCGAGTGCCGCACGACCGAAGGGCAGCTCCACCCACTCGACGGGAGTGGCACCCAGGGCCTGCACGGCCGCATCGACGATCTGTACGGTCCCGGGCACGATCTCGGTGCCGATGCCGTCGCCGTGCAGGACACCGATGCGGTGCGGTGCGCGGCGCGAACCGGCACCGGAGTCGTCGGACTGTGAGGCCCCGGGATGCGCTGCACTCGTCATGGCCGCCATCATTACCCATCATGGTGCAGTCGGTGGAACTCCTCCTGGACGAGCGCAGCGACGATGCGATCCGGCGCGAGTGGAACTACCTCGCCGAGCTGGGCCTGCCGAGTCAGGCTCGGCACGCGGGGGCGTCCAACCGTCCGCACGTCACCATCGCGGTCGCGTCGAGGATCGACGACGTCGCCGAGCGCCGGCTCGCCGCTCTGATCGCCGACGGACGAGACGCCGGGTCGTGGCGGTTCCCCGAGTCGGTACGCCTCGGCGGGTTGGTGGTCTTCGGCGGATCGCGGGCGGTCCTGGCCCGCTCCGTCGTGCCGACCGCGGCTCTCCTGGATCTGCACGCGCGGGTGTACGAGGCGCTCGCCGACTCGCCCGGCATTCCCCCGCATCTCGAACCCGGGCACTGGACTCCGCACGTGACCCTGGCGATGCGCGCGCGTCCCGAGGACATCGGTTCCGCAGCATCGCATCTCGTGACCGATCTTCAGGACGTCGACGCCGAGGTGTCGGCCGTCCGTCGCTGGGACGGCGACGCGAGAGCCGACTGGCTCATCGGGTGACAGGCGGCGCGGCCACCGAGGCGGCTCGGCGCCTCGTCGTGACCACCACCCCGACGATGATGAGCGCGGTACCGAGCACCGCGTTCGCGGTGACCGACTCGTCGAGCACGAGGGCGCCGAGCGCGATGCCGACGACGGGACTGAGGTACGTCACGGTCGACGCGGCGGACGGTCCCCATCCCGTCACGACGTTGGTGTTCCACAGGAAGGCCAGCCCGGTGCCGGCACAGCCGAGCGCGAGCATCGACGCGACGACGGGCACGTCGAGACGCACCGCGTCGCTCGCCACCACGGGTGCCGCGACCAGCATCATCATCGCGGCGAGACCGATCTGCATCGTCGCCACCGCCAACGACGGCACACCCAGCGGGATGACGAACCGGCGCAGGTACACCAGCGCGACACCGTAGGACGCGGTGGCGCCGAGGCACGCCAGCTGCGCACGCGGGCTGCCACTCAGACCGCTCTCCCACGGCGCGAACACCACGACGATGCCGGCGAAGCCGATCAGGAGGCCCGCGGCGCGCAGCAGAGTCGGCCGTTCGGCGGGAAGAACAGCGAAGGCCAGCACCGTCGTCATGAGCGGCGTCGTCGCGTTGACGATGGATGCCGTGGCCGAGTCGATCTCCTGCTCCGCCCACGCGAACAGCAGCCACGGGAGGATGCACTGCACCACCGCGAGGAACGTCGAGTGGAGCCACACGACTCCTCGCCGCGGGAGTCGAACATGCATGGGACGCAACAGGATCAGCAGTGTGGCCGCACCGAGGACGAGTCGCGCCAGCACCACCTGGACGAAGCTCAGCCCCTCGAGGCCCACCTTCATGAACAGGAAGCTCGCGCCCCACACCGCTGCGGTGGCCAGGAACTGCAGTACGAGCACGATCAGAAACGGTAGTCGCCGTGGCGGGTCACCTCGGCATGGGTGTCGGGTGTCCGATCCGCGAGTGCGAGGGCGGCGAGGACAGTGAGGAGGAGCAGGACTGTCGCGAGAACGAGGAAGAAGGTCATGCGAGAAATACTCCGCCGCAGCGGTTTCCACCAACAGTGGCAGTAATGACATATTTCGTCGTTTTCCTGCCATACTGGGCGACATGCTGACGAAGGTGGTCGTCCCGCTCCTGCCGTTGACCGAGGCGTTCGAACTGGGTGTCGCGTGCGAGGTCTTCGGATTCGACCGGTCGGACGACGGACTGCCGGTCTACGACTTCTCGCTGATCGCGGCCGTCCCCGACCCGATCCGCACTCGGTTCGGCTACTCCATCGACGTCCCGTACGACCTCGATCGACTCGACGACGCGGATCTGATCATCATGTCCGCGGGTGGTACCGCGACGGCGCCGGACGGCACGTTCGCCTGCGGCACCGGTGACGGCCACGACCTCGAACCGCTGGCCGAGAAGTTGCGCGCTGCCGTGGCAAGAGGCGCGCGCGTCGCAAGCCTGTGCACCGGCGCCTTCGTTCTCGGCGAGGCGGGACTGCTGGACGGACGTCGGTGCACGACCCACTGGCGCCATGCGGCGCGCCTGGCCGAGCGCTTTCCCGGCGCCACGGTCGACTCGAACGTGCTCTACGTCCAGGACGGCAACGTCTACACCAGCGCGGGAACCGCTGCCGGGATCGACCTGTGCCTGCACATCGTGCGGTCCACACAGGGCGCCGCGGTGGCCAACGGCATCGCACGACGCATGGTGGTGCCCCCGCACCGTGACGGCGGCCAGGCCCAGTACGTCGCGGTGCCCGTCCCCACCTGCGACTCGGACACCCTCGCCCCGCTCATCGACTGGATCGCCGAGAACCTGCGCGAGGACCTCACCGTGGACGTCCTGGCAGCACGCGTCTCGATGTCGCCCCGCACCTTCGCTCGCCGATTCCAGGCGGAGACGGGCACGACCCCGGCACGCTGGATCAGCGATCAGCGCGTTCTCGAGGCGCAGCGACTCCTCGAGTCCAGTGACCTGTCGGTGGACGCCGTCGCGGACACCGTGGGATTCGGTTCCGCGGCGGTGTTGCGCCAGCACTTCCTGCGGCTACGCCGCACCACACCGCAGTCCTACCGGCGCACCTTCCGGGCGGCGCCCGTCTCGGTCTGATCGAATTCGGGAATGACGGCGCGGGTCCGCCTGTTGACGGTGGACAGAACACCATGCCGGAGCCCACACGAGGTGGGTCGGCACTCACGACGAAAGGATCCTCGTGGCAACGCAGACCCTCACCCAGCAGAACTTCGACGAGACCGTCACCGGTAACGACGTCGTTCTGGTCGACTTCTGGGCCGACTGGTGCGGACCGTGCAAGCAGTTCGCCCCGACGTTCGAGAAGTCCTCGGAGCAGCACCCCGACGTCGTGTTCGGCAAGGTCGACACCGAGGCGGAGCAGGGACTCGCCGCCGCCGCGAACATCCGCTCGATTCCCACGCTCATGGCGTTCCGCGAGGGCGTCCTCGTCTTCGCGCAGCCCGGCGCACTTCCGCAGGCGGCGCTCGAGGACCTGGTCGGCCAGATCAAGGGCCTGGACATGGACGACGTCCGCAAGCAGATCGCGGAGCAGCAGGCCGCGGCCGAGTGACCACCGCGGGCTGACACCCGCACCACGACGGCGGGCGACGGAAGAGATTCCGTCGCCCGCCGTCGTCGTCGTGTGGTCGCCTCAGTGTGCGGCGTCGTCCCAGGTGCGACCCGTTCCCACGGAGACGTCGAGCGGCACCGACAGCTCGATGGCGTGCGCCATCTTGTCTCGGACCAACGCCTCGACCTCGGCGCGTTCGGACTCGACGACCTCGAGCACCAGTTCGTCGTGCACCTGGAGGAGCATCCGCGAGGTGAGCCCGGCCTCGACCAGTCCGAGCTGGACGTCGATCATCGCGACCTTGATGATGTCGGCCGCGGTGCCCTGGATGGGGGCGTTGAGGGCCGCGCGCTCGGCGACCTCGCGGCGCTGACGATTGTCGCTCGTCAGATCCGGCAGGTAGCGGCGACGTCCGTAGAGAGTCGAGGTGTAGCCGACCTTGCGCGCCGCCTCCACGACCTCGTGCAGATAGTCGCGCACCCCACCGAACCGGGAGAAGTACGCCTCCATCTGCTCCTTGGCCTCCTCGGTGGAGATCTTGAGCTGCTGGGAGAGGCCGTAGGCACTGAGCCCGTACGCCAGTCCGTACGACATCGCCTTGACCCGGCGGCGCAACTCCGGCGTCACCTCGTCGATGGGCACCCCGAAAGCGCGCGACCCGACGAAGCTGTGCAGATCCTCGCCGGTGTTGAAGGCCTCGATGAGCCCCTCGTCCTTGGAGACGTGCGCCATGATCCGCATCTCGATCTGGCTGTAGTCCGCCGTCATCAGCGAGTCGTAACCCTCGCCGACGACGAAGCCCTCCCTGATGCGACGGCCCGCGGACGTCTTGACCGGAATGTTCTGCAGGTTGGGCTCGGTGGAGGACAGCCGACCCGTCGCGGCGATGGTCTGGTTGAACGTGGTGTGGATGCGCCCGTCGTCGCTGACCGACTTGAGCAGACCGTCGACCGTCACCTTGAGCCGCGTGGCGTCCCGGTGATCGAGTAGGTGCCGGAGGAAGGGATGCTCGGTCTTCTCGAACATCGACTGCAGCGCTTCGGCATCGGTGGTGTAGCCGGTCTTGGTGCGCTTGGTCTTGGGCATGTCGAGCTCGTCGAACAGGACCACCTGCAACTGCTTGGGTGACCCGAGGTTGATCTGCTTGCCGATCACCGCATAGGCCGCCTCGGCGGCGACGCCCACCTCCCCGGCGAACTGGCTCTGCAGGTCGTGCAGATGATCGAGATCGATCGCGATACCGGTGTTCTCGACGGTGGCGAGCACGCCGAGCAGCGGCAGCTCCATGTCCCAGAGCAGCGGCGCGGACTCGATCTCGTCGAGCTCACGGTCCAGCGCGTCCGCGAGATCCAGCACCGCCTGCGCTCGCAGTATCTCCCCCTCGGCCACCGCTGCCTGCGTCTCGTCCTCGCTGTCGAGCAGGGACAGCTGGGCGTCGCCGGCGTCCTCGATGCGCAACTCGCGCTTGAGGTACCGCAGCGACAGGTCGTCGAGCGCGAAGCTCCGCTGCCCCGGTCGGACCAGGTAGGCCGCGAGTGCGGTGTCGCTGGTCAGCCCCGCGACGGGCCATCCGCGACCGCGCAGCGCATGCAACGCCCACTTGGCCTCGTGGAGAGCCTTGGGCCGCGACTCGTCCGCGAACCAGGCCGCGAGCGCCTGCTCGTCCTCGGCGGTGAGCCCGATGGTCTCGACGTAGGCGCCCTCCCCGTCCGCCGACGCGAACGCGACGGCCGACGCGTCACCGTCGAACGGGGACCGCGTCCCCACGACGGAGAGCCCGGTGCGGACACCGTCCTGCGTGTGCGCCTCGAGCCACTCGGCGAGCTCGCCCGGTTCGAGCGCGCGGCCCCGCACCTCGAAGCCCTCCTCCGCCTCCGGCTCGGTCGACGAGAGGGTGGCGAAGAGCCGATCGCGCAACACACGGAACTCGAGATCGTCGAACAGCGCGTGCACGCGCTCGCGGTCCCACGGCGCCAGCTGCAGCTGATCCGGTGTGTACGGCAGAGGGACGTCGCGCACCATCTCGGTGAGCTGGCGATTGAGGACGACGCTGGAGAGATTGGCGCGCAGCGCGTCGCCGACCTTGCCGCGCACGGTGTCGACCTTGTCGACCAGGTCCTCGAGGCTGCCGTACTCCCGGATCCACTTGGTGGCGGTCTTCTCCCCCACCCCCGGGATGCCGGGAAGATTGTCGCTGGGGTCTCCACGCAGCGCCGCGAAGTCCGGGTACTGGGCCGGGGTGAGTCCGTACTTGCTCTCGACCTCCGCCGGCGTGAACCGCGTCAGGTCGGAGACGCCCTTGCGCGGGTAGAGGACGGTCACCTGGTCGTTGACCAACTGCAGCGAGTCCCGGTCGCCGGTGACCACCAGCACCCGGTACCCCGCCGCGACCGCCTGCGTGGTGAGGGTGGCGATGATGTCGTCCGCCTCGAAGCCCGGCTCCGCCATCACCGGGATGCCCAGTGCTCCGAGGACGTCCTTGGTGATGTCGATCTGGCCCGCGAACTCGTCGGGCGTCTTGATGCGATTGGCCTTGTACTCCGGGAACTTGTCCGCCCGGAAGGTCTGACGAGAGACGTCGAAGGCCGCGCCGACGTGCGTGGGCGACTCGTCCCGCAGCAGATTGATGAGCATGGAGGTGAAC
Organism: Rhodococcus sp. BP-241; assembly: GCF_019836145.1. Classification (NCBI taxonomy): domain Bacteria; kingdom Bacillati; phylum Actinomycetota; class Actinomycetes; order Mycobacteriales; family Nocardiaceae; genus Rhodococcus; species Rhodococcus sp. BP-241. Next base: position 184,266 of record NZ_JABUEI010000007.1, on the reverse strand, counting down.
CCGTACACCGCGTTGGTTGTCTGCCCGCTGGTGGTCTTGAAGTTCTCGGCGGGCAGGGCGTAGAAGGCGCGGTACGCCACCGAGTGACCGTCGATCAGCATCAGGAGGGGCGAGGACTCGGTTACTGGACTCACGCAGGTCAGTCTAGGGAGGCGTACCGACACGGGCGTGGTCGGCGGTCGACCGCATCGAAACAAGACTGAAACATCGAAGAAATCGAAGCGGCCGTTCTCGATACCCGGAGCCCGATAGAGTCCGACAATTGCAAGCAGAGCCGAGATTCCTCGGCGTTAGTCGACCGTCCGAGAGGACCCCCGTGCCCCCCTCGAGTCCTCGACGGCCCGGACGAACGACGGCCACCGCCGCCCTCGTCCGCGCGCTCGTCGTCGTACTCCTCGGCCTCATCGCCGCAGCCACCTTCGGTGGAACGGCCCTGGCCCAGGAACCCACTCCGTCCCCCACTCCGAGCTCGAGCTCCCCACCCGCGAGCGGCTCCGAGTCCGACTCCGCTCCACCCGCCGACGCGGTGAACGTCAGCGGCAGCCTGAACAACGCCGGTGAACGCCTCGTCGGCGTCGACGTCGTGGCCCTCGACTCCGGAGCGTCCGAGGTGGCTCGCACCACGTCGGAAACCGGTGGGCGATGGACACTTCCGGTCTCACCCGGCAGTTACACGTTCCGCGTCGACCCCGAGACCCTGCCCGACGGTGTCTCCGTGCAGGGCGACGTCGAGCGCACCGTGGAGGCAGGTCGCGCCAACACCGTCATCTTCAGTTTCGGTGAGGAACGCAGCGCCACGGTCGTCCCGTTCTACGAGAAGTTCCTGCGCACCACCATCGACGGGCTGCGCTTCGGACTGGTCATCGCGCTCGCCGCGATCGGTCTGAGCCTCATCTTCGGCACCACCGGGCTCACCAACTTCGCCCACGGCGAGTTGGTCACGCTCGGCGCCGTCGCGGCATGGGTCTTCAACCAGAAGCTCGGGATCCAGCTGATCCCGGCGACCGTCCTGGCGGTGATCGTCGGTGTGGCGGTCGGCTGGGCGAACAACGCCGGACTCTGGAGACCGCTGCGCAGACGCAAGACGGGCCTCATCGGCCAACTCGTCGTCTCGATCGGTCTCGCGATCGCCCTGCGGTACCTGATCCTCATCTTCTTCTCCGACCGCGCCGAGCCGTACAAGGACTACCAGGCGCAGGTGCAGCGTGAGTGGGGGCCGTTCGCCATCACCGACGTCAACCTCGCCTGCATCGTCATCAGCGTCGTGGTGCTCGTGCTCGTCGCGCTCATGCTGCAGAAGACCCGTATCGGCAAGGCCATGCGCGCCGTCGCCGACAACCGCGATCTCGCCGCGTCGTCCGGCATCAACGTCGAGCGCGTCGTGACCTTCGTCTGGTGCATGGGCGGCGGTCTCGCCGCTCTGGGCGGCGTGCTGTTCGGGCTCTCCGAGCTCGGCGGACGCGTCCAGTGGGAGATGGGCTTCAAGCTCCTCCTGCTCATGTTCGCCGGCATCACCCTCGGTGGCCTCGGTACGGCGTACGGCGCCCTGCTCGGCTGTGTCATCGTCGGTCTGCTGGTGCAGTGGTCGACGCTCGTGATCAACCCCGACCTCAAATACATCGGAGGATTGCTCGTCTTGATCGTCATCCTCATCGTCCGGCCGCAAGGCATCCTGGGCTCGCGGCAAAGGATCGGCTGACCATGGACATCATCGGAGCAATCCAGGTATCGCTGGCCCAGCTCGTCGGGCCCTCCGCGATCTTCTACGCACTTCTCGCCATCGGACTGAACCTGCACTTCGGCTACGCAGGACTGCTCAACTTCGGTCAGATCGGCTTCGCCCTGCTGGGCGGATACGGCGTCGGCATCATGACCATCACGTACGAACAGCCGCTGTGGCTCGGCATCCTCGTCGGACTCGCGGCAGCCGGTCTCCTCGCGCTCGTGCTCGGTATCCCCACCCTGCGCCTGCGGGCGGACTATCTCGCCATCGTCACCATCGCGGCGTCGGAGATCCTGCGACTGGTCTTCCGGTCCACCGCGTCGAACGGTGTCACCGGATCGACCAACGGCCTCTTCGGTTTCGCCGATCCGTTCACCAACCTCAGCCCGTTCGACTCGGGCAAGCAGTACTCGTTCGTCGGCGTGAAGTTCTACGGCGACGACCTGTGGGCGATGGTGGTCGGATGGTCACTGGTGCTGATCCTGTGCGGACTCGTGTACCTGCTCACGCACAGCCCCTGGGGACGCGTCCTCAAGGCGGTGCGCGAGGACGAGGACGCCGCCCGCTCGCTGGGCAAGAACGTCTTCGTCTACAAGATGCAGGCCCTCGTCCTCGGTGGCGTCATCGGCGGTATGGGCGGCGTGTTCAACGCTCTGCAGACCAAGTCGATCAACCCGGACTTCTACTCGACGGCGCAGACCTTCTTCGCCTTCGGCGCACTGATCCTCGGCGGTGCGGCCACGGTCTTCGGTCCGGTCGTCGGAGCCATGCTCTTCTGGTTCTTCCTGTCGATCCCCGACGTGCTGCTGCGTCAGGCCGCCGCCGGCGACGACCCGCTCATTCCGATGACCGAACAGCAGGTCGGCGCCACACGATTCGTCCTCCTCGGCATCCTCATCGCGGTGCTGATGATCTTCCGCCCGCAGGGACTGCTGGGCAACAAGCGGGAGGTACAGCTCGATGCCAAGTAACACCATCGCGGCACGCAAGCCGCTCAGCGCCGAGGTGCGCGCGGCGTTGTTCGCCGACGTCGCGAACACCCCCGGCGTCGCCAAGCCCGACCCGACCATGGTGGTCGACGGCGTGTCCCGGACCTTCGGTGGCCTCAAGGCCGTCGACGTGGCACACCTCGAGATCCAGCGTGGCTGCATCACCGGCCTGATCGGCCCGAACGGCGCCGGCAAGACGACCTTGTTCAACCTGCTCACCGGGTTCGACCAGCCGGACACCGGGTCCTGGTCGATGGACGGCAAGTCGCTGGGCAGGATGACGCCGCACCAGGTGGCGCGCCACGGTGTGGTGCGCACGTTCCAGCTGACGAAGGCACTGTCGAAGCTGACCGTGCTGGACAACGTCCGGCTCGGTGCCACGGGACAGAAGGGTGAGCGGATCTTCAACACGCTCATGCCGTGGACGTGGAAGGCGCAGGAGCGGGAGGTGACCGAGCGTGCGCGGGAACTGCTCGCGCGATTCAAACTCGACGCGAAGTCCGAGGACCTCGCGGGATCCCTCTCCGGCGGACAGCGCAAGCTGCTCGAGATGGCGCGAGCGCTCATGACCGATCCCGCCGTCGTCATGCTCGACGAGCCCATGGCCGGCGTCAATCCCGCACTGACGCAGAGCCTTCTGGGCCACATCAAGTCGCTGCGCGACGACGGCATGACCGTCGTCTTCGTCGAGCACGACATGGACGTCATCCGCGACATCAGTGACTGGGTCGTGGTCATGGCTCAGGGCAGCGTCATCGCCGAGTCCGCGCCCGCGCAGCTGGCGGACAACGAGGCCGTCGTCGACGCGTACCTGGGAAGCCACCACGATCAGGCGCTCGAGTTCGACGCCGACGGAAATCCTGTGGGCGCCACGGCAGAACTGGCTGAGGCGCTCGAGCAGGCCGAGGTCGAGACACTCGAGTCGGGCGGAGATCTCTCCGCGGCCGAACCCGAGATCGGGACGGACAAGAGGACCACGACATGACCGAATCCGGAGCGACCACATCCGGGGGAACCGGGCTCACCGCAGCAGAATTCGCGGCGACACCGGACGAACACCGCCGCCTGGCCACCGACGCGCTCGTGCGTGCCGACGATCTGGTGGCCGGATACATCCCCGGCGTGAACATCCTGAAGGACTGCAACTTCTATCTGAACGACGGCGAGATCGTCGGCATCATCGGCCCCAACGGTGCCGGCAAGTCGACGTTGCTCAAGGCACTCTTCGGTCTCATCCCGATCCGCAGCGGATCCGTCACGCTGCGCGGCGACACCATCACCTCCGCCGAGGCACACGTGCTCGTGACGAAGGGCGTCGGTTACGTTCCGCAGACCCAGAACGTGTTTCCCTCGCTCACCATCGAGGAGAACCTCGAGATGGGGATCTACCTGCGGCCGAAGAAGTTCCAGGAACGGTTCGACTTCGTGAGCGAGCTCTTCCCGCTGCTGTCGGAGCGTCGCAAGATCAAGGCGGGCGCACTGTCCGGTGGCGAGCGGCAGATGGTCGCCATGGGCCGCGCGCTGATGATGGAACCGTCCGTGCTGCTGCTCGACGAGCCGTCGGCCGGACTGTCTCCGATGTTCCAGGACGAGGTCTTCATCCGCTGCAAGAAGATCAACGCGGCAGGCGTCTCCATCATCATGGTGGAGCAGAATGCTCGCCGGTGCCTCCAGATCTGTGACCGCGGCTACGTGCTGGATCAGGGCAAGAATGCGTACACCGACACCGGCACGAACCTGATGAACGACCCCAAGGTCATCGAGCTGTACCTCGGCACGTTGGCGGGGAGCAAAGAGAAGAAGTAGTACCCGCGCACACCGACAGGGGCGCTCCGAGTTCGCTCGGGGCGCCCTTCTCGCTGTCTGCGGCCCCTCACCCTCGGCGAGTACGTCCGAAGTGCCGTGCAACGAGCCGTATTCACAGCACTGTCGACGTACTCGCGGGAGGAGCAGCCGAGCCTCACGACAGCAGAACGGGCCCGACTCCAGTGGAGTCGGGCCCGTTCCGGGCTACTGCAGATCAGCCGCCGACGACGATATAGTCCTCGGTGGTGAGCTTGTTGTCCGGTCCGAAGACCAGCTTGCCGTACGAGCCGACGGACGGCTCGCCGCCGTCGGTGAACGCGAGCTCACCGGTGACACCGTCGTAGTCGATGTCGGTTCCGGCCTTCACCAGCGGCAGGCACTCCTGGAACGTGGTGCACTTCGTTCCGTCCTTGGTGACGGAGTTGATGTTCGCCGCGATGTCGACACCCGCGGTGGACTTCGCCTGCTCCGCGGCCAGGGCGGAGATCACGACGGCGTCGTAGGACTCACCGGCGTAGTTGAAGTCGACCAGAGCCGGGTTGACGGCCTTGAGACGGTCCTGGAAACCGGCGCCCACGTCGGTGAGCGGCGTGGTGCCACGCATGGTGTCGAGCAGGCCGGGTCCGACCGACTCGCCGAGGGCGTTGCCCATGTTGCCGTCGACGCCGTAGACGGCGGTGCCGTCCGACGGTCCGATGCCGATCTCGTGCATACGGGTGATGATCTTCGCCGACTCCTCGAAGCCGATGATGGCGACGGCGTCCGGGTTGAAGTTCTTCACCTGGTCCACCTCGGCGTTGAACGACTGCGCGTTGGGGTCGTAGATGATCTTCTGGATCTGGTCGGACGCGATGCCGGCGTCCTCGAGGTTGGTGACAGTGTTGCTCGCCAGGCCCGTACCGTACGGGTCGTTGAGCGCGAGGATGGAGACGCGCTGGCCGCCGTCCTCGGCGATGAGCTGCGAGAGCGCCTGTGCCTGAAGCACATCGGTCGGTGCCGTGCGGAAGTACTGGCCCTTGTCCGCGTAGCAGACGAACTGGTCGGAGGTGTTGGCCGGCGAGATCTGCACGACGCCGGCGCTGGCGATCTTGTCGATGACCTTGAGGGACACCGAGGACGACGCTGCACCCAGGATGACACTGACGCCGGCCGCGAGCTCGCGGTCGACGGTGCTGTTCGCGGTGTCCGTGGTGGTGTCGCCCGAGTCGCCGGGGATGAGCTCCATCGGCTGGTCGAGAACGCCACCGGCGCCGTTGACGTCGTTGACGGCGAGCTGCACGCCGGCGACCTCGGGCGGGCCGAGGAAGGCGAGGCTACCGGTCTCGGGAAGCAGTGTGCCGAGCTTGAGCGGAGTGGTCACCGGCGTCGCGCCGGCAGTTGCCTGCTCGGGTGTGCAGTCGGTGTCCACGGTGGCCTCCGCAGCTGCGGAAGAGCCGCCGGCAGCGCTGGTTTCGCTGCCGGAACTCGAATCGTCGCTCGAGGAACAGCCGAACAGGGCGAGCGAAGCGACGCTCACCACCGCAGCCGTCCGAACGATGGTTCGTCTTGCCATCTGTCGTCTCCTAGAAATATGTGCGTCACGCACCCGATACCGTGACGCTCGTGAAGGAGAACCTATCGCTCCCCGACGGTTCGCGACCCGTGGAACAAGCCCTGTGACCTTACTGTGACGTCTACGCAGCCAGTTTTAACGCGGCCGTAGCCTGGCACAGTCTTCGAGGCCGGATCACGGCACTCGGTGTCACGCGACGGGGGCGTCTCCGAGCGTCTCGATGACGACGGAGGCGACCGCTTTCATGGTGGTGCGGCGGTCCATCGCGGCCCGCTGGATCCACGTGAAGGCCTCCGGCTCGGAGAGCGACTGGGACGTCATCAGCAGACCCTTAGCGCGCTCGATGAGTTTGCGCGTGTCGAGGCGGTCGTGGAGATCCGCGATCTCGGTCTCCAGCGCGGAGATCTCGGTGAACCGGCTGGCGGCCAGTTCCACGGCGGGCACCAGGTCCGCCTTCGTGAAGGGCTTCACCAGATACGCCATGGCGCCGGCGTCGCGGGCCCTCTCGACGAGTTCGCGCTGGCTGAAGGCCGTCAGGATCACGACCGGAGCCAACCGAGCCGCGGCGATCTCGGAGGCCGCGTCGATACCGTCTCGACGCGGCATCTTCACGTCCATGATCACCAGATCCGGAACCAGGGCGCGGACGAGGTCCACCGCTTCCTGACCGTCCGCGGCCTCCCCGACGACGTCGTACCCCTCCTCGCGCAACATCTCCACGAGGTCCAGCCGAATGAGTGACTCGTCCTCCGCGACCACCACACGACGTGGCTGCGACGGTGCCGGTGTGTTCACGCTGACTCGCCCTCCCTCGATGCACTCTCCCCTGCGGCGGCCCCGTTCTCGACGCTGCGCCCGGGCCGTCGTCAGGGTACCGGTGCACCGCATCCGGCACCGATCTTCTACACTCGGTGACCGCACCAGCTCGCCCCGCGAGCGGTTCGCCCTCGTATCCCAATTGGCAGAGGAAACGGATTCAAAACCCGTGCAGTGTGAGTTCGAGTCTCACCGAGGGCACCAGTACATCTCCCCCGCAGCCGCTCAGGCCATCGATCGAACGTCCAGCGAGAGCGCGAATCCCGGACCGGCCGCCCCCGTCGTCAGGCGCAGCACGTGGCGCCCCACCCGTCGGCATGCGAAGGAGATCGGGAACGCCACAGCCTGCTGTTCCCCCTCGAGGTGACCGGCGACGGGCAGTTCGAACACGTGCAGAGGCTCGTCCTCGCCGTCCGTGATCTCCACCCGTACCCGCTCACCCGACACGTCGTCGGGGCCACGCTGCAGCAGGACCACCAGGTAGGCCTCGACGGGCTGCGCGAGGGACGGGACCACACACCAGTCCCAGATGCCGCCGAGCACGTCGAGCTTCTGGTCCGACTGGCGCGCGTAGTCGGCGAAGAAGGCACTCGTGACGATCATCGGACGACCCCGGCGGTGGGCACCGTGATCTGATGGGACGACAGAACCGCCGCATCATCGAAAGGCTCCGTCGTGTCCGTTCTGCTCTCCGCCGCCGTCGTCGCGGCGGGTGTCGGTTCCGCTGCGGTGGCCGGCGTCCTGCTGGCCTTCTCCATCGCCGTGATGCCGGCGCTGGGCGTACAGCCCGCGTCCGCCGCCACGGCGGTGATGACGCGCGTGAACGTGGTCATCGTCGCTCCCGTCTTCATGGTCCTGCTGTTCGGTACCGCGGCGGCATCGGTCCTCGCCGCCGTCACCGCGTTCCTCGAGCCTGGCACACCCGCCGTTCTCGTCGCAGCGGCGGCGGCGCTCTACGTCGCGGGCTGCCTCGGCGTGACCGTCGCCGTCAACGTGCCGCTCAACGATCGGCTCGCTGCCGCGGAGGACGTGTGGCCCGAGTACCTCACTCGGTGGACCCGGTGGAACCACGTCCGCGTGGTCGCAGGACTGGGTGCGTCGGTGCTGTTCGTCGTCGCCGGTGTCGCAGCATGACGGTGGTGCACGGCTTCGCCCCGCTCGTCGGCGACTCGCCGCACACGCTGGTGCTCGGTTCCATGCCGGGGGTCGCGTCGCTGACAGCCGAGCAGTACTACGCCCATCCGCGGAATGCGTTCTGGCCCATCATGACTCACATCTTCCACCTACCCGGGGATGTCGGTTACGCGGAGCGCGTGCGCGCACTCACGGCCGCGGGCGTCGCGGTGTGGGACGTTCTCGAACTGTGCACTCGCGAGGGCAGTCTCGACTCGGCCATCGAGAGCGACACGGTGGTGCCGAACGACATCGACGCGCTGCTCACGGCCCACCCCACCCTGGACCGCATCGTGTTCAACGGCGCCGCGGCGGCGCGGCTGTTCGCTCGCCACGTGGCGCTGTCCCGGCCCGTCGAGACGTTCCGGCTGCCGTCCACCAGCCCTGCCCATGCCGCCCTGAGCACGGCGGCGAAGGTCGACGCCTGGCGCATCGTCGCGAGGGACGACCGGTGACCGCGACGGCCTCGAGTCTGCGCTTCGCGCTCCTCGTCACCGCCGCGAGCGGGTTCCTCGATGCCTACACCTACGTCAGCCGAGGCGGCGTCTTCGCCAACGCGCAGACGGGCAACGTCATCTTCCTGGCGATCGAGGTGTCGCGGACGCACTGGCGGGACGCGGCCCAACACCTGTGGCCGATCCTCGCGTTCGTGGTCGGTGTCTCGATCGCCAACGTCATCAAGACGGGACGGGCCGAACGCCGAGTGCACCGGCCGATCCGGTGGTCCATCGCGGCGCAGGCAGCCATCCTCGCCGTGGTGGGCTTCGTACCCGCCACGGTGCCGAATGCGCTGGTCACCGTGCCGATCTCGTTCATCGCCGCGCTGCAGATCGCCCTGTTCCGGAACATCGGCGATCTCAACTACATCGCGATCGCGATGACCGGAAATCTGATGCGCGTGACCGAGGCCGGCTTCGCTGCGATCGTCGACCGCGACTCCGCCGGCCGACGGGCGTTCGGTGTCTACAGCGCCGTGATCGCCGTGTTCGTCCTCGGCGCACTGGCCGGCGCCGCCGCGACCGGGTCCGTCGGCGTCCGCGCCGCGTGGATACCGGCCGCAGTGTTGGCGGCGACGCTCGCGATCTTCGTCATCGACGAGCGCACGCCCTGAACACCCCGCTCAGTCGTGGCTCACCGGTGACCCCGATGCGACCATGCCCCGCGCCAGCTCGAGTCGACGTCGGACGGCCGTGATCAACTCGTCGTCCGTCAGCGCGGCGGCGCTGGCGGCCAACTCGATCGACGCGTCGACTTCTCGAGGCTCGAGGTAGCGCGCGACGACGAGCGCCTCCACCGGATTCCGACCGAAGTGCCGTGCGACCGCGATCACGCGATCCGCACTCGGCGTGTTCTTCCCCAGTTTCCATCTCGAGACCGACGCGGGGTCCACCCCTGCAGCCCGCGCGATCTCCACTTGTGATGCTCTGTCTGTGACGCGGTTCAGATACTCCCACCACGTCTCCCCCACCCCGGACGTCTGATCCATGGCGCGAACACTACTGACACGGACGCAAGTTCACGCGCAGTGTGTCGATTGCCCGCCCGCCAGTGCATGTGTACCTTTCGTCTCGTGCGCGCAACGAGCGCGACACGATCGATCACCGGGGGGAATCGATGGCGAATCTCGAGCTGGACCGCGACGGGCTGGAACGACTACGGCGCTTCGCTCACATCACGACCGACGGGCAACTGGCCGAACGCATCGGGGTCGACCCGGCCACGGTCTCCCGCATTCTCAGCGGGAAGTGCGCGCCCGGAACGAAATTCATCGCCGGCCTGCTCTCGGAGTTCGGGACCGACCGCTTCGACGACGTCTTCGTGGTGACCGACGACCGCGTCATCGTGCCGGGAAATGGCGGATGAGCCCTTCCTGCACCACGGTCGCCACCAATTCTCCTCCGCGCGAGAAGAATCGGCCGGTGGCCAGTCCGCGGGACCCCGCGGCGACCGGCGACTCGGTGGCGTAGAGCATCCACTCGTCGAAGCGGAACGGACGGTGGAACCAGATGGAATGGTTCACTGTCGCGGCCACGATGCGGTCGAAACCCCAGGACAGACCGTGTGTGGTGATGATCGAGTCGAGCACCGTCGTGTCCGACGCGTATCCCATCGTGGCGACGTGCAGAGCGGGATCGTCGGGCAACGGTCCGTCGGACTTCATCCATACCCTGTTGTGGTTCGACCGTTCTCCGGTGCCCTTCATGATCCAGGCCGGATCATTGGCGTACCGCATGTCGATCGGCTTCAGCGCGTCCACGAACATCTTCAGACGGTCCTCGTACCCGTCGAAGTGGTTGCCCAGCGGCGGCAGCGATTCCGGGTACTCCACCTCGGGCCACTCGACGCTGTGCTCGAGGCCGCCGCGCGAGTCCTGGTAGGCGGCGAGCATGACGAACAGCTCCTCGTCACCCTGGTAAGCCGTCACCTGACGGTTGGCGAAGGCGCGGCCGTCACGATGACGTTCCACGCGGAAAGTGATGTCTCGCTTGACATCTCCGCCGCGAATGAAGTGTGCGTTGATGGCGTGGATCGGCCTCGCCCCGCTGACGGTGCGGCCGGCCGCGACCAGCGCCTGGGCGACCAGCTGTCCGCCGAACGTTCTGCTCCCGACCTCTGCCGGGTGACGGCCGACGTAGGTGTTCTCGTCGACCTCCGTGAGGTCGAGGATGTCCAGCAACACGTCGAGGTCGCGTGAGCGCCCCGCCGTGGCGATCGGCGCGTCCCCCCGACGCGCCGATTCCGGTCTGTCGACCGTTCCCCCCAGTTCGGTCACTTACCGGTCCTCTTCTCCGATTCGGTGCACGTGGATCAAGTTGGTGGAGCCTACAGTGCCGGGAGGCGCACCGGCGACGATCACGACCTGGTCGCCGCGGTGATAACGGTCGAGCTCGAGCAACGACTTGTCGACCTCACGCACCATGCCGTCGGTGGTGTCGACGAACGGCACCAGGAACGTCTCGGTGCCCCAGGTCAGAGCGAGCTGACTGCGCACCTCGGAGATGGACGTGAAGGCCAGCAGCGGCAGCCGCGAATGCAGACGCGCCATGCGCCGCACGGTGTCACCGGACTGCGTGAAGGCAACGAGAGCGCGTGCGTCGAGCCGCTCTCCGATGTCGCGAGCCGCGTAGGAGATGACGCCGCGCTTGGTGCGCGGAGTGTGGGTGAGCGCCGGAACCGCGTCGCCCTCCATCTCGACGGTCTCCACGATGCGTGCCATCGTGCGCACCGTCTCCATGACGAACTTGCCGACGGAGGTCTCGCCGGACAGCATGACGGCGTCGGTGCCGTCGAGCACCGCGTTCGCGACGTCGGACGCCTCCGCGCGGGTGGGACGCGAGTTCTCGATCATCGACTCGAGCATCTGCGTGGCGACGATGACAGGCTTGGCGTTGGCGCGCGCGATCTGGATGGCGCGCTTCTGCACCAGCGGCACCTGCTCGAGCGGGAGCTCGACACCGAGGTCACCACGCGCGACCATCACCGCGTCGAACGCGAGGACGATGGCCTCGAGGTTGTCGACCGCTTCCGGCTTCTCGATCTTGGCGATGACGGGGACCCGGCGGCCCACCCGGTCCATGATCGCGTGCACCAGCTCGACGTCGGCCGGCGACCGCACGAACGACAGTGCGATGAAGTCGACTCCCAGGGCCAGAGCGAACTCGAGATCCTCGGTGTCCTTGTCCGACATGGCGGGAACCGACACGTCCATGCCGGGGAGGGACACGCCCTTGTTGTTGCTGACGGGGCCGCCCTCGGTCACGCGGCAGAGGACGTCGTTGCCCTCGACACCGGTGACGACCAGACCGACCTTGCCGTCGTCGACGAGGAGGCGATCGCCTTCCTTGGCGTCCTGCGCGAGTTCCTTGTAGGTGGTGGAGACCCGATCGTGGGTGCCCTCGCACTCCTCGACCGTGATGCGGATCAGCTCACCGTTGGCCCAGGTGGTCTTGCCCTCCTTGAACCGGCCCAGCCGGATCTTCGGACCCTGCAGGTCGGCGAGGATGCCCACGGCCTTCCCGGTGGCGTTCGACGCCGCACGCACCCGCTTGTAGTTCGCCTCGTGGTCGGGGTAGTCGCCGTGGCTGAAATTCAGCCGAGCCACATCCATTCCGCTCTCGACGAGTTCCTTGATTCTCTCGTCGGTGGCAGTCGCCGGTCCCAGGGTGCATACGATCTTCGTCCGTCGGGTCACGGGCGCAAGCCTAGTCCCCGCCGGACCCGATTCCTATCGACGACGCCGCTCTATGTCCTGACAATTGGGCTACTGGCCAGTAGTTAACCGGGAGGTCGTTCAGGGTTTGAGAAGTCGGCCGTTCCCGTCGCGGACCTTGCTCACGAGCATCACGATGCCGTCGACGAGGCACCACAGCCAGACGGCCGCGTAGAGCGGGATACCGATCAACGCGCCGATGATCGTCACGGTCAGCAGGACGCTCACGATGAACGACACGAGCTGCGCGACGCCGAGCACCGTCGAGCCGATGTAGAACCGGCCGATGCCGAGCGGCAGACCGAAGAGCAGCGGGGCCAACTGGAGAACACCTGCCGTCACCTTCGACTTGTCGCCGAACGGTTCACCCGTCCCCATGTCTCGACCGAACGGCGCCATCGGATCGACGCCGTAGCCGCCCGCGAACGGTGGCTGCCCGTACTGCGGCTGCTGACCGTACTGGGGCTGACCGTACTGCGGCTGGGCGTACTGGGGCTGACCGTACTGGGGCTGGGCGTACGGGGTGTCCGCGGCCGGCCGTGCGGACCAGTCCGTCGACTCGGGCTCACGATTCCAGGAGCCGTACTCGCCGACCGGGTAGCCGAAGGCAGCCGTGTCACCGGCCGACGGTTCGGGGTACGTCCCCGGCGACGGGTAGGACGGGTAGGCGCCGGAACCCGGACCCTCGCCGAAACTGGCGTTGGTGTTCCACCCCGGACCGGGAGTGCTCCCGGTGACGTCGTCGGACCCCACGGGGTCCGAGCCGGTCGACTTCTTCGTCAGGTCAGGCTTGTCCGGATCGGTCACGTCCCTCGTCCTCACTCGTCGTCGGGGTGGTCACCTCGTCGGTGGATCGGTCCTCGTCCTTCGCCGGAGCATCGGCGTCCGCCTCGTCCGTCACCTCGCCGTCAGGCTCGACCTCGTCGGTCCGGGTGCGCAGCGTGGCCGGTTCCTCACGACCCTTGGGCGCGAGGACGACGTACGCCAGCGCGAGCAGGAAGACGATGCCGGAGGTGAACGAGTTGACGCGGATGCCGCCGATCAGCGTCGCGAAGTCGCTGCGCATCAGCTCGATGACGAAGCGTCCGGCGCAGTAGCCCGCGACGTACAGGGCGAAGATGCGGCCGCGTCCGAGGCGGAAGCGACGGTCGACCAGCACCAGGAGCACGACGACAACGACGTTCCACAACAGTTCGTACAGGAACGTCGGATGCACGACCCGCTCGACGATTCCGGTGGAGACGCCGGCGAGGGAGTCGACCCGACCGTTGGCGTCGACGCGTTCGTAGATCTCGAGGCCCCACGGCAGGGTGGTGTCGCGTCCGTAGAGCTCCTGGTTGAAGTAGTTGCCGATGCGGCCGATGGCCTGCGCGAGGAGGATGCCCGGCGCGACGGCGTCGCCGAAGGCCGGGAGCGGTATCCCGCGTCGCCTGCAGGCGATCCACGCGCCGACACCACCCAGGAAGACGGCGCCCCAGATGCCGAGACCGCCCTGCCAGATCTTGAGGGCGTCGATCGGATTGCCACCCTCGCCGAAGTACGTCGGCGCGTCGGTGATGACGTGGTAGAGCCGACCGCCGATGAGACCGAACGGCACGGCCCACACGGCGACGTCGAGGACGGTCCCCTTGTCGCCGCCGCGGGCGACCCAGCGGCGGTCACCCCACACGATCGCGACGACGATGCCGACGATGATGAAGAAGGCGTACGCCCGCAGTGCGAGCGGCCCGACGTACCAGACGCCCTGCGGCGGACTGGGGATGTAGGCGAGCACGGCGGTGTTCGCCGCGAGCATCACGACGCGGCCTTCGCCGACCGCACGCCCTCGGCGAGTTCTGCGGTGAGCGCGGAGACGGCGCCGACACCCTGGTCGACGGCGGAGACGAGCGCGGATCCGACGATGACGGCGTCGGCGTACGCGGCGATCTCCGCGGCCTGGGCACCGGAACGCACCCCGAGGCCGATGCCGATGGGGATGTCGGAGTGCACGCGGATGCGGGACACCAGTGCGGGCGCGGCCGAGGACACCGCATCGCGGGCACCCGTCACGCCCATGGTCGACGCGGCGTAGACGAAACCGCTGCTCGACTGCACGGTGCGCGAGAGACGCTCCTCCGTCGACGACGGTGCGACGAGGAAGATGCGATCGAGCCCGTGCTCCTCGGAGGCGCCGAGCCAGTCGCCGGCCTCGTCGGGGATCAGGTCCGGCGTGATCATGCCGAGGCCGCCCGCCGACGCGAGATTCGCGGCGAACTCGGTCACGCCGTACTTCATGACCGGGTTCCAGTACGTCATGACGACGGCCTTGCCACCGGCGTCGGCGATGGCCTCGACCACGGTGAAGACGTCGCGGACGCGGGCGCCGTTGGCCAGGGCGCGCCCTGCGGCGGCCGCGATGGTGGGGCCGTCCATGACGGGATCGGAGTACGGGACGCCGACCTCGATGATGTCGCAGCCGCTGTCGACGAGCGCGCGCACGGCGTCGATCGACTCGGGCACCGTCGGGAACCCGGCGGGCAGGTAGCCGACGAGGGCGGCGCGGTGCTCACCGCGGGTGTGGTCGAAGACCGGGCCCAACCGCGACGGACCGGAGTGCACCGGGATGGGGGTGGGGGTGCTCACGTCACGTTGCCCTTCTCGTCCAGGATGCCGAACCACTTCGCGGCGGTGTCGACGTCCTTGTCTCCGCGACCGGAGAGGTTGACCAGGATCATGGCGCCGTCACCGAGTTCACGGCCGAGCTTCACGGCACCCGCGATGGCGTGCGCGGACTCGATCGCCGGGATGATGCCCTCGGTCTTGCACAGCAGAGTGAAGGCCTCCATGGCCTCCGTGTCGGTGATGGGTCGGTACTCGGCTCGCCCGATGTCGTTGAGGTACGAGTGCTCCGGTCCGACGCCCGGGTAGTCGAGCCCGGCGGAGATGGAGTGCGAGTCGATGGTCTGACCGTCCTCGTCCTGCAGAAGGTACGAGAAGGCGCCGTGGAGGGCGCCGGGCGAGCCCGCACCGATGGTCGCGGCGTGGCGACCCGTCTCGATGCCGTCGCCGGCTGCCTCGTACCCGATCAGCCGGACGTCCGCGTCGTCGATGAAGGCGTGGAAGATGCCGATGGCGTTCGACCCGCCGCCGACGCACGCGGCGATGGCGTCGGGAAGCCGGCCGTGATCGTGCAGCATCTGCGCGCGTGCCTCCATGCCGATGATGCGCTGGAAATCGCGGACCATCATGGGGAACGGGTGCGGTCCGGCGACGGTGCCGAAGCAGTAGTAGGTCTCGTCCGCGTTGGTCACCCAGTCGCGCAGCGCCTCGTTGATGGCGTCCTTGAGTGTGCGCGAGCCGGACGTCACCGCGACGACGTCGGAACCGAGGAGCTTCATCCGGGCGACGTTGAGGGCCTGACGCTCGGTGTCCACCTCGCCCATGTAGACGAGGCACTCGAGGCCGAGCAGCGCACAGGCCGTGGCCGTGGCGACGCCGTGCTGGCCCGCGCCCGTCTCGGCGATGACGCGGGTCTTGCCCATCCGCTTGGCGAGCAGCACCTGGCCCAGCACGTTGTTGATCTTGTGCGAACCGGTGTGGTTGAGGTCCTCGCGCTTGAGGAAGATGCGGGCCCCACCGGCCTGCTTCGACAGATTCGCCGCCTCGAAGATCGGCGACGGGCGACCGGTGTAGTCGCGCTGCAGACGATCGAGCTCGTCGAGGAAGTCTCGATCTCCGCGCGCCTTGGCGTACTCGGTGGTGACTTCCTCGATGACGCCCATGAGCGCCTCGGGCACGTAGCGGCCGCCGTACTTACCGAAGTGTCCGCCGAGGTCGGGGTCGTGATCGGTGCGATCGGTGATGCCGTCGCTCGAGTTCGGAAGATAGCTGGTAGTCACGGTGTCGAGTCTGCCCGATGACACACCGGGACGACGAGCCGGGTGGAGCCTGAAATCAGCGCGCAGGCTTCGGGCAGGAGGGGTGCGTTCCGGCCGCGACCAGGTCACGCACCGCGGACCGCGGGTCGCCGCTGGTGACCAGTCCCTCACCGACGAGAACCGCGTCGGCACCCGCTCCGGCGTAGGCCAGGAGATCGGCGGTGCCGCGGACGCCGGACTCGGCGACCCGGATGATGTCCGACGGCAGGCCGGGCGCGATGCGGGAGAAGGTGTCCGGGTCGACGTCGAGTGTCTTGAGGTTGCGGGCGTTGACGCCGATGACCTTGGCGCCGGCCTCGAGCGCGCGGTCCGCTTCCTCCTCGGTGTGCACCTCGACCAGCGGGGTCATGCCGAGCGACTCGGTGCGGTCGAGCAGGGACGCGAGGGCGTCCTGCTCCAGAGCCGCGACGATCAGCAGGATCATGTCGGCGCCGTGGGCGCGAGCCTCGTGGATCTGGTACGGCCCGACGATGAAGTCCTTGCGCAGCACGGGGATCTCGACGGCGCGACGCACGGCGTCGAGATCGTCCAGCGATCCGCGGAAGCGGCGCTCCTCGGTGAGCACGCTGATGACGCGCGCTCCGCCCGACTCGTAGGCACCCGCGAGCACGGCGGGGTCCGGAATGTCGGCCAGCGCACCCTTGGAAGGGCTGGCGCGCTTGACCTCTGCGATGACGGCGATGCCCGGCTCGATGAGCGCGGCGGCGGCGTCGAGGGCCGGCCGCGCGGCGGCGGCGGCCTTCTTGACGGAGGCGAAGTCCACCACGGATTCACGGGCCTGCGTGTCGGCCCGTACACCGTCGAGGATCGAATCGAGAACGGTCATCGGTGTCCCCCGCGTCCTTCCGCCAGAGTGGTGAATGTCTGCTCGACATCGCAGTGGATGTGTGGCGCTGCTCATCCGGTGCGCTCAGAGTAGAGGCCGGAGTAACACCACCGACTAGCGGGTCTCACCGCCGCGGGGTCGGTCGTCGACACCGGTGGCGTCGTCGGTCACGGTCGGGTCGGCACCGGAGTCCAGCGCGTCCCAGATGGCCCGCTCGCTCGGTTCCTCGTCGGCGTCCACGGCGGCAGACCGAACGTCCTGTTCGGCGCGCTCACGGCGCACCGCGGGACTGTCGTACCGGGCCGACAGGCCGGCCTTGGAGCGGGACGTGCGCGCGACCACGACGGCGGCGGCCAGCGCGAGCAGACCGCCCAGGAGCGCGAGTGCGGCGGGCGCGCGGCTCGCCTCCGCGGAGAGGACCTCGGCACGACCGGGTAGTTCCGCCAGCGCGCCGGCGCGCTCCGGATCCACGCCCGAGACGATCAACTGCACCGCGGGGACGGCGGCTCCGACACCGACGAGCGCGACGAGCACCGCGAGCAGTACCGTCCACCGTCCGCGGATCGCGAACAGGGCCGCCACCGCAGCGATGGCCGCGATGGCCAACGGCGTGGTCGCCGCGGCCCACGTACCTCCGACGAGCGAGGACGTCTGCTGCTCCCCCAGCCCGTCCGAGCTGACGACCCGGACCCAGGTCATCCGCGACGACGCCCACAGCGCCAGCGCCGCGAGAGCCAGGAGCAGCGCGGCGAGACCGACGCCCCCGCGTTTCACTCGGCGCCTCCGACGGTGGTCACCGTCTCCGCTGCGGCCACCGCGCTGAGCACCGCCATCGCCTTGTTGCGCGCCTCGGTGTCCTCGTACTCGGCGACCGAGTCGGCCACCACGCCGGCACCCGCCTGGACGTACGCGGTGCCGTTCTTGATGAGGGCGGAGCGGATGCAGATCGCCGTGTCGGCGTCCCCGTCGAAGTCGAGGTATCCGACGATGCCGCCGTAGACGCCGCGGCGGGTCGGTTCGAGTTCCTCGATGAGCTCCATCGCCCGCACCTTGGGAGCGCCCGACAGCGTGCCCGCCGGGAAGCAGGCGCGGACGGCGTCGAGTGCGTGCCTGCCCTCGTCGAGCCGACCCGTCACCGTCGACACCAGGTGCATGACGTGGCTGTAGCGCTCGACGTGGCGGTACTCGGTGACCTTGACCGTGCCCGGCTCGCAGACCCGCCCGAGATCGTTGCGTCCGAGGTCCACCAGCATGAGGTGCTCGGAGTTCTCCTTCTCGTCCACGAGGAGGTCCTTCTCGAGCAAGAGGTCGTCCTCCTCGGTGGCGCCGCGCCACCGGGTCCCGGCGATCGGGTGCGTCGTCGCGACACCGTCGGCGACCGTCACGAGGGACTCGGGGCTCGACCCGACGATCGAGAACGCGGTCTCGCCGTCCGCGCCGGGGACGTGCATCAGGTACATGTACGGGCTGGGATTGGAGCGTCGGAGCATGCGATAGACGTCGAGCGGCGTCGCGGTGGTCTCCATCTCGAAACGCTGGGACAGCACCACCTGGAACGCCTCGCCCGCCTCGATCTCCTCGACCAGGCGGTGCACGTCGGCGCCGAACCCCTCGGAGGTCCGCTGGCGCCGGAACTGCGGCTCGGGTCGCGAGAACGACGCCACCGTGGACTCCGCGGCGGACGACAGTGCGAGGGTCATGCGGTCGAGCCGTGCCACCGCGTCGTCGTACGCCTCGTCGACCCGCTCGTCGGTGCCGTTCCAGTTCACCGCGTTGGCGATGAGGGTGATCGCACCCTCGTGGTGGTCCACCGCGGCCAGATCGGTCGCGAGGAGCATCACCATCTCGGGGATCTGCAGATCGTCCTCGGTGAGGTCGGGCAGTCGCTCGATGTGGCGCACCGCGTCGTAGCCGAGATACCCCACCATCCCACCGGTGAGCGGGGGCAGGTCCGGCAACCGTTCGGAGCGGAGCAGCTCGATGGTGGCTCCGAGTGCGTCCAGCGGATGGCCACCCGACGGGGCACCCGCCGGAGTCTCCCCCATCCACGCGGCCTCGCCGTCCACGACCGTGAGCGCACTGGGGCTGCCCGCACCGATGAACGACCACCGGGACCACGACCGCCCGTTCTCGGCTGATTCGAGCAGGAACGTGCCGGGCCGGTCACCGGCGAGCTTGCGGTACGCCGACAGCGGAGTCTCGGAGTCCGCGAGGACCTTGCGGACGACGGGGACCACGCGATGGACGGCGGCCAGTTGGCGGAACTGCTCCCGGGTGGTGGTTCCGGGTGCCGGGTCCTTCTGCGAATCCATGGGTGTCATCTTCCCGGGTGCCGTCCCGCCGGGTTCGGGAGGTGCCGAACGCGGTGGTCGCACGGGCGGTGGGACACTCGACGAGTCGGAAACCGAACTGGTCGGTCGTGATCCGGCACGAGGAGAGGAACGCGCACCCGATGACCGCGACACCGCCGTCCGAGACACACCCGGACGAGATGCGCTGGCTCACACCGGCACAGCAGGACGCCTGGCGCGTGCTGGTCGCCTTCGTGACCCGGTTGCCCGCCGCGCTGGACACCCAGTTGCAGCGCGACTCCGGACTGACGCACTTCGACTACTTCGTGATGGCGACGCTGTCCGAGGCTCCGGATCGTCGGCTGCGCCTACGTGACCTCGCGGACTTCGCCAACGCGTCGCTGTCCCGGCTGTCGCACGTGATGACCAAGCTCGAGCGCGCCGGATGGGCCCGGCGGGAGAGCATCAGCGGCGGCCGCGGCTCCCACGCCGTTCTCACGGACGAGGGGTACGCGAAGGTGGTCGCCACGGCTCCCGGCCACGTCTCCACGGTGCGGTCACTCGTGTTCGACGGGCTGGACGACGAGCAGGTCGAGACGATGCGAGCACTCGCCGAGGTCATGGTCACCAACCTCGACGCCGGCATCGCCCGCGACGGCGGTGGCTGACCGCCGGTACTCAGGCGGTCGGGGGCTCGCTCAGCAATACGTCTGCGTCGAAGCACGAGTGATCACCGGTGTGGCACGCGCCGCCGGTCTGATCGACCGTCAGCAGGATCGTGTCACCGTCGCAGTCGAGGCGGACCTCGTGGACGTACTGTGCGTGTCCGGACGACTCGCCCTTGACCCAGTACTCCTGCCGTGACCGCGACCAGTACGTGCCCTTGCGCGTCGCGAGCGTCATGGCCAGGGCCGTGTCGTCCATCCACGCGACCATGAGCACGTCACCGGTGCCGCGTTCCTGCGCGACGGCGCACACCAGTCCGTCGTCGGTGCGCTTGAGACGGTCGGCGATCGCCGGATCGAGAACGGGGGCGCTCATCGAACCTCCACACCGTCCGCGCGCAGAGCGCCCTTGACGTCGCCGATGGTCATCTCGCCGAAGTGGAAGACGCTGGCCGCGAGAACGGCATCGGCACCCGCGGCCACGGCGGGCGCGAAGTGCTCGACGGCGCCGGCGCCGCCACTGGCGATGACCGGGACCCGGACGGCCGCGCGGACAGCGGTGATCATGGCGATGTCGAAGCCGGCCTTCGTGCCGTCCGCGTCCATCGAGTTGAGCAGGATCTCGCCCACCCCGAGTTCGGCCCCGCGGTGTGCCCACTCCACGGCGTCGACGCCGGTACCGCGGCGGCCGCCGTGCGTGGTCACCTCCCAACCGGACGCCGTCGGCGCCTCGCCCTCGGGCACCGTCCGGGCGTCGACCGACAGCACGATGCACTGCGATCCGAATCGAGAGCTCAACTCGCGCAACAACTCCGGTCGCGCGAGCGCTGCCGTGTTGACGGACACCTTGTCGGCGCCCGCTCGCAGGAGCGTGTCCACGTCCTGCACGGTGCGGACACCGCCGCCCACGGTGAGCGGAATGAACACCTGCTCCGCGGTGCGGGTCACCACGTCGAGCATCGTGGCGCGACCACCGGACGACGCGGTGACGTCGAGGAAAGTCAACTCGTCGGCACCTTCGGCGTCGTACTTCGCGGCGAGCTCGACCGGGTCACCCGCATCGCGCAGATCGGCGAAGTTGACACCCTTGACGACGCGACCGGCATCGACGTCCAGGCACGGGATGACGCGTACGGCGACACTCATCTCCGGACTCCTTCCCGCGCGCGCGATGTCGGTGTGTACGTGGACGGCTCGCCGACTCCGGCGAGCACCTGCAGCAGTTCCTCGTGCACGCCGGGGGCTGCGGCGAGCACCGACGTCGAGGTCACCGTCCACGGCTCCCCCGCCAGATCGGTGACGATCCCGCCGGCGGCGCGGACCAGCATCGCTCCGGCGGCGTTGTCCCACGCATGGTGGCCGAACACGATCGACGCACCGAGTGTTCCCGCCGCGGTGTACGCGAGGTCCAGTCCGGTCGACCCGTGCATGCGGATCCGTGAGGAGACGCGGCTGATGTCCGAGAGCACCTGTACCCGATAAGCGCCGGGCAACCGGCCGCGGCTGTCGATGTTGAACGCACCGAATCCGACGATGGAGGAGGCGAGTGCGGAGGTGGGCAGCGCGGGGAGCGCCTCCCCGTCCCGGTGCACGGGTCCGCCCTCCACCGCCCAGAAGCGTTGGCCGATCAGCGGAAGCCACGTCAGACCGATGACCGGGCGCCCGTCGACGAGCAGCGACAGCAGGGTGCCCGCCGTGGGCAGCCCGAACGAGTAGTTGAAGGTCCCGTCGATCGGATCGAGCACCCACACGGTGCCGGACTCGACGGGTGGCCCGCCGAACTCCTCGCCGTGCACGGGGATCTGGGTATGCTCCTGCAGTTCCTCGACCAGCCGACGTTCGAGCTCGAGGTCGACCGCGGTGGCGAAGTCGTCCGGCCCCTTGGCCACGGCGCTGGGCGCGCCGGCGCCCGCGACGAACCGCTCGTGGGTGCCGTCGAGCAGGGTGCGCGCGGTGGCCGCGAGAGCGTCCAGGTCCACGGCGGTCACGTCGCCGACGATGCGCTGTCCGCGACGGCGGCGAGGGCCTCGGGCAGCGTGAAGCGGCCGGCGTAGAGGGCCTTGCCGACGATGGAACCCTCGACGCCCTTGTCGGTCAGCGTGGCGATGGCGACCAGATCCGCGACGGTGGACACTCCGCCGGACGCGATGACCGGCGCGTCGGTGACAGCGCAGACCTGTTCGAGCAGTTCGAGATTGGGGCCGGTCAGAGTGCCGTCCCGCGTGACGTCGGTGACCACGTACCGCGAGCACCCGTCGCGGTCGAGCCGCTCCAGCACCTCCCACAGATCGCCGCCGTCACTCACCCAGCCGCGACCGCGCAGGCGGTGCTCACCGTCGACGATGCGCACGTCCAGTCCCACGGCGACACGATCGCCGTACTCACCGATGGCGCGGCGGCACCACTCCGGATCCTCGAGTGCGGCGGTGCCGAGGTTGACGCGCGCGCAGCCCGTCGCGAGCGCTGCCCGCAGGCTCTCGTCGTCGCGGATGCCACCGGACAGCTCGACCTTCACGTCGAGTTCCCCCACCACGCTCGCGAGGAGGTCGCGGTTCGAACCGCGGCCGAAGGCGGCGTCCAGATCTACCAGATGCACCCACTCGGCGCCGTCGTTCTGCCAGGCCAGCGCGGCGTCGCGCGGAGAGCCGTAGGCGGTCTCGCTGCCTGCCTCTCCCTGCACGAGACGAACAGCTTGACCATCGGCGACATCGACTGCGGGGAGAAGTACCAGGCTCACGTTCGACGAGGTTACCGGCACGATCCGCGGCGACACCGGGCAGGGCGGCGCGTCAGTCGGACGGCTCGGACCCGTCGGGCTCCTCGCCGAAGGATCGGCGAACGGACGCCTTCGCCACCGGCGACGCGCAGACGCCTGTGGCGACGAGTCCGACGGCCACCACCAGCAGCCCCACCGGACCACTCGGCTGCAGCAGCCAGAGGACGAGCGTGGTCGCGGCGAGCACCAGGGTCGCCGCACCGAGGACGAGCCCGGTGTGGCGACCCAGTGAGAACTCGCGGGGCTCGCTCATCCGAGGGTGCGGAGCCAGTTCTCGAGCAGCGTGGCGCCGGCGTCGCCGGACTTCTCCGGGTGGAACTGTGTCGCGGAGAGAGGGCCGTTCTCCACCGCCGCGAGGAACTCGCCGCCGTGATCGGCCCACGTGAGAACCGGAGCGGCAAGCGACTCGCTCGGTGCCATCTCCCAGTCCTGCACGCCGTACGAGTGCACGAAGTAGAAGCGCGTGTCGGGATCCATGCCCGCGAACAGCACCGAGTCCTCGCCCGGGCGCACCGTGTTCCAGCCCATGTGCGGGAGCACCTCGGCCTGCAGCTTCTCCACGGTGCCGGGCCACTGGCCGCAGCCGGTGGCGGGCACGTCGAACTCGACGCCGCGGTCGAACATGATCTGCATGCCGACGCAGATGCCGAGCACGGGGCGGCCCCCGGCGAGCCGCTTGTCGACGAGCTCGTCGCCGCGCACCGACAGCAGACCGTCCATGCATGCGCCGAACGCGCCGACACCGGGCACGACCAGTCCGTCGGCCTGCAGCGCGACGCGGTGGTCGGACGTCACCGTGACGTCGGCGCCCACACGTTCGAGCGCGCGCTGCGCCGAGTGCAGGTTGCCGGAACCGTAATCCAGCAACGCGACAGACTTGCCTGCCCTTCCCGGCCGGCCTCCTGCCTTCCCGCCGATCTCCGGCCGGCCTCCGGCCTTCCCGCCGATCTCCGGCCGGCCTCCGGCCTTCCCGCTGCTCACAAGCTTCCCTTCGTCGACGGCACTCCCGAGACCCGCGGATCGGGCTCGACGGCCGCGCGGAGGGCGCGAGCGACGGCCTTGAACTCGGCCTCGGTGACGTGGTGCTGGTCGCGTCCGTACAGCACCCGGACGTGCAGTGCGATACGCGCATTGGACGCGATCGACTCGAAGACGTGGCGGTTGATCACCGTGGCGTACGGGGTTCCCGGGTAGCCGCCGATGATCGCGTGCAGCATGTGCTCCGGTTCCCCGGTGTGCACGCAGTACGGCCGACCGGACACGTCGACCGAGGCGTGTGCCAGCGTCTCGTCCATCGGAATGAACGCGTCACCGAAACGGCGAATTCCCTTCTTGTCGCCGAGTGCCTGGCCCAGCGCCTGTCCGAGGACGATAGCGGTGTCCTCGACCGTGTGATGCGCCTCGATCTCGATGTCGCCCTTCGCGTGCACCGTGAGGTCGAAACTCGCGTGCGTCCCGAGCGCGGTGAGCATGTGGTCGAAGAACGGCACACCGGTGGATACGTCGACGATGCCGGTGCCGTCGAGATTCAGCTCCACCGTGATGGACGACTCCTTGGTGGTCCGCTCGATGCGCGCGATGCGGTTCGGGGTCATGATGCTGCTCACTGGTCGGATCCTCTGCTGGGGTTCAGGTGGCGGGGGCGGACGAGTGGACGACGTCCTCGGACAGGTCGGCGCTGACGTCGAGGAACCGATCGTTCTCGGCCACGGTGCCGATGGTGACGCGGAGATGCCCCGCGATGCCGACGTCGCGGATGAGCACGCCCTGATCGAGGTACCGAGACCACACCGCGGGCGCATCGTCGAACAGGCCGAACAGCACGAAGTTGGCGCTGCTGGGCACCACTCGGTAGCCCAGGACGGCGAGCCGGGCGACGACGCGATCACGCTCGGCCGCCAGCTCGGCCACCGAGGCCAGCGTGTCGTCGGCGTGGCGCAGTGCGGCGCGCGCGGCAGCCTGGGTGAGCACCGACAGGTGGTACGGCAGCCGCACCAGGAGCAGTGCGTCCACGACGGCCGGAGCGGCCACCAGGTACCCGAGTCGCCCACCCGCGAACGCGAAGGCCTTGCTCATGGTCCGGCTGACGACGACTCGGCTGGGGAACTCGTCGATGAGGTCGACCGCGCTGGGCGCCGCCGAGAACTCGCCGTACGCCTCGTCGACGACGAGGATCCCGGTGGTCGCGGAGGCGAGACGCCGGAGGTCGTCGAGCGAGAGACTGTGTCCCGTCGGGTTGTTGGGGCTGGTGACGAACACGACGTCCGGCGTCATCGACTCGATCGCGGCCACGGCCGCGTCGATGTCCAGCGAGAAGTCGTCACGCCGATGCAGATCGAGGAACTCGGTCTGGGTGCCCGCCGAGATGATGGGGTGCATCGAGTACGACGGCACGAATCCCAGCGCCGTGCGTCCCGGCCCCCCGAATGCCTGCAGCAACTGCTGCAGGATCTCGTTCGATCCGTTCGCGGCCCACAGGTTGTCGACGGTGACGGGCACCCCCGTACGGGCCGCCACGTACGCGGCGAGATCCGTGCGCAGTGCGACGGCGTCCCGATCGGGATAGCGGTGCAGCGACGCTGCCGCCTCCCGCACGGAGCGGGCGACGTCCTCCACGAGCGCTGCCGACGGTGGGTGCGGGTTCTCGTTGGTGTTGAGCTGCACCGGCACCTCGAGCTGCGGCGCACCGTACGGAGACTTCCCGACGAGCGAGTCGCGCAGCGGCAGGTCCGACAGTGCGGTCCCGGCGCCGGGCGCGGCCGTCACGATCGGCTCTCGAACCGCACGCGGACGGCATCACCGTGCGCCGGCAGATCCTCCGCGTTCGCGAGGGCGACGACGTGCTTCGCGACGCCGTCGAGAGCGTCGCGCGAGTAGTCGACGATGTGGATGCCGCGCAGGAAGGTCTGCACCGACAACCCGGACGAGTGACGGGCGCATCCGGCCGTCGGCAGGACGTGGTTCGACCCGGCGCAGTAGTCGCCGAGGCTCACCGGCGACCACGGTCCGACGAACACCGCTCCGGCGCTGCGGATGCGGCCCGCCACCTCGGAGGCGTTCTCGGTCTGGATCTCGAGGTGTTCCGCGGCGTAGGCGTCGACCGTGCGGATGCCGTCGTCCACCGTGTCCACCAGCACGATGCCCGACTGCTCACCGGACAGCGCCGTCGCGACGCGTTCGGAGTGCTTGGTGGTGAGCGTGCGCTCGGCGACCTCGCGCGTGACGGCGTCCGCCAGGGCGACCGAGGTGGTGACGAGCACGCTCGCCGCCAGCACGTCGTGTTCGGCCTGCGAGATCAGATCGGCGGCGACGTGCACCGGGTCGGCGGTGTCGTCGGCCAGGATGGCGATCTCGGTGGGCCCGGCCTCGGAGTCGATGCCCACCGCTCCACGGCACAACCGCTTCGCCGCGGTGACGTAGATGTTGCCCGGGCCGGTGATCATGTCCACGGGCTCGAGCGGCGCACCGTCGGTGTCCACGCCGCCGTAGGTGAGCAGTGCGACGCCCTGGGCACCGCCGACCGCCCAGACCTCGTCCACGCCGAGCAACGCTGCCGCCGCCAGGATGGTGGGGTGCGGGAGGCCGCCGAAGTCCGCCTGCGGCGGCGAGGCGACGACGAGGCTGCCGACGCCGGCGACCTGCGCGGGGACGACGTTCATGACGACGGACGACGGGTACACGGCGTTGCCGCCCGGTACGTACAGTCCGACTCGCTCGACCGGGACCCACTTCTCGGTGACGGTTCCACCGGGGACGACGGTGGTCACGGTCTCGGACCGACGCTGATCCTCGTGCACGATGCGCGAACGCTCGATGGACACCTCGAGTGCCGCCCGCACGTCGGGATCGAGCTGGTCCAGAGCCTTCTCGAGCTCGGCGGCCGGGACTCGCACGGAGTCGGGACGCACGCGGTCGAACGTCTCGCTGTACTCGAGCGCCGCGTCGGCGCCGCGCTCACGCACCGCCTCGACCACCGGGGTGACCAGATGCAGCACCGAGTTCACGTCCACTCCACCCCGTGGGAGAACCGCGCGCAGCTCGGCGGTGGACGGAGAGCTGCCGCGTAGATCCACGCGTCGCAACTCGGTGCGGGCAGTCATGGGTGATCCTCTCGGGTCGAGCAAGGGCGCGCCGGTCGGCGCACGTCGATTATCGCTCGAGCCCCGACCGGCGCCCCGAGGGGGACGATCCACCTGGTCCCACCGACCGGCCTCCGGCCTGCCCGCACCATGGTCTCAGGAGTAGCGGGCTGCCAGCTTCTCCAGCGTCTTCGTGATGCCGTTCGCGTTCTGTGCCGTCTGCTTGGTCACCTCGAGCATCTTCGGGATCTTCGCCGTTCCGTAGACGAACGATTCCGTCACCTCTGTGGACGAGGGGCCCACCGCGACGAACTCCCAGCGCCACTTGTGGCCCAGCGGGTGCTGCCACTCGATCACCTTGGTGTCCCCGGTATCGGTGAACTCCGTGACGGTGCTGGTGATGCGGTAGGGCACGCCGAACTGCTTCATGCCCACCGAGAACTTCGCTCCGCGCGAGAGCGTCGTCGGACCCTTCACCGTG
This sequence comes from Rhodococcus sp. BP-241, assembly GCF_019836145.1. Lineage (NCBI taxonomy): Bacteria > Bacillati > Actinomycetota > Actinomycetes > Mycobacteriales > Nocardiaceae > Rhodococcus > Rhodococcus sp. BP-241. Next base: position 156,962 of record NZ_JABUEI010000007.1, on the reverse strand, counting down.
TCCTTCACCGTTCCGGAGCCGTCCAGCTCGCCGTGCCGGTGCGGATCCGCCACCTGAGCGAAGAGGTCGTCGGCAGGGGCGTTCACGGTCACGCGGCGGGCGATGACGCGATCGCCGCGGTCCACAGTGCTCACAGATGTCATGTGCGGTCCTGTGCCCGGATCCCGCTCACGCGAAACGTCACTCGAAGTCGAGCCCCAGGTCGAGCACCGTCACGGAGTGGGTGAGCGCGCCGACCGCGAGGAAGTCCACACCGGTGCCCGCGTACTCGGCGGCCGAGTCCAGGGACAGCCCGCCGGACGATTCGAGCTTCGTCGCGGGAGCTGCTCGATCCCTACGTTGCACCGCCATCTGCGTCTGCCACAGCGGGAAGTTGTCGAGCAGCACCAGGTCGACGCCCTCGGCCAGCACGTCGTCGAGCTGCTCGAGAGTGTCCACCTCGACCTCGCACGCGATGTCCGGCGCCGCGGCTCGGACGGCGCGCAGAGCCGCCACCACCGAGCCCGCGGCGACCACGTGGTTGTCCTTGATCAGTGCCGCGTCGCCGAGGCCCATGCGGTGGTTCTGCCCGCCGCCGGCACGCACGGCGTACTTCTGCAGTGCACGTAGCCCGGGCAAGGTCTTGCGACTGTCCCGTACGACGCATCCCGTGCCGGACACCGCGTCGACCCACGCCGCGGTCGCGGTCGCGATGCCGGACAGGTGGCAGAGAATGTTGAGCATCGTCCGCTCCGCGGTGAGCAGGGCCCTGGTCGGTGCCTCCACCGACAGCACCACATCACCCGGCTCGACCCGGGTGCCGTCGGCGATCCGGGAGAGCACGACGTGGTCGCCGATCACCTCGTCGAGCACCGCCAGCGCGGCGTCGAGGCCCGCCACGACGCCGTGTGCCCGCGAGACGACCGCGGCGCGGGTGCGCGCGCCCTCGGGCACCGTGGCGAGGCTCGTCACATCGGGCCCGTATCGGAGGTCCTCCTCCAGCGCGCGGCGCACGACGAGGAGGATCTCGTCCCGATCGACGGGGTCGAGAGCAGCGGCGGGTGTGGTCATGAGACTCCTATCGGGCCGACCTGGTCGGCGCTGCGGGCATTCCGCACGATCGCGAGGCTGCCGTCGTCGGCCAGCCGGAAGACGGTGCTGCGGCGCTGTGCGTCGTCGGACCGGGGGTGATCGGCGCGGGTGTGCGCACCCCGCGTCTCGGTGCGGGCGAGAGCTGCCGAGGCGGTCGCGGACGCCAGCAGTGTCAGTGCGGCGTCCTCGACGTCGTGGGTCGACCTGAGCTCGCGCGGGACAGCGGCTCCCACGATCGCCGCTGCCTCGCGCAGACCTGTGTCGTCGCGGACGACGCCGACGTGACGGGTCATCGCGGACTGGAGGACGTCCCTGTCGAGCCGGGGCGCCCGGTGTCGCGCAGACGGATCGCCGGACGTCAGGGAGCGGACGGACACCCGGTCTCGGGCGCTGCGAGCCACTCGGGTCCCCAGCACCACGCCCTCGAGCAGCGAGTTCGACGCGAGACGGTTCGCTCCGTGCAGTCCTGTGCGGGCCACCTCGCCCGCGGCGTGGAGCCCGGCGACGCAGGTGCGGCCGTACTCGTCTGTGACGACACCGCCGCATGCATAGTGCGCTGCAGGGGCCACCGGGATCGGCTGCTCCGTCGGGTCCACGTCCTGAGCGAGGCAGGCCGCGGTGACGGTGGGAAAACGCAGGGCCATGTCGGGCACGGACCGCGCGTCGAGAAAGACGTGATCGGCGCCGCTCTCGGCCAGCCGAGCGGCGATCGCCCGGGACACGACGTCGCGGGGAGCGAGATCACCCAGCGGGTGCACGCCCGCCATGATCGAGCGGCCGTCCGCGTCGACGAGACGCGCGCCCTCACCGCGGACCGCCTCGCTGACCAACGGGAGCCGCCCGCGGCCGCCGGGGCGGAACAGCACGGTCGGGTGGAACTGCACGAACTCGACGTCCGCCACGTCCGCGCCCGCCCGCAGTGCGAGAGCGAGGCCGTCGGCCGTGGCGCCGGACGGGTTCGTGCTGGCCGAGTACAGCATTCCGGTGCCACCGGTGGCGATCAGCACGGCGGGTGCGTGCACCACGCCGAGGTTCGCGTGGAGATCGTCCGGCGAGAGCGAGACGAGCACGCCCGCCACACCGCGATCGCCGACCAGGACGTCGAGCACGGTCGCGCCGTTCACCGTCGCGGGCGCCGCGGACGACAGAGCGCGCTGGATCTCCCGCCCCGTGGCGTCGCCGCCCGCGTGCACGATGCGGCCGACCGAGTGGCCGCCCTCACGGGTGCGGGCCATGGAGCCGTCCGCGCCGCTGTCGAACCGAGCACCGATGCCGGTGAGCACACTCAGCGCGTCGGCGCCGGCCCCGACGATCGAGCGCACCGCGGCCTCGTCGCACAGACCGGCGCCCGCGACGATCGTGTCGCGCACGTGGGCCTCGACGTCCTCGCCGAGCGCGACGGCCATGCCGCCCTGGGCGTACTGCGTCGCCGTACCCGCCGCGTCCTTGCTCAGCACCAGCACGCTCAGCCCGGACCGGGTCGCCTCGATCGCCGCGGCGAGACCGGCGACTCCCCCGCCGACCACGACGAGATCGGCCGCGGCCTCCCAGCCCGGAGCGGCAGCGACACTTCCGCCCGGAGTGGCCGCAGTGGTCACTCGCCGCCACCGGGCGAGCCGATGGCGATCATCCGCTCGACGGACGCGCGTGCGCGTTCGGCCGTCGCGACGTCGACGTGCACCTCGTCCTTGCCCTCCGCGAGGCACCGGAGCAGCGCCGCGGGGGTGATCATCTTCATGTACGGGCAGGACGCGCGGTCGTTCACGGCCTGGAAGTCGACACCGGGCGCCGCCTTGCGCAGCTGGTGCAGCATGCCGATCTCGGTGGCGACGAGAACCTGCTTCGCACCCGTGGTGCGCGCCGCGTCGAGCATGCCGCCGGTCGAGAGGATCTTGACGCGGTCCTCGGGCACGAATCCCTCGCCGGCGAGGTAGAGCGCGGACGTCGCGCAGCCGCACTCGGGGTGGACGTAGAGCTCGGCCTCGGGGTACGCCTGCGACCGTGCGGTGAGCTCGTCGCCGTTGATGCCGGCGTGGACGTGGCACTCACCGGCCCAGATGTGCATGTTGGTGCGACCGGTCTGCCGACGGACGTGGGCCCCGAGGAACTGGTCCGGCAGGAAGAGCACCTCGCGGTCCGGGTCGATGGACTGCACGACCTCGACCGCGTTGGACGAGGTGCAGCAGATGTCCGTCAGTCCCTTCACCTCGGCGGTGGTGTTCACGTACGACACGACGACGGCGTCCGGGTGCTCGGCCTTCCACTCGCGCAGCTGGGCCGCGTCGATGGAGTCGGCGAGAGAGCAGCCCGCCCGCTCGTCGGGAATGAGGACCGTCTTGGACGGCGCGAGGATCTTGGCGGTCTCGGCCATGAAGTGCACGCCGCAGAAGACGATGGTCTCCTCCTGCGCCTCGGCGGCGATGCGCGAGAGCGCGAGCGAGTCGCCGACGTGGTGGGCGATGTCCTGGATGGCGGGCAGCTGATAGTTGTGCGCCAGGATCGTCGCGTTCTTCGCCTCTGCCAGGCGCAGGATCTCCTCGGCCCACTCCGGGCCGGCATCGACGCCGGCGTAGCCCGTCGGTCCGTCGAAGACCGCGGAGTTCCCGCCGAATCGCGTGGTGGTGATCGCCATGTCGTGCTCCTCGCGTGCGTCCAGCGCTCGCGTGCGCCGGTGCCGATCCGCCGGAATGGACCCGACGGGGTTTTCGACTTATGATCGAAAACGTGATTCATCGTAGCACCGCCGCCGACGGACCGACCGGAAGTGCCCCCGATCCGGCCACCCGACCGGTGCACGAAGTGCTGTCCGTCGTCTTCCAGGTGCGCGAGCTGCAGCCCCGCGAGCCTGCCGAATTGTGCGTGCTGCTGTGGCAGCGCGCACTCGCCCCGGCACGCGGAACCTGGTCACTCCCCGGCGGGCTCCTCCGGGACGACGAGAACCTGACCGACTCCGCGCGACGTCAGCTGGCGGAGAAGGTCGACGTGCGCGAGGTACGCCACCTCGAGCAGCTGTCCGTCTTCTCCGATCCCGGGCGCGTCCCCGGCGATCGCCGCATCGCCTCGACGTTCCTCGGTCTGGTCCCCATCGTCGGGGACCCGCGACTTCCCGTCGACACTGCGTGGCACCCGGTCGCGACGCTCCCCGAGACCGCGTTCGATCACGGCACGATGGTGGCGCACGCCCGCGCGAGACTGGCGGCCAAACTGTCGTACACCAACATCGCCTTCGCGCTCGCGCCCGTCGAGTTCAGCCTGTCGACCTTGCGCGACATCTACTGCGCCGCACTGGGTTACCAAGTCGACACCACCAATCTCCAACGGGTGCTCACCCGGCGGGGCGTCATCGAGTCCACCGGCCACACCGCTCCCCCGGGCCCGTCCGGAGGACGTCCCGCCGCGCTGTACCGCTTCCGGGACAGCGCACTACGTGTGACCGACGAGTTCGCCGCGCTCCGACCACCTACGTGAGAGTGCCGTAGCCGACGACGGCATCGCCGCCGTCCGCCTTGGCGGAATACATCGCTCGATCGGCACAGATGAGAAGCACCTCCACGTCGTGCGAGGTGACGACCCGCTCCTCGCGAGCGACCCCGATGCTCAGACTCGACTCGTGGTCCGACCGCGCCGTGTAGGCGCTGCGCAGCCGCCGCGCCCGGTCGAGCACCTCGTCCATCGGCAGCGCGGTCACGACGGCGAATTCCTCCCCGCCGGTGCGGGCCGTGATCGACGGAGACGGGAACATCTCGTCGATGGTGTCCGCCGTCCGACGGATGACGAGGTCGCCGTGGTGGTGTCCGAAGCGGTCGTTGATCGACTTGAAGCGGTCGATGTCGATGACCACCGCGACGAGACCGTTCCGGGTGCCGAGCAGTTCGCCCGCCGCGACGGTGAGTCCCCGCCGGTTGCGCAGGCCGGTCAGCGGATCCACGTACGCGGCGGTGACGTCGCCGCGTTGCAGGAACTGCAGGCGGTAGATGGAGATCGGTGCGAGGAAGAGAACCATCACGATGAGCAATCCGTAGGTGACGGCGAGCGAGGTGCGCGCCGCTCCGAGCACGGACTCCGAGCCGATCGCTCGGACGAACAACCCGACGCACACCACCACGGTGAGGGAATGGTGGACGGCGAACACCCGCGGCGTGTGGAACGTCGCCACGTAACTGCTCGCGACGCCGAACAGGATCGCGCAGGGCAGCACGGCGAGCGGGTCGGACAGCAAGAGAAGCACCACGGAGAGTCCGACGTCTGCGTACACGACGAAGGCCGTCGACATCCGGCGTGAGGGCCACGGTCCGCGGATCCAGGCGAGCCCGACGCCGGCGGTCCCCACCGCGTTCACGAGCACGATCGTCAGTGCTGCTCCCGTCGGCGCGGTCGGCGGGGCGAGTCCGGCGACGACGTACAGGACGGAGAACAGGAGGCAGGACAGACCGATGAGGACGCGGGTCGAGCCGAGCGCGGTGTTCGTCTCGAAGTAGTGGACGGTCCACGCGTAATCGACGGGTCTGGTCAACCACCGCCGAATGGTGTTCGCCACGTCCTGGAGACCCTCGCCGTTCGAAGAGGTCGGCCCCCGCCCGCGGCCCGTCGTGGGCCGCCCTGAGAGCGCTCATTCAAGCAGACGAACCCGGCGTCCGAGACCCGAACGGATCACTCCTCGGGGGACTCGTCCCGACCCAGATCGTCCGACGGCGACAGCGCCGTGACGAGAACGAGCGTGACCGCCGCAGCCAGAGGTTGCGCGAGCAGAGCCAGCCACGTCGAGACACCGGGGGCGAGTGCGACGACATCGCCGCGAAGGGCGCCGTCGGCACTCGGATACCGCACCGCGCCCACGGCGAGGCCGGCACCGATCGCCGCGGCGGACGCCAGCGCCGACGCCACCACGATGTCGAGGACCAGACGCGGCCCTCGCTCGGCCACGCGAGCCCAGACGGCGACCGTGGTCAGCACCCCGGCCGCGGCGGTCACGCAGAGGAACAGAGCGAGTGCGTCGAAGCGATGATCGCTCTCGCCGGTCAACACGATCGCGCGGCCGTCACCGACGGCAGCGACGTGCTCCACGGGCGCGAGCAGAGCCCACAGGATCCCGAGGACGGCACCGACCACCGCGGTCGCGAGCACGATCCGGATCGAACGCCGGGTGAACGCGCCGCGCGACGGCCGACCCGCATCGCCGATCCCGGGTGCGGTCGAGGCGAACCCCGTCGTGTCGACATCACTCACGTCGGCCAGCCTAGGCTGTCACTGCGTGGCCGACGGGCCCGCGACACGAGTCGGGAGAGGTGCGGAATGCAGTTGCGCAGAGACGACGTCGTCGACGGCGCACTGACCATTCTCGACGACTACGGTCTCGCCGACCTCACGATGCGCCGATTGGCCGGCTCGCTCGGTGTGGCGCCCGGCGCGCTGTACTGGCACGTCGCGAACAAGCAGGCGCTGCTCGGCGCGGTGTCCGATCGCATCCTGAGCCGCCTCGACGCCGTACCCGCTGCCGTCACCTCCGATGTGCTGGACGCCGTGCGCGGCCGCGCTCACGGACTTCGAGACGCTCTCCTGGCTCACCGGGACGGCGCCGAGGTGGTCGCCTCCAGCCTGTCCGCCCGCACGGTGACGCACCCCGTGCGGACCACGGTCGTCGACGATCTCCGCGCCACCGGGCTGACCCCGGAGGACGCCGGACACGCCGCGGACGCCCTGCTCTACTACGTGCTGGGTGCGACGAGCGACGAACAGTCCCGGCTGCAGATGGAGTCCGCGGGTGCGCTGGCCGCGGATCGACACCCCGACGACGGTGACCTCGATCGAGATGCCACCGCTCGGTTCGATTTCGGCCTCGAACTCTTCGTCGACGGCGTCCGGAGCCGCGTCCGTACGCTGAACGAGTGACCTCCTCGACCTCTCCCGTCACCGTCCTCGGAGCCGGTATCGCCGGTGCCGCGTGCGTTCGCGTGCTCCGCGACGCCGGTGTCCCGTTCGTGCTGCGTGACCGGGGCCGCGCCGTCGGCGGTCGAATGTCGTCCCCCGAGTTGCACGGACGCCGAGTCGATGTGGGCGCCGGCTACTTCACCGTCCGCGACGACGGGTTCCGGGACGTCGTGTCCGACTGGGCCTCTCGCGGTCTCGTGCACGAGTGGACCGACACCTTCACGGTGGTGCGGGCCGGGGCGGAGCCGGAACAGAAATCGGGACCCACGCGGTGGGGAACGCCGGCGGGCCTGCGATCTCTGGTCAAGGACCTGCTGTCCGGCATCCCTGTCGACGCCACCGAGGCTCGGGCGTTGCCCGACGGACACGTGGTCCTGGCCATGCCCGACCCGCAGGCCTCCCGCCTGGTGACCGTGCCCGACGCCGTCGACTACGACCCCGTCGTCGCGGTGGTCCTCGGGCTCACCGACGACGACGCCGCCGGACTCCCCTTCCCCGACGCCGCCTTCGTGTCCGACGACGCGGACGTCGAGTTCCTCGCGCGCGACGGCGCACGCCGGGGCGACGGAGCCGCGGTCCTGGTCGCCCACACGTCCGCGCAGCGCGCCCGGCGACACCTCGACGATCCCGCCGGTGCGATCCCCGCCGTCGTCGACGCCGTCGCCGCGCTCACGGGCATTGGCACTCCGATCTGGACGCACGCCCACCGCTGGACCTTCGCCAAGCCCGCCTCCCAGCACGACGCGAGCCACGACATCGTCTCGCACGGAGACCGTCTGGTCGGCTTCGCCGGGGATCAGTGGTGCCCGGAGGGCTCGCCCCGCGTCGAGAGCGCCTGGCGATCGGGCACCGACCTCGGGCACGCGCTGATCGCACGACTGGGCTGAGCCCGGGCGACCGACGCTCCGGCCTGCGACGGACCTCGCCGACAGGTGTCCTTCGCCGCTGCCGGGATAGGGTTCCGAGCATGTCCGTCGACCATGCACACGAACCATCGATCCAGGTATGGCCCGGCAGCGCGTATCCCCTGGGCGCCACCTACGACGGCGCCGGAACCAATTTCGCGCTCTTCTCCGAGGTCGCCGAGGCCGTCGATCTCTGCCTCATCGACGCCGACGGTCACGAGACCCGCGTCCGCCTCGAAGAGGTCGACGGGTACGTCTGGCACGCCTACATCCCCCAGGTCCAGCCCGGCCAACGGTACGGCTACCGCGTGCACGGCCCGTGGAATCCCGGAGCGGGACAGCGGTGCGACGCGAGCAAGCTGCTGCTCGACCCCTACGGCAAGGCGTTCGTCGGATCGTTCGACGGTGACCGCTCGCTCTTCAGTTACGACATCGACATCCCCGAACGTCCCGTGCCCGCAGCGCAGGAGAACGACGACGCCGTGCATCCCGGCGAGGCGCACGTCGCCGGCCCCGCGGGATCGGCCACCGCGTCGCGCACCGTCGACGCGACCCGCGCCAACGTCGCGACTGCCAGAACCGTTGCACCCGAGCCCGATCCAGAGCCCGAGCCCGAGAACCACTTCCCCCAGCACGACTCGCTGGGGCACACGATGACGACGGTCGTCGTCAATCCGTTCTTCGACTGGCAGAACGACCGCTCGCCGCGTCGCCCCTACAACGAGACCGTCATCTACGAGGCCCACGTCAAGGGCATGACGATGACCCACCCGGACATCCCGGAGGATCTGCGCGGTACGTACGCCGGTCTCGGCCATCCGGCCGTGATCAGCCACCTGGAGAAGCTCGGCGTCACCGCCATCGAACTGATGCCGGTGCATCAGTTCATGCAGGATCAGACACTGGTGGACAAGGGACTTCGCAACTACTGGGGCTACAACTCGTTCGGTTTCATGGCCCCGCACAACGAGTACGCGTCCTCCCCCATGGCCGGTTCGGCCGTGTCGGAATTCAAGACGATGGTGCGCTCGTTCCACGAAGCCGGCATCGAGGTGATCCTCGACGTGGTCTACAACCACACCGCCGAGGGCAACCACATGGGTCCGACCATCGCGTTCCGCGGCATCGACAACGCCGCGTACTACCGGTTGGTCGACGACGACCCGTATTTCTACATGGACTACACGGGCACGGGTAACAGCCTGAACGTCCGTCACCCGCACACCCTGCAGCTGATCATGGACTCCCTGCGCTACTGGGTCACCGAGATGCACGTCGACGGCTTCCGCTTCGACCTCGCATCGACCCTGGCTCGCGAACTGCACGACGTGGACAAGCTGAGCGCGTTCTTCGACCTGGTCCAGCAGGACCCGGTGGTGAGCCAGGTCAAGCTGATCGCCGAGCCGTGGGACGTCGGTGAGGGCGGCTACCAGGTCGGCAACTTCCCCGGTCTCTGGACCGAGTGGAACGGCATGTACCGCGACACCGTCCGCGACTACTGGCGCGGTGAGCCGGCGACACTCGGCGAGTTCGCGTCGCGGCTCACCGGATCCTCCGACCTCTACGAGGCGACGGGTCGCCGCCCCGGTGCGAGCATCAACTTCGTCATCGCGCACGACGGCTTCACGATGCACGATCTGGTGTCCTACAACGACAAGCACAACGAGGCCAACGGCGAGGACAACAACGACGGCGAGAGCCACAACCGGTCCTGGAACTGCGGTGTCGAGGGGCCGACGGACGACCCCGAGGTGCTGTCGCTGCGCGCCCGTCAGATCCGCAACATGCTGGCGACGCTCATGCTCAGCCAGGGCACGCCGATGCTCGCGCACGGCGACGAGATGGGCCGGACCCAGCAGGGCAACAACAACGTCTACTGCCAGGACTCCGAACTGGCCTGGATGGACTGGTCGCTGGCGGAGACGAACGCCGATCTGGTCGAGTTCACGTCCCGCGTGATCGCACTCCGCAACGACCACCCGGTGTTCCGTCGACGACGCTTCTTCGAAGGCCGGCCGATCCGCAAGGCGGAGCAGACGCGCGACATCGCGTGGCTCACCCCGACCGGCGAGGAGATGACCGAGGAGGACTGGGACAGCGGCTTCGGCAAGTCGCTGGCGGTGTTCCTCAACGGCGAGAACATCCCCGAGCCCGACAACCGGGGCAACCGGGTCGTCGACGACACGTTCTACCTGTGCTTCAACGCCCATCACGAGCCGATCGACTTCACCACACTGGACGGCAAGTACGCCGACGAGTGGACCGTCGCGCTCGACACCGCCTCGGCCACCGGAGCCGACGATCGAGTCATCGTCGCCGGCACCGCTGTCGAGGTGCAAGCACGGTCACTGTTGGTGCTACGGAAAACGGGGTAAGGAAGCGACATGAGCCACGCGATCACCTCGACCTATCGATTCCAGCTACGGGGTGATCGCTTCACTCTCCGCGATGCCGCGTCGCTGGTTCCCTATCTCGCCGAACTCGGTGTCTCCCACGTCTATCTGTCGCCGATCCTGACGGCGGCCGAGGGCTCCACCCACGGGTACGACGTCACCGATCCGCGCACCGTCTCCGAGGCACTCGGTGGTCGAGCCGCTCTCGAGGACCTCGTCGCCGAGTGCCGGTCCCATGGCCTGGGCGTCGTGGTCGACATCGTGCCCAACCACCTCGGTGTGGCCACGGCGCGGGAGAACCCGTTCTGGTGGGACGTGCTGAGACACGGACGCGCATCGCAGTACGCCTCGTGGTTCGACATCGACTGGGCCGGTGCGGAGCGCATCGCGCTCCCCGTGCTGGGCGACGATGCCGACGTGAACGAACTCTCGGTCGACCGGTCGGGAGACGAGGCCACGCTGGCCTACTACGAGAACCGCTTCCCGGTGGACCCTGCGACCGACGACGGCGGGGACGACGCGAAAGCACTGCACGACAAGCAGTCCTACGAACTGGTCGGATGGCGCTCCGGGCGCATCGGGTACCGCCGGTTCTTCTCCGTCAGCGACCTGGCCGGTCTCCGTCAGGAGGACCCCGCGGTCTTCGACGCGACGCACGCCGAGGTCGGCAGCTGGTTCCGCGACGGTCTCGTCGACGGTGTGCGCGTCGACCATCCGGACGGGCTCACCGCACCGGCCGAGTATCTCGCTCGCTTGCGGGGCGTCGTCGGACCCGACTCGTGGCTCGTCGTCGAGAAGATCCTCACCGCCGAGGAGCCGCTCGACGTCACCCTTCCCGTCGACGGAACCACCGGGTACGACGCTCTCGCCGATCTCGGTGGGGTGTTCCTCGACCCGTCGGGCGAGGAGCCGTTGACGCGACTGTCGTCGGACGTCACCGGCCACGCGGGGGACGCACACTGGGTGCACGAGGCCGAGCGGACCATCAAGGCCGACACGGCGAGCACACAGCTCGCTCCCGAGGTGCGGCGCCTGGTCGCGGCGATCGCCCGCGACACCGGAACGTCGTTCGACGCCGACCTCGCCCGCGAGGCCGTGACCGAGATCGTCGCCCGCATGCCGGTGTACCGCTCCGACTACGCGCCGCTGGCCGGCATGCTGCCCCGCCTGCTCGGCGACGTCGCCGCGGATCGCCCCGAACTGGTTCCCGCCCTCGATGTCGTCGCGGCCGCCGTGGCCGCACGCGGCGAGGCGTCGGGACGTCTGCAGCAGGTCGCGGGCGCCGTGATGGCGAAGAGCGTCGAGGACTGCATGTTCTACCGCACGTCGCGGCTGGTCTCGCTCCAGGAGGTCGGCGGTGACCCGTCCCGCTTCGGTCGGTCGGTGCCGGAGTTCCACCTCCGCCTGTCCGAGCGGGCCCGGCTGTGGCCTGCCGCGATGACGACCCTCTCGACACACGACACCAAGCGCGGCGAGGACGTCCGGGCGCGCATCGGCGTGCTGTCTCAGGTGCCCGACCTGTGGCGCGCGTGCCTGAGCGACTGGGAGGAGCAGGCTCCGTCGCCCAACGGGTCCACCGGACTCTTCTTGTGGCAGAACATCGTCGGCACCTGGCCGACCGACGGCGTGGTCACGGACGAGTACCGCGAGCGACTGCACGCCTACGCCGAGAAGGCCATCCGCGAGGCGGGCTCGTACACCGGCTGGAACGACGTGGACGAGGACTTCGAGTCTGCCGTCCACACGTGGATCGACGGCATCGTCGACGGAGCGGTGGCGCCCTCGCTCACGACGTTCGTCCAGCAGATCGCTCCGCACGCATGGAGCGATTCGCTCGGACAGAAGCTCCTCCACCTGGCGGGTCCCGGCATCCCGGACATCTACCAGGGCACGGAGCTGTGGGAGGACTCTCTCGTCGACCCCGACAACCGCCGGGACGTGGACTACGACGCCTGCAAGGCTCTCCTGGACATCGACGGGACGCCGGCGCTCGACGCGAGCGGCGCCGCCAAGTTCCACGTGACCCGGTGTGCCGCACGGCTGCGCCGCGACCGTCCGGACAGCTTCGTGGGCGGGTCCTACGTTCCGGTGTTCGCGACCGGCGCCGCCGCCGACCACGTCGTGGCGTTCGGTCGTGGACCCGCCGACGGTGACGCCGACGTCGTCGCCGTCGCCACGCGGTGGTCGATGCGCCTCGGCGAGGCCGGATGGGGTGACACCTCGCTGGCGTTGCCGGACGGTGAGTGGACCGACCTCGTGAATGGTGGGTCGTTCAGCGGAACGGTCACCGTGTCCTCACTGCTCTCCGCGCTCCCGGTCGCGCTCCTCGTCCGACGGTGACCTGATCTCGAGGTGAACCGGTCACGCGCGCAGACCACCCCTCCTCGGGGCTGCGTGCGTGACCGGAAGTCGGGCCCGCTCAGGCCTTGCGGGGCGGGAGCGGAACGAAGTAGCTGGTGCGCTGCTGGTACTCGCGATATCCGGGCCGCTCCGCCATGTGCTGCTCGAGCAGCCGCGCACCCGTCGCGAACACGAGGAAGTACGTCATGGCAACCGGCGAGAGGACGGTCAGCACACCGGGCCAGTGCGCCGCGGAGACCAGGAAGATGCCCCACCAGACACAGGCATCACCGAAGTAGTTGGGGTGGCGCGTGTACCGCCACAAGCCCCGGTCCATGATGGTGCCCTTGCGGGACGCGTCCGCCTTGAAGGCGTCCATCTGACGATCCCCCACCGTCTCGAAGACGATGCCCAGGACCCACAGAGCGACGCCCACCGCAGTGACGACGCCGAACGATCCGTCGGACACGGCGGCGACCTGCACCGGCAGCGACACGAACCACAGCGCGACACCCTGCGTGAGATAGATCTTGCGGATCGCGTACACAGCGGGGCTGCCCGGCGCGTTCGACAGCATCTTCTCGTACCGCGGGTCCTCGCCCTTGCCCCGTGAGCGGCGGAACATCGAGACCGCGAGACGGGTGCCCCAGGCTCCGACGAGCACCAGCATCAGCACTCGCCGCCACCCGTCGCCGGACCCGGCCAGTGCCGCGGCGATCGCCACCGCGACGAAGCCTGCCCCCCAGCTCACGTCGACCACGTTGTGCCGACCGATACGGAAGCCGACGACCGCGGTGACGGTGAGGGCAACCGCCACCGCCAGCAGGGAGAACGCCGACACGACGGCCAGATCGGACCAGGAGAAGTCCGTCATCCGTGCGTCCGCACCAGCGGCATCGAGGACACGCCGCGGTCGTCGGGGCGGACGGACAGGATCTGGTCGACACCCATCCGGCCGTCGCGGAACGCCATTCCGCCGCCCACGAGGTACAGACGCCACACCCGCGCCACCTCGTCTCCGACGAGTGCGACCAGATCGTCCCAGCGGCTCTCGAAGGTCGCGTACCAGGCGTCGACGGTGCGGACGTAGTGCTCGCGCAGGGCGTGCACGTCGCGGACCTCGAGACCCGACTCCTCGATCATGGCGACCGTCGCGCCCACGGGCCGCATGTACATGTCGGGGGCGATGAACGACTCGATGAAGGCACCGCCGCCAGGGTTGTCCCCCGCCTTGCGCGACATCTGCTGCACCAGCACCCGGCCGCCGGGCACCACGTTGTCGTGCAGCGCCTTCGCGTAGATCGGATAGTTCTTCTCGCCGACGTGCTCGCCCATCTCGATGGACGCGACGGCGTCGAAGGGGCCGTCGGGCACCTCTCGGTAGTCCTGGATGCGGATCTCCACCCGGTCCTGCAGGCCGCGGTCCGCGATGCGCTTGTCGATGAAGGCCTTCTGCTCGCGGGAGATGGTGACGCCGACGACCTGCGCGTCGAAATGTTCCGCCGCGTGCAGGCTCAGCGACCCCCATCCGCACCCGACGTCGAGGAACCGCATTCCGGGGCGGCCGAGGCCGATCTTGCGGCACACGAGGTCGAGCTTGTCGCGCTGCGCGTCCTCGAGGCCGTAGTCGGGCGAGTCCGACGTCCAGTAGCCGCTCGAATACGCCATCTGCGGGTCGAGCACCATCTCGTAGAACTCGTTCGACAGGTCGTAGTGGTGGCTGATCGCCGCGCGATCGCGCACCAGCGAGTGCAGCCGACCCTTGATGACCGCCTGCGAGGCGGGGGCGGGAAGAGGGCGGGCCTGCTTCACCCCGACGACACCGAGCGACGCCGCGGTGCGGATGAGCTCGACGATCGCCTTCGGGCTGGGCCGCACGGCCGTCAGCCGACGGGTGCGCACCACGTCCCACACGTGCGTCAGCGCCTCGTCGAGGTCACCTTCCACGTCGAGTTCACCGGTGACGTACGCCTGAGCAGCACCCAGTTCCCCCGGGCTCCACAGCAACCGTCGCAGGACGTTCGGGCTGTACAGCGTCACCTTCGGCGCGTCGGTGGGGCCGGCGGTCGAGCCGTCCCACGCAGTCAGGTGCACCGGCAGCGCGCCGCCGACGAAGGGGGCGATCAGGTCTTCGAGCCGTGCGGCCACGGTGGGGGTGCCGGTCATCGGTCGCTCCTTCGTTCGAGCAGGATCTGCTGGACATCGATGTAGCCGGAGCCGAAACCGGCCTCGGAATAGCAGAGGTAGAAGTGCCACATGCGGGCGAACACGTCGTCGAAGCCCAGCATCCGGGCCTCCTCGCCGTGCGCGTGGAAGCGCTCGTCCCACAGGCGCAGGGTGCGGGCGTAGTGGTCGCCGATGGACAGACGCTCTCGCACGCGCAGCGTCGTCTCCTTCTCGGTGATGCTCTCGATCGCGCGGATCGACGGGAGGAACCCGCCGGGGAAGATGTACTTGTGTACCCACGTGTACGTGTTGCGCGTGGCCAGCATGCGCTCGTGCGGCATGGTGATGGCCTGGATCGCCACCTTGCCTCCGGGGGCGAGCAACGAGTCGATGGTGCGGAAGTACTCGCCCCAGTACTGGTGTCCCACGGCCTCGATCATCTCGACGGACACGATCGCGTCGTACTCGCCGTCGACCAGTCGGTAGTCCAGGAGATCGACCTGGACCCGGTCGGCGTGGCCGGCGGCGTCGATGCGCTTGCACGCGAGTTCCAGTTGCTCGGTGGACAGGGTCACCGACCGCACCGTGGCACCGCGTTCGGCGGCGCGGATGGCGAGTTCGCCCCAGCCCGTGCCGATCTCCAGGACGCGTGTTCCCGCGGTCACTCCGGCGCGATCGAGCAGTCGATCGATCTTGGACCGCTGCGCGGCGGCGACGTCGTCCCATCCGGGCTGCGGGGTCAGCGACGGGAACAGCGCGCTCGAGTAGGTCATGGTCTCGTCCAGGAACAGTTCGAACATCTCGTTCGACAGGTCGTAGTGGCGCGAGATGTTCGAGCGCGTGTTGCTCGTGGTGTTGGTCTCGGAGACCGGCTGCTTGGGGATGTACAGGCCGCGCAGGCGTTGCAACCACTTCGGGATGAGGGTCGCCATGCGTTCGGCGAAGACACCGAGTGCCGCCGTGAGATCGGGCGCGTCCCAGTCGCCGGCCATGTAGGCCTCGCCGAATCCGATGAGCCCGCTCTCCCCCACGCGCGCCGCGAAGTCGCGCGGGCGGTGGATCGTCATCACCGGGGCGCTGGGATCGTTCGCGCCACCTCCGATGACGACGCCGTTCGGCATCTCGACCCGGATCGCGAGATGCTCTGCCGCCCTGCGGAAGAGAGCGTCGGCGACGGGCGCGGCGAGGCGCGCTTTGACGGTGACCGGCGCCGTCGCGATGGAGGGCCAACGTTCGGCGTCGACGGTCGATGCCACGGCGTACTGAGTCATCCTGGTGCCTTCTGATCGAGGGAGTACTGCCGAGCCGAGCGGAGTGGAGAGCGGACCGTGCCGGTCCACCACGGCGGGTACGTCGCCGCGCATCGGCGGACGCGGAACCGTGCGGAGCCCACGCGCCCACAACCCGATCCCCTGACGCCGGATACGCGCGGTGACCACGTGCGGGGCGAGGGGGGCTCGTGCGAGAACGCCCAGGACGCGGCCCGTCGTCGCGGGGCGTCCGGTGCCGGACATGACCGCGACGAACGGGGGGTGCCCGTCCCGGAGCAGCGTGATCGACAGGGCGAGGGAGCCGTCGGGCTCCGGGAGGCGCATCGCGTACTCCCCGCTGACGTCGTTGAACGGCGAGACGTAGAACTCCTTGGGCGTGCGCGCCGCCCCGCGCGCGTCCGTGTCCAGCAGGTAGCGGTGACGTTCGCCGTAGGTGTTGTGCACCTCGGCGACCACGTGCTCGACGCGGTCGGCGACATCGTGCAGCCAGTAGACCGTCAGGGGGTTGAAGACGTACCCGAGAACACGAGCGTTGGTCAGCATCGTGATCCGCCCCGCGACGGGTACCCGGCCGTGTGCCCGGAGGAAGTCGTCGAGATTGGCCCGCAGCGTCGCCGACGGATCGCCCACATGGTCGGCGGCGTCGATCTTCGCGAACGGCGCGAGCGGACCGGGCAGCGACGGGAGTGCGTCGATGTCGACGAACCACGAGTAGCTGCGATACGTGAACTCGTTCTCGATCGGCTCGCGCCGAACGTGCCTGATGGAGGTCTCGTAGATCATGGCGGTGCGAGTACCGGCCGCGGCGCGGGTGTCGACGGCGGTCATGCCCAGACCCCGCCGAGACGTTCCGCCGCGCGCAGGCCCGAGGCCGCACCGTCCTCGTGGAAGCCCCACCCGTGGTAGGCGCCCGCGAAGGCGACCAGGTCGGTGTCGAGCTCCCCGAGTCGCGCCTGCGCGGCGACCGACTCGGACGTGTAGAGGGGATGCTCGTACCGCATCGTCTCGAGCACGGCGGACGGGTCGAGTGCGGCACCCTCGGCCGTGGGATCGTCCTCGTCGCCCAACGTCACGAGGTACCGGGAGCCGGTGTCGGGCAGCCGCTGCAGCCGTGACATGTCATAGGTGACCACCACTCCGCCCGGCGCCGCATCGCACGCCGGCATGCGGTAGTTCCACGAGGCGCGGGCACGCCGCAGACGCGGGAGCACGCTCTCGTCGGTGTGGAGCCGAGCCACGTTGGGCGAGTACGGCATGGCACCGAGAACGAGGTGCTCCGTCGAGGTGGGCTCGGCGAGCATCTTCAGCGCCTGCTGGGGATGCGTCGCGACGACGACGGCATCGACCGTCTCCGTGTGCCCGGAGGCGTCCTCGATCTCGACCGACCGGTCGCCCCGACGGATGGCGGCCACCGGTGTGCCCGAACGGATGTCGGCGATCGTCTCGGCGACACGCTCGACGTAGCGGGCGGATCCACCGGTCACGGTGCGCCAGGTCGGCGAACCTCCGACGCCGAGCATCCCGTGATGCTCGAGGAACGAGAAGAGGTACCGGGCCGGGTAGTCGAGGGCCCGAGACGGCTCGCACGACCACACGGCGGACACGAGGGGCGTCATGAAGTGCGATTCGAAGTACTGCGAGAACTCGTGCCGGGCAAGCACATCGGCGACCGTCGCATCGTCGTCGCCGGACGCGAGCAGCGCACGGGCGACACGGTGAAAGCGGGTGACCTCGAGCAGCATCCGCAGGTAGCGACCGCGGACCACGCTGCCGGGGCCGGGGATCAGCCCGGAGAGGCCCTGCCCACCCGAGTATTCGAGCCCGCATCCGTCGCAGCGGATCGACATGCTCATGTCCGATTCCTGTGTCGGAATGTCCAATTCGCGAAACAGTCGCTGCAGTGTCGGGTATGTCCGGTCGTTGTGGACGATGAAGCCCGTGTCCACGGGCAGATCACCCTGCGGGGTGGACACGACGTGGGTGTCCGCGTGACCGCCGAGACGGCCGTCGGCCTCGTACAGCGTGACGCGAGCAGTCTTCGACAGCACGTACGCTGCCGTGAGGCCGGCGACGCCGGCGCCGACCACGGCGATGCGCCGGTCGGTGTGAGCATCGTGAGCCATGTGTCTTCTCCCTACGTGATGCGATCGGCCGGCCGCTGTGCGTCGGACCGCTCGCAGTGTCACTCGGGTTTCGTAGACGACACCTCGCGCGATTGGTCGACGACGAACTCCCGTACCCGCCGCGACCATGTCCGCGGTGATCGAAGCATGAAGTGACCCGCTCCCGCCATCGGAACGAACGAGGCGTCGACACCGCGCGCGGCGGCGCGTTCGGTCGCGGCGCGGGACGCGACGGGGTCGGTCCACCGGTCGACGGTGCCGTGCAGGACCAACAGGCGCTGATCGGCGCGCAGGGTGTCGGTCTCCCTGCCATCGGGCCACCACGGCGCCAGCGCGACGAGAGCCACGACGTCGGGGTGCCCCGCGATCGCTGCTGCCGTGCGACCGCCCATGGAGTGACCGAGCACGGTGATGGGAGTCCCCGGTCCGTACGTGTCGCGGATCTGCTCGCACGCCCACCACGCGTCCGCGACGGGACTGCGGTCGGCGCCGTTCCAGCCGCGGTACCGGTACTGCAACTGGGTCACCGCGACCGATGGCCCCGTCGCGCGCCGGAGCATGCGCGTGAAGGGGACCATGCGCAGAGCCGACAGCTGCCACGGACGGGCACGGTCGTGGCTGGTCACCTTGCCGCCGTGCAGAACCAGCACCGCGGAGTCGGCGGGCCCGGACCGGAGCCCGTGCAGAGTCGGGGCCGCGACGTCGTCAACACTCATGGTTCTTGATTCGGGGCGCTCCGGCCGCTGGATGCCTGGCAGTGGCGAACGTCGCGCCCTCACTGCCGGACGTCAGGGGGGTGACACGACGACGGCCGGACACCCGATGGTGTCCGGCCGTTCGGTGGAGCTGCCGGGAATCGAACCCGGGTCCTGTGTCGGTTTGTCAGGGCTTCTCCGTGCGCAGTCTGCTAAGCCTCTACTCGGATCTCCAGATCTCGCAGACAAGCCTGGATGACGATCCCAGCCACTGTTTGATGTCCCACATCACTCCGTGACCGAGTGACCAGGTGAGCCCTCTAGCTGATGCCAGTACCCGACCCGAGGGCAAGATCGGACTGACAGACACGCAGTCGCTACTTAGGCAGCGAGTGCGTAGTCGCGCTGATTGGAATCGGCGCTTATATTTTTGCGATGACGCTTGCGGTGGTCTCTCGCCTGCACCGGCACGCTTCCCCTGACTAGACGCACACAGTCGAAACCGTTCAGCCCCTTTCCTCCGCTGTGGCGAAGTCTCGTCCCACCGGTCTTCCCGGTGGACACGTCAGTCTAACGTCATCCGACGCGGGTTTCATCCCGTTTGTCACCGGTGTCGGCCGCGCGTTCGGCCTTGCCCGTGATGTTCTCGAGCATTCCGCGGAAGATCACACCGTGGAACGGCATGATGGCGAACCAGTACAGCCGTCCGCCCAGCCCCCGCGGGAAGAAGATCGCGCGCTGCTCGTAGCGGGAGCGGGTCCCGCCGTCGCGCGGAAGGACGCGCAGTTCCAGCCAGGCACCTCCGGGCGCCTTCATCTCGGCGCGCAGACGCAGCAGCGACCCGCGCTCGATCTCTTCGACGCGCCACCAGTCGAGTGCCTCGCCGTTGACCAACCGACGCGGATCCCGACGACCGCGCTTGAGTCCCACGCCCCCGACGATCTTGTCCATCCAGCCGCGGATGACCCAGGCAGCGGGGAACGAGTACCACCCGTTCTCACCACCGATGCCCTCGACGACGTCCCAGAGCAGTTCCGGTGGTGCGTTGCAGTCCTGTGCGCGTTCGTCGACGTACACCACCTCACCGGCCCAGTCGGGGTCCGACGGCAGCGGATCGGAGGGGGCGCCGGCATCGGTCGCGTTGGACCACGTGGTCTCCACCTCCCCGTCCTCGATGCGCCGCAGCGCGAGGTGCACGGAATCGGCGAATGTGGTCAATCCACCCTCCGGCGGAGGGACGACCGTGTCGATGTCCTGTTCGTGGGCGATGGCGTCGTACTGCAGTGACTCGATGAGGGGCATGGCCAGTCCGCGTGGGATCGGCGTGACCAACCCGATCCAGTGACCGGCGAGTCGGGGAGTCAGCACCGGCAACACCAGCATGCGACGCTTGCGCAGACCCGCCACACTCGCGTACTCGTTCATCATCTCGCCGTACTGCAGGACGTCCGGCCCACCGATGTCCCAGGTACGGGAAGTCTCGAACGGAGCGGTCGCCGACTCGATCAGGTAGTGCAGCACGTCGCGGACGGCGATCGGCTGGATCTGGTTGTGCACCCACTTGGGGGTCGTCATGACGGGCAGTCGATTGGTGAGGTGCCGGATCATCTCGAACGACGCGGATCCGGAGCCGATGACGACACCCGCCTGCAGCACCACGGTGAAGACGCCGGACTCGATGAGGATCCGGCCCACCTCGGCACGCGATTCGAGGTGCGGGGACAACGCGCCGGTCACCGGGTGGAGGCCGCCGAGATACACGATGCGCTGCACTCCGGCGGCCTTCGCCGCTTCGGCCACGTTCTCCGCACTCCGACGCTCCGCCTCGGCGAAGTGGTCGGATCCCCCCATGGAGTGGACGAGGTAGTAGACGACGTCGACGTCCCGGAACGCATCGTCCAGCGACTCGCGATCACTCAGATCGCCCTGCACCACCTCGACGTCCGCAGCCCACGGCACGTCGCGAAGCTTCTGAGGCGACCGGGCGAGGACGCGAACCCGGTAGCCGGCCTCCGTCAGTCGCGGGGCGAGTCGACCGCCGATGTAGCCCGTCGCTCCGGTGACCACGACACGGGCGCCTGCTTCGGTGTTCATGCATTCCATTCGTAGCAGAGGAGCACCTCGAGTGTGGCGCCCACCCGGAGCGCGACCACCGCCAGGTGGTCAGGCACCCGCGGTGATCAGCCCGACCGCGCCCAGGGCGATGACCATGCCGACGATCTGCACCTTGGCCACCCGCTCCCCCAGCATCACCATGGCCAGCAGCACGGTCGCGGCGGGATACAGCGAGGCGATCACGCTGACGAGGGACAGCAGCCCACCCTGGAAGGCATAGAGCAACGCGGCGTTGGCGGCGACGTCCAGAAGAGCGATCCAGGCGGCCAGCTTCAGAACGCCGCCACGGGGGAACGAGAACATGCCGGTGCCGAGGGCGACCGCCCACACGAGGGCGGTGGCGGTGACCCGGTTTGCCAGCAACGGCCACAGACCCGCGTCGTCCTCCCCGGCCCGGTCGAGAAAGATGAACGTCAACGCGAATGCCAGACCGGAACCGACGGTCAGCCATGCCACCCGGGGCGTGAATCGCAGAGTCCGTCCGCCGGCCACGTCACCTGCGGCGTCGTCGGGTGACTCCTTGCTGACCATGAGCACGGCGACCAGCGCCAACGCGATGCCGATGTATGCCAGGACGCCGGGTCGCTCGCCCAGGACGAGCCCGACGCCGACCGGTACACCGGCCACCAGAACGGCCGTGATCGGCGACACGACGGCCATCGGCCCGGCGGCGAGTGCCAGGTAGAACCACCACACGGCGACACCACCGGCCAGTCCGGACAACGCACCCCACACCACGGACGACGCGGTGAGAGTGCCTCCGACGAACGGCATCACCGCCGCCACGACGAGTACCGAGACCGGGTACGAGACGATCACCACGCGCAGCGCGGCGACGCGTCGAGACGCGACTCCTCCGACGAAGTCGCTGACGCCGTACCCGAGCGCCGCGATCAGCGCGAGGACGATCGCGGTCAGCGCATTCCCTTTATGCGACGACCGAGCTCACGGGTGACCTCGCGTTCCGCCGTTCGGCGAGCCAGGTCCTGACGCTTGTCGTAGTCCTGCTTGCCCTTCGCCAGGGCCAGCTCGACCTTCACCTTGCCCTCGTTGAAGTACATGGAGAGCGGTACCAGCGTCATGTTGCCCTCACGCGTCTTGCCGATGAGGACCTCGATCTCCCGCTTGTGCAGCAGAAGCTTGCGGTTGCGCCGCGGCGCGTGGTTGGTCCAGCTTCCCGCCATGTACTCGGGAATGTGCAGGCCGCGCAGCCACACCTCGCCGTCGTCGACGGTGGCGAAGGCATCGGCCAGCGACGCCTTCCCGTCACGCAGGCTCTTGACCTCGGTGCCGACGAGGGCGACTCCGGCCTCGTAGACGTCGAGGATCGTGTAGTTGTGTCGCGCTTTGCGATTGGTCGCAATCGCCTTGCGACCTTTCTCCTTCACAGCTGGAACTCCTTCGGGCGCGGATGGACGTGACTTCTGACAACCATAAGGACTCCGTCCACCCGTTTGTTCCGGGTGCCGGGTGCGCTACTGCCGGACGTACAGGCGCAGGGTGATGTAGGAGGTGATCGTGGCCATGCCGACGCCGACCAGAAGCAGGATCGGCGAGACCAACAGGACGTCGCTCGTCGTCACCCGAGCCAGGATGTTGGCCTGGTACAGGTCGTCCAGCACCGAGTCGATGAACGCCGCCTTGGCGGTGAACAGTCCGGCGATGGCGAGCACCGCACCCACCAGCGATGCCGCGATGGCCTCGAGCAGGAAGGGCAGCTGCGTGTACCACCGCGTGGCGCCGACCAGGCGCATGATGCCCACCTCGGTCCGACGGGTGAACGCGGCGATCTGCACCATGTTGGCGATCAGCAAGACCGCCGCGACGGCCTGGACCACAGCCACCGCGAACGCGGCGTTGCGGACGCCCGCGAGGACGCTGAACAGCCGGTCGACCAGTTCGCGTTGGTTGAGCACGCTCTGCACACCCGGCCGCGCCCCGAACTCGTCGTTGATCACGCCGAACCGCTCGGGATCGCTGAGCTTCACCTTGAACGACGCGGGGAAGCTCTCGGGTGACACCAGGGACGCCAGCTCGGGCTGATCCTTGAAGACGCGATCGGTGGCGTCGGCGACGGCGTCCTCCCGGTTGAGGTACTGCACCGACACCACGGACGGCGTCGATTCGAGGTCCGTGCGGAGGCCGGCGCAGATGCCCGAGGTGCAGTCCGGGTCGGTGGTCGAGATGTCGTCGGTCAGGAAGATCTGGACCTCGACGCGATCCAGGAAGATCTGCTGCGTCTTCCCCGCCATCTGCACGACCAGCAGGCCACCACCGAACAGACCGAGGGAGATGGCGGTGGTCAGCACCATCGCGATGGTCATCGTGATGTTGCGGCGCAGTCCGGTGAGAACTTCGCCGAGAAGGAAACTAGCGCGCACGGTTCACACACTTTCTTCGAGAGGTCGTTGCGCCGAGGCGCGAGCAGGGGACGGAGCCGAGAGCGGGATCTAACGACCCACGCCGTACACCCCTCGTGCCTCGTCGCGGACCACCCGGCCGTTGTCGAGCTCGACGACGCGGCGACGCATCGAGTCGACGATGTGGTTGTCGTGAGTGGCCATGAGGATGGTGGTGCCCGTGCGGTTGATGCGCTCGAGCAGCAACATGATGTCCTGGCTGGTGTCGGGGTCCAGGTTGCCGGTGGGCTCGTCCGCGAGCAGCACGAGCGGCCGGTTCACGAAGGCGCGGGCCACGGCGACTCGCTGTTGCTCGCCGCCGGACAGCTCGGACGGCAGACGATCCGCCTTGCCGGACAGGCCGACCAGCTCGAGCACCTCCGGCACCGTCCGCTCGATCACCCCGCGCGGCTTGCCGATCACCTCGAGGGCGAACGCGACGTTCTCCGACACCGACTTGTTCTGCAGCAGGCGGAAGTCCTGGAAGACGCATCCCATGCTCTGCCGCAGCTTCGGCACGCGCCGCCCGGCGAGCTTGTTCACGTGGAAGTCCGCCACCGTGATGTCGCCCGAGGTCGGCATCTCCTCGCGCAGGAGCAGGCGCATGAAGGTCGACTTGCCCGAGCCCGACGGCCCGATGAGGAAGACGAACTCGCCCTTCTCCACCTTCACCGACACCTTGTCCAGCGCGGGTCGAGTCGAGGACTTGTAGGACTTCGAGACGTTCTCCACGCTGATCACGGGTCGCCAGTGTAGCCGCGCGTCCCGACGGTGCCGCTACAGCGACGCGCGGGTCAGTTCGTTCCGCTCGGCAACGGCAGACCGGGGATGGTCGGCAGCTGGAACCCGGGCGCTCGCGTCGTCGTGCCGGTGGTGGTCGTGGGCGCCGGCGCGGTCGTCGTGACACCGTCCTGCGGCGAGGCCGGATCAGTCGTGGTCGGCACGGGCGTCGTGGTCGACCGGAACGTGGTGGTCGTCGGGGCGTAGGTCTCCGCCGGGGGCGGCGCCTCGGACGACGACGGCGCGGGCGGGACGTACACCGGCGAGTTCTCGTTGAGGGTCGGGTCGAAGCGCACGTTGTTCCACAGCACCAGTACTGCCAGGAAGGCGAGCACCATCACCACGGTGGTCGTGCGGAAACGGCCGAGGATGCGCGCCGGTATGCGCGACATCCACCCGGGGCGGAACGTCGATCGCGGAGCGTCCGGGTGCTCGGTCGCCGAGCTCTCGGGTTCGTTCGAGGTCACTGTTCGCCTCCCACGGGACGGTCGGCGGAGAGTTCGGGCGAGACGGTGATGCCGTCGTTGCGCAGTGTCAGAGCGATGCGCGCGCGGAGCTCACGTCCCACCTCGAACTGCTTGCCCGGCAAGGTACGGGCGACGAGGCGCAGGTTGACCTGGTCCACCTCGATGCTCTCGACACCCATGACGGTGGGCTCGTCGAGCAGCAACTCGGTGAGCCGACCGTCGCGGTAGGCCTCCTCGCCCACCGACTTCAGCAGCTCGGTGACGCGCGAGAGATCCGCGGACGGCGGCACCGGCACGTCGATGACAGCGCGCGCCCAGTCCTTCGACAGGTTGACCGCCTTGACGATCTGCCCGTTGGGCACGGTGATCACCTCGCCCTCGGCCGACCGCACCCGCGTGACGCGCAGTGTCACGTCCTCGACGGTGCCGATCGCGTCGCCCGCGGTGCCGGTGATCGCGAGCTGGACCACGTCGCCGTACCCGTACTGACGCTCGGTGATGATGAAGAACCCGGACAGGATGTCCTGGACGATGCGCTGGGCACCGAAACCGAGCGCGGCACCGAGCACGGTCGCCGGAGCCACGAGGCTGGTGATCGGGAAGCCGAGGCGCTGCAGGACCCGGATGGCGACCAGCACGTAGATGAGTGCCACGACCACCCAGGTGACGACCTGCGCCACCGAGTGGCGGTGTTTCGCCGCCTCGGTGCGCACGAGCGCGTCGGTCTGCTGGTAGGTCCGGTCGATGCGGCCGGTGATCTTGCCGCCGGCCCACCCCACCGCCCGCGCCGCGAGCATGCCGCCGAGGATCCACAGGATCATCTCGAGGAAGTTGTTCTGGAGCCAGAAGACGAAATCGGGAGGCAGTGGCCAGAAGGCGCTCACCTGTTACTCCTGCTCTGCACGCATACGCCAGCGGATGCCCGACTCGATGAAGCCGTCGATGTCACCGTCGAGCACCGAGGACGGGTTGTTGACCTCGTACTCGGTCCGCAGATCCTTCACCATCTGGTACGGGTGCAGGACGTACGAGCGCATCTGGTTACCCCAGGAGCTGCCGCCGTCGCCCTTGAGGGCGTCCATCTCGGCGCGCTCCTCCTTGCGCTTGACCTCGAGCAGCTTGGCCTGCAGCACGCGCATGGCGGACACCTTGTTCTGCAGCTGCGACTTCTCGTTCTGGCAGGTGACGACGATGCCGGTCGGAATGTGGGTGAGCCGCACGGCGGAGTCGGTGGTGTTGACAGACTGACCACCCGGTCCCGACGAGCGGTACACGTCGACACGGATGTCGTTCTCGGGGATCTCGATGTGATCGGTGGTCTCGACGACCGGCAGCACCTCGACCTCGGCGAAGGACGTCTGGCGGCGACCCTGGTTGTCGAAGGGGCTGATGCGCACGAGACGATGCGTGCCCTGCTCGATCGACAGAGTTCCGTAACTGTAGGGCGCCTTCACCGCGAAGGTGGCGCTCTTGATGCCGGCCTCCTCGGCGTACGAGGTGTCGTAGACCTCCACGCCGTATCCGTGCTTCTCGGCCCAGCGGATGTACATGCGCATCAGCATCTCGGCCCAGTCCGCGGCGTCGATCCCGCCGGCGCCGGACCGGATGTTGACCAGCGCGTCACGCTTGTCGTACTCACCCGACAGCAGGGTCCGCACCTCGAGCAGCTCGACGTCGGTGTGCAGGGAGACGCGCTCGGCGTCCGCCTCCGCGAGCGCCTCGGCGGCGGCCTCGCCCTCTTCCGCCTCGGCGAGCTCGTACAGCACCGGAAGATCGTCGAGCCGCTGGCGCAGTGCCTCGACCCGCCGCAACTCGGTCTGCGCGTGCGACAACGCGCTGGTCACCTGCTGGGCGTGGTCCTGGTCGTTCCACAGCTCGGGGTCGGCAGCCTGGTGTTCGAGCTCGTCGATCCGGCGACGGAGTTCCTCGATGTCGAGCACCGACTCCACGGTCTTGAGGGTGGTGTCGAGTTCAGCGATGTCAGCGGATACGTCAGGATGCACGCGCCCGAGGTTACCGGCAACGACCGACGGGCCCGCACCGCAGTAACGTCCTGTGCCGTGACCGACCTCGCCGACGATCTCACCCTCGCCCTCCGTCTCGCGGACGCGGCCGACGCCATCACCACGGCGCGATTCCTGGCCGTGGACCTGCGCATCGAGGACAAGCCGGATCTCACCCCCGTCTCGGACGCGGATCTGGCCGTCGAGACCGAGATCCGGCGGCTGCTCGGCGAGGTCCGACCGGGCGATGCGGTGTTGGGCGAGGAGTTCGGCGGCGACGCCGTCCTCTCCGGGCGTCAGTGGGTGCTCGATCCCATCGACGGCACCAAGAGCTTCGTCCGCGGTGTGCCGATCTGGGCGACGCTGGTCGCGCTGCTCTCCGACGGCGTGCCGGTCGTGGGAGTGGTCAGCGCTCCCGCTCTCGCGCGGCGATGGTGGGCGGCCGACGGGCTGGGAGCGTTCGCACGCTTCGGTGCCGGCGAGCCGCGACGGTTGTCGGTGTCGTCGGTGGCGTCTCCGTCCTCGGCGAGCCTGGGATTCTCCAGCCTCAGCGGGTGGAAGGACGCCGGTCTGCGAGAGAACTTCCTGGATCTGACCGACGAGGTGTGGCGCGTCCGCGGCTACGGCGACTTCCTCTCGTACTGCCTGGTCGCCGAGGGATCGATCGATGTGGCCGCCGAGCCCGAAGTATCACTGTGGGACCTGGCTCCGCTCGACGTGCTGGTACGGGAGGCGGGCGGCCGTTTCACCGCTCTCGACGGTGCGGCGGGGCCGCACGGAGGCAGTGCGGTGGCGTCGAACGCGCTTCTGCACGACGCCGTCCTCGGGCGCCTGACGCGCCGACCTTACTCGACGGTAGACACCGAACTTACTGGCGAGTAAGATAGGTCCCGTCCACGACCGAACACCGAGAACAGCTGGGTGATCATGACGAAGAACGACAGCGCCCCCACGACCAAGACCGATGCGTCTCGGCGCCCGGTGCGCGACACGTCAGCGGTCGGGCTCAACCCGATCCGACGCGACGCCATCGGAACCGCGATGCGCGTGCTCACCAAGCTCTCCGGCTCCGACCTGGCCGAGAAGTACAACCTGCGCCAGACGATCGACCGTGTCACGTACGAGAGCACGAAGACCGGCTTCAAGACGCTCGGTGCCGCCACCCGGACCTTCTCCAAGGTGTCCGGCGGAGGCAAGCCCGAGCGTCTGCCCGAGTCCTCCACCAAGGGACTCGACTACTTCGACCTGACTCCCGACGACGAGCAGAAGATGATCGTCGAGACGGTGCTCGAGTTCGCCGAGGAGATCATGCGCCCGGCAGCGCACGACGCCGACGAGGCCGCGGCATCGCCGGACGACCTCGTCGCTCGCGCCGCCGAACTGGGCATCACCCTCATCAACGTCCCCGAGAACCTCGAGGGCGCGGCCAGTGAGCGCGGCGCCGTCACCAACGCCCTCGTCGCCGAGGCGCTCGCGTACGGAGACATGGGCCTGGCCCTGCCGATCCTCGCCCCCAGCGGCGTGGCGGTGGCGCTCACGCAGTGGGGCACCGAGACTCAGCAGAAGACGTACCTGCCGTCCTTCACGGGTGAGAAGGTGCCCAGTGCGGCTCTAGTCGTGAACGAGCCGCGCGCGCTCTTCGACCCGTTCGCGCTGCAGACCAAGGCGGTCCGCTCCCCCAGCGGCTACAAGCTCACGGGCGTCAAGAGCCTCGTGCCGTCGGCCGCCGCCTGCGAGCTGTTCATCGTCGCCGCCGAACTCGACGGCCGTCCCGCGCTCTTCATCGTCGAGTCGGACAGCGCCGGGTTGAGTGTCGAGGCGGACCCCAGCATGGGTCTGCGTGCAGCGGGCATCGGCCGACTGCATCTCGACGGCGTCGCCGTACCCGAGGCCAACCTGCTGGGCGACGGCGACGCGGACGCCCACGTGTCCGACTACACCGACGCCATCCGGCTCGCGCGTCTCGGCTGGGCGTCCATGGCCGCCGGCACATCGAAGGCCGTCCTGGACTACGTGGTCCCCTACGTCAACGACCGCACCGCGTTCGGCGAGCCGATCAGCAACCGTCAGGCCGTCGCCTTCATGGTGGCCAACATCGCGATCGAGCTCGACGGTCTGCGCCTGGTCATCCAGCGTGGTGCGTCCCGTGCGGAGCAGGGACTGTCCTTCGCACGCGAGGCCTCGCTCGCCCGACGACTCGCGACGGACAAGGGCATGCAGATCGGCCTCGACGGTGTCCAGCTTCTCGGCGGACACGGTTTCACCAAGGAGCACCCGGTCGAGCGCTGGTACCGCGATCTCCGCGCCGTCGGCGTTGCCGAGGGCATCGTCCTGATCTGATCCGACACCCCACCTTTCGATTGGAACTCTCATGATCAATCTCGAACTTCCTCGCAAGCTCAGGGCGTCGGCCAACCAGGCTCACCAGGTCGCGGCCGAGATCATGCGCCCCGTGTCGCGCAAGTACGACCTGGCGGAGCACGCCTACCCGGTCGAGCTCGACACCATGGCCGCCATGATCGAGGGCATGAGCGACGCCGGCGGTGAGATCGGCGGCGCCAAGGGCGGCCGTGAGGCCAAGGGCGACGCTCCGAAGCCGAGCAAGACCGCGAATGCCAACGGCGGCAACATGTCCGCTCTGGTCAACGTCATCGAGACCTGCTGGGGCGACGTGGGTCTGACCCTGTCCATCCCGTACCAGGGCCTCGGCAACTCCGCCATCGCCGCCGTCGCCACCGACGAGCAGCTCGAGCGCTTCGGCAAGGTGTGGGCCTCGATGGCCATCACCGAGCCCTCGTTCGGTTCCGACTCGGCCGCCGTGAGCACCACCGCGGTACTCGACGGTGACGAGTGGGTCCTCAACGGCGAGAAGATCTACGTCACGGCCGGCGAGCGCTCCACGCACATCGTCGTGTGGGCCACCGTCGACAAGACCAAGGGCCGCGCCGCGATCAAGTCCTTCGTCGTCCCGCGGGACGCGCCGGGCCTGTCCGTCGCACGCCTCGAGCACAAGCTGGGCATCAAGGCGTCCGACACCGCAGCCCTGCTCCTCGACAACTGCCGCATCCCGAAGGACAACCTCCTGGGTTCCCCGGACGTCGACACGGACAAGGGCTTCGCCGGCGTCATGCAGACGTTCGACAACACCCGTCCTCTGGTCGCCGGCATGGCCATCGGAGTCGCCCGTGCAGCGCTCGAGGAGCTCCGGTCGATCCTGACCGACGCCGGAGTGGTCATCGACTACGACGCTGCCACCTACAGCCAGTCAGCCGCTGCTGCGGAGTACATCCGGCTCGAGGCCGACTGGGAGGCTGCTTACCTGCTCGCTCTCCGCGCTGCGTGGATGGCGGACAACAAGGAGCCCAACTCGCTGCAGGCGTCGATGTCCAAGGCGAAGGCAGGCCGTAGCGCCACCGACATCACACTCAAGGCGGTGGAACTGGCCGGCACGCTCGGCTTCTCCGAGCACCTGCTGCTCGAGAAGTGGTCACGCGACTCGAAGATCCTCGACATCTTCGAGGGCACCCAGCAGATCCAGCAGCTGATCGTGGCTCGCCGCGTGCTCGGGAAGACGTCCGCCGAGCTGAAGTGACGGTCACGCGACCCTGAGAAAGGCCCGGCACGTGTGCCGGGCCTTTCTGCTGTTCTGGCAAGCTGGAACGGACGAAGCACGGCGAACACGAGGGAGACTGCCATGTCGGACTGGGCGAAGAAGATCGAGGACAAAGCCAAGGGCCTCGTCGCGGAGGCCGAGGTGGGCCTCACCCACCTCGAGGGTGCGGACGCCGTCGATCTGGACGAGACGGACGACTCGGGGGACCGTACGGACGCCGGCGGGGACGTCGACGAGAACGACGCGCCCAGCACGGGCATGACGTCGGCGGATCCCGACATCTCTCACTGAGCACCGGGCACCGACGTCGCTCTGATCCGATCGAGTCGACGCCGGTGCCTGCGGCAACGCGAAAGGCCCGACAGTCTGAGACTGTCGGGCCTTTCGTAGTGGTAGCGGGGACAGGATTTGAACCTGCGACCTCTGGGTTATGAGCCCAGCGAGCTACCGAGCTGCTCCACCCCGCGTCAGCGTCGAGAACCTTTCGGCTCCGTCTGCGGTGCAAGCTGTACTGCGTTCTTGCTGAACAAGAAGTTACCGGACGGCGTCGGTGAATTGCAAATCGCCTGCTGAGCAACGAGATCGAGCCTCGGAGGGTGACCGCGGTCTCTTTTCACCCGTGTTCCCCCTCACATAACGACGGGGTCACGAAGAGGACACGAGACGGTTGTCATCCGTCATGACCTGCAGAGATGTCACGAACCCACCATCTCGCCCGTTTCCGACCTCGCCAGAGGGCCGGGTGACGGCTCGTGATTGTTTCGTTACCGTCGCGCTCGGCCCGAAACAAGGGCCAGGCCGACCCGCCGCTGGATTCTTCTGCCCCGCGGGATCGGAGACCCGACTCGATGGGGGCAGGGATTCGAGCGAATGCAGGCGTCACTCGCCTGCGCGCTCACGTCGACCAGCGCTGAGAGGATCTACCCCGCATGACCACTGCACGTAACTTCACCACCCGCGCGCTCGGATGGGCCGCCGTCACCGGCGCCGTCGTCGCCGCACCGCTCGTCCTGAGCACCGGAACGGCCTCCGCAGCACCCGCCCACAACTGGGACGGCGTCGCACAGTGCGAGAGCGGCGGCAACTGGGGCATCAACACCGGCAACGGCTACTACGGTGGCCTGCAGTTCTCGCAGAGCACCTGGGCGGCCAACGGCGGCTCCGGCACCGCGTCCAGCGCCTCCAAGGCCGAGCAGATCCGCGTCGCCGAGAACGTTCTCGCGACCCAGGGCGTCGGCGCATGGCCCACCTGCGGCCAGTACCTCTCGTCGGGCACCACGTCGGTCGCCGAGGCGCCCGCACCGGCACCCGCTCCCGCGCCCGCTGCACCCGCCGCACCGGCACCCGTGCAGTCCGCCGTCGAGCAGGGCGCAGCACTGGCCCAGCAGTACGGCGTCGGCCAGCAGTACCAGGACTTCGTGGCCGCCAACTCCGGCGTCCTCGCGGGCCTCGCTCGCTAGAGCATCCTCTCGAACGTCCGAAGCGGGCGCACCCGATCATCGGGTGCGCCCGCTTC
The DNA here is from genome assembly GCF_019836145.1 of Rhodococcus sp. BP-241. Classification (NCBI taxonomy): domain Bacteria; kingdom Bacillati; phylum Actinomycetota; class Actinomycetes; order Mycobacteriales; family Nocardiaceae; genus Rhodococcus; species Rhodococcus sp. BP-241. The sequence goes on along the minus strand of NZ_JABUEI010000007.1, from coordinate 125,177 downwards.
GTCGTGTGCGGTGGGTGCGCGCTGTCGCGCCACCACGCACCGGCACTGCACGGGGTGTGCACACCCCCTCCGCGCACCCACACCCCCAACAGCCGACTGGAAAGGGTGCGCCGCCACCACAACAGGTGTGCGCTCGGCCGGACCGGGCGGCGCGCCCCCGCCGAGCCACCACGCTCCGGCACTGCACGGGGAGCGCACACCCCCTCCGCGCACCGCACACCCCCAGCAGCCGACTGGAAAGGGTGCGCGGCCACAACAACAGGGTGCGCGCGCAGCCAAGCCGCCACACAGCGACGCCCCGCCCTCGTGAATCGAGGGCGGGGCGTCGCGTGGTGCAGAGCCGACTAACCGCCGGTGCTGTTGTACTGGTCGATCGCGCGCTGCAGGTTGTCGAACGCGGTACCGAGCTGGGCGAAGTCACCCGACTGCTGCGCGGTCCGCACTGCTGCCAGCGCACTGTTGAGGTTGTTCACCGCCGCCGTCCGGTCGACGGGCGCAGCGGGTGCGGCCGACGTGGACGGAGGCGTGGTGGCAGACCCCTCGGTGGGTGCCGGGGTGGTGCCGGTCGACGAGCCGTTGTCCGGCTGCGGCTCTGTCGCCTCGCCGCCCGGCGCGGTCGCCACGCTGCCCGTACCGGAACCGAACACCTGGTCCAGTGCCTCGGCCAGCGTCGCCGCGTACCCGACGCGGACACCGCCACCTGCACCCGGCTCGCGATAGCTCACGAGTACGCGAGACAACTGCGGGAACGTGGAGGTGTTCGTCGTGTTGCGCTCGGTGTACAGCGGCTCGACGTACAGGATTCCGCCGTTGGCGATGGGCAGTGTCAGCAGGTTGCCGTACTGGATCCTGTTGGACTGCTGCAGCAGCGTTCGGTCCGACGCCACACGGGTGTCCGACGTCATCGAGTTCTGCGCCTGCTGCGGACCCTGAGTCTGCGTGTCGGTGGGCAACTGCAGCACCGTGAACTCGCCGTAACCCTCCGGATCGGAGCGCACGGAAATGTACGCAGACAACAGCTCTCGGTTGAAGCCCACCATCGCACTGGTCAACCTGAACGACGGCTGGCCCGTGTCCGGATCACCGATCAGGACGTAGTACGGCGGCTGGTTGAGGTTGGTGCCACCCTCGACGGTCGGGTCACTGGGAACCGACCAGAACGCATTGTTGGTGAAGAACTCGCCGGGATCGTTGACGTGGTACTTGGCGAGCATCTCGCGCTGGACCTTGAACAGGTCCTCGGGGTAGCGGAAGTGCTGACGCAGTTCGTCGGAGATCGCCGACTCGGGCTGGACCGCACCCGGGAACGCGCCCATCCACGCGGCGAGGACGGGATCGTTGTCGTCCACCTGGTACAGGTTCACCGACCCGTCGTAGGCGTCGACGGTGGCCTTGACCGAGTTGCGGATGTAGGACACCTCGTCACGCGGAAGCAGTCGACCGGTGTTGGCGTCGATGCTGTCCTGCACCAGTCCCTCGAGCGAACTGCGCTGCGCGTAGGGGTACTGGTCCAGCGTGGTGTACGCGTCGACGATCCAGACGATCTTTCCACCGACCACGGCCGGGTAGGAGTTGCCGTCCGCGGTCAGCCACGGTGCGACCTTCTGCACGCGCTCACGAGGATCGCGGTTGAAGATGATCTTCGAGTCGTCGCCGATGGCGCCCGAGAAGAGGATGTTGCGTTCGGTGTACTTCGCCGCGAACGCCAACCGGTTGAACCAGTTGCCGATGCTGACGCCACCCGAACCGGTGTAGGTGTAGCGCGAGGTGTCGGTGTCGTACTCGCGGCCGTCCGAGCCTTCGCTGCCACCGACGATGGCGTAGTCGGGGTTGGACGACGCGATGACCTCGCCGTAGTAGATGCGGGGCTGCTCCACCGGGATGACCTGGTCGTCCGCGGCCTGCGACGCGAGGTCGCTGACGGTGTAGATCGGGTACCCGGAGTTGCTGTTGGACTCGGTGCTCGTCGCGTCCTGCACGGCGGCGTTCACACGGTTGGCCGGGGCCGCCACGAAACCGTTGCCGTGCGTGTACACCGTGTGGCGGTTGATCCAGTCGGTCTGGTTGCCGGTGAGGCTGTTGGGAGACAGCTCACGCGCCGCGACGATGTAGTCCTGGAGCTGCCCGTCGATCTCGTAGCGGTCGACGTCCAACGTGGACGGGAACCCGTAGAAGTTCTTGAGCTGCTGCTGCTGGGTGAAGGTGCGCGAGAGCACGTTCGGATCGAGCAGACGGGTGTTGGCGATGGTGGTCTGGTCCGCGGGGACGTCCCGAGGCGACGCGGAACCGACGCCCGTGTAGTCCTCGTAGGTCACGGTGTCGTCCGTGATGCCGTAGGCGGCTCGGGTGGCCTCGATGTTCCGTTCGATGTACGCCCGCTCCTTGTCGGCAGCGTTGGGGCGCACCGAGAACTGCTCGACGACCAACGGCCAGACGGCGCCGACGAGAATCGACGACAGGACGAGAAGCGCGGTGGCGAGTGCCGGGATCCGCAGATCGCGCAGGAAGATCGCCGCGAAGAAGGCACCCGCACAGATGACAGCGATGGCCAGCAGGATGAGCTTCGCGGGCAGGACGGCGTTGATGTCGGTGAAGCCGGGGCCCGTGAACGTGGGCTCCTTACGGCTGCTCGACAAGAGTGCGTAACGATCGAACCAGTACGCCACCGCCTTGAGGACGACGAAGGTGCCGGCGAGCACGGCCAACTGGATGCGCGCCGACTTGGTCAGCGCACCCTCGCGGCCGCTGAGGCGCAGGCCGCCGAAGATGTAGTGCGTGACCAGTGCCGCGAAGAAGGCGATGACGACGGCGACGAAGAGCCAGTTGAGGATCGACCGGTAGAACGGCAGATCGAAGGCGTAGAAGCCGACGTCCAGGTTGAACTGCGGATCCTGCACGCCGAAGGATCCACCGTGCAGGAACATCTGCACCGTGACCCAGTTGCCCTGTGCGACAAGGCCGGAGAGCAGGCCGATGACGACCGGGATGCCGATACCGAACACGCGCAGACGCGACATGACGGTGGTGCGGTAGCGAGCGATGGGATCGTTCGGTCCGGCCGTGGGCACGAAGACCGGACGCGACCGGTAGGCGACGGTGAGAGCACCGAACACCGTGCCGCCCACCAGCAGAGCGACGACGAGGAACGTGATCACGCGAGTGAGGAGCACCGTCGTGAAGACGTTGCGGAAGCCGACCTCCCCGAACCACAACCAGTCCGTGTACGTGTCCACCAACCGGGGACCGATGAGCAACAGCGCGGCCAGAACCAACGCCAGGACCAGTAACGTACGGCTCCGTCTCGACAACGACGGCAAACCGGTTGGGGGCCTCATGCCCACGTGCCACACTCCAAGATCTCGCGCGCCGTCGCCTCGTGACACCACCGTGACGACACCACATGTCCGTTTTCGACCACTGTACGGACACCCTCGAACGCGGAGTGTCCCGCCGTGGCGACGTCCACGACTCTAGCCCTCGATGCGAGGATGGAGCGGTGAGTGACAACGAGGATGCATCGTGACCGGGAGCGAGTGGTTCGATCCCGAATCCGGGGACGCCCGCGCCGAACGCGCCCTCGCCCGCTGTGTGCGCGAGGTCGTCGACTACGTGGACGCCGGCGGGTGGGACCAGGGGCCTCAGTTGTTCGCGTTGGTCCCGACCGAGGATCTGGCGGCCGCGGAGCCCAGCCTGCTCGACCAGCTCGAGGACGGCGCCGACCTGACCCCTGTCGCCCAGGAGCGGCTGCCCGCCGACGTCGCGGGCGGATCGCACGCGCTCGACGAGTTCCTCGGCACGACCACCTGGCCGGCCTCGGTCGCCGGGTGCGCACTGGTCGAGGAGATCGTCGTTCTGCCGCCCGAGGCCGAATCGGATCTCGACAGCGCCCTCGCTCCGCTCCTGGCCGATCGCGACGCGGCGGACCAGGCCGCGCGCCTCACGGCCGAGGAGCACCCCGACCGGCGCGACGGGCGGCTCATCGTCGCCGTACTTCGGGACGGTCCGTCCATCGCCCTGCTGCAGCTGCGTCCCGAGAACGAGGACGACAGCAGTTTCGACGAGGCGCCGGAGCTACTGACCTACGAGAACCTGGCGCCGAACGTCGTCGCGGCGCTGCACGCCACGCTCGACGCGGATCCCGAGGACGAAGACTACTGACGTTCGCACCCGGATCGTCACGAGCAGGACGGGGCGTCTCCCCCACCGGCCAGAGCGTCGAGCGACCCGATCGCATCGTCCAGGCTCGTGACCTTCACCAGGCGTAGCCCCTCCGGCGTCCGCGGCGCCGCCTCGGCGCAGTTGTCCGCGGGAACGAGGAAGATCGTCGCGCCGGCCTCGCGTGCGGCGACCAACTTGTACGGGATCCCGCCGATGGGACCCACCACGCCGTCGGCGTCGATCGTTCCCGTGCCGGCGACGAAGGCACCGCCGCTGAGGTCGCCGGGACTGAGCTTGTCCACCACCGCCAGCGAGAACATCAGTCCGGCGGACGGGCCGCCGACGTCGGCGAGATTGAACTCCACGGTGAACGGCACGTCCGGTGTCTCCTCCGGGGTGATGCCGAGATAGCCGCGCTCGGCGTCGTCCGGACGGGCGGCGACGGTGACGTTCTCCGTCGTCGTCGCGCCGTCCCGCGTGACGTCCACCGAGATGGTCGTGCCGGGATTCACGGCACCGACAGCTTTCTGGACGTCGGCCACAGTGGACACGGGCGCGCCGTCGATCGCGGTCACTCGGTCACCCTCCTCGAGGACGCCCGCCGCGGGGCTGTCGTCGCCGATCTGCGCGACCGTGAGCACCGTGGGCAGTCCGAGGTGATCCAAGGCGGCGAGTTCCGCACTGTCCTCGGATTCCGCGAAGTCGGCCTGGTTGGCGTTCTCGACCTCTTCTCGGCTGCGATCGGGCGGGTAGATCTCGTCGCGCGGGACCAGCCCCTGCCTGCCGCTGAGCCAGAGGCCGAGGGCGTCGAACACCGTCAACTCGTCCCGCACCGCCACGGTCGTCATGTTCAGGTGGCCGGACGGCCGATCGACGTCGGTGCCCTGGACGTCCACGACGGGCTTGCCGTCCACCTCACCGAGTGTGTCGAACGTCGGTCCGGGCCCGAGGGCCGCGAACGGAACGGTGACCGCAGATCCCAGAACTCCGAGGACGACCACCGGCAACAGAGCGACCAGGAGCGTCGCGATCCTTCGATTCACGTCACCACAGTAGAGAACGACACCGTCAACGCTGTCGGGGAGACGCGTCGACGTCGCCCGGGGCGTCGCTGTGTTCGCGCTCGGCGCACTCGGCATCGCCGCCGAACCCGTGTTCGGCTTGTACCGTTGAACCATGACCAACACGCCTTTCGGATTCTCCAATTCCGACGACGACCCGGACAAGAACGAGGGGTCGAGCGGCGGCTCCGGCACGCCCGGAGGTGGTGCAGGCGGATTCGGTTTCGGCGCCGAGGGTTTCGATCCGGCGGCGCTCGGCCAGATGTTCACGCAGATGGGTCAGATGTTCAGCGGGATGGGATCCGGTGCCACATCCGGACCGGTGAACTACGACCTGGCGAAGAAGCTGGCCCTCCAGCAGATCGGGTCGACCACCCCCGTGCGGGAGGGATCGAAGTCCGCCGTCGTCGACGCGGCGCACCTGGCGGAGCAGTGGCTGAACGAGGCCACCATCCTCCCGGCCGGCGCGGTACGCACCGAGGCGTGGACTCCGCAGGAATGGTTGGACAACACGCTCGACACGTGGAAGCGGTTGTGCGATCCCGTTGCCGAGCAGATCTCCGGCATGTGGACCTCCGCGTTGCCGCCGGAGGCGCAACAGATGGTCGGTCCGATGATCGGCATGCTCGGTCAGATGGGCGGTATGGCGTTCGGCTCACAGCTGGGCCAGGCCCTGGGCCAGCTCGCCAAGGAGGTCCTCACCTCGACCGACATCGGCCTGCCGCTCGGCCCCTCGGACACTGCGGCGCTGCTTCCCGATGCCGTCGCGGTGTTCAGCGAGGGCACCGAGCTGCCCGAACGCGAGGTGCTGGTGTTCCTGGCCGCGCGCGAGGTCGCCCACCACCGTCTCTACTCGCACGTGCCGTGGCTGCGTCAGCGCGTTCTGGCCACCGTCGAGGAGTACGCGCGCGGCATTCGGATGGACTTCGGTGCCATCGAGGAGGCGGCCCGCGGTATCGATCCGTCCGCGCTCACCGACCCGAGCCAGCTGGAGAAGATCCTGCAGCAGGGTGCGTTCGAGCCGCAGACGACCCCGGAGCAGAAGGCGGCCCTGGAGCGCCTCGAGACACTGCTGGCCCTCGTCGAGGGGTGGGTGGACACGGTGGTGACCACCGCTCTGGGCGAGCGGCTGCCGGGAGCGTCCGCGCTGTCGGAGACGATGCGGCGCCGTCGCGCGTCCGGCGGCCCGGCCGAGCAGACCTTCGCGACGCTCATCGGCCTCGAATTGCGGCCGCGCAAGGTGCGTGAAGCAGCCGATCTGTGGCGTCGACTGACCGACGCTGCGGGTATCGACGGCCGCGACGGTGTGTGGGCCCACCCCGATCTGCTGCCCGACACCGCGGACCTCGACGACTCGTCGTCCTTCATCGATCGCATCGTGGGCGGGGACACCGGGTCCTTCGACGACCCCATCGCTCAGCTCGAGGAGTTCGAGCGCAAGCGCGCGGCCGAGAAGAAGGCCGAGGGAGACGACGAGGGCCCCGCCCCCGTCTGATTCCGCCGACCTGCGACTTCCCGACGCCCGCGTGACTGCGTCGCAGCTCTGAGCGTCGTACGCCTGTGGACAAACGGCGCGCGACACCCCGTCCGCAGTGTGGGGCGTGCCATCGTCTGCGCATGACGGAGACACGCCACGCGAGCTCGCCCGAGATCGCCCGTACGCGCGCCGACCGGGACGGCCTCCCGCACCTGGCCGAATCGGTCACGCTCCTCGTGCGCCGAGACGGTCGGCTGCAGGTCGGCTGGCATCCCGAGCGCCGGGTGGTCCTCACCCCGCCGGACGGCGTGACGCCGGCCGTCATGGCCTCGGTGCTGCGTCTCCTGGACGGACGGCGGTCGATACCCGACGTGTACTGGCGTGCAGCCGAACTCGGCGTGGACGCGGCAGTGCTCACCGCGGTGCAAGCCGAACTCGAACGACTGGGCGTGCTCGGACGTCGTCGCCCGCGGTCGTCCGCCGTCCGCACGGTCCTCGTTCTGGGACGCGGTCCCCTGTCGGATGCGGTGTCCATCGGGTTGTCCCCGACGGGCCGCGTCCAGCGCCGGCACGTGTCACTCCCCCACAGACACGCGGACGTCGACTGCGTGGTCGTGGCGGACACCGTGCTCTGTGCCCCCGAGGTGTCCCGGGTGCTCATGGACGACGGCATCCCGCACCTTCCCGTGCGGCTGCGCGACGGCGTCGGCGTGGTGGGACCGCTAGTCCTTCCCGGACACACGCCCTGCCTCGAGTGCGTCGAGCTGACGCGGTGCGACTACGACCGGGAATGGCCGCACCTCGCCGCGCAGCTCCTCGGCACCGTCGGGTCCGCGAGCGGCGCCACCATCGCCGCCACCGCGGCGTTCGCGGTCGCGCAGGTCACCGAGTTCCTCGACGCACACGCGGACTCGCCCGCACCGATGACCGTCGGGCACAGCCTGGAGGTGGACCTCGTCGCCGCGGCCACCCGCCGTCGCCGATGGCCGCGTCACCTGTTGTGCACCTGCGCTCGTCGGTGACGGACGGTGTGACGTGTCACGGATGCGCGGCCGGGTCTCGGCCGGTCGCGGCGCGTCGGCCGATCGTCAGACATGATGGAGTCATGCCCGACATCCCCCGCAGCAGTTCCGCCCGGACAGCCAAGCTGGCCAGCATCCCCCTCGGGATGGCAGGCCGCGCAGCGATGGGCTTCGGACGCAAACTCGCGGGCGGAAATCGTGCGGAGATCGACGCCGAACTCAGCGCCAAGGCCGCCCAGCAGATGTTTGCCGTCCTCGGCGAACTCAAGGGCGGAGCGATGAAGTTGGGTCAGGCTCTCAGCGTCATGGAGGCGGCCGTACCCGAGGAGATGGCAGAGCCCTACCGCGAGGCGCTGACCAAGCTGCAGGCCGAGGCGCCCCCGATGCCGATCGCGACGGTCCACCGGGTGATGGATCAACAGCTCGGCACCGGGTGGCGCTCGCGTATCTCCGACTTCGACGACACGGCCACCGCGTCGGCCTCCATCGGGCAGGTGCACCGAGCGACCTGGTCCGACGGTCGCGACGTGGCGGTCAAGATCCAGTACCCGGGTGCGGACGAGGCACTGAAGGCCGATCTCAAGACGCTGTCGCGTTTCGTCGGCATCCTCGGCACCATCGTGCCGGGAACCGACGTGAAGGCCGTCCTCGACGAGATGTCGGCGCGCACGGAGGAGGAACTCGACTACCGGATCGAAGGCGAGAACCAGCGTGCGTTCGCCGCGGTCTACGACGGGGACGAAAGATTCGCCGTGCCTCGTGTCGTGGCGAGTGCTCCCAAGGTGGTCATCACGGAGTGGATGGAAGGAACGTCCCTCTCCTCCGTCATCGCCACCGGAACCGCGGAGCAGCGCAACACCGCCGGCGAGAACCTGGCCCGTTTCCACTTCGAATCGGCGGAGCGCGTCCGCCGCATCCACGGCGATCCGCACCCCGGCAACTTCAAGTTGCTCGCCGACGGCAGGCTCGGCGTCATCGACTTCGGTGCGTGCCTCACTCTCCCCGACGGTCTGCCCCCGGAACTCGGTCGGATGGTGCGACTCTCGCGCGACGAGGAGTTCGACGAGCTGACGGAACTGCTGCGCGAGACGGGATTCGTGATTCCCGGCCGCGAGGTCACCGAGCAGGAGATCGCCGACTATCTCCGCCCCTTCACCGATCCGATCAAGACCGACTCGTTCCACTTCACTCGAAAGTGGCTGCAGGGCACGGCAGGCAAGGCCGCGGACTTCAACGGCCCGCAGTTCCGTACGGCCCGGTCCCTCAATCTGCCGCCGCGGTACGCGGTGATCTTCCGCGTTCTCCTCGGATCGGTGGGCATCTGCGCCCAGCTCGACGCAAATGCTCCGTACATGGCGATTCTCACCGAGTGGATGCCCGGGTTCGCCGAGTAGCCGGGCGACACCCGCACCGACCGTCAAGCACAGACGACGGACGGTGCGGGTGAAACCGGGTTCTTGCGGGGACGGCCGCGAGACCGCTTGCGCGCGATGACGACTCCCTGATCGAAGATCTCGCCGCCCCACACTCCCCACGGCTCGGCACGGTCGAGCGCCGCGTCGAGGCACCCCGACCTGATGGGGCAGTGTGCGCACAGCTGCTTGGCGCGTTCGAGACGGTCGGGCGACTCGGCGAACCAGAGATCCGGATCGGCTCGGCGGCACGGCAACTGATCTGCGACGAAGTCGTCGATGGCGGCCACGGACCGATCGGTCGTGGTGTCGTCGGTGCGGCATGTCGTCCGGGTGGTGGCGGGTGACACGTCGTTCTCCTCTTCTGCTGCGATTCACGGTGGTGTCGAACTCGACAGATCTGGCGAGATCCGTGAACGGCGTCGAGGGGTGTCCCACGACGAAGGCCACGGTTCGCAGGTGCGAATCCGTGGCCTTCGACGAAGGAATGCTGTGCGGTGCCTATCGAGTGATGTCCCGATCGACTCCGGTGCCCACGGATGCGCGATGCGCCCAGCGCTCGCGGTGACGGCGCGGCAAGGGTGCCACTCCGAAACCGGTCGTGCTCAGTGCGATTGCTTCGGCGACTGCGCCTGCGCCGGCTTTGTTCATGCCGGTGCTGCAGACGGCAGACTTCTGCTGCAGAAGCGCTGCGGTGGTGTAGATCTCCACGGGTGACACCTCCTTCGGCGGCGAGTCGGAATCGAGCAGGTCACGCACCGGAAACCCTCACGGGGCGCGCGGTACGAAATACACAGTAAACGGCTGCCTCAGACCGCACAACCCTTTTTCGACCTGCGGAGATGCGCTCACTCGGTGGCGGAGAGACGGGCGTCGACGAGCGCCAAGACGTCGGCTCCGAACCGCTCGAGCTTCTTCGCCCCGATACCCGGGATCGCGACGAGCCCGCGATCGTCGCGTGGCCGTTGCTCCGCGATGGCCGTCAGCGTGTTGTCGCTGAAGACCACGTAGGCAGGAACCTTGAGCGCCTTCGACGTCTCCGACCGCCAGGTCCGCAGGGATTCGAGCAGAGCGATGTCGACGTCGGACGGGCAGTTCTCACACCGGCCGAGCATGGTGGCCACCGTGCCGATGACGGGCTTGCCGCACACACGGCAGACCGGCCGCTTCTTGTGGACGGTGGGTGCGGCGATGCGCGATGCGGGCGACGACTCGGGAACCAGGTCGACCAGGAACCGCGAACGCCGACGCGACTTGCGACCGCCCTCGTTACGGGCCAGCGCCCAGGACAGTTCGAGGTGCTCCCTGGCGCGCGTCACACCCACGTACAACAGGCGACGCTCCTCCTCCACCGCGGCCTCGTCGGGCGACGAGTTGTTGTCTCCCAGAGCGTGACTGATGGGCAGCGTGCCGTCGGTGAGACCGACGAGGAAGACCGCGTCCCATTCGAGTCCCTTGGCGGCGTGCAGTGACGCCAGCGTCACCCCCTCCACCACCGGAGGGTGCCGAGCCTCCGCGCGCATCGCGAACTCACGCACCAGTCCCTCGAGATCGAGATCGGGTACCTGGACGACGAGATCCTCGGTCAGCGCGACGAGAGCCCGCAACGCAGCCCACTTCTCCCGCGCCTGAGCACCGTTGGGTTCCGTCGCCGACAGTCCCAGTGGAGCCAGCACCGCCTCCACGAGCCGCGGCAGGCCGGCCCCGCTGCGTGCGTCGGACGGCAGGTCGTCTCGGGCGGCGCTCGATCGAACGGCGGCGACGGCCGACCGGACGTCCTGCCGCTGGAAGAAGCTCTCGCCGCCGCGGATCTGATACGGAATCGCCAGATCCGTCAGCGCCTTCTCGTGCGCCTCGGAATGAGCGTTGATGCGATAGAGCACAGCGATCTCGGACGGCGCCGTGCCGGTACGGATCAACCGTTGAACGGTGCGCGCGACTCCCGCTGCCTCGGACACCTCGTCGTCGTACTCCACGAAGGTGGGGTCCGGTCCCGCCGCGCGCTGTCCGATGAGCTGGAGCCGTGTCCCCGCGATGCGCCCCTTCGCCGCGCCGATGACCTTGTTGGCGAGCCCGACGACCTCCGGCGTGGACCGGTAGTCGCGCTCGAGGCGCACCACCGTCGCCTCCGGGAACCGCCGCGAGAAGTCGAGCAGGAACCGCGGTGTGGCCCCGGTGAAGGAGTAGATGGTCTGGTTGGCGTCGCCGACCACCGTCAGGTCGTCCCGATCGCCCAGCCAGGCGTCCAACACACGCTGCTGCAGTGGAGTGACGTCCTGGTACTCGTCGACGACGAAGCACCGGTACCGCTCGCGGAACTCCTGTGCGACGGACGGGCTGTTCTCGAGCGCCGCCGCCGTGTGCAGCAGCAGATCGTCGAAGTCGAGGAGCACAGCATCGGGATCGCGGTTCTTGAGTTCCTCGTAACCCTCGTAGACCGCGGCGACACGATCCGCGTCGGTCGGTGTGTCGCGGTGCAGTCGTGCGGCGGCGGCCGGATAGTCCTCGGGCGCGATCAGCGAGGCCTTGGCCCACTCGATCTCACCCGCCAGGTCGCGGACACTGTCGGTGGACGTCGAGACGCCGGCAGCGGAGGCGGCCTGCCCGACGACGCCGAACTTGCGATCCAGCAGACGCCAGTCCGTGTTTCCCACGACCTGCGGCCAGAAGTACTTGAGCTGCCGCATCGCGGCGGCATGGAACGTGCGCGCCTGCACCTGCCCGTCGGACGACTGCCCCCGGATACCGAGGACGCGGAGCCGTTCGCGCATCTCCCCCGCAGCCCGCGCGGTGAACGTGACGGCGAGGACCTGACTCGGCTTGACGTGCCCGTCCGCGACGAGGTGGGCGATGCGACGGGTGATCGTCCTGGTCTTGCCGGTTCCTGCACCCGCGAGCACACACACGGGGCCTCGCGGAGCGAGCACGGCGGCCGACTGTTCGGGGTCGAGACCCTCCACCGCATCCCTGTCGTTCACGTGGCCATCATGTCAGCCCGCACCGACACCGCCGGCGCGCCCACCGCCCGATCGGAACAACCGTCGATGACTCCGCGTTGAGAGTTGCGTGACCACAGCACAGCAGAAAGACACAGCCCACGTGCCCGCAGTGACGATGTACTCGACGACCTGGTGCGGCTACTGCCGACGTCTCAAGACGCAGCTCGACGAGAACGGCATCGCCTACACGGAGATCGACATCGAGAAGGATCCCGCGTCCGCCGAGTTCGTCGGAAGCGTCAACAACGGAAACCACGTCGTGCCGACTCTGAAGTACGCCGACGGTTCCACTGCGACCAACCCCAGCCTCGCGCAGGTCAAGAAGGCCATCGGCCTGAACTGAGGCGTGGGCGCTCGCGTTCGTCAGGACTCGAGCGCCGCCCACGACTCCACCATCGCGCGGGCGATGGAGATGCTTCCCGGAAGCAGGAGCGGAGCGTCCTCCGAGGCGCTCCAGTCCCCGGCGGCGAGGGCGGTGCGTACCTCGTCACGGGTGAACCATCGCGCCTCCGCGATCTCACCGTCGTTGAACGACAGCGGTTGTGAGGCGTTCGCGCGCGCCGCGAACCCGATCATCACCGAGCGCGGGAACGGCCAGGGTTGACTGCCGAGATAGGTGATGTCGGACACGTCGAGACCGACCTCCTCGCCCACCTCGCGGCTCACGCACGTCTCGAGCGACTCCCCCGCCTCCACGAAACCGGCGAGCACCGACATCCGACGCTCCGGCCACATCGGCTGGCGTGCGAGGAGGACGCGGTCCGCCCCGTCGTGCACGAGGACGATGATCGCGGGGTCGGACCGAGGCCACTCCTCGTGGCCCGTGAGGGTGCTGGTGCGGGACCACCCCGCCGACGAGAGCACGGTCGGTGATCCGTCGCGCGCACTGAACGCCGCTGACCGGTGCCAGTTCAACAACGCCACCGCCGTCACGACCAGCCCCGCCGACGACTCCGTGAGGACGTCGCCGAACGACCGCAGATCCGTCACCTCGCCGGCGAGTGCGGAGACGGAGACCGCCCAGACGTGGTGGTCGTCGACGACTCCCAGGAACACCGCGTCCTCCGGCGGCGAGTCCGCCGTGTCGACGGCCGGTACGAGCGCCACTCGACCGTCCTCGACCGGCACGCGACCCTGACTGTCCACGCGCAACAGCCGTGCGGTGGGCCACCCTGCGGCGAGTGCCGCGTCGTCGCGACGCAATTCCTCGGCGCGGTCGATCGGGGAACGCGAGAGCATGGGCTCGGACAGAAGTCGGAAGGACACGTCACGACCCTACTGACCGGGTCCGACGGCGGCAGATCCGGTGCACCGCAGTGCGGCTGGTCAGTTGGAGACGCGTCGGATGTAGAGCAGTCTGTCGTCCGCCTCGATCGCATCGACCTCGGGCGAACCGACCCGCACCAGGCGACCGTCACGGACCACACCGAGCACGATGTCCGACAGGTGGCGGGGCGATCCGCCGACCTCGTCGCGTTCGACCTCGCGCTCGGCGATCGCGAAGCCCGCCTCGGGGGTCAGCAGATCCTCCATCATCTCCACGACGCTCGGCGTGGTCGTCGCGATACCCAGCAGTCGCCCGGCGGTCTCCGAGGAGACCACCACGGAATCGGCGCCCGACTGGCGCAGGAGATGCACGTTCTCCGCCTCGCGCACCGCGGCCACGATCTTCGCCTTGGGCGCGATCTCCCGCGCCGTGAGCGTCACCAGCACGGCGGTGTCGTCCCGGTTGGTCGCGACGATGATCGACGCGGCGTACTGAGCACCGGTCAGGCGCAGGACGTCCGACCGGGTGGCCGAGCCCTGCACGGTCACCAGGCCCAGGTTGCTCGCCGCGTCCAGGGACGACTGATCGGTGTCGACGACCACGATGTCCGAGGCCGACACCCCGTCTCCGAGCATCGCGGCGATCGCGGTGCGACCCTTCGTGCCGTACCCGACGACCACGGTGTGATTGCGCACGTTGCGCCTCCATCGCTGAATCTTGAACGCCTGGCGCGAACGTTCGGTGAGCACTGACAGGGTGGTGCCGACGAGCAGGATCAGGAAGAAGACGCGCAGCGGCGTGATGACCAGGATGTTCACCAGGCGCGCGGACGGGGTGATGGGCGCGATGTCGCCGTAGCCGGTGGTCGACAGCGACACGGTCGTGTAATAGAAAGCGTCGAGGAAGGACAGCTGATTGTCCTGGTTGTCGGCGTACCCGTCCCGGTCCACGTAGACGACCATGGCGGCCACGAAGAGCGTGGCGAGCGCGATGATGATGCGCTGGTAGATCGCCCGCCAGGGGCTCTGCTCGAACTCCGGGATCCGCAGGACACCCACCAGTGCGAAGTCGGGGCGATCCGTGAGTCCGGTGTCGGTGTTCAGCAGCCGATTCCGCAACCGTCCTGCCATGAATGTGGTCCTCGTCCGTCGCTCGTGGTCGTCGATCCGCCTCGTCGGCTGCCGTGACTGTATCGGAGCATCGAGCCGCCGACCCCCATCAGTCGCTGCAGAACTCCGGCGCTCCACCGTCCTGTTGGCAACGAGCAGACGATGGTGCAGGCTGCGACCATGACGCTCCGTACCCTGCCGCTGCTCGATTCCGTTCGACTCCCGTCGCGCCGACGGGCGGCGGACACGGCGGCGCAGCGACTCGCGGTCCTCCTCGGCGGAGCCGGTGTCCTGCACTTCGTCACACCGGCGCCGTTCGATTCCCAGGTGCCGCACGTGCTCCCCGGATCACCGCGGACGTACACGTACGTGTCGGGAGTGGCGGAGCTCGGACTGGCGGCCGGACTGATCGTTCCCCGCACTCGTCGCCTGACCGGCGCCGCGGCCGCCGCCTTCTTCGTGGCCGTGTTCCCGGCCAACCTGCAGATGGCCGCGTCGTGGTTGCAGAGCGAGAAGACCTCGACCGCGATGAAGGTGGGGGTCGTGGCTCGACTGCCGCTGCAGATCCCGCTGATCACGCAGTCCTGGAAGGTGTACCGCGACGCGCGCTGATCACGTCGCCGGGTCCGCGCCCGCCGTGGAGATGATCTCCGCCAACCGTTCCGCGTCCGGGAGATCCGTCGGAGACACGGTGACTCCCGATCGCACGTAGTGGAAGGCCGCCCGCACCGTGGTGAGGGGCACCGGCTCGGAGCGGGTCGCCGACATCAGCTCCGCCCAGGCGAGTCGGTAGGCGGCGAGCTGGATCGCCACCGCACGTTCCTCGGCCGGTGTCGGCTGCGCGCCGGTCTTCCAGTCCACCACCGTCCAGCCACCGTCGGAGTCCGCGAACACGGCGTCCATCCGTCCCCGCAACACGACTCCACCGACCGACGTCTCGAACGGGACCTCCAACTCGACGGGACTGCGCAACGCCCACGGTGACGCGTCGAACGCACGCTGCAGCTCCTCGAGGTCCGTGTCGGCGGCCGAGGCGCCGTCCGCCGCGCCGGGCAGCTCGTCCAGGTCGAGCAGGCGGGTCGCCCCGAAGCGTCGTTCGACCCAGGCGTGGAACGCGGTGCCGCGACGCGCCAAGGGGTTGGGCGCGAACGGGACCGGTCGCCGCAGCGTCGATGCCAGGGCGTCCGGATCCGCGACGAGGTGGACCACCTGGCTCACCGACATGGTGTCGGGCACGACGACGTCGGTTTCCGGCCGCGACACCGCATCACGTTCGGCGAGAAGCAGTTCGACGTCACGCGCCCACCCGTCGGGATCGTCGTCGTCCGGATTCTCGGACGACGATTCCTCGACCGATGCCGACTCGACTAGTGCGGCGCGCACGGCTGCAGACCCCATGATCACGTCCTCACGGCGGGCACCCAGTGGATCGGCCGGCCAGAGTGCCGTCAGTTCGACTGTCGCGTAGGGGTTGTCGGCTCCGTCCGGCGGAGTGGGTTCCCAGTGCTGCACGGTCCCGATCTCCGCGCCGCCGATCGCCGAGGTGGTCTCGACGAGGCCGTGCAGTTCGGCGAGGAACGACGAGGGACCCTTCGGCGACGAGGCGCCGGGAGCCCAGTGGTGCGCCGAGACCAGCAACACCCGCTCGGTGCGCGTGAGGGCGACGTAGAACAACCGTCGGTCCTCGTCGAGTCGGCGACGTGCGAGCGCAGCCTTGTGTTCGGTGACGGCGTCGGCGATGTCGCCGCGGTGCGTCGCGCCCTCGAGATCGAGAACGGGGACGCCCCCGGCGTCGTCACCCGGAATCGCCCTGTCACCGCGCAGGGACGGCGGTAGCTCGGCCACCGAGCCCAACCAGGACGCGGACGACCTGGTGGACGGGAACACGCTCTCGCAGACGTGCGGTACCGCCACGACCTCCCACTCCAGACCCTTCGCGGAGTGCACGGTGAGCACCTGCACCCGGTGCGGGTCGACGTCGACCTCGCCGGGCGCGAGGCCGTCCTCGACGGACTCGGCGGCGGACAGGAAGGACAGCAGCCCGGTGAGAGTCGCCGTCTGCTGATCGCCGTACTCCGCGACCACCTCGGCGAAGGCGTCGAGATGCTCGCGCCCGCCCGCGTCCCCCGACGGACGACGCGCCCCCGCCTCCACGTCGATCCCGAGCACTCGCTCGACGTCGGCGACCAGATCGGGAAGTGGCTGACCGAGCCGGTGGCGCAGTGACTGCAGTTCCCCGCCGAGGGCGAGAATGCGCCGATGTCCCGCCTCGGAGTAGCGCGACGGGTCGCCCGGATCCGCCAGGGCGTCCACCAGCCCGGACTGTTCCGATCGCTCCCCGGGCATGCCGTCCTCGAGCGCGCGCCCCAACTCCTCGGCGTCGGTGACCGTGCCCGTCCGCCCGCGGCCGGTGTGCGCCGCGATCTCCCGCGCTCGCCTCCACAGGGCACGCAGATCGGCGGCACCCAGTTGCCAGCGCGAGCCGGTGAGAACGCGCATGGCGGCGCTGCCGGCCAGCGGGTCGCTCACCAGCCGCAGCATCGCCACGAGGTCGGCGACCTCGGGCGTCCGGAGCAGCCCACCGAGTCCGACGACCTCGACCGGCAGGCCTGCGCCGCGCAGAACCTCGGCCATCGGCCCCGCATCGGCGTTGCGCCGCACCAGGACCGCCGCGGTGGGCGGAGTGCGCCCGTCCTCCCGCGCCGTGCGGTACTCCCGCGCGATCGCCTCGGCGATCCACCGGCGCTCGTCGTCCACCGTGGTGGTCAGCGCGAGCCGGACATCGCCGGGCACCGCACCGGGACGCGCGCGCAACTCGTCCACCGCGACACCGCGCATGCGCAACGGGGCAGCCACCGCATTGGCCAGCGCGAGCGCCTCGGGCGGGTTGCGCCAGCTGGTCGACAACTGACGCACCGGGGCCGGGTAGCGCGCCGAGCGTGGGAAGTCGGTACCGAACCGGGGCAGGTTGGCGGCGGACGCACCGCGCCAGCCGTAGATCGACTGCATCGGGTCGCCGACGGCGGTCACCGTCAGAGTGGCGTCACGGCCACCCCCGAACAGCGAGGACAGCAGGACCCGCTGCGCGTGACCGGTGTCCTGGTACTCGTCGAGCAGCACCAGCCGGCACCGCGTGCGCTCGTCGCGGCCCACGTCCGGGTGGTCCGCCGCGACACGGGCGGCCAGGGACATCTGCCGCCCGAAGTCGAGCAGTCCGTCACGGGTCATGACCTCGTGGAGCCGCGCCACCAGGGGCAGCAGATCGAGCCGGTGTTCCTGCACCTGCAGTATGCCCAGCAGGTCCTTGGTGGGACCGCCGCTCTTCTGCTTCGGGCCCGGTGGCAGATGGTGGATCAGCTTCTCGAGCTCTGTGTGGGCCTCTCCCGGGTCGCCCGGTTCGACCAGGTGCTCGGCGAGCTGACCGGACAGAGCGAGCACGGATTCCGTGATCGACGCCGGTGCCCGGTCCAGTGGGACGTCGCCGTCCCATGCGGCCACCACGCGGTGGGCCAGCTGCCACAGCTCGGTCTCCGACACGAGAGTCGTGGACGGTTCGAGCGGCAGCACCATGCCGTGGCGTTGGAGCAGTCGGCCCGCGTACGAGTGGTACGTGCTCACCTCGGGCTCGCCCGACAGGACGGTGCGCCGCAGCTCACCGGACGCATCGAGACGCCGCAGCAGGTCGGACCCGGCCAATCGGGCCAGCCGTTGGCGAATGCGCGTGGTGAGCTGCTGGGCGGCCTTGCGCGTGAAGGTCAGGCCCAGCACCTCCTCCGGCCGGACCAGACCGTTGGCCACCATCCAGACCACTCGCGCCGCCATGGTCTCCGTCTTGCCGGCACCGGCGCCGGCGACGACCAGCAACGGACCGCGCGGAGCCGCGATGATCTCCGACTGCTCGTCGGTGGGCGGGAACTGGCCGAGAGCGACGGCGACCTCGGCGGGGCTCACTCGGGCCACGTCTCTCATCCTTCGGTCACCTGCCTGCCTCTGTCCTGTGCCGGGCAGGACGACGCTATCGGGCAGTGCCGACAGCCGTCGTTGACGCGAGCCTCGAACACCGGGCCCCGCGTGGCACGCGCCGCGTCGACGACGACGGTGCGCCACTGCTCGAGGGTCTCCCCCGTGAGTGCTGCCTGCGCTCGTTCGGTGGCACCGGTCCTGGTGTGCGGCTTGGCGACGTAGACCAACCGCCCGCCGCCGGGACTGCCGGCCGGTTCGCCCTCGACCGCACCGGCGGCGAGTGCCACCTGATACGTCGCGAGCTGCGCGTGCTCGGCCGTCGCCGCGGCCGTCGCCGCGTTCTTACCGGTCTTGACGTCGACGACCACGGGTCGTCCGTCGGGGTCACGTTCGAGCCGATCGATCCGTCCGCGCAGCGCGACGGCGGGCTCGTCCGGCGTGCGCGGTTCCAACACCCCGTCCACCGGCACCTCGACACCGGCCTCCGTCAGCTCGCCGCGTGAGCGTGACATCCACTCCTGGAACGTCTCGATCATGGTGGCGGTACGTGCGAGCTCCTTGCGCGAGAACCACGCAGATCCGAGATCGACTGCCACCCAAGCTTTCTCCAGCTCTCTGCGCACCTCGTCCGGCGGCACCCGACCGGCCACTGCCTGCACCAGCGTGTGCACCAGCGTTCCGGTGACCGCGTGCACGGTGTCGCCGTCGGTGCCCCCGTTGCGTTCGAGCGCCCACCGCAGGGGACACGCGGTGAGCACCTCCACCGTGGACGGCGACAACGACACCGGCCCGTCCGCCGGATCCCACAGCGGCATCTCGGTACTGGTTCCGGACAGCCCGTACCACTCGTCCGGGTGGGCGCCGCGCACCCCTTCCCTCGCCAGTCGCGCCAGGTGCCGTGCGGCGCGCGCACGGCGGTCGGGGTCGTTCTCCGCGACACGACGGTCGCACACGACCGCACGCAGCTCGGCGACCAGAGCGGGCAGCGCGAGCACCCGGCCGAGAGGCGCGGTGGGGCCGGCACCGGAGTCGCTCTCGTCGACGTCCGAGTACCGCACGGCATCGGACGCGAGCAGGTCGTCCACGAACCTCGACCGCACGGTGTCCGCGCCACCGGTCACCGAGTCGACGGCGGTGACGAGCAGGCTCGACCGTGCGCGGCTGCACGCCACCAGGAACAGGCGACGTTCCTCCGCGAGCAACGGTGCGGTCCGCGAGACCCGATCGTCCAACTCGCGATCGCCGTCGGAGACGCCCGCGGCGAGATCCACCAGGGCCTCGACCCCGAGCAGCGATCCGCGCGGGCGCAGCGCGGGCCACAGTCCCTCCTGTACGCCCGCCACCGCGACGACGTCCCACTCGCGCCCGACCGCGGCATGGGCACTCAGAATCCGCACCGCGTCGGGAACGATCGCGGGACGCCGCCCGTCGCCCACGGGAACCTCCTGGTCGGTGACGTACTCGACGAACCCCTCCAGGGTGCCGCGCGGGAGTGCGTCGACGTACGCGGCCGCGGCGTCGAACAACGCGACGACGCTGTCCAGATCCCGATCTGCCTGCACGCCGAGAGGCCCACCCCGGGCGGACGACGCCACCCACCGGCGTTCGAGCCTGGTGGCACGCCACCCGGCCCAGAGTGCGTCCTCGACGCGACGACCGGCCGGGCCCACCGCCTTCGCGATGGCCGTGACCACGGCACGGACGCGGGTGAGCGGTGCCTTCTCGACGTCGGACAGACGTGCGACGAGCGGGTCGACCGAGGAGCCGATCATCGCGGCGCGCAGCAGCACGGACGAGTCCCGCTCGCCGCCCTCGGCCACGTCACCCCGCCGTAGCCCGCGACGCAGTCTGCGGACGGCGAGCGGATCCGCCCCTCCGATGGGACCTTCGAGCAGTGCCAACGCAGCGTCGTCGGAGAACACCGCCGCCGACCGCTCGGGTGCGCACCGGGCAGCGGCGACCGCACGCATCGCGAGCAGTAGTGCAGCCGCACCACGGTGCCGATGCAGGGGCACGGCCGTGGCGGACGACACCACCGGCACCCCCGCGGCGTGCAGCGCGCGACGCAGGGACGGCAGCGACCGCGGAACGGAGCGGACGACGACGGCCATCTCCGACCAGGGCACGCCGTCGGCGAGATGCGCACGGCGGAACGTGTCGGCGATGGCGGTGGCCTCCTTCGCCGTCGAGGACGCGACGACCACCCGCACCGGCGGAACCGCGCGGGTCTCCTCCTCGGCCGACGGGTGTACGTCCTCCGCCCTGTCGTCGCGGAACTGCGTGCCGACACGGTGTGCGACCCGACCGGACAGGTGCGCGGTGAGCGCCCGCTGCACCGAGCCGACACCGGAGTCCGAACGGTGGTTGCGGGACAACACGACACGACGACCACCGTGCCCGTCGTCCAGATCGGTGAGGAAGTGCGCGTCCGCGCCGCGGAAGGAGAAGACCGCCTGATCGGGATCGCCGGCGACGACGGTGGACGACGCACCGGCGGAGAGCAGCCGCACCAGCTGGGCCGCCTGCGGATCGAGGTGCTGGGCATCGTCCACCAGCACGTGGCGGATGCGCCGACGTTCGGAGACGAGCAGGTCCGGATCCGTCGCGAACGCCGTGAGCGCTGCACCCACGAGCTCGGCCGCGTCCAGTCCGGGCGACGTGGCCTCCGGAGTCTCGACGCCGACCGATCCTCGAAGCAACATCGCCTGTTCGTACTGTGCGGCGAACTTGCCCGCAGCTACCCACTCGGGCCGAGAGTGCTTCCGCCCCCACGCGATCAGGTCCTCCGGACCGAGCCCGCGTTCCGCGGCGCGCAGGACGAGATCACGGAGCTCGGACGCGAAGCCCACCAGTCCGAGCGCCGGGCGCACGCGCTCCGGCCACCGGGCGGCGCCGTCCGCGATCTCACCGCGGAGCATCTCGCGGATCACGGAGTCCTGCTCCGCGTTGGTGAGGAGACGCGGCGGCGGATTGCCGTAGGCGGACGCCTGCAACCGCAGCACGGCGAAGGCGTACGAGTGCACCGTGCGTACGAGTGGCTCGCGTGTCGCGCGGGGCTCGGAGGACACGCCCAACAGCCCGGCGGTGATCTGCTCGCGCATGTCGACGGCCGCCTGACGCGAGTGCGTGAGCACCAGGACCGACTCCGGATCGCTTCCCGGCGCCGTCATCCGCGCCACCGCCACATCGGCGACGAGCGCGGTCTTCCCGGTGCCCGGACCGCCCAGAACCTGCCACGGCCGGGAGTCGCCGGGCTCACTCGGCGCGACCAGCGGCGCACACTCCTGCGGCCACGTGCGCACCTGCGCGACACGGTGCGTCCGGCGCACCAGCCGGATACCGCCACGGGTGACAGCCGCGTCTCCGGTGGTGCCCGCGCCGTCGTCGTTCATGAGGCGCATTGCATCATGGGAGTCCGACACACCCCCAGTTCCCACACAGCCCCCTCTCCGAGACCGACTCGGTTCCGCCACCGCGTCGACACTCGACCGCTCAGGAGACCCCATGCCGACGACCTCCGAATCCCCCGCCCCCACGACGGATGCCGACGACGTCGCCGTGTACGGCCCGGCGTCCGGACCGGTGGTCCTGGCGATCCACGGCATGACCGGCCACGGCAGGCGCTGGCATCGGTGGAGCGAGCACCTGCCCGAGGCCCGCGTCGTCGCTCCGGACCTGGTGGGTCACGGCAGGGCACCGTGGACTCCGCCGTGGTCGATCGAGCGCCAGGTCGATCGGCTGGCCGACGTCCTACGGGCCCACTCGGCCGGGCCCGTCGTCGTGGTCGGCCACTCCTACGGGGGCGCGCTCGCGATCCATCTCGCGAGGTCGTTCCCGTCGCTCGTCGCGGGACTGGTGCTGCTCGATCCCGCCATCGGCCTGTCGCCGGACTCGATGCTGGAGACGGCGCAGTCGACGGTGCTGTACGACGACTACACCGATGCCGCGGAGGCACGCTCGGAGAAGCTCCACGGCGCGTGGTCCGACGTCCACCCGGCTCTCGTCGACGAGGAGATCGCCGAACACCTGGTGGACACCGACGACGGGCGAGTGCGATGGCGGACGTCGACGGCCGCCGTCGTCGCGTCGTGGGGCGAGCTCGCGCGCCCGTTCGTGCTGCCGCCCAGTGACATTCCGGTCACCGTCGTGCGCGCCGCGCGGGTGGACCCGCCGTACCTCACACCGGAGTTCCGGGACGCACTCGTCCGCTCGTCGCCGGACGTGCGGATCGTCGACCTGGACTGCGACCACATGGTGCCGCAGGCGAAGGGTCCCGAATCGGCCGCTCTGGTCGACGAGATGATCCGACGCGTGACGACGTCGTGAGCCGCATCACCGACGAACAGGTCGAGGCCGTGCGCGCCGTCGTGGCCGCAGTCCCCCCGGGCAGTGTCACCACGTACGGCGACATCGCCCGGGTCGTCGGACTGCCCAGCCCACGCATCGTCGCGTGGATCATGCGGACGGACTCCTCCGATCTGCCGTGGCACCGGGTCATCCGTGCCGACGGCCGCCCGGCTCCCCACCTCGTGACACGTCAGCTCGCGGCGCTGGCCGAGGAGGGGGTGTCGTCCGTCGACGGCCGCATCGCTCTGGCCTCGGTCCGGTACCGCCACGAGCCCTGATCGAGTGTCAGACCATCGCTTCGGGGACGGCGTGCGACGGAACGCTCTCGCGGGGCCCGGCATCGACTCCCGCTCCCACCAGTTCCGCCAGGACGGCGACCGCGTCCTCGATCTCCTCGGGGCTGCGGGAGAACGGGATGCGTTGGCACTCGTCGAAGGCGTATCCCGTCCCGAAGCGTGACCCGGGGGCGAGCAGCAGTCCGCGCCCGCGGGCCGATTCCACCAGGTCCGTCGACCGGACACCCGGTGGCAATGTGCACCACAGCGACAGTCCGCCGCGCGGCCGGTGGAAGGTCCAGCCCGGCAGCGACCGCGTCACGGCCGCCATCGCCGCGTCGCGACCCGCCCGCAGCTGATCGGCGCGGTGCGTCACCACCGCGTCGTACTCGCCGAACAGTTCCACGGCCGTGTACTGATCCATCATCGACACCGAGAGCTGCCGCCTCGCGTAGGTCGTGGCCACGCGCGCCAGGTGCACCGGGTCCGCGCGCACCCACCCCACCCGCAGCCCGCCCCAGACGGTCTTGCTCAACGATCCGACCGTGATGCAGGCGCGGTCCGGGACCGGTGCGCCGAACGGCTCGACGTCGGCGTCGCCGTCGAGACGGAGGTCGGCCGACGCCTCGTCCACCACGGTCACCACGGCGTGCCGATGCAGCGTGGCCGCGAGCCGACGCCGGGACGTCTCGGGCAACACCGCTCCCGACGGGTTGGAGTGGTCGGGCATCAGGTAGGCCAGTACCGGATCATGTTGCCGCGCAGCCCTGTCCATGTTCTCCACGAACGTGTCGGGATCATCCGGATCGATGGCCACCGGAACACACTTGCCACCCACGGCTCGCACCATGTCGATGGCACCCGGGTAGGTCGGGTGCTCGGTCAGCACACGATTGCCCTGTTCGACGAAGGTGTCGATCACGGCGTGCAACGCATCGCTGGCGCCCGCGGTCACGAGAATCTGGTCGGCGCTGGTGGGGAGCCCGCGAGCGGAGTAGTACCGGGCGATCGCCTCGCGCAGTCGGCCCACACCGGTGGGCACGTAGCCGACGTGCAGGCCCGTCGTGCTCAGCGCGCGGGCAGCAGCGTCGTAAGCGGGTCCCAGCAGGGCCGAGGCCGGCGGTGCGGCGTTGACGAACTCGAGCACGCCCGGTTGGGTGCCGCGCAGGATGCCGCCCCACGGCTGACTGTCCCCGCGCGGAACGACGAAGGTGCCCGCCCCGTGCACCGACACCGCGATGCCGTGCTCACGGAGTTCGCGATAGGCCGACGCGACCGTCACCCGGCTGACCCCCAGCACCGACGCGAGGACGCGCTCTGCGGGCAGGCGGGCATCGGCGGCCACCGCGCCTTCCTCGACGAGACGGTGCAGTTCCTGCGCGAGTCCGAGATACAGGGACCGACTGTCCCGCGCGACGGCGGTCATGTCGATCGCGGCGGCGAGTGCGCGCGCCGACAACCCGTCGCGCAGCCGTGCGGGAGTGGATGCCATGCCGCCACTATGCCACAGTCCACTCGAGTCCAGTGGACTGCTCCATCAGGCCTCTCGCCGGTCGAGACTCTGTCCATGATCGTCATCGGAACACTTCTGGCCCTGTCCACTCTCAGCATCGGGTTCGGCGCCGTCGCCGTCGCGGGAGGCGGTCGCCACTCTCTCGAGGGCCCACCGCGCAGTCGGCCCGTGTCCACCACCGGTCGATGAGGCTGCCGCGTCGCCTCCACTACTGTGGATCACATGTCGGGACGCACAGCGCGCACGGACGCGCTGATACTCGCCGGCGGACGCAGCTCACGAATGCAGGGAACCACCAAGCCTGCCGCGCTCGTGGACGGAGTCACCCTCGTCGATCGGGTGCTGGGAGCGACGTCGTTCTGCACCGTCACCGTCCTCGTCGGACCGGACGACGTGACTGCCGACCCGCCGGGACCGAGGCGTGTCCGCCGCACCCGCGAGGACCCGCCGTTCGGAGGCCCGGTACGTGCGTTGGCGGCCGGGCTGGCCGTCACCGTCGACGACGGTGACGGTCCGCGGGAGAACGACGTCGTGTTGACCCTGTCCGCCGACCTGCCGTACATCACCGAGCCTGCACTCCGACTGCTCGTGCGAGAACTGCTGCGAGACACGACAGTCGAAGCAGTGTTCGGAACCGACTCGACCGGTCGCACCCAGTACCTCGTGGGCGCCTGGCGTCGCGACGCCCTCGTTCGAGGCGTCACCGCCGCGCTCGCACGCTGTCCGGCGGACGCCGAGCGCGGCCCGTCCATCCGCGACGCCCTGCCGGACGTCGTGGGCACCGTGGCGCTCACCGGCATCGACGACGTGGACACGCCCACCGAACTCGCGGCCGTCCGCACCGCGTCGAGACGCCCCTCCGTCGAGGTGGCGCGCGTCCTCGTGGGGAGCAGACTCACCGCGATCACACCTCGTACCGCGTCCCTGGCCGACAGCCTCGGCGGCACGCTCGCGGAGCCGCTGATCGCCGCACGCCCGTTTCCGAGCTTCGTCACGTCCGCGATGGACGGCTACGCCGTGCGCGGCGACGGACCCTGGCACGTCGACGACGCCGTGGTGGTCGCCGGCGCCACCGACGACGTCGTCCTCGACACCGGCCACGCGGTGCGCATCGCCACCGGCGCAGCGGTTCCGGCGGAGGCGGGCGTGGTACGCGACGAGTTCGTCGTTCTCGACGACGACGGTCTGCTCCACCGGTCGGACGGCGCACCCGTGCGCGACGACGCCCGCAGTGTCGCCGAGGACTGGGACGGCGGAAGCGAACTCGCGCCGGCGGGCACCGTCATCTCCCCCGCCGTCGTGTCGGCCGCGCTCTCTGCCGGCGTGATCCGGGCGTCGACGCGCCCCGCCCCGACCGTCCGACTCGTTCTCACGGGCGACGAGATCGGCGACGACACCGCGCCGGTGGCCGGGCGCATCCGCGACACCATCGGGCCGGTCATGCCGACGTACCTACGGTCGTGCGGGTTCGCACTCGCCGACGTCGCGCACTGCGCCGACACCGACGATGCCTTCGACGCGGCGATCCACGGCGGTGCGGACTCCGCACCGCCGGACGTCGTCGTCATCATCGGCGCGACCGGCGGCGGCGCCGCGGATCGACTGGACGACGCACTTCGACGTGCCGGAGCACACCGTGTCGTCGACGGACTCGCCTGTCGCCCCGGCGGTTCCGCCTCCGTCTCGGAGCTGCCTGATCATCGCGTGGTCCTGGGTGTTCCCGGCAATCCGTATGCCGCCGTCACCACGGTGATGCTGCTCGGGCCCGCCATCGCCGCGGCCTTGACCGGACGGTCCGTCCCGATACCGCTGACCGGAACACTGGCCACCGAGGTCGATGCCGGTGACGTCACTCGAGCCCTGCCCGCGTCCTACCTCGGTGCGGGTACCTGGCGGTGCGAGAGCTCCGTGCGTACAGCACATCTCGCCGCGCTGGTGGGCCGTGACGGCATCGCCGTCGTCACTGCGGGCCGGAGTCCGGGCGCTCCCGTCGAGATCGTGCCGCTGCCGCAGAGATGACGTCGACACCCTCACGGTAGCGATCGACGAGCAGCTGCACCACTCCCCCGTGCAGCCCCAGCGGTTCGGTGACACCGTCCGCTCCAACGGACCGCAACCTCGTGTGAAAGAGACCGGGCGCCAACAGGTACGAGGCGACGAAGACCTTCTCCCCAGTGGCCTTCAGAGTGGGGACCAGGTTCGCCGCGCGCGGCTCGCCCGTGGCGACGTAGGCGACGGTGACCGCCGATCCGGTGACGGCGGCGAGCTGATCCGCCGCGGTGTGCACGTCGTCGAGGGCCCGCACGTCGGAGGAGCCCGCCGCGGCGAGGACGATGCGATCGCCGGTCGTCCATCCGATCTGCTCGAGCCTGTCACGCAGTACCCGCGCGAGGTCGAGATCCGGGCCCAGTGCGCGGGTGACGTGGACGTCGTCGTGACCGCTCTCGGCGATTTCGCGGGGCACGTCCGCGTGCACGTGATAGCCCGAGGCCAGGAAGGCGGGCACGACCACGACGGGACCGTCGACATCGCGCAGAACCTCCGACGGAGTGGGTCCCAGCACGTCGACGAAGGCGACCCGCACCGGGCCCACGTGCGGAGCCACGGCGTCGGCCAGCGCGGCGATCACCTCGACGCCGGCGGGGTTGCGCGTGCCGTGCGCGACGAGGACCAGTCGAGGATTGCTCACGACGCCTCCCCCGTCCGGCCGAGGCCGCCGCCCGGAACACTCGACACGGCATCGAGCAGGTCGTCCGCGCTGTCGTCGACGGCGAGGCGGTATCCCCGCTTGACGACGGTCTGGATCGCTCTGGGTGCGCCGAGCGCGGACCGCACTCGCGCCATGGCCGTCTCGACGGCATGGGTGTCGCCGCCCCCACCCGGCAGAGCGGCGAGCAGGTCCTCGCGGGAGACCACCTGTCCGGGACGGCGAGCGAGAGTCTTCAGCACGGCCATGCCCGCGGGTGACAGAGCCTTGGGTGTGCCGTCGACGACGACGCACGCGCCGAGAACGCGCAACTCGTGACCGCCGGCCCGGACGATGCCCGCTCGACGCGGAAGTTCGTCGGCGACGTGGCGCACGAGAGCTCCGACACGCGCCCGCGCGGGCGCCGTCGTGGGAACACCCAGTACGTCGAGCGGAGCGGAGGTCACGGGCCCGACGCACACGGCGAGCACCCGATCGCGGAACGACTGCAGCATCGGTTCCAGCACACCGTTCTCCTTGGCGCGCATCAACATCGAGGCCACGGCGGGGGCACTGGTGAAGGTCACCGCATCGAGGTCACCACACAGTACGGCCTCGATCATGCGGTCCATCGGTGCCGAGTCGTCGGGTTGCACCCAGCGGTAGACCGGAACCGGGATGACCGTCGCGCCGGCCTCCCGCAGCACCTCGCAGAAGTCCGGAACCGGCTCCCACTCGGTGGTGGCGCCGTGCAGTTGCACCGCGACGCGGACGCCGTCCACACCCTCCGCCAACAGATGTTCCAGCACCTCCGCGGACGACTCGGACTCCGGTGACCACTCCTCGCGCAGACCTGCTGCACGGATGGCTCCCTTGGCCTTCGGCCCACGGGCCAGGATGCGGGTGCCTTCGAGGGCCCGAGTGAGCTCCTCGGCGTCGCCCCACCCGTCGGCGGCCTCCATCCAGCCACGGAAACCGATGCCCGTGGTGGCCACGGTGACAGCCGGCGGAAACTCGATGATCTCGTGGGTACGACGACCGAGCTCCGCATCGTCCGACAGCGGAATGATCCTGATCGCCGGGGCATGCACCACGTTCGCTCCGCGCCGCACCAGCAGCGAGGCCAGTTCGTCGGCGCGTCGAGCCGCGGTGACGCCCACGGTGAACCCCGCGAGGGGAGCGTCGGACGAGGTCGGCTGATCGATCACGGGGATGTCGTCTCCGTTCCACTTCTCGGCCGGACGGATGTGCCCGAGGTCTGGGTCGATGCGCCCGAGGGCTGGGCGGACACTGCGACGACGCCGTCGATCACGGTGACCTCGTGTACCGCCAAGGTCGTGTCCGGATCGTCGAGGCAACGGCCGTCCACCAGCGAGAATACCTGCTTGAGCAACGGCGACGCGACGGTCGGCTCGCCGCCGCGGTCCCCGACCAGTCCGCGCGACATCACGGCGGCCCGTCCGAAGGGGTCGATGTTGCTCACGGCGAACAGCTCCTCGTCGCCGGTGCGGAACAACGCCACCTGCGCCCCGGAGGGCAGCAACACGGCGACTCCCCGACCCGGAGTGAGTTCCGAGAGTGCGAGCGCGGTGATCCACTCGTCGGTGTCGCCGCTGGTCACGGTCGTGGAATGGCGAGGTGCTGAGTCGATGACAGTCATGGTGGTCCTCCCTGGGGACAGTTCTACGGGGCTGGTGTTACTCGGCCGTTACGGCGACATGACGGGCCACATCTCGGCCGGCCTCCGGCCTTCCCGACCACTCACCCGACCGGAACGGACGGCATCCCCATCAGGACCGGAACCTTGCGGGCACCGGACTC
This sequence comes from Rhodococcus sp. BP-241, assembly GCF_019836145.1. NCBI lineage: Bacteria > Bacillati > Actinomycetota > Actinomycetes > Mycobacteriales > Nocardiaceae > Rhodococcus > Rhodococcus sp. BP-241. The sequence continues at coordinate 96,067 of NZ_JABUEI010000007.1, read as the reverse complement.
GTCGAACGAGACGGTGGGGTCGGACTCCTCCGGGGCGTTGACGAACGAGACGAAGCGCGCGAGCTTGGTCTCGTCCTCCAACACACCCCGCCACTCGTCCCTGTAGCCCTCGACGTGCGACGCCATCGCTGCCTCGAGGTCCGCGGCGATACCCAGGCTGTCCTCGCACACGACGGCGCGCAGGTGGTCGAGTCCGCCCTCGAGACTCTCGACCCACGGCGCCGTGCGCTGCAGGCGGTCCGCCGTGCGCACGTAGAACATGAGGTACCGGTCGATGTACCGGACGAGAGTGGTGTCGTCCAACCCCGACGCGAGGAGTTGCGCGTGCTTCGGCGACTGCCCGCCGTTGCCGCCGACGTACAGGTTCCAGCCACTCTCGGTGGCGATGATGCCGACGTCCTTGCCGCGCGCCTCGGCGCATTCGCGGGCGCAGCCGGACACACCGAACTTGATCTTGTGCGGGGACCGCAGACCCCGGTAGCGCTTCTCGAGGTCGACGGCCATGCCCACGGAGTCCTGCACGCCGTAGCGGCACCACGTGGACCCGACGCAACTCTTCACGGTGCGCAACGACTTCCCGTAGGCCTGACCCGACTCCATGCCGGCGTCGACCAGTCGCTTCCAGATGGCGGGGAGCTGCTCCACGCGCGCGCCGAACATGTCGATGCGCTGACCACCCGTCACCTTGGTGTACAGACCGAAGTCGCGTGCCACCTCACCGATGACGATCAATTGTTCGGGAGTGCACTCCCCACCCGGCATCCGCGGCACGACGGAGTAGGTGCCGTTCTTCTGGATGTTGGCGAGGAAGTGATCGTTGGTGTCCTGCAGTGCAGCCTGCTCACCGTCGAGGATGTGCTCCGAGGACGTGGACGCCAGGATCGAGGCCACGACCGGCTTGCAGATGTCGCAGCCGGCGCCGCGGCCGTGAGCGGCGACGAGACCGGAGAACGTGCGGATGCCCGCGCCGGCGACGATCTCGAACAACTCGCGCCTCGACTGGGAGAAGTGCTCGCACAGGGCCTTCGACATGACCACGCCCGACGCGGCGAGCAACTGCTTGATCGTGGGGAGACAGCCACCGCACGTGGTGCCGGCGTCGGTGCAGGACTTGACCGAGGCGATGTCGCAGGCGCCCGCAGCGATGGCCGAGCAGATGGTCCCCTTGTCCACACCGTTGCACGAGCACACCTCGGCATCGTCGGGAAGCGCTCCGGCGCCGAGCTTCTCGCCGCTCGGCGAGATCAGTGCAGCCGGATCGCCCGGGAGTTCGCGGCCGACGAGCGGGCGCAGCGTCGCGTACGCCGACGCGTCCCCCACGAGGATGCCGCCGAGCAGAGTCCTCGCGTCGTCCGACAGCACGAGCTTGGCGTAGGTGCCCTTCGCGGCATCGTTGAGCACCACCTCGAGTGCGCCCTCGGTGGCGCCCATCGCGTCTCCGAAACTGGCGACGTCCACACCGAGCAGTTTGAGCTTGGTCGAGAGGTCCGCGCCCGGGAACTCGGCGGTACCGCCGACGAGCCGATCGGCGACGACCTCCGCGCTGGAGTACCCCGGAGCGACGAGACCGTAGCACCGGCCCTCGATGGCCGCACACTCGCCGATGGCGTAGATCGCGGGATCCTCGGTACGGCAACCGATGTCGGTGAGTATGCCACCACGCTCGCCGACCGGGAGGCCGCTGGTGCGGGCGAGAGCGTCCTGCGGGCGGACACCCGCCGAGAACACCAGAAGGGCGGCATCGATGACGCTGCCGTCCGCCAGAGTGACGTCGATGCCGTGATCGTTCTCGGCGATGGCCGAGGTGCCGACACCGGCGTGGACGGTGACACCGAGCTCGGTGACGAGCTTCGCCAGGACCGCACCGCCGCCCTCGTCGACCTGCAGCGGCATCAGTCGCGGCGCGAATTCCACCACGTGCGGCGTCATGCCCATCTGCTTCAGGGCGTTCGCGGCCTCGAGACCGAGCAGGCCGCCGCCGACGACCACTCCCACTGCGCCGGGGCCGGCCGCGTCGGCGCAGGTGCGGATACGATCCAGGTCGTCGATCGTGCGATAGACGAAGCAGCGATCGAGGTCGTGCCCCGCGATGGGGGGGACGAACGGGTAGGACCCCGTGGCCATGACCAGCGCGTCGTACGGCACCACCGCACCGTCCGAGGTGGTGACCACCCGAGCGTCGCGGTCGATCGACTCGGCCCGCACGCCGGTACGCAGGGTCACCGCGGTGTCCCCGACATAGTCGTTGCCCGCCAACGCGAGTTCCTTGTGGTCCCAGGCGCCGACGTAGGACGAGAGCCCGACGCGGTCGTAGGCGGGGAGGGCCTCCTCGCAGAGGACGGTGACGGACCACTCGCCGGCCGTGTCGCGTGCACGCAGCGCCTCGACGAACCGGTGGCCCACCATTCCGTGTCCCACCACCACGGCTGTGCGGTGAGCGGTCTGGTCGGTCATGACAATCTCCTCGGGAAACGGTGAACGGGTGGTGTGACTCGGGTCGGTCATGCGGTGACCGGGAAGGCCGGAGGCCGGCCGTTGTCGGGGACCGGGAAGGCCGGAGGCCGGTCGTTGTCGGGGACGGGATCCGCTCGGTGCAGCCAGTCGCAAAGGCCGTCGACGACGCCCACGCAGCTACCGCAACCGGTGGTGGCGCGGGTCTTCTCGGCCATGGCCTCGGGGGTGTGGGCACCGCCGCGCCACGCGCTGACCAAGTGCTTCTTGGTGACGGTGTTACAGCGGCAGATCACGGCTGCGTCGGGCATGGTCGACGGGTTGGCGCTCTCGGTGGGGCCACCGACGAGGTGCCCGAGCAGCAGGGTCATACGGTCGACGGGGACCAGCGATCCGCCGTCGAAGTACTGGCTGAGCGTTCCGACGACTTCCGGGTTGCCGAGCATCACCGCGCCGACCAGGCGGTCCTTGCGGACGACGACCTTCGCGTACCGGCCGCGGGTGGGGTCGCTCATGACCAGGACCTCGGACTCGATGTCGTTCGGGTCGACGTCGATCTCGCCCATCGAGGCGAGGTCGACGTCGTGCGCCTTGAGGCGGGTGATCTGCGCGGTGCCGTGGTACTCGGCGCGGGACGCGCTGCCGCACAGCTGGTCCGCGACCACCCCGGCCATTTCCCAGGCGGGCTGGACCAGGCCGTAGACCTCACCGCGGTGCTGGGCGCACTCGCCGATCGCGCGGATGTGCGGGTCGGAGGTGCGCAGGTCGTCGTCGACGACGACAGCGCGGTCGACGTCGAGCCCGGCCGCGACGGCGAGGTCGATGTTCGGACGGATCCCGGCCGCGACGACGACCAGGTCGGCGGGCAACGCGCTGCCGTCGGACAACACGAGTTCGCGCGTGCCGTCGGGCGCGGTACGCAGAGCCTCGGCCCGAGCGCCCAGCGCCACGTCCATCCCCAGCTCTCGCAACACTCGGGTCAGCACGGCGCCGCCACCGGCGTCCATCTGCTTCTCCATCGGATACGCGCGGGGGTGGACGATGGTGACGTCCGATCCGCGCATGAGGGCGCCGCGTGCGGCTTCGATGCCGAGAAGCCCGGCGCCGATCACGACGACGCGGGAACCGGGTCCCGTTGCTGCGGTGATGGCGTCGCAGTCGGCGAGAGTGCGGAACGCCACCACACCGTCCGCGGGGTGACCGTCGGCGTCGGTCATGCCGGGCGCGGGCGGCAGGAAGGACCGCGAGCCGGTGGCGAGGACGAGCGTGTCGTAGGTGTCCGTGGACCCGTCCGAGCGCGTGATCGTGCGCCGCTCGCGATCGATCGACGTGACCGCGACCCCGATGTGCGTCTCCAGACCGTTGCGCTCGCACCAGTTCTCGGGCTTGATTCGAGTGTCCCTCGGGGTCAGGTGCCCGGCGACCACGTTGGAGAGCAGGATGCGGTTGTACGCGGCGTGATTCTCGTCGCCGTAGACCACCACCTGGACGCGGGCCGCATCCGCGTCGCGTCGGTGGATCTCCTCCTGCAACCGGGCACCGGCGAGGCCGTTCCCGACCACGACGACGCGATGAGGTGCACTCATGCCGTCTCCCCGTCCGTCGCGCCGACCAGGTGCGCGGCGATGCGCACCGCGCAGACCTTGAACTCGGGCATCCGGCTGGTGGGATCGAGTGCCGGGTTGGTCACGAGGTTGGCGCGCGCCGCATCGGCGAAGTGGAACGGCAGGAACACCGTGTCGAGCCGCATCGACGCGTCGCACCGCACGCGGGCGACGACCGTTCCGCGGCGCGAGACGACGTCCGCGTCGTCGCCGTCCTCGAGCCCCGCGCGACCGGCGGTGTCCGGGTGGACCTGGACGAACATCGGGCCTGCCGCCTCCGACAGGGACGGCACGCGCCGGGTCTGCGCACCGGACTGGTAGTGCGTGAGCACCCGCCCCGTCGTCGCGAGGAGAGGAAAGTCGGCGTCGGTGGGTTCTGCGGGCCCGACCTGGTCGACCGTGACGAAACGCGCTCGCCCGGTGGGTGTCTCGAAACGATCCAGGAACAGTCTCGGTGTGCCGCCGTGCGTCTCCGACGGTACCGGCCAGTGCAGCGCCTCCCCGGCGTCGAGACGCTCGTAGGTCACGCCCGAGTAGTCGGCGATGCCACCGCGGGACGCTCGGCGCAACTCCTCGAACACCGTCCGTGCGTCGCGGGGGAAGCGGTCGGCGGGCTGGCCCAGGCGAACGGCGAGATCGGCGAGGATGTCGAGCTCCCCGCGCGCGCCCTCGGGAGCGTCCACGGCCCTGCGCCGGCGCAGGATGCGGCCCTCGAGGGAGGTCATGGTGCCCTCCTCCTCGGCCCACTGCAGCGTCGGCAGCACCACGTCGGCCATCGCGGCAGTCTCGGAGAGCACGAAATCGGTGACGACGAGCATCTCGAGTGAGGCGAGCCGATCGACGACGTGACCGGCCCGCGGGGCCGAGACGGCGATGTTCGAGCCGTGCACCATGAGCGCGCGGGGACCACCGGGAGTGCCGAGGGCGTCGAGCAGTTCATAGGCGCTCAGTCCCGCACCCGGGAGTGCGGACTCCTCGATACCCCAGAGGGCGGAGATGTGTTCACGCGCTGCGGGATCGGTGATCTTGCGGTATCCGGGAAGCTGGTCCGCCTTCTGCCCGTGCTCGCGTCCGCCCTGTCCGTTGCCCTGGCCGGTGATGCAGCCGTATCCGGTTCCGTGTCGTCCGCACAGCCCCAGCACGAGAGAGAGTCCGATGACGGCCGAGACCGTGTCGGTTCCGGACGCGTGCTGTTCGGCGCCACGGGCGGTGAGCACGTAGGCGCCCGTACCCGCGTCCCGTGACTGCGCCAGCAACCGCACCGTCTCCCGCAGGCGAGCGACGGGAACGCCGGTGACGCGCTCGGTCCGCTCCGGCCACCACTGCGCCGCCGCCGTCCAGAACTCGTCGAAACCCTCGGTGCGTGAGTCGATGTAGTCGCGATCGGCGTACCCCTCGACCACTGCCAGGTGCACCAGGCCCAGTGCGAGGGCCAGGTCGGTGCCCGGCGACAGTTGCAGGTGCACTCCGCCGGCGGACAGCGCCCGGTCCACCGTCGCGGTGCGCCGTGGGTCGGCGACGATGAGCCCGCCCGCGTCGGCGGCGGTCCGGAGATGCTGCACGAAGGGGGGCATCGTCTCCGCGACGTTGCCGCCCAGCACCAGCACGGCCCGCGCGGAACCGATGTCCGCCAACGGGAACGGCAGTCCTCGGTCGATTCCGAACGACTTGTTGCCGGCGGCCGCGGCCGACGACATGCAGAACCGCCCGTTGTAGTCGATGTTCGACGTGCCCAGCGCGACACGGGCGAACTTGCCGAGCATGTAGGACTTCTCGTTGGTCAGCCCGCCCGCCCCGAAGATCCCGACCGCGTCGGCGCCGTGCTCGGCCCGGACGCGTCGAAGCGTCGTGGCCACCGCGTCGAGTGCGGCGTCCCAGGTCGTCGGGACGAGTTCCCCGTCGACACGCACCAGTGGTGTGGTGAGCCTGCCGGGCACTCGCAGCACCTCGGCGGCGGTCCACCCCTTCTGGCAGAGACCACCCTTGTTGGTCGGGAACTGGCGGGCCTCGATCCCGGCGCTCGCTGCATCCGTGCCGGTGACGGTCATCGCGCACTGCAACCCGCAGTACGGGCAGTGCGTCGCCGTTCCTGCTCGGTTAGTCGGTGGCCGAAGGGTCTCCGGCACGGATGCAGCGACGGTCATACGGTGACCACGTCCTGCTCGTTCGCGGTACGCGCGCCGGATCGGCGGAGGTACACGGCCCACGTGGCCGCGGCGCAGAGGACGTAGAAGACGAGGAAGACCCAGAAGGCGGACGTCGCCGACTTCTCCGCGCCCGAGTACGACGCGCGCAGGACCAGGTTGATGCCCACTCCACCGAGCGCGCCGATCGCACCGGCGATACCGATGAGCGCACCGGACATCCGGCGGGACCACGCGGCCTGCTCGGTGGCCGACATCCCCACCAGCAACGTCGACTTCGACGCGAAGATCGCCGGAATCATCTTGTAGACGGAGCCGTTACCGAGCCCCGAGAGCACGAACAGCAGGATGAAGCCGACGACGTAGAACACCATCATCGATCCGGTCGCCGCTCCTGCCGTGGCGTCGTCCGTCATCGACGTCGCGACCAGGATGCCGGCGGAGAAGATCATCGCGACGAAGGTGTACATCGTGATGCGGCCGCCGCCGACGCGGTCGGCGAACTTGCCGCCGATCGGTCGGGACAGGGAACCGAGGAGCGGGCCGATGAACGCGATCTGAGCGGCGTGCAGGGAGGCCTGTGCCTGCATGGCCGGGGTGACCGCACCCCCGTCGGCCAGACCGGCGAGGAAGTTGATCTGCAGGATCTGCCCGAACGCGAAGCTGTAGCCGATGAACGACCCGAACGTGCCGATGTAGAGGAACGCGATCCACCACGAGTCGGAGAAGCGCAGCACGTCGATCATGGAGCGGCCGTTGGTCTTCTGGTTGTCCAGGTTGTCCATGTACAGGGCCGCGCCGACGGCGGCGACCGCGATCAGGACGAGGTAGACGGCGCACACGATCTCGGGTGCGGTGTTGCCCACCGTCGCGATGACGAGGAGCCCGATGAGTTGGATGACGGGGACACCGATGTTGCCGCCGCCTGCATTCAGTCCGAGAGCCCACCCCTTCTCACGCTGGGGATAGAAGGCGTTGATGTTGGTCATCGAGGAGGCGAAGTTGCCGCCGCCCAGTCCCGCGAACGCGGCCACGACGAGATACGTCGTGTACGAGGCGGGATTCATCATGAAGTACAGCGTCAGCACGGTCGGGATCAGCAGGACGAGGGCGCTGAAGATCGTCCAGTTACGGCCGCCGAACTTCGCGGTGGCGAACGTGTACGGGATCCGCAGGATGGCACCGACCAATGTCGGCACGGCCACCAGGAAGAACTTCCCGGCCGGGTCGATGCCGTACTGCGCCATCGGCATGAAGAGCACCATCACGGACCAGATGGACCAGATGGAGAAGCCGACGTGCTCCGCGACGACGGACCAGATCAGGTTGCGGCGGGCGATGTGCTTGCCGCCGGCCTCCCAGGCCTCGACGTCCTCCGCGTCCCAGTTCGTGATGTGGTGCTTACGAGCGACTGCACCGGGGGCACCGGTGGGCGCCGTGGCAGCGCCGGTATCCGACAAGCTGGTCACGAGTGGCCTCCTGATCTCTGGGGAAGCCCAAAGATAGGAAAACCATGTTGCGGGGGCGCTGCACGCTGTGACCCGTGCGTGAACTTGACCTCACGTCCGTGTTTCCGGGTCGGTGAGGGTCTGCTTCGTGAGGGTCAGGGTCGCGACTGAGCCTGGCGAACGGGCCCGTCCTCGAGGACGCGCGGACGGCAGGCGGCCTTGGCGGCGACCAGCAGCACGGCGATGCCGCACGTGAGGAACGCGAACGACCACTCCCAGCCCCCGGTGTTCTCGTGCAGCACACCGAAGAGAATGGGGCCGGCGCAGGCGATGGTGTACCCGACTCCCTGCGTGAAGCCGGACAGGGATGCCGAGCCGACGGCCGTGCGCGTGCGCAGATTGATGAGCGTGAGCGACATCGGGAACGTCGTCGGACCTGCACCGACCAACACCAGCCACAGCACCGTGCCCGTCGCGGGCGCCCACAGCAGGCCCGCGAAGCCTGCGAGATAGCAGACCGCGCAGCCGATGACGATGGGATAGGGGTCGACCATCCGACTGGTGAAGGACGGCGCGAGCAGGGAACCCGCGAGACCGACCGCGGCGAACACCCCGAGCGAGGCACCGGCGGCACCCTCGCTGATGCCGGCCTCGACCAGGAGGGAGGGCAGCCACGTCAGCATCGAGTACGTGACCATGGACGTCATCGCGAACATGCCGGCCATCCCCCAGCCGAGCGAGGTGCGCCAGACCGGGACGGGCGGCGCCACCGGCTGGGCCGACGGCTCGGTGAGCGGCCCGTCGAGCTCGGCCTCCACGGCGGCGTCCTGCGCCGGAGACTCCGCACCGCGCACCGCGGGGGCGGCGGGGCGAGTGCGTCGCGTCAGCACGATGGCCGTCCACGGCACCACGGCGGCGACGGCGGCCACACCCCACATCGCGAGCGACCAGCGCCACCCGACCGCGTCGGCGACGGGGACCGCCGTGAGCGACGGGACGATGGTGCCCAGCTGCAGGAGGCAGATGTAGACGGTGCTCATCATGGCGAGCCGGTCGGAGAAGTAGCGCTTGACCAGCGGCGGGATGACCACGTTGCCGATACCCATACCGGCCAGGGCGACCGCCGAGAGCAGCGCCAGCGACCCGAGCCCGGGGGCGAACGCCCGCGCGAAGATGCCGACACCGGTCAGAGCCGCCGCGGCGAGTGCCGTCCGTTCGAGTCCGAGACGAGTCGCGATGACCGGGGTGAGCACGCCGAACAGCGCGAACATCGCGGTCGGGAGCATCCCGAGGAGCCCGATGGCGCCGGCGCCGAACCCGAGGTCGTCGCCGATCCGGGGGAACAGCGGCGACACCGAGGTGACCGCTGCCCGAAGTGTGAACGCGGACAGGATGAGTGCCGCGAACACCAACAGCCGTCCCTGCAGTGTCGAGCGTGACCCGGGCTCGGCAATGGTGGCGGTCGCAGTCATGGGACGAATCATAGGATGATCCGACCTGTCTGGCAAAGGACTATTAGACTGGCCGAGACCGACACCACACGAGAGAAAGACACTGACGTGCAACCCGTACGCCGACAGAGCCTCATCGGGCAGGTCACCGACCAGTTACGAGGCGAGATCGAGTCCGGGACGTGGGCCGTCGGTACGCGGATACCCACAGAACCGGAGTTGACCGAGCTGACCGGCACGGGACGCAACACCGTTCGCGAGGCCGTCCAGGCGCTGGTGCACGCGGGCATGCTCGAGCGGCGCCAGGGATCGGGCACCTACGTGCTCGCGTCGTCGGAGATGCCGTCGGCCCTCGGCAAGTACTTCTCGTCCGCGCGGCGACGCGACGTCCTGGAGCTGCGGCGGGCGCTCGACATCACCGCGGCCACACTGGCCGCCGAGCGGCGGACCGACGAGGACGTCCGGATGCTCGAGGACACCCTGGCGCATCGGACCGCACTGTGGGACGTCGACCGCACCCGGGCCCTGCATCTCGACGTGTCCCTGCACCGTGCCATCGTCGCGGCCAGCCACAACAGCATCTACCTGGAGGTCTACGACTTCCTGCTCCCCAGTATCGAGGAGACCATCCTCGACCACGACGCCGATTCCGACCGTGCGTTCCACGAGGAGCACGCGGCCCTGGTCCGAGCGGTCGTGTCCGGGGACGCCGACGCGGCGGCCACCGCCGCACGCTGCTTCTTCACCGAGCTCGCCGCGGACGGTGCCGACGATCGGGACACCGGCGCACTGCCGACCGACTAGAGGATCAGGCGCACCAGATCGGCGGTACGGGCCAGACCGGGAAACGCCTCGGCGGTCGAGCGCGGATGCAGAGCGTGCACCGCGAGGCGGAACATCACCGCCCGCAACAACATCTGCGGCCACTCGGGGAGATCCTCCCAGCGGCCGATGAGCCCGTCGTCCGCGCCGCCCCAGGAGAGCGCGTCGACGACCACCACGGCCGCGGCCCACGACGCGGGGCGCCAGTACGGGGTGATGTCGGTGATACCGGGAGCCTGCACGCCGTCGAACAGCACCGTGCCGAACAGATCTCCGTGCACCAACTGGTCGGGCTCGCGCACCGGCCGACGCAGGGTGGCCAGCTGACCGATCACCTCGACACTGCGCACACCGTCCGGCGACGTCGGCTCCACCGCTCCCCCGGCACGGGCGGAGCGGAACGGAACCTGTTCCCACGCAGCACGATCAGCGGCGACGAACACGTCCACGTCACTCCACGGCGCGACCGGCGTCTGCGTCAGGAACCGCGGTTTTTCGAGCTGCGACGTCGCGACGTGCAGCCGGGTCGCCAGCGAGACGACCTCGTCGTGGCGGGGTTCGGGAACCCCCTCGATGTACGTGTCCGCGCGCCATCCGGACACGACGTAGCGGCCGTCGGTCGACCGCACCGGCCGTGCGAGCCGAACCCCCTCCACCGCAAGGGTTTCGCGCACCTTCGCCGACCAGGCGCCGCGGGCGTGATCGGCCACCGGGGACAGGACGACGTCACCGAGACGCCAACCGCCGTCCCAGTCCGCTCCCAGAGCCACCGGCGCGACGTCTCGGAGCCCGAACGTGCCGATGACGTGCTGGGGAGGTTCCGCCGATGTCATGACGGCCACCGTACCGCCGCCGCGGTGCGAGTCCGCAGACCCCGGTGAGCGCGTGTCCCGGCACGCGTGACCGAACCCGGTGTCAGTACGTCGGGACGGTGGGGTCGACGTCGCGCGCCCACGCCTCGAGTCCGCCGCGCAGGTGGTGGACGTCGGCCATGCCGGCGGACCGCAGGACCGCGAGTGCCTCGGCCGAGCGGACACCCGTCTTGCAGTAGAGCACCACCGGCCGGTCCGTCGGCAGCGACGCGACCGCGTCACCGGCCACCACCGTCGGCAGAGGCATCAGCGTTGCGCCGTCGAGGTGCACGATGTCCCACTCGACCGGATCCCGCACGTCGATCAGTGCCACCGGGGCACCGCCGTCCAGCAGCGCGCGCACGGCCGCCGGATCGAGGTCGCCGTCCACCGAGTCCACCGACGGCAGGGGCGAGGCCACACCGCAGGACACCTCGTAGTCCTCCTCCACCTCGGACACCCGCACGCGACCGGGGTCCCGGCGCAGGGTGACCGTGCGGAAGGTCATGGTGCGCGCGTCGTAGACCAGCAGACGCCCGAGCAGCGTGTCGCCCATGCCCGTCACCAGCTTGACGGCCTCGGTCGCCATGATCGAGCCCACGACCCCGCAGAGCACGCCCAGCACGCCGGCCTCCGAACACGACGGCACAGTGCCCGGCGCGGGCGGATCCGGGTAGAGGTCCCGGTAGTCGACGCCGAGACCGCCGGGTGCGGCATCCCAGAACACGGACACCTGCCCGTCGAAGCGATAGATGGATCCCCACACGTACGGGATGCCGGCGACGGCGGCCGCGTCGTTGACGAGGTACCGCGTCGCGAAGTTGTCGGTGCCGTCCACCACCAGGTCGTACTGGCGGAAGAGGTTCACCGCGTTGCGGGGCTCGAGCCGGACCTGGTGCAGCCGGACCTCGATGGTGGAGTCCACAGCCCGGATCGACTCGCGGGCGCTGACCGACTTCGGCCGACCGATGTCGGCCTCGCCGTGGATGATCTGTCGCTGCAGGTTGGAGGCGTCCACGTCGTCGAACTCGACGATGCCGAGGGTGCCCACGCCCGCCGAGGCGAGATACAGCAGCACGGGCGAACCCAAGCCGCCGGCACCGATCACCAGGATTCTCGCGTTGCGTAGACGCCGCTGGCCCAGCACTCCGACGTCGGGTAGCAGCAGGTGTCTGCTGTACCGAGCGACCTGCTCGCGGCTCAGCTCCGGGCCCGGTTCCACCACCGGGTCGACGATCGTCATGCTCCTCGTACCTCCCCGGTCATGCCCTGGGGTACGGCCAGGGGTTGAAGCGACAGGTCTTGCCGTCCATCGGCACCACGCCCGCAGGATCGAGTACCGCGATGTCGTCGTTCGCCGTGCCGAAGGTCTGCTGCATCATGATCGGGGCCAAGCCACCGTCGGTCTCGCAGGGCTGGTGCGCCTGGTACCCGATCGCGTGGCCTACCTCGTGGTTGATCTGGTACTGCCGATACGACCCGATGTCGCCCTGGAACGCCACGGCGCCGCGCACCCAGCGCGGCTCGTTGAGCACCACCCTGCCGATACCGGGGTTGTAGCAGGACACCTCGAGCTGGATGTCGTACCCACACGCGTCGCGGATGGTCATCTGCGACGTCAGCGAGACCCGGAAGTCCGGATCACCGGTGTCGACGCGGCGGAAGGCGAAACGCTGATCGTTCGTCCAGCTCTTGGGATTGGCGAGAGTCTGGTCGACGAGGCGACCGAACGACTCGTCGCCTCCGAAGCCCGTCGTGTCCACGCCGTCCTCGATCTCGACGGTGTAGGTGAACGTGCGTTCGGTGCCCTGGCCCACCTGGTCGGTGACTCCCGGCACCACGCGCCACGTGCCTGCGCCCTGCACCGCGAACTGACCGCCGTCGGGCAGCTGACCGCTGGACACCGTCTCGGCGAAGTTCCCGTCGGCCTGCGGCGGGACACCGATGATGCCGGTGTCGTCGGTCGTGTTGCTCAGCGCGGGGAATCCGGGTGCCGAGTCCGTCGTGGACGCGGTTCCGGGATCGCGTATCGCGTCGACGACCACGAGTACCGTCACGACCGCGAGGATCGGGATCGCGTAGGCGCGCCAACCGTAGGTCGACGTGAACCGCCCCAGCCGGCTCTGCTTCCGGGCGCTGCGCTCCGGCCGTGCGGCGCGTGTGCGTCCGGGATCGACCGCGGTGGGATCCCACTGGGCGCGCAGAGGCTGATGCGAGCGTCGCGCACGGTCGTCACGCGTCGCAGGCTCTCTCTGCGGTTGCCGTCGGTCACTCACCGATCCAGGTTCTCACACGCGTCTGCGGCCTTCGGTCGGCGCGCCGGGGTATCGTCGTCACGATCCGGAAGAACTTTCATGCCGCGTAGTTCCGATGTCTGAGTGATCCTCGTCCACCGGTGTCGCGGCGGATGGGACACACGAAACACATGACAGACGTCGCCGACCGAAGCTCCTCCGTGGGCGGGACCGGGAGTGGCCGGCGCAGTGCTCGACTGCCCCGTGATGCACGCCGCGCCCAACTCCTCGCCGCTGCCGGGGAGATCTTCGTCGCCCGCGGGTACCACGCCGCGGGGATGGACGAGATCGCGGAATGCGCGGGCGTCAGCAAACCTGTTCTGTACCAGCACTTCCCCGGCAAGCTCGACCTCTACGTCGCGGTGCTGCAGAACTACGTCGACAGCCTCATCTCGGGTCTGCGCCAGGCGCTGCGGTCGACGACGGACAACCACAAGCGCGTCCGGGCCGCCGTGCTCGCGTTCTACGATTTCGTCGACAACGACAGCCAGGGATTCCGCCTGGTGTTCGAGTCGGACCTCATGGGCGACCCTCAGGTCCAGAGCCGCGTCGATCAGGCCACCGAGGCCTGCGTCGACGCCGTGTTCGACCTCGTCAGCCACGACTCCGGACTCGACCCGCACCGCGCCCGCATCCTCGCCGTCGGCCTCGTGGGCGCGAGCCAGTTCACCGCCCGCTACTGGCTCGAGGCGGATCGCCCCATCACCAAGGAGGAAGCGGTGGACACCACCGTCACCCTCGCCTGGGGTGGACTCTCGCACGTCCCCCTGCAGTCCCAGTAGGCGACGCACCCCGGTCTCACGACCACGACGGCCCCGCACCAGCAGGTGCGGGGCCGTTCCTCGTGAGCGGTGGGCGCGTCGGTCAGGCGGTGCCGGACGACGCGAAACCGACCCGACGACTGTCGGACGGACCGATCTCCACGTACGCGAGCTTGCCCGCGGGCACCAGGAACTTGCGGCCCTTCTCGTCCACCAACGACAGCACACCCTCGCCGCCGAAGGCCTTCGAGACCAGGGTCTCCACCTCGTCGGGCGTCTGCGCGCTGTTGATGACCAATTCCCGTGGGCTGTCCGAAATTCCGATCTTGACCTCCACGGCCGACCTCCGAAACGTTGTCGCGAACCTGCTGTCCACTTCAGGTTAGAGCAGCACCGGCCGCCGGTGAGTGCGTGACGCACACGCCCACAGCGAACACCGACACGAGTCAGACGAGGCCGAGAATCGCCATCCGCTCGGAATGCCGGACCTGCATGCGGTCGAACAGCGCCACGATGCCGTTGAAATCGCCCGACGCCGTCATGACCAGTTCGGTCAGCTCCTCGCGCTGCGCCAGGACGAACTGCGCCTGGGTGATGGCCTCCCCGAGCAGGCGGCGTCCCCAGAGCATCAACCGGTCCTTGTCCGCGGCACTCGCCGCGACACGCGCCACCACCTCGGTGACGACGAACTCCGAGTGGCCCGTCTCGGCGAGCACCTCGCGCACGGTGGCGGCGATGTCGTCCGGGAGGCTGTGCGCGATCTCGCGGTAGAAATCGGCGGCGAGGCCGTCGGCGACGTAGGTCTTGACGAGCACCTCCATCCACGTCGAGGGCAGCGTCGAGGCATGGTAAGCGTCGAGAGCGGCGGCGAAAGGCTCGGTGACCGACAGGACGTCCCGCCCGCGCTCCGCGAGGGCCGCCTCGAGCACCTCGAAGTGGTTCATCTCGGCGGCCGCCATGCTCGCCATGGCGATGCGGTCGCCGAGCGTCGGGGCCATTCGAGCGTCGTCGACCAACCGGTAGAACGCCGAGATCTCGCCGTACGCGAGAACGCCCAGGAGACTGATGATTCCGGGGTGATCACCCGGCACGGTTCCCCCGGTCGCAAGGCCCTCGTCGGACCCGGACGGGACGTTCGGAGTGGACCCGCCGTGCTGTGGATCCGAATCTGTTC
This sequence comes from Rhodococcus sp. BP-241, assembly GCF_019836145.1. Lineage (NCBI taxonomy): Bacteria > Bacillati > Actinomycetota > Actinomycetes > Mycobacteriales > Nocardiaceae > Rhodococcus > Rhodococcus sp. BP-241. The sequence continues at coordinate 81,067 of NZ_JABUEI010000007.1, read as the reverse complement.
GCATGGCTGCCGAGACTACCGTCGACACGGCTCGCGCGAGCGGAACCGCGGCGTCGGGTGCCGACCAGGTAGAATAGGTCGCGAGCACGCTCCACCGGTGCCGGCAGCAGGGACCGAGACGGTCCGCACGCCGGCTCGACGCACCGTGGTCACCTCCGTCGGAGGCGATCGCGGCGAGCACCGGGAGCCGTGCTCACGACATTGTGCGCGCACCTGATTCGTGTCTGCCGCCGATCGTGTCGCCGCATCTGCGGCCGACCCCGATCGCGCCTGTCGACGAATCGAGGGTTTCGACACCGGCCGCGGAGCGGCCTGGCCCTCGTCGTGCGTGCGAGGCGAGAGACGAGAAAGGCCGAAACACTGAGCAAGATCACTGTGGACCACGAGACCGACGACGTGGCGGAGACCACCGTCTCGGCCACCCTGGACACCACCCACACTCCCCCGACCTTCGCCGAGCTGGGCGTTCACCCCGAGATCGTCCGTGGGTTGACCGACATCGGCATCGAGCGCACGTTCGCGATCCAGGAACTCACACTTCCCCTGGCACTCGCAGGCGACGACCTCATCGGCCAGGCCCGCACCGGCATGGGCAAGACGTTCGGCTTTGGCGTCCCGCTGCTGCACCGTCTCGCCACCGGTCCGGCCGACGGCTCGGGCACCACGGTCCTGGACGGCACCCCGCGTGCGCTGATCATCGTTCCCACGCGCGAGCTGTGCGTCCAGGTCACCTCCGACCTGGAGAACGCGTCGAAGCACCTGCACTCGGCCAACGGTCGCGTGAAGGTCATGTCGATCTACGGCGGACGGCCCTACGAGGCCCAGATCGAGACCCTGCGGACCGGCGTCGACGTCGTCGTCGGCACCCCCGGACGACTTCTCGACCTGGCCAAGCAGGGCCACCTCGTCCTGGGCAAGGTCGGCGTCCTGGTGCTCGACGAGGCCGACGAGATGCTGGACCTGGGCTTCCTCCCCGACATCGAGCGCCTCATGAGCATGGTGCCGGAGAAGCGTCAGACCATGCTGTTCTCTGCGACCATGCCCGGGCCGATCATCACGCTCGCCCGCACGTTCCTCACTCGGCCGACGCACATCCGCGCCGAGGAGGCCGAGTCCTCCGCGATCCACGAGCGCACCGCCCAGCACGTCTACCGGGCACACGCACTGGACAAGGCGGAGATGGTCGCGCGGGTGCTGCAGGCCGAGGGCCGCGGCGCCACGATGATCTTCACGCGCACCAAGCGCACTGCCCAGAAGGTCGCCGACGATCTGGCCGAGCGCGGATTCTCCGTCGGCGCCGTCCACGGTGATCTCGGGCAGGTCGCCCGCGAGAAGTCGCTCGCGGCGTTCCGCTCCGGCAAGATCGACGTGCTCGTCGCCACCGACGTCGCGGCGCGCGGTATCGACATCGACGACGTCACCCACGTCATCAACTACCAGTGCCCCGAGGACGAGAAGACGTACGTCCACCGCATCGGACGTACGGGTCGTGCGGGCCGCACCGGTATCGCCGTCACGCTGGTCGACTGGGACGACATCCCCCGCTGGCAGCTGATCGACAAGGCCCTGGGCCTCGACATCCCCGACCCGGTGGAGACGTACTCCAGCTCCGAGCACCTGTACGCGGAACTGAACATCCCGCACGGCACCACGGGCAGCATCGCGAAGCGGCGCGCCGAGACTCCCGCCGCCGAGAAGACGGACACCCGCTCGAGCCGGAGCGAGAACTCCGACCAGGCGTCGGACGGCGAGGCCACCACCACGTCGCGCCGGAGCCGGTCACGTCGCCGCACCCGCGGCGGGGGCCACGCCGACGCTGCCGCCACCGCGGACAGTTCGGCCACGACAGGTCCCGCCGAGGCGTCCGGTGACGGATCCACGTCGGACAAGCCCCGTCGTCGCCGTCGACGCCGGTCGTCCGCCGGGTCCGCGGCGCACGCCGGTGAGAACGGCGCGTCGGCGGAGGCCTCGTCGTCCGCCGGTACGTCCGACTGACCGTCACGTACCTGACGTGCTCGCTCCCGAACGGCGCACCCGCGTCGACGTGATCGCCGCTGTGGTGATCGTCGTGGTCGTCCTGGTGGGCGCCTCGGTGATCTGGTTCCGCAGCGACGCTCGCGGCACCACGTCCGTGGTCGCCGACGTGCCTCTCACCGCCCCGGCGTCGGCATTGTCGGTGCCCGAGTCGTTCTCGGAGATCTGGCGCGCCGACGACACCGGAACCGGGGCACCGACCACCGTCGGCGGAGCCGTCGTCGTCTCCACCGACGACGCGGTGACCGGACTCGATCCCGCCACCGGCTCGCCGTCCTGGTCCTACACGCGTGACCGGGCCCTCTGCTCGGTCGTGGGGGCGTGGGACGCGGCGGTGGCGGTGTTCCGGGACGGCCGGGGATGCGGCCAGGTCACCGAGCTCGACGGGTCCACCGGAGCGCGCGAGGACCAGCGCACCAACGACGCCGACGACCCGGTCCGGTTGTCGTTCGACGGCACGTACGTGACCGAACTCGGCGCCACGCGCCTCGAGCTCTGGCGCTCCGACCTCGTGCGCACCCTCGAGTACGGGCGTGTCGACGCCCCGGTCAACCCGCGCAGCCAACCCCGCACCGGATGCGACCTCGTGTCGAGCGCGTCCGCGAGCACCCGCCTCGCCGTGCTGGAACGGTGTCCCGGTGAGGAAGGCCTGCGCCTGACGTCGATGAACCCCGCACCGAAGGACAACACGGTGCCCGACGTGTACGGCTCGACCATCCTGGCCGACGTCCCCGCGGACGCAGCGGCAGCACGCGTCCTCGCGGTGGTCGGGGATCGTCTCGCGGTCTACCTCCCCCCGGCCGGGAACGAGGTCGCCCGAGTGGCACTCTTCGACGGGTCCGCCAACTTCGTCTCCGCGCAGGCCGTGACCGCCGACGTCACCACACCGTCCGCCGACGCCCTCGCATCCGACATCGTGCGTACCGGTTCCGTCGTCTCCTGGTGGACGGGCGCCGACACCGTCGGCTTCACGCAGTCCGATCTGTCACAGCGCTGGGTTCTCGCCGGAACTCTCGGCGCGGGTGCCGTGATGGCCGGTCAGCTCCTCGTCCCGGTTCCCGGCGGTATCGCGGTGGTGGATCCGGAGAACGGCGTCGCCTCCCGCACGATCGCGGTGGACCGCGGCGAGTACACCGGACCGGTCGCACTGTCCGTCCTCGGCACCAGCGTGTTCGAGCGCCGCGGTGCCGAGACCGTCGCCCTGGGCTGAGCCTCAGGCGTCGGCGTCGTACGTGGCCAGGGGTGCACCCTCGGTCCAGTGCGCGGCCAGGTTGTCGGCGAGCTCGCGGTACGCCTGAGCACCCTTGTTCTTACGTCCCGCGATCACCGAGGTGCCGGACGCCGACGCTTCCGCGAACCGCACGGTGCGCGGGATCGGCGGCGCGAGCACCGGGATGTCGTACCGACCGGACACGTCCGCGAGGACGTCACGGCTGTGCGTGGTGCGGGCGTCGTACAGGGTCGCGAGAGCGCCCAGGAGTGTCAGATCGGGGTTGGTGATCTGCTGGACCTCACTGACGGTGCGCAACAGCTGACCCACACCGCGGTGAGCGAGCGTCTCGCACTGCAGCGGGATCAGCACGCTCGTCGCGGCCGTCAGCCCGTTCAGGGTGAGCACGCCCAGTGAGGGCGGGCAGTCCAGCACGATGACGTCGTAGTTCTCGAGGAGGGGCGCGAGAGCGCGTTTGAGGGTGTACTCGCGGCCCGGACGCATGAGCAACAGCGCCTCGGCGCCGGCCAGGTCGATGGTCGCCGGGAGCAGGTCCACACCCTCGTCCGTGCCGAGCACGGCGTCGCCCACGGGAACCCCGGCGGTGAGGACCTCGTGGATCGAGGTCTCCAGCTTGTCGGGGTTGTGCCCCAGCGAGAAGGTCAGACTTCCCTGCGGGTCGAGGTCCACCACGAGTACTCGTCGGCCCAGAGCGACGAGCGCCGCTCCCAGCGATGCCACGGTGGTCGTCTTGGCGACGCCACCCTTCTGGTTGGCCACTGCCAGGATCGTCGTCACAGCACGATCTTGGCATCACTCGGTGTGTCGAGCGACGTTCGGCCCGGCGTGGCGTGATGCCGCACCGGGCCGAACGGGGTGGACCGGAGGCCGAGCTCAGTGCAGCATCGCACCGCGCGCGACGGCGTCACCCTGGTCTGCACGCTGGAACTTCTTGCGCGGCAACAGGAGTGCGGGCACAAAGGTGAACGCGACGATGATCGTGGCCACCAGGAAGGTGCCGCCGAACGCGTCGGCTGCCTGCGCCAGTCCGGCCTGCACGGCATTCGGCCCGATCTGCTCGGCGATCGCCGGGTCACGCTGTGCCGCGATGGCGGGTCCCGCAGCCGCCCGGTCGAGCAGCTGGTTGGTGAGCACCACCGAGATCACGGCCGTACCGATCGACCCGGCCGACTGCTGGATGATGTTCATCAGCGACGAACCGCGGGCGACGGACGCGTCGTCCAACGTCTGGAGCGCGGCGGTCATGATCGGCATCATCGTCGCGCCGAGTCCCAACCCCATGACGAACAGGGCGCCGAGCAGGACGACGTACGAGGTCGAGGATCCCACCTGCGTGAAGACGGCCATGCCCAGCGTCACGAACACCATGCCGGTGATCACGATCTTGCCCGGCCCGATCTTGTCGGCGAGCTGTCCGGCGATGGGCATCGACACCATCGCCCCGAGTCCCTGCGGGGCGAGCAGCAGGCCGGCCATGAGCGTGGTCTCCCCGCGGACCTGCAGGAAGTAGCTCGGGAAGATCAGGCCCGCGCCGAAGAACGCGATGGCGAACAGGCTCATCGCGATCACCGCGACGGACAGGTGACGGTTGGCGAACAGCCGCAGGTCGATCAGCGGGTGCTCGGTCCGCAGGGCGTGGCGCACGAACGCCGCGACCAGGACGAGCCCCACGACGGCGGAGACCAGTACGCGAGCCGACATCACCGTTCCGGTCTCGGGGATCGAGGAGACGCCGAACAGGAAGAGCGCGAGGCCCGGCGACAGCAGCAGCATGCCGACGAAGTCGAAGGACTGCGAGGGCTCGGGTGCGTCCTTCGGGAGGATGACCCACGCGGCCACCAGCGCCACGGCGCCGATGGGCACGTTGATCAGGAAGATCCAGTGCCAGCTCGCCGCGTCGATGAGCCACCCGCCGAGGATCGGGCCCGCGATCGGACCGAGCAGCATCGGTACGCCCAGGACGGCCATGACACGACCGATGCGCTCGGGACCGGCGGCGCGGGTCAGGATCGTCATGCCGAGCGGCATGAGCATGCCGCCGCCGAAGCCCTGCAGGACGCGGAACACGATCAGCGACGTGATGTCCCACGCGACGCTGCACAGCATGGATCCGGCGACGAACAGGATCAGCGCCAGGATGTAGAGGCGCTTGGTACCGAACCGGTCCGCGGCCCAGCCGGTCAGCGGGATGACGGTCGCGAGAGCGAGGGTGTAGCCGGTCATGGTCCAGGCGACGTTGGCGTAGGACGTCTGGAACTCGAAGGCGAAGGTCGGCAGCGCCACGCTCACGACGGTCACGTCGAGGATCGACATGATGGCGCCGATGACGATGACGGCGGCGATCTTGAGGACGGCCGCGTCCAGCCCCTGACCGGTGTCGACACCACCCTGCCCGGGGGTGTTCGGGGACCCCTGCGCGCCATGCTCGGTGCTCTGATCGGTCATGCGGAGTCTCCTGGCTGATCTGTATCCGCCGGCATCGAGGCCGGGTGTCGCGTGATCGGACCAAGGAAGTAAACACCCCACCGGCGGCGATCACCAGCGGATTTCACGAGACCTCCGTCACCGGGACGACCTCCGTCATCGACGCGGCGCGACCCGGGAGCATGATCGAGCCATGGCAGACCCCGACCCCCGTGATCCGGCACCCGCATCGTCCGGAGGGTCCGGGACGTCGCCGCGGCGCTCCGACGCCAGACTCGTGTTGATCCGTCACGGTCAGACGGAGTGGGCGGCGAGCGGTCGACACACCGGACGGACGGACATCGCTCTCACCGCCGACGGGGAGGACCAGGCCCGCGCCGCCGGGGACCGCATCGCGGCGCTCGGGCTCGAACGTCCCCTGGTGGTCAGCAGCCCCCGATCGCGGGCGCTGCGGACGGCGGAGCTGGCCGGACTCACCGTCGATCGGGTGTGGGACGCGCTGGTCGAGTGGGACTACGGCGACTACGAGGGCCTGACCACTCCGCAGATCCGGGAGACCGCGCCGCACTGGACCGTCTGGACGCATCCGTCACCGTCCGGCGAGACCATCGACGCCGTGTCCGCACGGGCCGATCTCGTCCTGTCCGTCGTCGTTCCCACCCTCGCCGAGCGCGACGTCGTGCTCGTCGGGCACGGCCACTTCTCCAGGTCGGTCATCGCGCGGTGGGTCGAGCAACCGGTGACAGAGGGAAAGCGCTTCGCGCTGGCGCCCGCCGGCTTCACCGTGCTGGGGTACGAGCACGAGTACCGGCAGATCCACACCCACAACGTGGATCCTCGCCTCGGTTCCTGAGCTGCCCGGCGTCGGTCGGAGAGCCGCTCAGGCGTCGTCGGTCTCGACGTAGTCGTCGGCGAGCCACCTCGTGGCGGGGCCGCTGAACAGACAGACCAGGACGCCGATGACGACGATGCCGAGCAACGAGCCCAGCACGGGCCGCCCGGAATCGGTGAGGAGCGACCAGACCACCGGAAGCAACAACAGCTGCGCGACGATCGCGATGGCGCGGCCCCAGCGGTGCCCGAGGATCAGGGCGATGCCACCGGTGAGCACGGCGCCCCCGAGTGCGGCGAACCAGATCGCGGTGCCGAAACCGTTGATGACGCTCTCGTCGGCGCCGGCGGCGCCGCGGATCACCAGGACGAGTGCCACCACGACCGCCGTGGCGCCCTGCACGGACACCAACAGGCCCGCGGCGCGCACCGGTGCCGGAACACCGGAATCGGGCAGCTTCGGACGCACCAGGCCACCCTAGAGCACACGCGCGAGGTGGCCGACGGTCACGCGCCGGTGGTCGTGAGCCGCCGCCGCTCGCGTCTACTCTGAGTGATCGTGCGAGCCATCCTCATCGTCAACCCGAACGCCACGTCCACCACGGCTGCCGGCCGAGACCTGGTGGCGCATGCGCTCGCGAGCAGGGTGTCGCTCAGAGTGCTCCACACCACGCACCGTGGACACGCGAGCGAACTCGCGACCGAGGCCCGCCGGGCCGGTATCGATCTGGTGATCGTGCACGGCGGCGACGGAACGGTGAACGAGGTGGTGAACGGACTTCTCGGTGTTCCTGCCCCGACCTCCATGCAGTCGGTCACCGTGGGACCCGTGCCGCTGCTGGCGGTCGTCCCGGGCGGATCCGCCAACGTGTTCGCTCGCTCGCTGGGCATCGCGCGGGACCCGGTCGAGGCCACCAACCAGCTCATCGATCTGCTGGAGTCGGGAACGAGCAGGCGTATCGGCCTGGGGCACTGCGACAAGACATGGTTCCTGTTCAACGCCGGCCTCGGATGGGACGCGGACGTGTGCGACGCGATCGATCGAGGCCGCAAGGGCGGCGAGGCGGTCACGCCCTCGCGCTACGTCCGGACCGCGGTCACCACGTTCTTCCGCCGCAAGCGTCGCGACCCGCACCTCACCGTGGAGACCGACACCGGCGAGGCCGTGACGGGCGTTCACTTCGCGTTCGTGACCAACTCCGATCCGTGGACGTTCCTCGACGCACGTCCGGTCCGAACGAACCCCGGCACCTCGTTCGACAGCGGACTCGGCATATTCGCAATGCGATCCACGAAGGTGTTCACGACGTTGCGAGTGGTCGTGCAAATGCTGTCCGGAACGTCCGGTCCGCATTCACGGGCGCTTCTCCGAGAGGACGACGTGAAATGGATTCGCGTGCGTTCGGTGGAACCGACCGGCCTGCAGGTCGACGGCGACTACCTGGGAGAACGCACCGAGGTCGAATTCGCGTCCGCACCGGACGCCCTCGCCGTCGTGGCGCCTTTACCTGGCGATACCCCGTAGGCCAAGCTACTGTGTTTCACATCTCCCGATCCGGGTACCAGACGTCGGGTGTGAAACCAAATCGGGTCCAGTGAGCTTGGCCACCCGCACCGCGTCATCTCTTGACTTCTGCTTGGTTCGTGAAAGCATTCACAAGTAACAGTGCGGAAACATTGGTTGCCGCGCTCGCGAACTGCAGGACAACAAGCCCACGATCCGGACGTGAGTCCAGGATCAGTTATTCGACAGCGCCGTCGTGCGCTCAGTGAGGAGTAAGAGGATGGATTGGCGCCACAAGGCTATCTGTCGCGACGAGGACCCGGAACTGTTCTTCCCGGTGGGAAACAGCGGCCCGGCACTCGCACAGATCGCTGATGCCAAGGTCGTGTGCAACCGGTGCCCCGTCACCGCGGACTGCCTGTCCTGGGCTCTCGAGTCCGGTCAGGATGCGGGTGTCTGGGGCGGCATGAGCGAGGACGAGCGTCGCGCGCTGAAGCGTCGTAACGCGCGTACCCGCGCACGCTCGGCGGTCTGACACAGCTCGCAAGACGCACGCAGGCCCGGCACCGCATGGTGCCGGGCCTTTTGTGTGTCCGACGGGCAGCCAGTGTCAGCCGCGTGGTTCTCGGCGTCCGAGCGGGACGCGGAGCTCGGCAGCGGTGCCCCCGTCCGGCCCGGCCGCGACGCTGATGGTGCCGCCCAACTCCACCGTGACGAGTGTCGAGACGATCTGCAGTCCCAGCCGGTCGGACGCCGACGCGTCGAAGTCGTCGGAGACTCCACGGCCGTCGTCGCGCACGGTGACCTCCAGCATGCGTGAGGACCGTCGGGACTCGATGGTCACACGGCCTCGCGCACCCGGATCGAACCCGTGCTCGAGCGAGTTCTGGACCAGCTCGGTGAGCACCATGACCAGCGGGGTCGCCCGTTCGGCCGGGAACACGCCCAGGCTGCCCTCGCGACCGACGGTGACGTCCGCGGACAGCGAGCCGATGTCGACCATGACGGGAACCAGGCGGTCGACCACCTCGTCCAGGTCGACGACCTCGTCCACCGACGTCGACAGCACGTCGTGGACGAGGGCGATGGAGGTGACCCGGCGGACCGACTCGCTCAGCGCGACCTTGGCCTCGTCGTTGTTGGTCCGGCGAGCTTGCAGACGCAGGAGAGCAGCGACGGTCTGCAGGTTGTTCTTGACCCGGTGATGGATCTCGCGGATGGTCGCGTCCTTGCTCAGCAGCGCGCGATCTCGACGCTTCACCTCGGTGACGTCCCGGACCAGTACCAGAGCGCCCACGGACGTGCCGGCCGGGCGCAGCGGAACCGTGCGCAGCAGCACGGTGGCACCGCGAGCGTCCACCTCCATCCGTCGTCCCCCGGCGGACGTGACGGCCGCTCCGATGGTGGCGGCGATCTCCTCCGCGTCGAAGGGATCGGTGACGAGCGACCGGGTCGACGCAGCGAGGTCGTGGCCGGGGAGATCTGCCGTCAACCCCATCCGGTGGTAGGCGGACACCGCGTTGGGGCTCGCGTAGGTGACCATGCCGGCGGTGTCGAGGCGGATGAACCCGTCGCCGACGCGTGGGCTCGAGTTGACGTCCGTCTTCTCGGACGGCGAGGGGAACGACCCCTCCGCGATCATGTCGGAGAGGTGGTGGGCGCAGTCGCGGTACGCGGCCTCCAGCAAGCTCGGCGGTCGGCCGGAGACCGGCGCGGAGTCACGCGTCAGCACGGCGACCACGCGGCCGTCGACGCGCACGGGAACGGCGTCGTGGGGCGGACCCTGATCGTCGGGGAGGCGACCACCGCCGCGCACGATCGACGCCGTGCGCAGGCACTCCGCGACCTCGGGATGTTCGGTCTCCCCGACCACCGCACCGACCGTGTCCGACGGGATCACCGTGGGGGCCGTCGTCGGACGACACTGCGCGACGCACACCACCGTCGCCGTGTCCGACGACGTCACCGCACGCGATCCGGGATGGTCGACGGGCACCCAGAGCAGCAGGTCCGCGAAGGAGATGTCCGCGAGGATCTGCCACTCCCCCACGACGCGTTGCAGATGATCGACCGCCGTACCCGGCAGGTCGGTGTGCTCGGCGAGCATCTCGGACAGCGTGGACACGACGAATCACCCTGTCTCGGTGCGGCGTCGGCTGATCAGAGTGGTGACCGGATCAGGAGATGACGGCGATCAGGTCGCCCTGCTGGATGACGTCGCCCACGGCGACTCCGATGGACGTCACGGTGCCCGCGGACTCGGCGAGCACGGGAATCTCCATCTTCATCGACTCGAGCACCACCACGGCGTCGCCCTCGTTCACGTGATCACCCTCGGCGACGACGATCTGGAACACCGTCGACACCATCTCGGCTCGGACGTCCTCGGCCATCACGGTCCCCCTGTTCCGTTCCGCTCGTCTGCACGCGCGTGTCGACTCGTTCGGTGAACGGACCACGCCGGAGGCACGGCCGCTCGTCGTACAGCCAACCACACGTGAGAAACTGGGTGGAACAGGAAGGAGATCCACCATGGGCAAGCGAGGACGCAAGAAGCGCAGCCGTAAGGGAAATGCAGCCAACCACGGCAAGCGCCCCAACAGCTGATCACGAGCACCACACGACGAAGGGCCGGGACGCACAGCGTCCCGGCCCTTCGTCGTGTAGGCGGTCAGTCCTCGGTGGCGGTGATGGTCACCGACCGCCGGATCTCCAGCGTCAGGCGCTCCCGCAGGCCTTCCGGAGCCCGCTCGCCGCCGCACTTGCGGCCGACCAGAGACTTGATCTTCTCCTCGATGCCGTACTGCGCGAGGCACGAACCGCAACTGTCGAGGTGACGCTGCACGCGCTGCCTGCTGGCCTCGTCGCACTCGTTGTCGAGCAACGTCCACACGTCGGCGATGACGGCCGAGCAGTCCAGGTCCTCGAACTCGTTGCCGCTCATCGTGCTACCTCCTCGGTCGCCGCGGCGGACCGGTTGAATCCACGGTCGCGAGCGACCTCCGCCAGTTCGTTGCGCAGTTGCTTGCGGCCGCGGTGCAACCGCGACATCACGGTGCCGATGGGCGTGCCCATGATCTCGGCGATCTCCTTGTACGGGAAGCCCTCGACGTCGGCGTAGTACACCGCCATGCGGAACTCCTCGGGCAACGCCTGCAGCGCCGCCTTGATGTCGTCGTCGGGCAGGGCGTCCAGCGCCTCGACCTCGGCCGACCGTAGACCGGTGGACGAGTGCTCAGCGGTGGCCGCGAGCTGCCAGTCGGTGATCTCGTCCGTCGGGTACTGCGCCGGCTGGCGCTGCTTCTTCCGGTACGAGTTGATGTAGGTGTTGGTCAGGATCCGGTAGAGCCACGCCTTGAGGTTCGTGCCCTCGCGGAAGCTCTTGAACGCCGTGTACGCCTTGACGTACGTCTCCTGGACCAGGTCCTCGGCATCGGACGGGTTCCGCGTCATCCGCAGGGCCGCGCCGTACAGCTGGTCGAGCAGCGGGAGCGCGTCACGCTCGAACCGCGCCGTCAGATCCGCAGCGTTCTCCCGCGAGCGGATGCCGTCCTCTGTCTCGAGGATCGCAGGATCGACGGCGCCCGTCGTGGTGCCGGTCTCGGTCTGTGGCTGATCCGTCACGCTGGCCCCTCTCGTGTGCCCCGCGGCGACCGCCCCGTCCTCCGAGGTGTCGACCTCGGACGTCCGGGAACCGGTGAGCTCACCGTGGTCGTCCGGACTCCACTTTACCGATGGGATCACCACCACATTCGTCAGCGTCGCCGAGAGCCCCTCGGCTCCGGAGCGCTCCGGTGCAACGACGTTCACACGCCCTCCTCCGTCGAGCGGCGGCGCACAGTGCGCGCCGTCCTGATGCTGCGTGCAACAGCCGTGGCCGCCGTCGTGTTCCCCCCGCTGCCGGACCGTCTCCGCGAGTACGGCCAGAATGTCGTGTACCAGCAGCCGATCACGACGTTCTCGACGTACTCGCGGGGCGGGTGATCACGGTGGGAAGGGACCACGACGCCATGGCCGGATCGGCTACTCCCGCGACGACGATGCTGACGCGGCTCGGAATCGAGTTCACCGTCCACACCTACGAGCACGACCGCGGCACCGAGCAGTACGGCGACGAGGCGGTCGACGCACTGTCCGCCGGCCTCGGTGTGTCGGCGGATCGGGTGTTCAAGACCCTGGTCGTGTCGACGGGCTCCTCGTTGGCGGTCGCGGTTCTTCCCGTGCCGGACATGCTCGCCCTGAAGTCCGTCGCCGCCGCCCTCGGGGCGAGCAAGGTGTCGATGGCCGATCCCGCAGCCGTGTGCCGGTCGACGGGCTACGTCCTGGGGGGCGTCTCCCCGGTCGGTCAGCGCACGCCCCTGCCCACGGTCGTCGACACGTCGGCACTCGGGCACTCGACCCTCTTCTGCAGCGGCGGTCGGCGCGGTCTGGAGATCGAACTCTCCGCACAGGATCTCGTGCGGGCCACCGCCGCGACCGTCGCGGACATCCGACGCGCGTCCGCCAGTGAGAGACTGTGACCGTGACGTCCTGGATCGCGCCCCTCGCCCCGCAGCCCGTCCGTGCGACCGTCGACCTCCCGGGGTCGAAGTCGATCACCAATCGCGCCCTGATCCTCGCGGCGCTCGCGCACGGACCGTCGACGGTGACCGGTGCTCTGCGCAGCCGTGACACCGATCTGATGATCGATGCGCTGCGCACCCTGGGTGCTGTCGTGCAGTCCCCCGACGACGACGGGACGACGGTGCGGGTCACCCCCGGACCCGGCCGCGGCGGCGACGTGGACTGCGGGCTGGCCGGCACCGTCATGCGCTTCGTTCCCCCCGTGGCCGCGCTGGCCACCGGTCGCTCGCGCTTCGACGGCGACGAGCACGCCCGCTCGCGCCCGCAGCAGACCATTCTCGACGCGCTCCGCGCCCTCGGTGTTCCCGTGAGCGGGGACCGGTTGCCGTTCGTCGTCGACGGCACGGGCCGGGTCCGCGGGGGCACGGTCCGACTGGACGCGTCCGGGTCGTCCCAGTTCGTGTCGGGGCTCCTGCTCTCGGCGGCGCGGTTCGACGAGGGCCTCGTCGTCGAGCACGTCGGTCCCCCGGTGCCGTCGATGCCTCACATCGACATGACGGTGGAGATGCTGCGCGAGAGCGGGATCGAGGTGGAGACTCCCAAGGACTCGGGCGTTCCGAACCGGTGGCGCGTGCATCCCGGCGCCGTGGCTCCGGTAGACCGTGTCGTGGAACCGGACCTGTCCAACGCGACCCCGTTCCTCGCCGCGGCGGCCGTCACGGGCGGTGAGGTGACCGTGCCCCGGTGGCCTGCCCGGACGACGCAGCCCGGTGACGCGTTCCGCGACATCCTCACGTCGATGGGGGCCGAGGTGTTGCTCACTGCCGAGTCGCTCACGGCGCGGGGGCCCGAGAAGCTCGAGGGCGTCGACGTGGACCTGCACGACATCGGCGAGCTGACCCCCACGGTCGCGGCGATGGCGGCCCTGGCCGGGTCCCCCTCGCGCCTGCGCGGGATCGCCCATCTGCGCGGGCACGAGACGGATCGGCTCGCCGCACTCACGGCGGAACTCGGTGCTCTGGGCTGCGGTGTCGAGGAGACCGAGGACGGCCTGATCATCGAGCCGGCGCCGCTGCACGGCGGACCCTGGCGGGCGTACGCCGACCATCGCATGGCCACGGCGGGCGCCGTGATCGGTCTGGTCGTCCCGAGCGTCGAGGTCGACGACATCGACTCCACCGCCAAGACGCTGCCGGGGTTCGCGACCCTCTGGAGCGCCATGCTGGCCGGAGGTGGTGCACGCTGATCCGGCGGGTGTACGACGAGTCGGACGTCCGCGTCCGGCCGGGCAAGGGCACGCGCCCACGAACGAAGACGCGGCCCACCCACGCCGACGCCTCGGACGCGATGGTGGTGTCGGTGGATCGCGGCCGGTGGGGCTGCGTGATCGACAACGATCCCGAGCGCCTCGTGGTCGCCATGCGAGCGCGCGAGCTGGGCCGGACCCCGATCGTCGTCGGTGACGCGGTGGGCATCGTCGGCGACGTCTCGGGACGCGTCGACGCCCTGGCCCGCATCGTCCGCGTGGACGAACGACGAACGGTTCTGCGGCGCACCGCCGACGACACGGATCCGTACGAGCGTGTCGTGGTGGCCAACGCGGACCAGCTGCTGATCGTGGTGGCGTTGGCCGACCCGCCACCCCGCTCGGGCTTCGTCGAGCGCGCGATGGTGGCAGCGTTCGTGGGTGGTCTCCGACCCGTGCTGTGTCTGACGAAGGACGACTTGGCGTCGTCCGACGAGTTCGCCGCCGTCTTCGCCGACCTCGACGTGCCGGTGGTGCTGGTGGGCCGGGACCGTCCGCTGGACGAGCTCCTGGCGATGATCACCGGGAAGTCGTCCGCGCTGATCGGCCACTCGGGGGTGGGCAAGTCGACCCTGGTGAACCGGCTGGTGCCGGAAGCACATCGCGCCGTCGGCATCGTCTCCGGCGTCGGCAAGGGACGGCACACGTCGACTCAGTCGGTGTCGCTGCATCTTCCGGGTGGAGGCTGGGTCATCGACACTCCCGGTATCCGGTCCTTCGGGCTGGCCCACATCTCGCCGGAGGATGTCGTCGCGGCGTTCTCGGACCTCGCCGTCACCATCGAGGACTGCCCGCGCGGCTGCACACACCTCGGGCCGCCGGCCGACCCGGAGTGCGCTCTGGACACCCTGACAGGACAGCAGGCGAACCGCGTCGCCGCGGTTCGCCTGCTGTTGGTGGCCGTGATGTCGAACGACTCCTACTGACGGAGCTCCGACCGATCGATCAGCGCGAGAGCAGCTTTCGCAGTCCCGTGCCGCCCTTACCCTGCTTGATCGCGCTCAGCAGACCGGAACGACGTCCGGTCACCGGGTCGACCGTCGAGGTGACGTTGCCCCCGAACTTGCGCTCGGATGCCGTCTCCGGTGCGTCGTCCGCCGTGGCCTTGAGGTACTTGTCGGGGAGCGACAGCTTCGCGATGGTGCGCCAGGACTTGCCGTACTGGGCGAGGAAAGGCCCTGTGGTGTACGGCAGGTCGTACTTCTCGCACAGTTCGCGGACCCGCACACTGATCGCGGCGAGCCGGTTGCTCGGCAGATCGGGGAACACGTGGTGCTCGATCTGGTAGCAGAGGTTGCCCGACATGAAGGCGAGGGTCGGTCCGGCGTGGAAGTTGGCGCTGCCCAACATCTGTCGGAGGTACCACTGCCCCTGCGTCTCGTCCTGGAGGTCGTGGCGCGTGAACTTCTCCGCACCGTCCGGGAAGTGACCGCAGAAGATGACGGCGTTCGTCCAGATGTTACGGATGACGTTCGCCATGATGTTGGCGGTCAACGTCTTCCGGTAGGACGCGGCGGGCGACAGCGACGTGATGGCCGGCGTGATCGCATAGTCCTTCAGCATCTGGCGGCCGACCTTGTCGCCGACCTCCTTCAGCTTGCGTCGCGTCTCCTCCTTGGGCACACGGCCTTTCACGGCCTTGCCCAGCTCGAGATGCTGTACCGCCACGCCGTACTCGAACAGGAGCATCAGCAGCGTGTTGTACACGAGGTTGCCGGCATTGAACGGGACCCACTTGCGGTCACGCGTGACGCGGATGAGGCCGTAGCCCACGTCGTCGTCCATGCCCAGCACGTTGGTGTACTTGTGATGGATGTAGTTGTGGGTCTGCTTCCAGTGCTCGGACGGACCGGTGTTGTCCCATTCCCACGAGGTGGAATGGATCTCCGGGTCGTTCATCCAGTCCCACTGGCCGTGCATGACGTTGTGGCCGAGCTCCATGTTCTCGACGATCTTCGAGACACCGAGCATCGCGCTACCGGCCCACCACGCGGCGCGGTGGTTGCTGGCGAGCATCGTGGTGCGGCCGAGGGCCTCGAGGGAGCGCTGGAAACGGATGGTGTTGCGGATGTACCGCGCATCCTTCTCGCCGCGCGACTCTTCGATCTCCCGACGCAACGCGTCGAGTTCATGGCCCAGCGCCTCGACGTCGGCCTCGGTGAGGTGGGCATATTCCTTGACGTCGGAAATCGCCATGTGGTCACTCCTCGGCAGGTGGTCGATGCCCGTGTGGGCCTGACCGTGGTTACTCTACCGGAAGTTACGCACCCGTAGGTTACGCCGTCGTATCTGTGACCCGCTTCACTGCCTGACGCGCCTCGAGCCGCGCCTCGTGCAGGGCCGACCGCAGTCCGCGCTTGCGACCGGTGACCGGATCGAACCGCACCCGGTCCACGACGGAGGAACCGGAGCTCTGGAAACGGCGCTCCGAACTGGTCTCCGGCGCATCGTCCGACGTGCGACGAAGCAGCTGGTCGGGCAGCGACAGCTTGAAGATGGTGCGCAGCGCCTTCCAGTACTGGGTCGCCAGGTTGCCGGTGGTGTACGGCAGGTCGTACTTGTCGCACAGGGCGCGCACCCGGACGGCCACCTCGGCGTACCGGTTGCTCGGCAGGTCCGGGAACAGGTGATGCTCGATCTGGTAGCAGAGGTTGCCGCTCATGAACGCCATCGTGGGGCCGGCCGTGAAGTTGGCGCTGCCGAGCATCTGCCGGAGGTACCACTCCTCGTGGGTCTCCGTCTCGAACTGGCCCATCGTGAACTTCTCGGCGCCGTCCGGGAAGTGACCGCAGAAGATCACGGCGTACGCCCACAAGTTCCGCACCACGTTGGCGGTGAGGTTCGCCCCGAGTGCACGACGCCACGCCGGACCCGCGAGCAGCGGGAAGAGCACGAAATCCTTGCCGACCTGCGACGCGACCTTCCGAGCGAACTCCTTGTTAGGCTCCGATAGCAGCTGCGTCGCGGGAACACCGGCCTCGAGCTTCGCCGCGTCCAGGTCGTGCAGAGCGATGCCCCACTCGAACGTCAGTGCCAGCACCAGGTTGCCCAGGGGCTGCACCAGGTTGCGTGGCCGCCACTTCTCGTCGCGGGTCATCCGGAGGATCCCGAAGCCCACGTCGTGGTCCATGCCGACGATGTTGGTGTACGTGTGATGCGAGTAGTTGTGCGCACGCTTCCAGTGCGCGGACGGACCGGTCTGGTCCCACTCCCACGAGGTGGAGTGGATCTCCGGATCGTTCATCCAGTCCCACTGACCGTGAGAGACGTTGTGGCCCAACTCCATGTTCTCGATGATCTTGCTGGCCGCCAGCAGACCTGCGCCCACCAGCGCGGCCGAGCGCCAGCGGGAACCCATGATCGCGAGCCGCCCGCCGACCTCGAGCGCGCGCTGCAGCGCGATGGTGCGGCGGATGTACTCCGCGTCCTTGCGTCCTCGGGTGTCCTCGACGTCCCGACGGATGGCATCGAGTTCACGACCGAGGGACTCGATGTCCTCGTCGGTCAGATGTGCGAACTCCAAGATGTCCGTGATGGCCATGCTGGTCTACTCCCCGGATCGCGGTATGCCGTTCCTCGCACCGATTCGGTATCGGCGGGCAGGCCTTTCCGAGAATAGCGGACGAGCCTGTGCGCAGGGTGTGTGTGCGATCACCCCTGCGGCGCGACCCGGGGCCGACGGAGTCAGAGTTCGAGCGTGCAGTCCCCGGCAGCCGCGGAGATGCACGTCTGGATCCGCTCGCCGTGCGCATGCTCCTTGCCCGAGCGCAGATCTCGGACGTGACCGTCGGTCAACGGCACCACGCACGTCTGGCAGATACCCATGCGGCAGCCGAAAGGCATTCGCACACCCGCCTTCTCACCGGCCTCCAACAACGTGGTGGCGCCGTCCACCGCCACCGTGCGGTCGGAGACGGAGAACGTGACCGTGCCGCCGTCGCTCGGCGCGCCGGTGCGCACGATCTCGAAACGCTCGGTGTGCAGGTTCTCCGAGATGCCTGCCTCCCGCCACACCCTCTCGATGTCGTCGAGCATCGCCGCCGGACCGCACGCCCACGTCTGACGCTCGCGCCAGTCCGGGTAGTGCTCGTCGAGCGAGCCCAGATCGAACTTGCCGTCCGAGCGGGTGTGCTGCACGTGGGACACGACCGAGTCGTACTTCGCGTCGAGCGCCGCCAACTCCGAGGCGAACATCACGTCGTCCGCCGTGGGAGCCGAGTGCACGTGCACCACGTCGGGCATGTGGCCGCGCGAGTCGAGACTGCGCAGCATGCCGATCACCGGTGTGATGCCGCTGCCGGCCGTGACGAACAGGATCTTGGCGGGCGGCGGCTCCGGAAGGGCGAAGTTCCCCTTCGGCGCGGCGAGCCGCACGATCGTGCCCGACGGCACACCGCCGACGAGATGCGAGGACAGGAACCCTTCCGGCATCGCCTTGACGGCGATGGAGATCTGCTTGTCCTTCCAGTCGGGCGGCGACGTCAGGGAGTACGACCGCCAGTGCCACCGACCGTCGACGTGGAGGCCGATGCCGATGTACTGCCCCGGCCGGTAGTCGAAGTCGAAGCCCCATCCGGGCTTGATGACGATGGTCGCGGCGTCGCCGGTCACCTTCTCGATCCGCACGATGCGGCCGCGCAACTCGCGCGCGGACCACAGTGGATTTGCCAGGTGCAGGTAGTCGTCGGGAATCAACGGCGTGGTGATGCGCGCGAACGCACCGCGCACCACGTTCAGCGACGGCCGCCGCGGGGACGACACACTCGCGGCCGGGGCTTCGAGCCAGTCCTTGATTCCCATGTCACATCTCCTCGGTCGAGCGGCCACCACGGACGCAGTCGACGACTGCGACGAAACAGGGCGGTGTCGGAGCGGTTCCGGTGTCAGAGCAGTTCCGGTGTCAGAGCAGTTCCAGGAGAAACGGTATCTCCTGCGGTGCGTACCAGGCGAGTTCGTGATCCTCGACGTCGCCCAGCACGAACTCGGCGTCGGGATCCCCCAGGTCGGCCGCGTCCACCGCGGCGACAGCGGCGCTCACGGCGGACTCGGCCGCCGCGAGATCGACGTGGACCGCCGCCACCTCCGTCAGGGAGAGCGGCGCCGGCAGGCGGACCACGGCGTCGTCGAGATCGGGACGCAGGGTCACCGGATCGACGTCGGCGGCGATGACGACGCGGCGGAAACTCGGAGTGGCGTCGGCGACCTCGTCGGCGTCCCCGTCATCGTCGGAGTCGAGTTCCGGCTCACCGCCGATCAGGCGCAGCGACGCCCGCGCGGCCTCCCGCAGCGCGACGTCGGCCAACTCGTCGTCGTCACCGGCGACGTACGCCTCCCGCAACGTCGGTGTCACGGCGAAGGCCGTCCGACTGATCGGCGAGAACTGACCCTCGTCCACCAGTGTCTGCAACATCCGCATGGTCGCCGGAACGAACACCCTCACCTGCGCCTCATTCCCTCACCGTCGTCAGCGGACGTTCTTGTCGTCGCGCGCCGCGTCGACCAGTTCCTCGAGTGCCTCGTGCAGCAACGTGGTGATCACGTCGATGTCCGGCATCGCTGCCCGGTCCGCGTTCACACCGTAGTAGACGTTGCCGTCGTACGACGTCAGGCCGATGCTGAGCGCCTGATTGCGCACGAGCGGCGGCACCGGATACATCTCGAGCATGCGTGCACCGCCCGCGTAGAGCGGGAACTGGGGGCCGGGGGCGTTGGTGACGATGATGTTGAACATGCGCTGCGACAGGCTCGACCCGACGCGCGCACCCATCGCGTGCAGCGTGGCCGGCGCGAACCCGGACAGCGTGATGAGGGTCGACGCCGTCACACCGCGACTCTGTCCCAGGTGAGCCTCCGTCGCGTGCGACACGTGGGACAACCGCACCACGGCGTTCGGTTCGCCCACGGGCAGATCGATGAGGAAGGACTCGACCTCGTTGGGCGGCACGTCGCCCTCGTCGCCCGTCCCCGTGGCGGCCGCGTGCACCGACAGGGGCACCATCGCGCGCACCGTCGTGTACGGGCCGATGGGCTCACCGCGCGAGAGCAACCAGTTCCGCAGAGCACCGGACACGACCGTGAGCACGACGTCGTTGACCGTCCCCCCGAACTTCGACCGCACCATCCGGTAGTCGTCGAGATCGGTCTTGGCCACCGAGTACCGGCGGTTGCGGGAGATGGTCGTGTTCAGTGGACTCGTCGGTGCCGTCTGCGCCGCGGTGCGGACCACCGCCGCGAACTTGCCCACGGCGCGTACCGCCTCGCCGGCGGCGCGGGTGACGTCACCGACGGCTCCGCGCACCGCCTCCACGCCCTCCCCCGGCCGCGACACCATCTCGGCGAGCGCCCGGGCGACGAGCGCCTTCTCCGACGGTTCCCGCGCGGGCATCCACAGTTCCTCGGCCATCGGAGTCGGAGCCTTGGTGGCGTCCAGGATGACCTGACTGATCTCGAGCGCCTTGTCGCCGTCCACGATCGACGAGTGCGACTTGGTGAAGATCGCGAACCGGTTCCGTGCCAGACCCTCGACCAGGTACATCTCCCACAGCGGACGCGTGCGATCGAGAGGGCGTGAGGTGAGTCGCGCGACCAGGTCGTGCAGCTGTTCGGTGGATCCCGGCTTGGGCAGCGCGGAACGCCGGATGTGGTACGTGATGTCGAAGTCGCGGTCGTCGACCCACACGGGGCGAGCCAGGCCGAAGGCCACCTCGCGCACCTTCTGGCGATAGCGCGGAACGAGAGCGAGCCGGCTCTCGACGAGGGTGAGCAGTTCGTCGTAACTGAAGCCCCCGCGCGGGAGCCGGAAGATGGCGAGCGACCCCACGTGCATGGGAGTCGTACTGGCCTCCAGGAAGTAGAAGGACGCGTCCTGAGTGGTGAGTCTGGTGGCCAACGCGCGAATCCCCTCGGTCGAGTGTGACGGGTCCCAGTCTCGCACGACAGATGAGACCGACCACGCTCACGATCGTCCTCGTGGTCCGCGCCGTGTCGGTTCCCCGTCGTCCTCGTCGGAATTCACCGACCCTGACGGGCTGCGGTGTGACGACGCCCCGCGTCTGCCTCGACGGGCCGGAACCGCGTCCGTGCGTGCAACACTCGCCGCACACCGGCCGTGGCCGCACAGGTACGAGCATGGAGGGGAACGCATGACATCGGAGGTCGTTCACGTGGCGCGGTTGCCGAGATCCGAGCCACCCGAGGTCGGCGCGACTCCCACGCGTGCACGCCCGACGACCCGGTCCGCGGGCCGAGCACTCTCGTCGCCGCGCCCCGGCCCGCACTCGGGACGATCGACCTCGCGACCGACCCGGCCCGTCGTCGGACCGTCGGAGGCCGACGCGCGCACCGCCGCCGCGGCGCGGCACGTCGCCGATCGCGTCCTGCGTCTGACACTCGAGGTGGTGGACCGTCGCCGACCCGCGGCGTCCCTGCGCGCGGTGCTGTCACCGGCCATGGTCGGAATGGCGACAGCCCTGTCGACGGCGGCCGTGCCGGGCCGAACACTCGGTGTCGCCGTCGTCCGGACCGTGCACGTGCGCGCCGCCGGTCGGGTGCCCGATGGCGCCGGGCACGGCGACGTCGAGGTCTTCGGCACCTACTCGCGTGGTGACCGCGTGTTCGCCGTCGCGGCACGACTGACGGCACGGCGCAACACCACCGGTCCGGCCTGGGTGCTCACGAGCCTGCGCCTGTCCTGAGGCGGCGGTCGCCGCCCCCGGACGAGCAGATCACTTGCGCCGCTTGGCCTTCGGTGCGCGCTTGACCGGCTTGACCCCGGCCCGAGCCGCCTCGCGGCGCTCGCGTCGGGTGCCGGAGCTCGACTCGCCCGTCGGCGACCCCGACCCGGCGCGGCGGACCGAGGTGCCGCCCGTCTCGTCGGGACCGGAATACGTCAGGCGACCGGTCGACTCGTCGTCCAGCCCCTTGGCGCGCAGCGCAGCAGGTGCGGCGGGCCGCGGTTCGGGCGCCGATTCCGCAGTGGGTTCGGGTCTACGCTGCGCCGGCGCGGCGGGGGCGGCCTGCGCTGCGGGGGCGGCCTGCGCTGCCGGCGCCGGTCGGGCTGCGACGGGCGACTGCAGTCCCGCGCCCACCTGCAGGCCCGCGGAGGCCGCGGGGCTCGGCGCCGCCGCCTCGACCTGCAGGTTGAAGAGGAACCCGACGGACTCCTCCTTCAACCCGTCGAGCATGCCGGTGAACATGTCGTAGCCCTCGCGCTGGTACTCGACGAGGGGATCGCGCTGCGCCATCGCGCGCAGACCGATGCCCTCCTTGAGGTAGTCCATCTCGTAGAGGTGCTCACGCCACTTGCGGTCGAGCACGGACAGCAGCACCCGTCGTTCGAGCTCGCGCATACCGCCCTCGCCCGCGATCTCGTTGATCTCCGCCTCACGCGTGGCGTAGGCCGCGCGGGCGTCCTCGAGCAGCGCCTCGCGCAGGTCGTCCCGCGACAGGTCGCCCTTCTCGCCGAACTCGTTCTCCGCTGCGAGGTCGGTGTGCTGCACGCCCACCGGGTAGAGCGTCTTCAGCGCGGTCCACAGCTGTTCGAGGTCCCAGTCCTCGACGTAGCCCTCCGAGGTGGCGCCGTCGACGTACGCGGTGACCACGTCGGTGATCATCTGCTCGACCTGGCCCTCCATGTCCTCTCCGCGGAGGATGCGGCGACGCTCCTCGTAGATGACGGTGCGCTGCTGGTTCATCACCTCGTCGTACTTCAGGACGTTCTTGCGGATCTCGAAGTTCTGCTGCTCGACCTGCGTCTGCGCGCTCTTGATGGCCTTGGAGACCATCTTGGCCTCGATCGGGACGTCGTCCGGGAGGTTGAGTCGCGTCATGATCGACTCGAGAGCGGCACCGTTGAATCGGCGCATCAGCTCGTCGCCGAGCGACAGGTAGAACCGGCTCTCCCCCGGGTCGCCCTGACGACCCGAGCGTCCTCGCAACTGGTTGTCGATACGGCGCGAGTCGTGCCGCTCGGTACCGAGGACGTAGAGACCGCCCGCGTCGCGGACCTTGTCCGCGTCCTCGCGGACCTGGTCCTTGACCTTCTCCAGCGTGGGCTCCCACGCCGCCTCGTACTCCTCCGGCGACTCGACGGGATCGAGCCCCTGCCCGCGCAGCGCGAGGTCCGCGATGATGTCCGGGTTGCCGCCGAGCACCACGTCGGTTCCTCGACCCGCCATGTTGGTGGCCACCGTCACCGCGCCGGACCGGCCGGCCTCGGCGATGATGGTCGCCTCCTGCTCGTGGAACTTGGCGTTGAGCACGTTGTGCGCGACACCGCGCTTGGTGAACTGCTTGGACAGGTACTCCGAGCGCTCGACACTGGTGGTACCGATCAGAACCGGCTGACCCTTCTCGTGCCGCTCGACGACGTCGTCGACGACGGCACTGAACTTGGCTTCCTCGCTCTTGTAGATGAGGTCGCCGTTGTCCACACGCACCATCGGGCGGTTGGTGGGAATGGGGATGACACCGAGCGAGTACGTCTGGTGCAGCTCGGCCGCCTCGGTCTCGGCGGTACCGGTCATGCCGGAGAGCTTGTCGTACAGACGGAAGTAGTTCTGCAGCGTGATCGTGGCGAGGGTCTGGTTCTCGGCCTTGATCTCCACCTTCTCCTTGGCCTCGATGGCCTGGTGCATGCCCTCGTTGTAGCGGCGCCCCACCAGGATGCGGCCGGTGAACTCGTCGACGATGATGACGTCGCCGTCTCGGACGATGTAGTCCTTGTCGCGCTGGTAGAGCTCCTTCGCCTTGATGGCGTTGTTCAGGTAGCTCACCAGCGGCGAGTTGGCGGCCTCGTACAGGTTGTCGATGCCGAGCTGGTCCTCGACGAACTCGACGCCCGCCTCGTGCACACCCACCGTGCGCTTCTTGATGTCCACCTCGTAGTGGACGTCCTTCTTCATCATGGGGGCGATGCGGGCGAACTCGGGGTACCA
The DNA here is from genome assembly GCF_019836145.1 of Rhodococcus sp. BP-241. NCBI lineage: Bacteria > Bacillati > Actinomycetota > Actinomycetes > Mycobacteriales > Nocardiaceae > Rhodococcus > Rhodococcus sp. BP-241. Next base: position 57,239 of record NZ_JABUEI010000007.1, on the reverse strand, counting down.
CTTCGACGACGCGTCCGCGGGGCCCGAGATGATCAGCGGGGTACGGGCCTCGTCGATGAGGATCGAGTCCACCTCGTCCACCACGGCGAAGTTGTGTCCGCGCTGGACCAGGTCGTCCAGCGAGTGCGTCATGTTGTCGCGGAGGTAGTCGAAACCGAACTCGTTGTTGGTGCCGTACGTGATGTCGGCCGCGTAGGCGGCACGCCGCTCGGCGGGCGTCATGCCCGAGAGGATCACGTCCACGCTCAGTCCGAGGAAGCGGTGAACGCGGCCCATCCACTCCGAGTCACGCTTGGCCAGGTAGTCGTTGACCGTGACGACGTGGACGCCGTCACCGGACAGCGCGTTGAGGTACGCCGGGAGGACGCAGGTGAGGGTCTTGCCCTCACCGGTCTTCATCTCGGCGACGTTGCCGAAGTGCAGCGCGGCACCGCCCATGACCTGGACGTCGAAGTGGCGCTGGGACAGCACCCGCTTGGACGCCTCGCGGGCGACCGCGAACGCCTCGGGCAGCAGTTCGTCGAGGCTCTCGCCGTCCTGGTGCCGCTTCGTGAACTCGTCGGTCTTCGCACGCAGTTCGGCGTCCGACAGGGACTCGACGTCCGGCGACAGGGACGACACGTGGTCGGCGATGTGCTTCAGCCGCTTGACCATGCGACCTTCACCGACACGGAGCAACTTGGACAACGACAACGTCGGCACGGGCTATTCGTCCTCAATATCGGGTACGTGGGGCGTGAACCGAGCCCGTCCACACGGGGGGCGCAGTTCGATGCGAAGAGACCTCGTCGGTCTCCCGGCGGAACCATCGTAGGCGTCGAGCCTGACAGCGCGCTGTGAGGCACACCGGATGTTCCGCGCACGACACCGGGCGCCCGCCGGAGCGGACGCCCGATGTGGTCGGCGCGGCGGTGCGAGCGTCAGGACAGACGCAGCAGTCCGTAGTCGAACGCGTGGCGGCGATAGACGACCGACGGCCGGTCGGACTCCTTGTCGTGGAACAGGAAGAAGTCGTGGCCCACGAGCTCCATCTCGTACAGGGCGTCGTCGACGGTCATCGGCACGGCCGGGTGTTCCTTGACGCGCACCACGGTGCCCGGGCCCTCGGTGGCGTGGTCGTCGACGGCGGGCGCCTCCTCGACGGGGGCAGTGACGGCCTCCTCGACGAGCGCGGCGGTCGCCTCGGCCACCGACACGGGCCGCTTCTCCCCGTAGTGGACCTTGCGGCGGTCCTTCGTCCGTCGGAGTCGGCTCTCGAGCTTGGTGGTCGCCGACTCGAGGGCGGCGTAGAAACTGTCCGCGCAGGCCTCGGCACGCGCGACGGGGCCCTTGCCCCGCACGGTGATCTCGACTCGCTGGCAACTCTTGGACTGACGACGGTTGCGTTCGTGGAACAGCTCGACGTCGAACAGATGGATGGTGGGATCGAAGCGCTCGAGTCGAGCGAGCTTCTCGGAGACGTACAGGCGGAAGTGGTCGGGTATCTCGACGTTGCGACCCTTGACCACGACCTCGGCGGCGGGTTCGGCGCTCGAGTTGTCGTCGGCCGGGACGGCACTGGGTGCATCGTCGAAGTAGACGGAATCCGCAGTGGCGTCGGTCGAGTCGAGGGCGGTGGAGTCGTTCTGCTCCGGACCATGGGCGTGAGCTTCGCGGGGATGCGCGTGCACCCGGTGGGTGCTCGTGTGTGCAGTCGTCACTGGTGACGTTGTCGTCATACGTACCTCCCGATAGAGGCCGCGCCGAGATCGCTTCTGGCGCAGCGGAAGAACGGTGACACCGGAGCGCGGACCGCCCGGCGCCTTCGGTGGTGAGGCATCACCTCCAGACCCGGTAGCGAGGATCGATCGTGGCCCTGACCGTAGTCGCTCCCCGGATGGTCTGCCACTGTTCACGGGATATTCACGGGACCTTTTCAGGCTCCCATTCCGGCACCGGGACAGGCACTGCGACGTCAGCGCACGGCGGCGAGAACGAGCACCGCGTCGACACCGACACCGGACCGTCGCAGTGCCGCCACCGACTCCGCGGCGGTGGTTCCGGTGGTCACCACGTCGTCGACGAGCAGCACCGGTCCGCGACCGATCGCGGCGATGCCCCCGCTCCGGACACGGACCCGCCCCCGCAGGTTGTCCGCACGCTCGTCGGCGGTGAGACCGACGGAGTCACGCACCTGCGCGTCCACCCGCAGCACCGACACGACGCGCACGTCCTCCGGCGCGAGCACCCGCGCGACACGGCGGCAGGTACGCAGGATCGGATCACCACCGCGCGCCCGTGCCGCGCGGCGTCGGGACGGGGCCGGAACCAGCACGAGGGGCGACAGCTCGGGTGGATCGATCTCCCCGGCGTCGCGCAGGCGCGTCACGGCGGCGGCGAGGGCGACCCCGAGCGGTGCCGCGAGATCCCGTCGACCGCGTTCCTTCATCGCCAGGATCGACGCACGGTGCGGGCCGGCGTACGGGCCGAGCGCCCAGCACGGCACCCCGGGATCGACACGCGGCCGCACCGACCCCGGCGCCGCGTCGAGCGCGCAGGCGCAGGCGGGGCACCACGAGGCGTCGACACGGGCGCAGCCGCCGCACTCGCGGGGCAGGATGAGGTCCAGCAGGGTCGTCGGCACCGGGACACTGTGTCGCGGGGCTCCGACAGAGTTCGCCGCTCGTCAGCCCGGTAGGACGGGCACGGACTTCGTGCCGGTCAGGCCGGGCACCTCGCGCCAGTAGCGGTCACTCGCCGGGTCGCTGTCGTCGATCTGGAACACGGCGCGCGAATCGGCCACGTAGGTGCTCGACGCGGAGGCGTCGACGGACACGACAGGAGCGGTGAGGTTGCGGCTGGGCAACCCGTCGAGACGTGAGCCGTCGACGGCCACCTGCACGATCGGGATGTCGGTCGCCGCTCGGGCCACGACCACCGTGTCACCGGTGCTCCAGTCCAGGGACAGCGCCGCGCTCGCCAGACCGTTGGCCACCGCCTCGGGCTCGCGGAGTGCGTAAGTGCCGTCGGCGCGCCGCACCACCACCGCCACGTAGACGGCGCCGTCCACGATGAGAGCCGCTCGCACCCCGTCGCGGGAGAGCCGCAGTTCGGTGATCTGGCCGCCGAGCTCGGCGATGTCGGCGGAATCGACGTCCACCACCGACACCTGTCCGGTGGCCGGGTCGCGGACGGCGCGCTTGACCACGGTGCCGTCCACGACGGCCCACACGGCGTCGCGGTCGGGACCCCAGGTGGGCCGGGTGATCGAGCCACCCTCCGCGACCGGGAAGGCGTTGCCGCCGTAGGAGCCGATGAGCAGCGCGTCGGGCGGCTGCGGCGCCGCACGACCGGTGTCCGACACGGCCGCCACGAGCGTTCCGTCGCTGGACAACGAGATGGACCGCATGTTGTTGACGGTGCCGAAGTAGCCGGGAACCGGTGTCACGCCGTCGGTTCCGATGCGGACGAGCCCGCCGTTGCGCAGTGCGTGCAGGCCCACGTCGGCACCCGTCACCGCCAACGGATCGAATTCTGCGACCTCGGCGGTGGTCCAGCCGTCCGGATAGTTCGGGTCCAACGGCGCGCCGTCCGAGAGCAGGACGTAGGGACCCGACACCTCGGCCTCGGCCAGTGTCCAGATGATCTGCGCGGCAAGTAGTTCGCGGGTCGCGCGGTCCAGCGCACCGGCGCCCCGGAAGTCGATGCGGACACCGCCGAGACCGATGCCGACGGCCGAGGTACGCCCGTCGGCTTTCGTGATTGGACCGGCCGTGGTGACACCGTTGAACACGTTGCGCACCGCCGGCTCCAGCGACAGTCGCGGACCCGCCTGCAGCAGTGCCGTCAGGGTCTCTGTCATCCGGTCCTGCGTGGTGTTCACCCAACGCTGATCGGGCACCAGTTCGGTGCCGGTGGGATCGACGAAGTACAGCGACTTGCGCTGGTACGAGGTGAGGAACTGGGTGCGGTCCATGACGACTCCGGACGGCAGCTCGTCGATCCGCCACTCGCCGTCCTCGCGGGCCAGCGTCACCTGGGTCTCGAACGATCCCTGCTCGGCGCGGTACTGCCCACCCTGATCGAGCTGCCCCACCCGGTTGGCTCGGATCGTGTACTGCGCGGCGTCACTCGACCGGGAGTCCTCGAGGACGTCCACCTTGTCCACGACGATCGCGCTGGCGCCGTCGTTCCACTCCGAGGCGGCGTTCGCCGTCAGGAACTGACGTGCACCCGCGTGGTCGTCCGCCGGATCGGTGCTGGCCTTGACGAAGTCGCGGACGAGAAGATTGGGTTCACGACCCGCGGCGGGAACGGGGAGTTCCTGCTCGACGGGCCCGCGCGCGACGGTGCCGATGGCCTGCGGCGCAGACGACGCGGGCAACGACGCGCATCCGGACGCGACGAGCGCGAGCGCGGCCACGCACGCCACGAGGGCGGCTCGTCGCCGCGGCACGGTGCGGTCTCTCACGGTCGCTGCTCCCCCGCCGTGGCGCCGACACTCGTCGGGCGCGCCGCCGGAAGCGGCTGTCCCTGTGCGTACCTGCGGCCCGCGGGTCGCAGCGGCAGGGGGCTGGACACGACCTTGCGACCACGCACGCGCGGCAGCGTGAAGCGGAACCAGGCGCCCTGGCCCGGTTCGCCCCAGGCCTCGAGCTTGCCGTCGTGCAGGCGGGCGTCCTCGAGACTGATGGCGAGCCCCAGGCCCGTACCGCCCGAACGTCGGACGCGGGACGGATCCGACCGCCAGAAGCGGTTGAACACGAGCTTCTCCTCACCGGGGCGCAGTCCCACACCCTGGTCCCGCACGACGAAGGCGGCGGCGTCGTCGTCCGCGCGCAGGCGCAGCAGGACGGGCTTGCCCTCCCCGTGGTCGAGAGCGTTCGCCAACAGGTTGCGCAGCACGCGTTCGACACGGCGCGGATCCACCTCGGCGTTGACCGGCTCGTCGGGCATGTCGACGATCAGCTCGGTGCCCGTCTCGCGGGCGAGGTGCCGCACGGTGGACACCGCGGCGCGGGCGCACATACGGAGATCGAGTTGCTCGGACGCCAGTTCGGCGACGCCCGCGTCGTGGCGGGAGATCTCGAGCAGATCGTTGAGCAGTGTCTCGAAACGGTCCAGCTCGGCGACCAGCAACTCGGACGAGCGCTTGAGCAGCGGATCGAGACTCTCACTGGCGTCGTGGATGAGCTCGGCGGCCATGCGGACGGTGGTGAGCGGCGTCCGCAGCTCGTGCGAGACGTCGGACGTGAACTGGCGCTGCAGGTTTCCGAACTCCTCGAGCTGGGTGATCTGCTTCGACAGGCTCTCGGCCATCTCGTTGAACGACATGGCGAGCCGGGCGATGTCGTCCTCGCCGCGCACCGGCATCCGTTCCTTGAGCCGGCCGTCCGCGAAGCGCACCGCGATGCGCGACGCCGATCTGATGGGGACCACCACCTGCCGGGCGACCAGCATCGAGATGGCCGCGAGCAGCACCAGCAGGACCGCACCGCCGATGAGCAGGGTTCCGCGGACGAGGGCGAGGCTGCGGTCCTCTCCCGCGAGGGGGAACACCAGGTACAGCTCGAGGGTGGAGAGGTCCGACGCGGTGGGACTGCCGACGATGAGGGCCGGACCCGAGTAGCCGTCCGGTTCCGACACGGTCGCGTACTGGTAGCTCACCTGGCCGGCCTGGACGAACGAGCGCAACGTCTGCGGGATCTGGTCGGCGGGACCGGTGAACAGCTCGTCGCGGGCTCCGTCGCCGGGAACGATGAGCACGGGGTCGAACGTGCCGGCGGACGTGCTGTCCGCGCCGCTCTCGGTGTCCCGGCTCGTCAGACCGGACCGAGCGAGCTCCAGACGGTTCGAGATCGACGTCGAGTCGTCGCCCGCCAACTGGCTCTCGACGGACGCACGCGCGCGATCGAGCTCCTTCGTGGCGGCGTCGATCTTGGTGTCGAGAAGTCGATCCGTGATCTGACTCGTGAGCACGACGCCGAGGATCGTGATGACGATGAGGGAGAGCGTCAGCGTCGACACGACGACGCGCAACTGCAGCGACCGACGCCACGCGTGACCGGCGGCAGCCCACATGGACCGGGACCATCGCACCAGAGGCGAGAAGGTTCCGTTGATGCGTCGACGGGAGCGGGACGTGAAGATCACCGACCGTCCCGCAGTCGATCGGCTCCGATCACGGCGGGCCGGCCTTGTACCCGACACCGCGCACGGTGAGAACCACCTCGGGGTTCTCCGGATCCGTCTCCACCTTGGCGCGCAGTCGCTGGACGTGCACGTTCACGAGGCGGGTGTCGGCGGCGTGCCGGTATCCCCACACCTGTTCGAGCAGCACCTCGCGGGTGAAGACCTGACGAGGCTTGCGGGCCAGCGCCACCAACAGGTCGAACTCGAGCGGCGTCAGCGAGATGAGCGAGCCGTCGCGGGTGACCTTGTGCGCCGGAACATCGATGACGACGTCGCCGATCGACAGGAGCTCGGCCGGCTCCTCCTCGGTGCGTCGCAAGCGCGCGCGGACGCGGGCCACGAGCTCCTTCGGCTTGAAGGGCTTCATGATGTAGTCGTCGGCGCCGGACTCGAGTCCCAGCACGACGTCGACCGTGTCGGTCTTGGCGGTGAGCATCACGATCGGCACACCGGAGTCCGCCCGCAGCACGCGGCAGACGTCGATGCCGTTCATACCGGGGAGCATCAGGTCGAGCAGCACCAGATCCGGTCGGTTCTCCCGGACGGCGGACAGCGCCTGGGTGCCGTCTCCCACCACGAACGGCTCGAATCCCTCACCGCGCAACACGATGGTGAGCATCTCGGCAAGAGCCGTATCGTCGTCGACGACCAGAATTCGTGGCTTCATGACGACTATCGTGTCATCCCGTCGTACTCCGCAGTCTGATTGAGAAGTTCGGCGGCGAGTCTCGTCACGTCGACCTGCTCACCGTCCGCCTGCGCGCCGTTCACGACGAACCACGGCGACATCCACGACGAGGCCGCGAGTCCCGCGTAGACCGCCGCGGTACGGGCCTGGAGACCACCGTCGCGCTCGTACGCGTCGCGGGCCCGCGACGGATCCTCCTGCTCCCGACCACGCGCGCGATGCTCCGCGACCTCGACCGGAACGTCGAGGAGGATCTGGGCGGAGGGACGCGGCAGGACGAGACGATCGAACTCGAGCGCGCGCACCCACTCGACCATCGCACCGTCCGCGTCCTGGTGGACCCGCGCGGCGGAGTACGCCGCGTTGGACGCGACGTAGCGATCGAGCAGAACGACGTCGTGCCGGTGCAGCATCCGACGGAGGTCGGACACCGCACCGGCACGATCGAGGGCGAACAGCACTGCCATCGAGTTCACCCCGGCGGCGAGATCGCCGTGCTCACCGGCCAGCGCCTCGGCGGCCAGGTCGGCGTGGATCGACTCCCCGTAGCGGGGGAAGCCGACGCGGACGGCGTCCACCCCGGCGGCCTCCCACGCGTGCGTGAGGCGGGACGAGAGCGTGAACTTGCCTGCTCCGTCGACGCCCTCGATCGCGATGAGAGTGCCCATCGACTCCACTCCTGCCTGTCGAGGCCTACGGGACCGAGTGTCAGTACCGGTAGTGCTCGGGCTTGTACGGGCCCTCGACGTCGACACCGATGTACTCGGCCTGCTCCTTGCTGAGCTTGGTCAGCGTGCCACCGAGAGCCTCGACGTGGATCTTGGCGACCTTCTCGTCGAGGTGCTTCGGCAGGCGGTAGACCTCGTTGTCGTACTCGTCGGGCTTCGTCCACAGCTCGATCTGCGCGATGACCTGGTTCGAGAAGCTGTTGCTCATGACGAACGACGGGTGACCGGTGGCGTTGCCGAGGTTCAGCAGACGACCCTCCGAGAGGACGACGATCGACTTGCCGCTGGAGAAGATCCACTGATCGACCTGCGGCTTGATGTTGATGCGTGTCGAACCGGACCGCTCGAGACCGGCCATGTCGATCTCGTTGTCGAAGTGGCCGATGTTGCCGAGGATGGCCTTGTCCTTCATCGACCGCATGTGGTCGAGCGTGATGATGTCCTTGTTGCCCGTCGCGGTGATGACGATGTCGGCCTTGCCGATCGCCTCGTCCACCGTGACGACGTCGAACCCGTCCATGAGCGCCTGGAGCGCGTTGATCGGGTCGACCTCGGTGACCTGGACGCGCGCGCCCTGGCCGGCCAACGACTCGGCACTGCCCTTGCCCACGTCGCCGTAGCCGCAGATCAGGACCTTCTTGCCACCGATCAGCACGTCGGTGCCGCGGTTGATGCCGTCGATCAGCGAGTGGCGGGTGCCGTAGGTGTTGTCGAACTTGCTCTTGGTGACCGAGTCGTTGACGTTGATCGCTGGGAAGGTCAGCTCGCCGGCCGCGGCGAACTGGTACAGGCGCAGCACGCCGGTGGTGGTCTCCTCGGTGACACCCTTGACCGACTCGGCGATGCTCGTCCACTTGGTGGCGTCCTGCGCGAGCGACTCGCGGAGCAGTCCGAGGAAGACCTTGTACTCGTCGGAGTCGCGGTCCTCGTCGACGGGCGGCACGACGCCGGCCTTCTCGAACTGCGCACCGCGCAGCACCAGCATCGTGGCGTCTCCGCCGTCGTCGAGGATCATGTTGGCGTGGCGGGGAGTGCCGTCCTCGGCGACCGGCCAGGTCAGCATCTTCTCGGCGGCCCACCAGTACTCGGCCAGCGATTCGCCCTTCCAGGCGAACACCGGGATTCCCTGCGGATCCTCGGGCGTGCCGTGGGGTCCGACGACGATCGCGGAGGCGGCGTGATCCTGGGTGGAGAAGATGTTGCACGATGCCCACCGCACCTCGGCTCCGAGCGAGACCAGCGTCTCGATCAGGACGGCGGTCTGGACCGTCATGTGCAGCGACCCGGAGATCCGTGCACCCTTCAGCGGCTGCACGTCGGCGTACTCGCGACGCAGGGACATGAGGCCGGGCATCTCGTGCTCCGCGAGGCCGATCTCCTTGCGGCCGTACTCAGCCAGCGAGAGATCCGCGACCTTGAACTCGATGCCACCGCGGATGTCCGCCTGCAGCGCCTCGGTGCTCGAAATGTCGGGGGATGTCGATGTCGTCATTGTGTGATGCCACTCCTGTCGGCTGATGATCGGCTTCCAGGCTATCGGCTCACGGCTGCCCGCGGGTGGGTCGGGGCCACGACGTGTCCGGTTCCGTCGTCTCGCGCCGACGGGTCAGGCAGCGGCGGCGCGTTCGGGAACGGTCGCCCAGCGCCGTTCCAGTCGAGCGCGGGCGCTCGGCTGCAGGTTCGCGCGGGTGACGTCGCCGTCGTAGTGCGCGACGACCCTGGGGTCCATCACGCGACGCCACAGGGGCGGGACGGCCGCGAGGACGACCATCGTCGCGTAGCCGGCCGGCAGTTGCGGCGCCTCGTCGAAGGTGCGCAACGTCTGGAACCGGCGGCCCGGGTTCGCATGATGGTCGCTGTGCCGCTGCAGGTGGTACAGGAAGATGTTGGTGACGATCCGATCGCTGTTCCAGCTGTGCCGCGGCGCGCACCGCTCGTACCGGCCCGTGGGTGTCCGTCCCCGGAGCAGCCCGTAGTGCTCGATGTAGTTGACGGACTCGAGGGTCATCACGCCGACCACCGCCTGGAGCACGAGGAACGGCAGGATGCCGACGCCGAAGACGGCGACCAGGACACCGAGGAGTGCAGCGGACATCGCCCACGCGTTGAGCACGTTGTTGCGGATCGTCCACACGCCGCTGCCCTTGCGCTCGAGACGCTGCTTCTCCAGCTCCCAGGAGGACACGAGGCCGCCGCTGACACTGCGGGACAGGAACCGGTAGAGGGATTCGCCCATGCGCGCGCTGGCCGGATCGGCGGGTGTCGCGACACGCGCGTGGTGTCCGCGGTTGTGTTCGACGTGGAAATGGCCGTACAGGCTCTGCGCCAGAGCGATCTTGGCCAGCCAGCGCTCGGTGCTCTCCACCCGATGGCCGAGCTCGTGCGCCGCGTTGATCCCGATGCCGGCGACGAGACCGACACTGACGGCGTACCCGATCTTGTCGACGGCGGACAGGGTGCCGAAGGTGACGAGGTAGCACGCGACACCGAGCCCCGCGTACTGCACCGGAAGGAACAGGAACGTGCACCACCGGTAGAAACGGTCGTGCTGCAGGTCCTGCACCTGCGCGTCGGACGGATTGTTGCCGTCCTCCCCCGCCAGCGCGTCGACCACGGGGATGACCAGGAAGAACAGCATCGCGCCGCTCCACCAGAAGGCTGACACCCCCGTGTGCAGAACCAGTTGGGACGGCAGCAGTGCCGAGGCGGGCGCCAGCATCCCCAGTAGCCAGAGCAGCTTCTTCGGGTCGTGCCACCGCCGCGCCATACGTCAACTCCTCGACATCGAGTGGACTCCGTGGCGGACTCGTGCCCACCGCAGAAACAAACTTCCGGTCTCGAATTCGAGTGTAGAGCAAGTAGCGCGACGGTCCGACGATCCGAATGGTGAGATCGGTCCGTTATCGGCGCGAAATATGGTGACTAGTGGGTGTCGTCCGCATGTTGCCGGGCTCCGAGCACCGAGTGGCGGCGGCTGTAGCCGAAGTACACCACGACTCCGAGCGCCATCCAGACGACGAACCGCAACCACGTCTCCACCGACAGGTTCAGCATCAGCCACACGCAGGCCAGCACGGCGAGGATCGGCACCAGCGGAACCAGGGGGACGCGGAAGCCGCGCTTCAGGTCGGGACGGGTTCGACGCAGGACGACGACACCGATGGAGACCAGGACGAAGGCGAACAGGGTGCCGATGTTGACCATCTCCTCGAGCGTCCCGATGGGGAAGAACGCCGCGAGAAGGCCGACCACGATGCCGACGAGCACGGTGATGCGCACCGGGGTGCCACGGCTCCCCGTCTTCGCGAGACGGCGCGGCATCAGACCGTCGCGCGACATGGCGAAAAGCACGCGCGACTGTCCCAGCATGAGCACCATGACCACGGTCGTGAGTCCGGCCAGCGCACCGAAGGAGATCACCTTCGACGCCCAGGTGATGCCGTTCAGTTCGAACGCCGTGGCCAGGGTCGCGCCCTCGCCACCGAGTTCGGTGTACTTCACCATTCCGGTCAGCACCAGGGTGACCGCGACGTACAGGATCGTGACGATCAGGAGCGAGCCCAGGATTCCGCGCGGCAGGGCCTTCTGCGGATCGGACGCCTCCTCGGCCGTGGTGGCCACCACGTCGAAGCCGATGAACGCGAAGAACACGAGACTCGCGGCGGCCAGGAGTCCGTACCAGCCGAAGTTGCTGCCCTCGGCGCCGGTGACGAAGGAGAACAGCGACTGGGTGAGGCCCGACTCCTTCTCGGCGGGGACGGCGGGCGGGATGTAGGGCGAGTAGTTCGCCGCTTTGATGTAGAACGCTCCGACCACGACGATGAGCAGCACGACGCCCACCTTGATCGCGGTGATGACGAGGGAGACGCGCGAGGAGATCTTCACACCCGTCGCGAGCAGGACGGTGAGCACCGCGACGATGACCAGGGCACCCCAGTCGACGTCGAGTCCGCCGATGGACACCACGGGCGACGACGTCCCGAGTACCTCACCGAGGTACAGGGACCAGCCCTTCGCCACGACGGCCGACGCGAGGGCGAACTCCAGGATCAGGTCCCAGCCGATGATCCACGCGACGAACTCTCCGAAAGTGGCGTACGAGAACGTGTACGCGCTGCCCGCGACCGGCACCGTCGAGGCGAACTCGGCGTAGCAGAGCGCGGCGAGTCCGCACGCGATCGCGGCGAACACGAAAGCGAGCGAGACGGACGGGCCCGCGACGTTCCCGGCGGTGCGCGCCGTCAGGGTGAAGATGCCCGCACCCACGGCGACCGCGACACCGAAGACGGTGAGATCCCACGATGACAGGCTCTTGCGAAGTTTCGTGTCCGGCTCGTCCGTGTCGCGCATCGACTGCTCGATGGACTTCGTTCTGCGCAGACCGGTGTTGCGCGAACCGGGTGCGTCCTTGCCGTCGATGGTCACCGTCGAAACTCCTCACGTCCTCCGGGCGGCCGTCGACCGCCCGAGGTCATCGTCACACGAACAGTGAACTCGGCGGGACGTATCCGCCAGCGTGTCGGGGCCGTCAGATCCCGCCGACGCCCGCCACGAACACGCGAGCCGAGTCGGTGAGAGCACACAGCTGCGGGTCCGGATCGGACGCGGCGATCCAGACGGCACTTCCCCGCTCCACGACCAGGGTGGACTCACCCGAGGAGACCTGTACCCGACCGTCGACACACAGGACGATGCGCGGCGCGGCGTCACCGTCGTGCGCGAGCGTCCACGGCTCACCGTCGCTGGACGCCGCGGACAATTCGACACCGACGAGTGCGAACTCCGGTGCCGGCGTGGGATAGCGCACCACGTGCGGACGGCTGGTGTCGGCGACGAGGACCGGTGAGTCGAGCGGCTCGAAGTCGAGCACCCGCAACAGTTCCGGGACGTCGACGTGCTTGGGCGTGAGTCCCCCACGCAACACGTTGTCCGAGTTGGCCATGATCTCCACCGCGGTTCCGCGCAGGTACGCGTGGAGGTTTCCGGCGTCCAGGTACAGAGCTTCGCCCGGCTGCAGCGTGACCCGGTTGAGCAGCAACGCCGCGAGCACGCCCGCATCGCCGGGGTAGTACTCCCCCAGTTCCAGTGCGGTGCGCAGTTCCGGCACGAAGGTGCGGTCCCCGGTCTGCTCGGCACGTTCGAGGGCGCGGACGCACGCGTCCAGAACGGCCGGCAGCACGGAGTCCAACGCCCGCTGCGGCAGAGTGATCCACGAGGTGAAGAGGGTGCGCAGGCCGCTCGAATCCGGTTGCGCGGCAAGCATCTCGGTGTAGGGACGCAGCTCGTCCGCATCGAGCCGACCGAACAGCTCCACCGTCTCGGCGGGACTGCGGAACCCGGCGAGCGCGTCGAACTCCGTCAGGGCGACCACGAGCTCGGGCTTGTGGCTGGCGTCCTTGTAGTTCCGGACGGAGGCGTCGAGGGGCACGCCCGCGGCGTTCTCCCGCCGGAAACCCTCGCGCGCCTGGTCCGAGGACGGGTGAGCCTGCAGCGACAGAGGCTCCTCGGCCGCCAGGAACTTCACGAGGAACGGCAGGCGCGGACCGTGCCGCTCCACCACACCGGTTCCGAGCAGTCCGGTCGGGTCGGAGTCGATGGCCTCGAGCAGCGAGACCCGACCGCGCGGCGTGACGAGATGCGCCGGGTCGCCCGGATGAGCACCGAACCACATCTCCGCCTCGGGATGCCGGGTGGGTGCGGGCACGCCGCGCAGTTCGGCGAGAGCCGTGCGCGAACCCCACGCGTAGGACCGTGCTGTTCCGTCGAGGAGATTCACCGACCACCACCTGCCGTCGTCATCGCTGCGAACCCGGACACGGCTGGGGTCACTCCCTGCCTCCCGAGGCCTGAGAATTCGAGAGTTGGAGATAGGCCGCCGCGGCCTCGATCCGCACCGCCAGGACGAGCGCCCTGCGCAGCGACGCCCCGACCGGCGTCGTGGGACCGGGCACCGCGGCGGGCGCGGGCGCCTCCAGATCCGTGCGGGGACCACCGTCGTCGTCGGCGCGCACCACGTCGACCTCACCCAGGACGGCCACCCGCCGGCGGACCAGACTGTCGTCGGGGTCGGTCGACACGGTGAACACCCGAACGGGATCGGCCGGGGGTGGACCGTCGAGTTGGTCGTCGTGGAACAGCGGGTCGTAGTCGACACTGCCGCTCTCGGCGGAGTCCCCACCGATCGCGCCGAGGTCGTGGATCACACCGACGGCATCGGAGAGTTCGGTGGCCGCCGCCACGACGCCCGCGGCACGCAGCAGGGACGCGGCTCCGTGCCGGGCCACCTCGGTCGCCACCACGCCGTCACCGGTCATGAGGACCCGACGACCCGCCATTCGGGACGCCAGACCTTTCGCGGGATTCTGGAACACCTCGACGGACGCGTGGTGTCGCATGGCCTCCGCGTCCACCGCATCGGCCACCGCGTCGAGGTCACCGACCGACGACGCCGGGTCCACCGCAGCGAGCACCGCGGCCATCACCGCGACGTGCCGGGCGTAGGAGTTGCGATCGAGGACACGGACTCGCGGCGGGAAGGACACCACCCGGCCGGCGCCGGCGTCCGCGACAGGACCCTCGTCCGGTACGGCCACCACGACCTCGGCACGCCGACGTACCCCGGCGGCGACGGACTCCGCGATGGCCGGATCGCCGGCGTCGTCGCCGGCCACGACCACGACGTCCAGGGGTCCGACCCACGGCGGGGTCGCGGGGAGCGAGACGACCGGCACGCCGGCGGTCGGAGCGAGGACCGCGGCGACCAGCGCCGACGCCCTCCGGGCGGGACCGGACGCGGCGACGAGCACGACACTGCGGGGACGCAGACCGTCCAGCGGCGCCAGCAGACCCTCGCGGACGGCGGACGCGGTGGCGCGGATCTGTGCGCCGGCCAGCGCGGCGGAGTGCAGTGCGCCCAACGAGTCCGCAGCCAGTATCGCGCTCGCGTCGTCGAGATCGACGTACGCCGAAGGAGCAGTCATGGGCACCTCACCCGCCTCTCTCGTTCCGTATCCCCCACTATGTCAGTCCGCAACCGTCACGCGCGGACGATGCTCAGGATCTCCGTCGTCAGGCGGTCCACGTCCTCGGGGGTGCGTGCCTCGACATTGAGTCGGAGCAGGGGCTCGGTGTTGGAGGCGCGGAGGTTGAACCACGCGCTGTCACCGAGATCGACCGTCACACCGTCCAGTTCGTCGGTGGAGACGGTGCGATCGGCGAACGCCGCGACCACCGCGGCGGTGCGCTCACGAGCGTCGGCCACCGTCGAGTTGATCTCGCCCGATGCCGCGTACACCTCGTACTTGCGCATCAGGGCGGACAACGGCTCGTCCTGTGTCCCGAGCGCGGCGAGCACGTGCAGCGCTGCGAGCATGCCCGAATCGGCGCCCCAGAAGTCGCGGAAGTAGTAGTGCGCCGAGTGCTCGCCGCCGAACACCGCGCCGGTCTCGGCCATCAGTGCCTTGATGAACGAGTGGCCGACCCGGGTGCGCACGGCGGTACCGCCGAGCTGCTCCACCAACTCGGGCACCGACCGTGAGGTGATGAGGTTGTGGATGATGGTCGAGGTGGGGTGCTTGCCCAGCTCCCGCTCGGCCACCAGCGCGGTGATCGCGGACGGTGAGACGGGCTCGCCGCGTTCGTCCACCACGAAGCAGCGGTCCGCGTCGCCGTCGAACGCGAGGCCGATGTCCGCGCCCGTCTCGGTGACGAACTTCTGCAGATCGACGAGGTTCGCCGGCTCCAGCGGGTTCGCCTCGTGGTTGGGGAACGTGCCGTCGAGTTCGAAGTACAGGGGGTGCACGGTCACCGACGTCGGGTCCAGGACCGCGGGCACCGTGTGCCCGCCCATGCCGTTGCCGGCGTCCACCGCGACCGACAGCGGACGGATGTCGCTGATGTCCACGAGGTCGCGCACGAACGTGGCGTAGTCCTCGAGCACGTCCTGCTCGCTGATCGTGCCCGGCGCACCGTCGAACGTCGGGACGCCGTCGATGATCTCGGCCGAGATGGTGGCGAGTCCCGAGTCCTGGCCGACGGGCTTCGCGCCGGCCCGGCACAGCTTGATCCCGTTGTACTTCGCCGGGTTGTGGCTGGCGGTGAACATCGCACCGGGGCAGTCGAGCCGACCGGAGGCGAAGTAGAGCTGGTCGGTCGACGCGAGGCCGATGAGAACGACGTCGAGACCCTGTGAGGTCACCCCCCGCGCGAAGGCGGCCGACAGTGCGGGAGACGAGTCGCGCATGTCGTGCCCGACCACGACGCGCTGCGAGACGCCCTCGCCGCGTACGAGTCTCGCGAAGGCGGCCCCCACGTCGGCGACGAAGTCCTCGTCGATCTGCTCTCCGACGACACCGCGCACGTCGTACGCCTTGATGACGCTGTGAACCAGGTCAGCTGGTCGGGCCACTGCACACTCCTGCATCTGGGACGAACCGGACGGATCACGCACGACGACGAGTCGGCGAGACCATGCTGGGAGCCTAGTGCCCGGGGGCGACGCGCGAGCAGTCCTGCAGCCCGACGCCGCGCGCAGGAACAGTCGTTCAGCTGGTGGGGTCGGGAAGAACGCGCAGATGTCCGCGTCGACCCGTGCGTGTCGGCGCGGCGGCCGGTACGTCGGCGGAGGTGCGCGTGTCGAACGACGAACCACGTCGACCGAGGGACGGAGCGGGACGCTCACGCGCACCGGCCTCGCGGACGGCCTCGGCGAGTGCGGTCAGATCGTCGTCGTCGGGGCTGGACGTGGAGAACCCACCCTCGTAGCGCACCATCTCCCACCCCTTGGGGGCGGTGATCGACGAACCGTGCACCTCGCACAGATCCCAGGAATGGGGCTCGTCCACGGTGGCGAGAGGTCCGACAACGGCGGTCGAGTCGGAGTACACGTACGTCAACGTCGCGACGGCCGGTCTCTTGCATCCCGGTCGGCAGCATCCCCGCACAGCTCTCACAGGTAGAACCCTAGCGCGTGTCCTCCGGCGTGCCTCGCAGGACACGGTCGTAGCATGGGCGCGTGTCGTTCACCGGATCCTCGCAACCCCGCGGCCGCGCCGGCGGCCGTCCCGGACGGGAACATCGGGCGTCCAGCTCGCGGTCCGCGGCGCGGCGGGGTCGCGGAATGCGCGGCACCCTGTTCCCCGACACGGTGCCCGCACGCAGGTCTCGCGCCGAGAAGTTCGATGCGGCGGTGCTGGACGCGTTCGCCGAGATCGACCGCAAGTGGCACGACCGGCTGACGAAACTGGACATCGCCGTCGACGACGTGCCGAAGATCCGTGCGGTGGACCCGGAATCGGTGAACTGGCCACCCGAGGTCGTGGCCGAGGGCCCGGTGCCGTTGTCGAGACTCGTTCCGGCGGGAGTGGACACGCGCGGAGCGACGACGCGGGCTCGGATCGTGCTGTTCCGTCGGCCCCTCGAGCGGAGAGCACACGACTCGCTGGAGCTGACGGACCTGGTGCACGACGTGTTGGTGGAGCAGGTGGCGACCTACCTGGGGGTCACGCCCGAGGTGGTCGACCCCGACACCGAGGACGACTGACACCCCGGCGCCTGCGGCGCGTCGTTCGGCGGCTGCGGTGACGCGACGCGTCAGATGATGCCGCGCTTGAGGCGGCGACGTTCGCGCTCGGACAGCCCACCCCAGATGCCGAACCGCTCGTCGTGCGCCAAGGCGTACTCGAGGCAGTCGTCCTTCACCTCGCACCCGAGGCAGATGCGCTTGGCCTCGCGCGTCGAGCCGCCCTTCTCCGGGAAGAACGCCTCGGGATCGGTCTGAGCGCACAGAGCGCGCTCCTGCCACTGATCCTCGAGCGGATCCATGTCGCCCGGCACCAGACTCAGATGCAGTGCGGGCGCAGGCATTCCGAGGCTCGTGAGCGGCGGGTCGACGTCGTCGACAGAGACGTCCTCCGGGTCGATCCCGTCCACGGGGTCCGCCGGGGCGTCCTCCGTCACGGCATCCACGTGCAGTACGTCGTCGAGTTCCCCGACGGGGGACTCCTGTCGACCGAGGTCGTGGTGTTGTTCCGGCATCACGTCCGCCTCCTCACCTGTTCGAGCGCAGTTGTTGTCGGTCACTTGTGTCGATGATCGACCGCGAAGCCGGATCGAAGAGCGAAGCCTCGTGTCACCATGGGACGTGACGCTGCGGAACGCAGCGCGCGAACTCGTGTCGACTCATGGGAACACGTGTTCGAACGGTGGTTCGCTACAAGCGATTCCGCCGTTCGAACCGTTAATGACATGACTGTGATTAGACACGCCGCGGTGTGTCGCGGTCAAGCGGACCGCTCGATTTGCAATACCATCCGATCTCCGGTTTTCCCGGAAGGCGAGACTTCCCCGGTGTTTCGCGTCGGACACGCCGTGGTTCGCGCCCACCGGCCCGATCGCGCCGACGGCGACCGCCTAGGGTCGAGGGTCATGAAGGTGACTGTGGTGGTGGGCGGCGTCGGTGGCGCGCGGTTCCTCCAGGGGGTTCGGGAACTGCTGGGGCCGGACGGCGACGTCACGGCCGTGGTGAACGTCGGTGACGACGTCTGGATGCACGGCCTTCGCATCACACCCGACCTCGACACCTGCATGTACACGCTCGGCGACGGCATCGACACCGAGCGCGGGTGGGGTCGACGCGACGAGGCGTGGAGCGTCAAGGAGGAACTCGCGGCGTACGGGGCCCACCCGGACTGGTTCGGACTCGGGGACCGCGACATCGCGACGCATCTGATCCGGACGCGCATGCTCCGCACCGGGTACCCGCTGTCCGCAGTCGTGGAGGCCCTGTGCGACAGGTGGTCTCCGGGCGTCCGCCTGCTGCCCGTCACGGACGACCGCAGCGAGACCCACGTGGTGATCACCGATCCCGACGACGGCACCGACAAGGCCGTTCATTTCCAGGAGTGGTGGGTGCGCTACCGCGCTGCTGTGACGACTCACAGTTTCGCGTACGTCGGAGCGGACAAGGCGACCCCGGCGGACGGCGTCGTCGAGGCGATCGAGACCGCGGACGCGGTACTGCTCGCACCGTCCAACCCGGTGGTCAGCATCGGCGCCGTCCTGGCGGTGCCCGGTATCCGCTCCGCTCTGCGCACCACACCCGCGAAGGTCGTCGGGCTCTCCCCCGTCATCGACGGCAAGCCGTTGCGCGGCATGGCCGACGAGTGCCTGTCCGTCATCGGTGTGGAGACGACGGCCGAGGCCATCGGCCGCCACTACGGCGCCCGCTCGGCGGCGGGCATCCTCGACGCCTGGCTGATTCACGAGACCGACACCGCCGACGTTCCCGGCGTGGACGTGCGCGCGGTACCTCTGCTCATGACCGAGCCCGCGGTGACCGCACGGATGGCGCGCGCCGCGCTCGAGGCAGCGGGCGTCCTGTGACCCGATCCGACGGTCCCGGCGATCATGCACCGGGCGGTTCGATCGAGGTGATTCCCGTCGCGGGACTCCCCGAGTTCCGGCCGGGCGACGACCTGGTGGCAGCAGTCGTCACGGCAGCACCGTGGCTCGCCGACGCCGACGTCCTGGTGGTCACGAGCAAGATCGTCTCCAAGGTCGAGGGACGCCTGGTGACCGCGCCGACCGACCCGGAGGCGCGGGACGCACTGCGCCGCATCCTCGTCGAGCAGGAGGCCGTGCGCGTCCTCGCCCAGCGCGGTCGCACGCTCATCACCGAGAACCGCCTCGGCATCGTGCAGGCCGCGTCCGGCATCGACGGATCCAACGTGTCGACGGACGAGTTGGCCCTGCTCCCCGAGGATCCCGACGCGTCCGCCCGGGCACTGCGCGACGGTGTATTCCGTTCGCTGGGCGTGGCCGTCGCCGTCGTCGTCACCGACACGATGGGCCGCGCGTGGCGGAACGGCCAGACGGACAACGCGATCGGATCGGCCGGGTTGCCCGTCCTGCACGCGTACGCCGGTGGTCGCGACGCGCAGGGCAACGAGCTGATGGTCACCGAGGTCGCGCTCGCGGACGAGCTGGCGTCCGCTGGGGATCTGGTGAAGGGCAAGCTCGGCTCGGTTCCCGTCGCCGTGGTCCGGGGTCTGCACTACGCCGACGACGGCTCCTCCGCCCGCGATCTGGTGCGGCCGGGCGAGGACGACCTCTTCTGGTTGGGAACGCAGGAGGCGCTGCGACGAGGTGCACTCGGCGCGGTACCCGCCCGTCGCTCGGTACGCGAGTTCGACTCGGCCCCGGTCGATCCCGCTGTCGTCGAGGCCGCCGTGGCGGACGCCGTCACCGCGCCGGCTCCCCATCACTCCCACCCGATGCGCTACGTCGCCGTCCGGACGCCGGCGGTGCGCACCGCACTGCTCGATGCGATGGCAACGCGGTGGCGCGCCGATCTCGAGCGAGACGGACGGACCGCGGACTCGATCGAGGCCCGTCTGGCACGCGGTGATCTGCTGCGCACCGCGCCGGAACTGATTCTGGCGTTCGCGGTGCTCGACGAGGCGCACGACTATCCGGACGCGGAACGGCAGTCCGCGGAGACCGTCATGTTCACGGTGGCGGCGGGCGCGTCGGTACAGGCGTTCCTGGTGTCCCTCGCGGCGCGCGGCCTCGGCAGTTGCTGGGTCGGGTCGACCATCTTCGCTGCCGACACCGTGCGCGAGACGCTCGATCTGCCCGCCGACTGGCATCCCGTCGGGGCCGTCGCCGTCGGGCACCCGCTCACTCCCCCGTCGCCCCGCGCGCCGACGCCGCCCGGCTCCGCGTTCCGAGAACTGTGAGGAACCGTCCGTGAGCGCCGAGAGCCTCCACGAGTCCGCGAGAGAACTGCTCCGTTCCTGGTCGACCATCGAGCCGCACGACGACTCGATGCGCCACACGATGCTGGCGTTCCTCGACAGTGCGCCGCGTGGCTGTCTCCGCGAGAACGTGGCCGGTCACGTCACCGCGTCGGCGCTGGTGCTCGATCGGAGTGGGTGCCACGTGCTCCTGACGCTGCACCCGCGGGTCGGACGATGGCTCCAACTGGGCGGACACTGCGAGGTCGACGACGAGACCGTCCGGGACGCGGCTCTCCGCGAGGCGCGTGAGGAGAGCGGCATCGACGACCTGGTTCTCGAGCCGGAGCTGCTCTCCATTCACACACACCCGATCACGTGTTCGCTCGGCGAGCCGACGCGCCATCTCGACCTGCGCTTCGTCGTACGCGCTGCGGACGGTGCACACATCGTCCGCAGCGCAGAGTCGAACGACCTGCGGTGGTGGCCCGTCGACGACCTCCCCGACGGGGAGGCGGGCGCCGAACGAGACGCGTTGCAGGACATGATCTCCCGCGCGGCGGCTCGCTGAGCCTCGGGCGCCCTGGATTCTCGGACGCTCTGGATTCTCGGACGCCCTGGATCCTCAGACGTCGGTCGAGAAGCGCACTCCACCGTCGGGCAGCGTCACTCCGGGCCACACCCGGGCGCCGCGGAGCAGCTCGCACCGCGCGCCGATGTTGGCTCCGTCGCCGATGACGGCGTCGCGCACGAGTGCCCGCGGTCCGATGCGCGCACCGAATCCGAGGATCGATCGTTCGACCACCGCGCCGGCCTCGACCACGGCACCGTCGAAGAGGACGGCACCGTCGAGACGGGCGCCCGCTCCCACCTCGGCGCCGCGTCCGACGACCGTGCCGCCGATCAGCAGCGCGCCGGGCGCGACGCCCGCGCCGGGATGGACCAGCGACTCGCCCCGCGTCCCCGTCAGCGCAGGCGACGGTGCGATTCCGCGCACGAGGTCGGCGGAGCCCTTCACGAAGTCCTCCGGCGTACCCATGTCGCGCCAGTAGGCGGCGTCGACGTGTCCGAAGACTCGCTTGTCCTCGGCCAGCAGTGCGGGGAACACCTCACGCTCGACGGACACCGGACGATCGGACGGGATCTTCTCGATGATCTCCCGCTTGAACACGTAGCAGCCGGCGTTGATCTGGTCCGTCGGCGGATCCTGGGTCTTCTCGAGAAACGCGGTGACGCGGCCGGACTCGTCGGTGGGCACGCAGCCGAACGCGCGCGGGTCACCGACGCGGACGAGGTGCAGGGTGACGTCCGCCTCGGTGGTGCGGTGGGTGTCGAGCACGCCGCGCAGATCGGTACCTCCCAGCACGTCACCGTTGAAGACCATGACGTTGTCGGCGCGGAGCCGGGGCAGGACGTTGCGGATGCCACCGCCGGTTCCCATCGGCTCCTCCTCGAACACGTACTCGAGCTCGAGGCCGAGTGCGCTGCCGTCACCGAAGTGCTGCTCGAACACCTCCGACTTGAAGGACGTGCCGAGCACCACGTGATCGATCCCGGCATCCTTGATGCGCGCCAGGAGATGGGTGAGGAACGGCAGACCTGCCGTGGGCAGCATCGGTTTGGGGGCGGAGAGCGTGAGCGGACGCAGTCGCGTGCCCTTTCCTCCGACCAGAACTACGGCATCGGTCGCCGGAGCAGTCATCGCGTATCGCCTTTCTCAGAAACTTCTCACGAGCTCGAACCTGACCCGACCGTGTCGTCGCGTTGCCGCAGTGCAGCAGTCACGACCACCCTGGACCGCAACGCCAGTCCGGCGCGCAACGTCCACCGGAGAGGAGCTTGCCATCTCCGCGGGTGTCTATCAGCTTGGAAGCGGTAGGCGCTGCGGTGGTGCGCCGGCAACATCGACTCCGGATGACGCCCCGCGGCATGACCTTTGGCGTGCGTCACGACGGCCGTGGGCACGTAGATGTTGGTCCAGCCCGCTCGTCCGAGGCGATCTCCGAGATCGACGTCCTCCATGTACATGAAATACCGGGAATCGAACCCGTCCACCGAGTCGAACGCGGCACGGCGCAGCAACAGGCACGAGCCGGACAGCCACCCGACCGACCGCTCGCTGACTTCGTCGTTGTCCTGCCGGTAGCGCTGCGTCCACGGATTCGACGGCCACACCGAACCGAGCAGTGCGTGCAGCGACCCGGACGTGAGATCGGGAACGCGGCGGGCGGACGGGTAGCGCGAACCGTCCGGCTCGAGGATGAGGGGCCCGAGCGACCCGGCCCGCGGATGCCGTTCGGCGGCCGCCAGCAGCTCGTCGATCGACCCGGGGCCGAACTGGACGTCGGGATTGACGACCATGACGAACTCGGTGGCCGGATCCACCTCGGCGACAGCGCGATTGGCGGCGCCGCCGTAGCCGATGTTCGCTCCGGTGCGCAGCAATCGGACGTTGTCGTACGCGGCCTCGGCCGCCTCGGGCGCGCCGTCGGTGGACCCGTTGTCCGCGAGAATCACCGACACCGGCCGCGTCGTCGCATCCCGTAGGGACTCGAGGAATGCGTCGAGGTGCTCGCCGGGCGAATAGGTCACCGTCACGACGGCCAGGGGGGCACTCACGCCGGTCACCCTACTGGGCGGCTCCGGGCGGGTCCGCGACCGCCCGAGCCGCCAGCGCGGCCGTCAGGGCGTCGCGCCAGGGCCGCAGCGGGGTCAGCCCGGCACCCTTCCAGGCCGCGGGCGAGAGCACCGAGTAGGCGGGACGCGGCGCCGGCCGCACGTAGCGATCACTGCCGCACGGGTGAACACGGTCGGGATCGGCGCCCACGGTCTCGAAGGTCGCCCGAGCGAGATCGAACCAGGACGCCGTGCCGGCGTTAGTGGCGTGCAGGATCTGCGGCAGCGCTCGCGGCGACGTCGCCGCCTCGAGGAGCGCGTCCGCGAGATCACCCGAGTACGTCGGCGAACCCACCTGGTCGTTCACGACGTCGAGGGTCTCCCGCTCGGCCTCGAGCCGGAGCATCGTGGCGACGAAGTCGGAGCCGGTGCCGGTGTAGACCCACGCGGTCCGCACGATCGTCGCGGACGGCAACGCCTCCAGGACGGCCCGTTCCCCCGCCAGCTTGGTGCGCCCGTAGGCGGTCGCCGGCGCGGTGGGATCGTCGGGTTCGTACGGGGTACGCGCGTCTCCGGCGAACACGTAGTCGGTCGAGACGTGCACGAGACCTGCACCGACCTCGGCGCACCGCTCGGCGAGCAGGCGCGGTCCCACCTCGTTCAGCAGTGCGGCGCGGTCCTCCTCGGTCTCCGCCGCGTCGACCGCCGTGTGCGCTGCGCAGTTGATCACCACGGTGCCCGGCACCACGGCGGCGGCGATCGACTCCGGATCCGTGATGTCGAGGTCGGCCGATCCGAAGCCGAGCACGCGGGCCCCGCGGTACCCGTCCCGCGCGCGGTCGACGAGTCGGCGACCGAGCTGACCTCCGGCTCCGGTCACCACGATCGTCCTGTCCGAACTCTGCTCTGCGTCGGTGGTCACAGCGACAGAGTGTGGCACGCCGTGGCGGGTTGCGCGGAGCACGGCGACCCTGCCGTTAGCCTGGGGATCGTGACGGATTCTGTGACGGGCCCCGGGACACCGCGCGATCCGTACAGACCTCGGACACAGCGCGGTGCGCAGCGGCGACCCGATTCTCGCGAGTCGGAACCGGGTGCGCGGCGCTCCTCCACCCGCTCCGACCGGGGGCGTCGACCTCCGACCAGCCACCGCCCCTCGCGGACACCGGGGCACTCCAACGCCGGCCGGATAGCCGTCGCTCTGTTCTCCGCCGGCGCGTTGCTGGTGACGGGCGTGGCATGGCAGAGCATCGACTCGCTGCGCAGCAACCTCGCGACGGTGTCGAACCTCGATCTCGGCGACGGGGCCGACGGTGCGGTCGACATCCTGCTCGTGGGCACCGACAGCAGGACCGACGCGCACGGCAACGCGCTCTCGCAGAACGAGCTCGACTCGCTCCGCGCCGGCGACGAGGTGGCCAACAACACCGACACCATCATTCTGATCCGCGTTCCCAACGACGGATCGTCCGCGTCGGCGATCTCCATCCCGCGCGACGCCTACGTGAACGTGCCCGGCATCGGCGACAGCAAGATCAACGCCGCGTACGGAGCCACCAAGGAGGAGAAGCGCCTCGAACTCGTCGAGAGCGGGGTGCCCGACGCCGAAGCCGACAGCGAGTCGACGCTCGCGGGCCGCAAGGCGCTCATCGACTCCGTCGCGGGCCTCACCGGCGTGACGGTCGATCACTACGCCGAGGTCGGGCTGCTCGGATTCGTCCTGCTCACCGATGCCGTCGGCGGCGTCGACGTGTGTCTGAACGCGCCGGTCGACGAGCCCCTCTCGGGCGCGCGCTTCGCGGCCGGGCAGCAGACGCTCTCGGGTGCCGACGCCCTCAGCTTCGTGCGCCAGCGCCACGATCTCCCCCGTGGCGATCTCGACCGCATCGTCCGTCAGCAGGTGTTCATGGCGTCGCTGGTCCGCAAGGTGCTCAGCGCCCGCACGCTCAGCAACCCCGGCACGTTGGGGCAGCTCGGGTCGGCCGTGCAGCGCTCCGTCACCATCGACGACGACTGGGACGTCCTCGACTTCGCCACGAAGTTGCAGGACGTCGCCGGCGGCGCGGTCACCTTCGACACCATTCCCGTCGCGGACATCAACGGCGTCACCGACTACGGCGAGTCGATCGTCGCGGTCGACCCCGTCGAGGTCCAGACGTGGGTGCGAGGCCTGATCGGCGACGCGGCGCCGTCCGAGAGCGTGACGCCGACGCCCACCGTTCCCGACATCGACGCCTCGAGTGTCACCGTGGACGTCGCGAACGACAGCGGCGTCGACGGTCTGGCGTCCTCGGTCTCCGACACTCTGTCGGGCGAGGGCTTCGTTCCGGGCGAGGTCGGCAACAACGAGGGTGCGAGCGTCGACCGGACCACCGTGTACGCCGCGTCGTCGGACGGTGACGCCGCGGCGGCCGTCGCCGCGCGGGTGGGCACCGACCGGACCGAGACCGACGACTCGCTGCCGTCCGGGACCGTGCGCGTCGTGCTGGCCTCCGACTACTCCGCTTCCGCAGCGGCGGGCTCACTTCCGGCCGGTGTCTCGCCCGCAGGCGACACCGCCACCCCGGCTCCCGCGGCGGCCGACCCGATCGACGCCGGGTCCACGGGCCCCCAGTGCGTCAACTGATCGGGCCCGTTCGGAAGAATGTCGTCGATGACCTCAGGTGGCACGACGCTCACGGACGCGCTTCTCGGACCAATCCTCGCGGCGGACGCGGCGGGACCGCGCATCACCTACTACGACGACTCGACCGGTGAGCGCATCGAGTTGTCCGCGCTGACTCTGGCCAACTGGGCCGCGAAGACGGCCAACTTCCTCCGCGACGAGCTCGGTGTGTCGCCCGGCGACGTCGTCAGCGTCGTGCTTCCCGCGCACTGGCAGACCGCCTCGGTGCTGCTCGGCGCGTGGTGGGCCGGCGCCGAGGTGACTCTCCGGCCCGATCCGGACGCGGCGGTCGCACTGGTGACCGCCGCGGGTGTGGAGACCGCCGACGCCGGTGAGGTGGCCGCGCTGTCGCTCGACCCGTTCGGTCGGCCCGTCGACGACCTCCCCCTCGGAGTCACCGACTACGCGACGTCGGTTCGCGTGCACGGCGATCAGTTCGTTTCCGTCGGCGCCGGTCCGGCCCTGGAGGGTCGCTCCGTCCAGGACGTTCTGACCGATGCACAGGGCCGCGCCGCAGCGCGCGGACTGTCGGCGACGGACCGGGTTCTCGCGACCGGGTCGTGGGACGACGCCGACGGACTGCTCGACGGTCTCGTCGCGGTGCTCGCGGCCGGCGCGTCACTGGTTCAGGTGACCGCGCTGGACCCGGCGGCACTCGATCGCCGCGTCGCCACGGAGAAGGTCACGACGGTCCTCGAGTGAGATAACCCCCGTCGCCGAGTCCGGCTTCCACCTCGAAGCGGTTGGCGGCGCCCGGCCGGCGCATCTCCTCCACCACGTACCGGATCGCGAACGAGAAGCCGTAGCGGGCCCACTGGTCGGCGTGCACGGACTCGTGGCGCAGCATCGCCCGCCGTCGACGGGGATCGACGAGCGCGTGTCCGGTGAGGAACGCTCCGCCGAAACACGTTCCGCCGCGGGCGTATCCGCCTCGCATGGCCTCGCACACGATCAGGTTCGACGACGCGTCGTACGAGATCCGCGAGCGCCACAGACGAGCCCAGGTGAGCGCCGTGGCCGTCACGACGAGCGACTGGATGCTGCCGCGCGACACCCGTCGCAGCGGGCTCGACCTCCGCGGACCGGAGGACGTCACACCGAGCTCCCACCCGACGCCGCCCACACGAGAGCCAGTCCACCGGCGCAGGCCAGGACGGAGGCGATCACGGTGGTCCCCGCGTTCGCCGCGGCCGCCCGGTGCCGACCCTCCTGCACGAGTCGGACCGTCTGCACGCTCGCGGTGCTGAACGTGGTGTACCCGCCGCAGAACCCGGTGCCGGCGACGGCCTGCCACTCGGCGGGCCGGCCGGCGAACAGCACGAGCCCGGCCAGGATGCCGAGAAGGAACGACCCACTGACGTTGACGATCAGAATCCCCAGGGGGAACGGCCGACCGAAACGAGCCGTCACCTCGCCGTCGACGACGAAGCGGACCACCGCCCCGAGCGCACCCGCGAGCAGCACCGCGGCGACCGTCATGTGCGTGGCCTCCGATGGAGTGTGCCACCGGTCACGATGCCCGCCCAGGCACAGATCAGTCCCGCCGCGACTCCGACGGCGGCGTAGGTCAGTGCAGTCGTCGGTGCGCCGTCCCGGACGAGCTCGACAGTCTCGAGGGCGAACGTGCTGTAGGTCGTGAACGCGCCACAGAAGCCGGTGCCCGCCACCAGGCGCACCCACCGACGCCGCCCGACGTCCGGTCCCGAGCGCGCCAACGCTTCCAGCAGCAGACCGAGGACGAACGCACCGCTCAGGTTGATCAGGAACGTGGCCCACGGCCATCCCGTTCCGGAGTGCGGCACCCAGGACTCCCCCGCGTAGCGGGCACCCGTCCCCGCGGCACCGCCGACGACGACCGCGGCCAGAGCAGCGGGCGTGCGGTGCAGAGGACGGACCGAGTCCGCGGACGCGGTCATTCCAGCAGACTGCGACGCAGCGCCTCGTCCTTGTCCAGCACCATCTGCTCGAGTCCGCGCTGGAACTCGGCCATCCGTCCACGCAGCTGCGGATCGGCGGCACCGAGAATGCGCACGGCGAGCAGACCGGCGTTGCGTGCGCCGCCGATGGAGACCGTCGCGACGGGAACCCCCGCCGGCATCTGGACGATCGACAGGAGCGAGTCCATCCCGTCGAGGTACTTCAGGGGAACCGGGACACCGATGACGGGGAGCGGCGTCGCGGAGGCCACCATGCCCGGCAGGTGAGCGGCACCGCCGGCGCCGGCGATGATCACCTCGATTCCGCGGTCCGCCGCGTCCCGCGCGTAGTCGAGCATGCGCTGCGGCGTCCGGTGCGCGGAGACCACGCCCACCTCGAAGCGGACGCCGAACTCGGCGACCGCCAGGGCGGCGGCCTCCATCACCGGCCAGTCCGAGTCGCTGCCCATGATGATGCCGACCCGGACGGCCGTGCTGTTGCTGTTCTCATCCATGATGCGGATCCCATCCGTCGGTCCAGACGCCGTGCGAGAGCCAGTGCGCGGCACGCTCGGCACGCTCCCGGACCTCGGCGACGTGCTCGGCATCGGACGCGGAGCCGTTCCGCGGGCCCACGATGTTGACGTGGCCGATCTTGCGGCCCTTGCGCTCACCCTTGTCGTAGAGGTGCACCTTGGCGTCGGGCATCCGCGCGAACAGGTGATGCACCCGCTCGTCCATGGTCGAGGACGGCTGCTCCTCGGCGCCGAGGACGTTGGCCATGACGGACACCGGCGCGAGAGGCGCGCAGTCACCGAGGGGATAGTCGAGTACCGCGCGCAGGTGCTGCTCGAACTGCGAGGTCCGGGCACCGTCCTGCGTCCAGTGGCCCGAGTTGTGCGGGCGCATGGCGAGTTCGTTGATCGACAGGGTGCCGTCGACCTTCTCGAACAGCTCCACGGCCATGACTCCCACCACACCCAGCTCGGACGCGACGCGGAGCGCGATGTGCTCGGCGTCCGCAGCCAGGTCCTCGGACAGGCCGGGAGCGGGTGCGATGACGACGGCGCACTGTCCGGACCGCTGCACGGTCTCGACGACGGGCCAGGTCGCTCCCTGCCCGAACGGGGACCGCGCGACCATCGCCGAGAGTTCGCGCGCCATGTCGACACGCTGTTCCGCCATCAGCGGCACTCCGGCGGCGAGCTGGTCGGACACCACGGTGCGCGCCTCGTCGGCGTCGTCGGGCATCCAGACGCCGCGACCGTCGTAGCCGCCGCGCACGGCCTTGATCACGATGCGCCAGTCGTGGGCGTCACCGAAGGTGACGACGTCCTCGACGGAGGCCACCTCCGTGAAATCCGGTACCGGTAGTCCCAGTTCCCGCAGGCGAACGCGCATCCGCAGCTTGTCCTGCGCGAAGATCAGCGCCTCAGGAGGCGGCTGGACGTTGACGCCCTCGGCGACGAGGACGTCGAGATGCTCGGTGGGGACGTGTTCGTGATCGAACGTCAGCGCGTCGGCACCGGCGGCGACCGCACGCAGTGCCGCGAGATCGGTGTGCTCGCCGAGCACCACGTCGGCGCTCACCCGAGCCGCCGGATCGTTCTCCCCGGCCGCGAGCACGCGCAGGGTCTGACCCAGCTCGATGGCGGCCTGGTGGGTCATCCGTGCGAGCTGTCCTCCGCCGACCATCGCGACGACGGGCAGGGACGAGGTGCGCTGCCGCGGCGGGTCGGTGCGCGGGGTCTGCTGGGGGATGTCCGAATTCACGGTGTCTCCTGCTGTCACGCCGCTCATCGTGTCACGAGTCCGATTAGTGTTTGGTCACTGCTCTTCGTAAAGTGGGTCACCGTGCCTCTGATCGACCGTGTGGTTGCCGGTATCCCGCAGCCGTTCCGAAGCATCGCCCTCCGCCACTCCGAACTGATCAAGTTCGCGATCGTCGGCGCGACCACGATGGTGTTCGACCTCGCGATCTTCTACTCACTGAGCCTCACCGTGCTCGAGTCGAAGCCCGTCGTCGCCAAGATCTTCTCCGGCGTGATGGCGACGATTCTCAGCTACATCCTCAACCGCGAGTGGTCGTTCAAGAACCGTGGTGGCCGCGAGCGTCATCACGAGGCACTGTTGTTCTTCACCATCAGTGGCATCGGCGTCATCCTCGCCGCCGCTCCGCTCTGGATCGCGAACAACGTCTTCGACATCCGCGAGGGACAGACCACCCTCACCGCGTTGATCATCATCGACTTCGTCCTCAACTACGTCATCGGCAATCTGCTGCAGATGGTCTTCCGATTCTGGGCACTGCGTCGCTTCGCGTTCCCGGACGAGAACGGCCGCGGGATCATCGCGAATCCGCTGATCGAGGACGAGCCGGACCCCGATCTCGATCCCGACGTCGACCCGGACGACGAGCAGACGCAGTTCATGGGTCACAGCTGACGCGACGCGTCAGGCCCCCTCTCCTCACTCACCCGGCGACGGGCCCGCTGGTGCGCTGCCGCTCAGCGGCGACAATACGTCGACTGTTGTCATCTTCGGATACACATGGTTTAGTTCTGTCATCCCACTCGTCAGAACCATCCCAGCACCGAGGCGGTAGTCGTCATGAGCGTTCGCGACACGATCATCACGAGAACACAGGCACTGGTCCCGATGGAGCGTCAGATCCAGGGACTGCATCTGTGGCAGCGCGCGAAGAGGCTCGTGGTGAGCGACGGGCAGCCACACTTCCGTGAGTCCGCGATCCCCGACGTGGCGGAGCTGGATCTGACCGAGATCGATGTCAGCAACCCGTTCCTGTGGCGGCAGGGATCGTGGGAGGCCTATTTCCGGAGACTGCGAGACGAGTCGCCCGTGCACTTCCGGGCCGACAGCGCGTTCGGGCCGTTCTGGTCCGTCACGCGCTACGACGACATCGTCGCAGTCGACCGGGATTTCGAGACGTTCTCGGCGGAACCGCAGATCATCCTGGGCACACCGCCGGAGGGTCTCGACATCGAGATGTTCATCGCGATGGACCCGCCGCGCCACGATCAGCAGCGCGCCGCGGTGCAAGGCGTCGTCGCACCTCGGAATCTGGAGGAGATGGAGGGTCTCATCCGCTCGCGGGTCGCGGAGGTCCTCGACGAGCTCCCGGTGGGCGAGCCCTTCGACTGGGTCGACCGGGTCAGCATCGAGTTGACCTCGCGGATGCTCGCGACGCTGCTCGACTTCCCGTACGAGGAACGTCGGAAGTTGGTCGAGTGGACCGATCTGGTGGCCGCGAGCGCGTCGGCCACCGGCGGGTCCACCGACACGGACGCGGCGTATCGGGCCGCGGCGGAAGCAGCGCGCAGTTTCAGTGCGCTGTGGCACGACAAGGCGGCGCGCCTCGCAGCCGGCGAGAAGCCCGGGTACGACCTCATCACCCTCATGCAGCTCTCCGAGGACACGAAGGACCTGATCGACCGCCCGATGGAGTTCCTGGGCAACATCGTCCTGCTCGTCGTCGGCGGAAACGACACCACCCGCAATTCGATGACGGGCGGACTGCTGGCCCTGAACCAGTTCCCCCAGCAGTTCGATCGCCTGCGCGCCGATCCGGGCCTGGTACCGAAGATGGTCCACGAGATCCTGCGGTGGCAGACGCCCCTCGCCTACATGCGCCGCATCGCGACTCGAGACACCGTCCTGAACGGTCAGTTCGTCCGCGAGGGCGACAAGGTCGTCATGTGGTACGCCTCGGCCAACCGCGACGAGCGCACGTTCGACGACCCGGACAGCTTCGTGATCGACCGGCGCAACGCACGGCATCACCTCGCGTTCGGCATCGGCACCCACCGCTGCATGGGAAGTCGGCTCGCGGAGATGCAGCTGCGGATCCTCTGGGAGGAGCTGCTGACGCGCTTCGACGACATCGAGGTCCTCGCGGAGCCGACGCGCGTGCAGTCCAACTTCGTTCGTGGCTACAGCTCCATGATGGTGACGACGACACCGAAGGGCGGGGAGCGTCGACGGCACGGCACCTACCGCGCCGACCGGAAGGCCGCCGGCGCCGCTCCCGTGGTGGACACGTCCACCGTCACGCCCCCTCGGCAGCGCCGCGACGGCGACGGAGCAGAGCGGACGCAGCTCGATGTGCGGGTCGCACACCGGCGTACCGCGGCGGAGGGCGTCGTCGAACTCGTCCTCACCGATGCCGCCGGCGGATCGCTGCCGTCCTGGACGCCCGGCGCGCATGTCGAACTGATGCTGCGCCCCGACCTGGTCAGGCACTACTCACTCTGTGGAGACACCGCCGACGAGTCCTCGTGGACGATCGCGGTCCTGCGTGAGCCGGACGGCCGCGGCGGCTCGGCGCACGTGCACGACCACCTGCCGGAGGGAGCCACTCTGCGAGCACGAGGGCCGCTCAACCACTTCGCACTCGATCCCGCACCGAGCTATCTCTTCATCGCCGGCGGGATCGGCATCACACCGATCCGCGCCATGATCGCCGCTGCCCGAGCCGACGGCGCCGAGTGGAACCTGGTGTACGCCGGTCGATCTCGTTCGTCGATGGCGTTCCTCGACGAGTTCGACGGCGACGACCGCGTGACGGTCTGGGCCAAGGACGAACGCGGCGAGCGTGTCGATCTCGACACCGTGCTGGGTGAGCCCCGGCCCGAGACCCTGGTCTACTGCTGCGGGCCCGGCCCACTCCTCGATGCCGTGGAGAACGCGTGCGCGGCGTGGCCGGACGGGAGCCTGCGCCTGGAGCGTTTCGCGGCCGAGACCGTCGAGGCACCGGACGACGCGCTCGACTCGTTCGAGGTCGAGTGCGCGCGCTCGGGGGTGACCGTCACCGTCCCCGACGGCACGTCGATCTTCGACGCCGTCGAGAAGGCCGGCGCCGACGTCATCGGGTCGTGCATGGAAGGCATCTGCGGGACGTGCGAGGCCGACGTCCTGAGCGGCACTCCCGACCACCGCGACTCCGTGCTGTCGCGTCGCGAACGCGAACGCGGGGACACGGTCATGATGTGTGTCTCGCGATCGCTGTCGTCGAAGCTGGTGCTCGACCTGTAGTGCGCCGGGCCGGTGGGACCGAGCCGAGTCCGCTCAGGCGAACCCGCGGACCACCCGGTCGATGCGATCCACCGCCTCGTCCACGTCCACGGACGGTTGCACCAGATGGCTCAGCGTCAGTCGAACCACGCAGTCCACCAACGCGTCCGGCGCTCTCTCGCCCACCAACGCACCGACGGCACTGTTCGCGTGGCCCAACACGGCGTCGGGGTGGACCGTGACCAGGGCGAGCAGACCCGAATCGTGCCCCGGCCGCAGAACGGCTGCGAGAGCGACATTGGCCCGACCGTGTTCGAGCACGCCCCGAACGGCAGCGGAGATGCCGTCCTCGAAGCTGTCGGGATGTGCTGCCAGCCCGGTGCGCACCTGCTCCAGGAATCGCTCGACCTCGCGGTCCACGACGGCGCGACCGAGGTCGTCCTTGGTACCCACCTCCTTGTAGAGGCTCTGCCGGGGCACCCCGGAACGCTTCGCGACCTCGGTCATGCTCAGGCCGTCCCACCCGCGGTCGGCGATGATCTCCACCCCGGCGTCGAGCACCCGCTCGAGTCGCAGAGTCCGCAGTTCGGAATAGAAGTCGGGCGCAGTCACGTCGCGAGCCTAGGTGAGTCGAGCCGGTCAGCGCGGTTCGGACATCCCGGCCGGGATCACCTGGTCCACGCGTGCCGCGGGCAGGAACACCGCGAAGAGCGCCGGACGTCGGCGCTGCAGTTCGAGTCGTCCCCCGTCCGCCTCGACCAGCGCGCGGGCGAGGGCGAGGCCCACCCCGGTGGATCCGGCGCCGGAGAAGCCACGGTCGAAGATGTGCGGCGCGAGTTCGTCTTTGACACCGGTTCCCTCGTCGGAGACCTCCACGACCACGGGCGGCCGTGGTCCGTCCTGCGCGGGTGCACGCGACTCCCCCACGAGGCGCACCGTGACGACGCAGCGCCCGCCGCCGTGGTCCAGCGCGTTGTGCAGCAGCACCGACACCGCCTCGCGGAGCCGGGAACCCGTGACCAGGGCGGTGACCGACGAGTCGCCGCGCAGCTCGAGGTCGCGCCCGGCATCGGCGAACGGCCCGCGCCAGTCGTCGATGACGGGTTCGAGTTCGCCGCGTACGCGCACGGTCGAGGCGTCGGCCGCGCCGTCACTGCGGGACGATCGCACGAGGTCGTCGATCGCGGTGGTGAGCCGGTCCACCTGGGCCATCGCCTCGTTGGCCTCGGTGACCACCTCGGGATCGGGGTGGCCGGACAGCTCGTCGAGACGCAGGCGCACCGCGGTGAGACGGCTGCGCAACTGGTGGGAGACGTCCGCGACGAGGGAGTGTTCGCGTTGCAGGCGCCCCACGATCTCCACCGATGCGGAGTCCAGCACGTCGGACACCCGGTCGAGTTCGGGAATGCCGTGGCGGGTGGGGTCCTTGCGAAAATCGCCCTCGGCCAGCCGGGCGGCCCGCCCCGCGACGTGCTGCAGGGGCGTGGAGAGTCGGCGGGACGTGAGGACGGCGACGACGGTGCCGGCCGCGATCGAGGCCAGGACGACGAGCGCCACCGCGCCGACGGCCTGCTTCTGGGCGGTGCGCATCTCGTCGGACGGCACTTCGAGGAGCAGCGACCCGGAGGTGCCCATCGAGAGGGACTCCTCGATCGGATCCTCGACGGACGGTGCGCCGATGTCCATGCGGGACGCCGGGTTCTCGGGGGTGGGGTAGACGACGACGAGGCGCCCGCCCATGGGCACGACG
This sequence comes from Rhodococcus sp. BP-241, assembly GCF_019836145.1. NCBI lineage: Bacteria > Bacillati > Actinomycetota > Actinomycetes > Mycobacteriales > Nocardiaceae > Rhodococcus > Rhodococcus sp. BP-241. The sequence continues at coordinate 22,940 of NZ_JABUEI010000007.1, read as the reverse complement.
AGACGCAGCGAGGCGGTGTCGAGGCCGCCGTCCACGCGGCCGTCCCCGCCCTCCTGATCGATGATCTCGGACGCCATGCGCTCGAGTCGGGTGCGCAGGTCGCCGCGAGTGAAGTCCTCGACCCACAGCCAGGCGGTGTAGGTCAACGGGATGCCGAGCAGCATGCCGGTGAGGATGACGACCGCGAGGATCGACTGCAGGATCCGACGCCTCATGCGGTGGCCCGGTCAGTCCGTGTTGATCCGGAAGCCGACGCCGCGCACGGTCGCGATGCGTCGTTCGGCCACCGAGCCCTCGTCGCCGATCTTGCGGCGCAGCCAGGACATGTGCATGTCCAGCGTCTTCGAGCCGCGCAGCTCGGCGTCGCCCCACACCTCGCGCAGAATGGTCTCGCGCGAGACCACCTGACCGGCATGGTCGAGCAGGATCTTGAGAAGTTCGTACTCCTTGTTGGCGAGGGGGATCTCGTGGCCGTCGAGCAGGACGCGCCGTGCGGCGGGTTCGAGGCGCAGGCCGCCCACCTCGATGGTGCCGTCCTCGGAGGCCGCGCCGCGGCGCCGGAGCAGGGCCCGGACCCGCGCCATGAGCTCGGCGACGCGGAAGGGCTTGCTCACGTAGTCGTCGGCTCCCGCGTCGAGACCGACGACGAAGTCGACCTCGTCGGTGCGTGCGGTGAGCATCAGGACGGCGAGGTCGGACCTGGTGGCGCGGATCTGCCGGCACACCTCGAGACCGTCCATCCCGGGGAGCCCGAGATCGAGGATCAGGAGATCGAACGAGCCTTCCAGGGCGCGCGCGAGCGCTGCCGGACCGGTCTGCTCGACCGTCACCGTGTACCCCTCTCGTCCGAGTGCGCGGGACAGCGGGGTCGCGATGGCTTCATCGTCTTCGGCGAGCAGGACTTCGGTCACCGGACCACCCTACGTAGTGCGCGCGGGACCGAGATCGTCTCCGTCGTCCCAGCCGTGATTCTGGGAGTCGAAGACCTGGTGGTACAGCAGGGAGTGGACCCGCTCGACGTCGGGGATGTCGTCGAACTCGAGGGGGTCGTCGGAGCTCGCCACGATCACCAGGGTGCCGGTCTTCAGGAGCCGGTCGAGAAGACCGTGACGGAACTGCACGTTGGACACCCGGCGTACCGGGATGTCGATGCCCGAGTGCGACAGCACACCCTGGCGGACGAGGACGCGTCGGTCGGTCACGACGAAATGTGTGGACCGCCACCGCAGTACGGGGACAGCGGTGCGCCAGGCGATCAGCCCGAGCCACACCACCGCGACGGCGATCAGCGCGGCGGACCGCGCCGTGGACTCCAGCGACCGTCCGATCAGACCCACGAGGAAGCCCGCGAGAAGTGTCGCGACGAGGAACGTCAGCACCGGCAGCACGAGCATCTTCCAGTGCGGGTGCCGATGCAGGATCAGGTCCTCCTCGTGCCCCAGTGCGTCCTGCGGAAACGACATGCGATTCTCCTGAGGGGAAGGGGCGGTCAGGCGTCGAGCGCGCGGAGGTGAGTGACGTCGCCCGCCGAGACGGCGACCGGCGTGGTGTCCCCCGACTCGGGCACGATCACCACCCGACCGTGCTCGTCGATGTCGGTCGCGACGCCCACCAGCTCGGTGTCGCCCGGCATCGTGACCCGCACGCGGCGGCCGAGAGTATCGCACCGGGAGCGGTACAGTTCCGCGATCGGCGCGGTGTCCCACCCCGACTCCCGCCACTCGTCCAGTGCCGAACCCATGGCCCGCAGGAAGGCGCGCACCACGGTGCCGCGATCGATCACCGCCGCGCCGGCCAGTTGCAGGGACGTCGCCGTCGGGACGGGCAGCTCCGCCTCGGTGAGGCTGACGTTGATGCCGACTCCGGACACCGCCGTCACGACGGGATGGGTCGAGGCCACCTCCACCAGGATGCCCGCCACCTTGCCTCCGGCGTAGCCGGACGACTCGTCGCCGCGGATGAGGACGTCGTTGGGCCACTTGAGCACCGCGTCGACCTCGGTGACGGTGCGCAGCACGTCGACCACCGCGACACCGGTGAGCAGCGGGAGCCACCCCACCGATCCGGGCGGCACGCCGGGCAGCTTGACCAGCGCCGACACGATGACCTGCGACCGCGCGGGAGCGGTGAACGACCGCGAGTGCCGTCCGCGGCCCGCGTCCTGGACGTCGGCGATCAGCGCGGTGCGGTCACCGGCGGTGTCGGCGACGGCCAGCAGGTCCGCGTTGGTCGATCCGGTCCGCGCCACGACGTCGACACGCGACCACGATCCGCGGGGTCCCTCGACGAGTGCGCGGGTGAGCGCACGCCCGTCGAGCGGCGGTCTGTCCAGGTTCTCCCACATGGGGCCGAGCATAGAGACGCGGCCGACGCACCACCCCTGCCACGTCCGGCGGCGCGGCGTCGATACAGTGCTGGTCTATGACGAGTGTTCAGGATGCGTCCGCGCAGGAATCAGTGGCTCGAGAAGAGACGGGGGCTGCCGCACCCGACATCCACACCACTGCCGGAAAGCTGGCCGAGCTCGCCGCCCGCCAGGCCCAGGCCGAGAAGCCCATGGGCGAAGCAGCCGTGGAGAAAGTCCACGCCAAGGGCAAGCTCACCGCCCGCGAACGCATCACCGCACTCCTCGACGAAGGCTCGTTCGTCGAACTCGACGCCCTCGCCCGCCACCGCTCCGTCAACTTCGGCCTCGCCGACAACCGCCCCTTCGGCGACGGCGTCGTCACCGGCTACGGCACCGTCGACGGCCGCGACGTGTGCGTGTTCTCCCAGGACGCCACCGTCTTCGGCGGCAGCCTCGGCGAGATCTACGGCGAGAAGATCGTCAAGGTCATGGACCTCGCCCTCAAGACCGGACGCCCCCTCGTCGGCATCAACGAGGGCGCCGGCGCCCGCATCCAGGAAGGCGTCGTCTCCCTCGGCCTCTACGGCGAGATCTTCCACCGCAACGTCCGCATGTCCGGCGTCGTCCCCCAGATCTCCCTGATCATGGGACCCGCCGCCGGCGGACACGTCTACTCCCCCGCCCTCACCGACTTCGTCGTCATGGTCGACAAGACCTCCCAGATGTTCGTCACCGGACCCGACGTCATCAAGACCGTCACCGGCGAGAACGTCACCATGGAGGACCTCGGCGGCGCCCACACCCACATGGAGAAGTCCGGCGTCGCCCACTACGTCGCCTCCGGCGAGCAGGACGCCCTCGACTACGTCCGCGACCTCCTGGGCTACCTCCCCTCGAACAACCAGGCCACCGCGCCCCGCCTGGCCCCGTCGGACCCCATCGACGGGGCCATCGCCGACTCCCTCACCGCCGAGGATCTGGAACTCGACACCCTGATCCCGGACTCGCCGAACACCCCGTACGACATGCACGAGGTCATCCGCCGCATCCTCGACGACGACGAGTTTCTCGAGGTGCAGGAAGGGCGCGCCCGCAACATCATCGTCGGGTTCGGCCGCGTCGACGGGCGCAGCGTCGGCATCGTCGCCAACCAGCCCACCGCGTTCGCCGGCACCCTCGACATCGACGCCTCCGAGAAGGCCGCCCGGTTCGTGCGCACCTGCGACTGCTTCAACATCCCGATCATCACCCTCGTCGACGTCCCCGGCTTCCTGCCCGGCACCGATCAGGAGTTCAACGGCATCATCCGCCGCGGCGCGAAACTGCTCTACGCCTACGGCGAGGCCACCGTCGGCAAGATCACCGTCATCACCCGCAAGGCGTACGGCGGCGCGTACGACGTGATGGGGTCCAAGCACATGGGCGCCGATCTCAACCTCGCGTGGCCCACCGCGCAGATCGCCGTCATGGGCGCCTCCGGCGCCGTCGGCTTCGTCTACCGCAAACGTCTCCTCGAGGCCGCGAAGAACGGTGACGACGTCGACGCACTGCGCCTCGAGCTGCAGAACGAGTACGAGGACACCCTCGTCAACCCGTACGTCGCCGCCGAACGCGGCTACGTCGACGCGGTGATCCCCCCGAGCCACACCCGCGGACAGATCGTCACCGCACTGCGCCTGCTCGAACGCAAGATGGTCACCCTGCCTCCGAAGAAGCACGGCAACATCCCGCTCTAGACCTCACCAGAACGAGTGCTCGAGTGACCACCGGTCGAGCTCCGCGGACACCGTCTCGCGGAGTCGGCCGGTGTCTCCCGCGTACTCGGGGTGAATGCCGAACACGGTGACCGTCACCTTGTCGCCGTACTCCACCGCCCACGCGGCGATCGCCGGTCCCTGTCGACGCCGGGCGGCCGCGTCGCGGCCCTGCATGATCGCGCGGATCCCGAACGACTCCGCGACCTGATCACCGAGTTCGAGGGCGCTCTGCGGCGCGGCGCCCAGGTTCGACACCGTGGTGTCCGGCCCGGCGATGGACGTCATCATCCGCCCGAGCACCCGGTCCGGAAGCAACCTGGCCACCGCCTGCAGGTGGTCGGTGACCGCGTCGTCCGTGGTCGCGTACTTCGCGAACGCCGCCTTGCTCAGCGCGCGGATCTCGCCGAGCCCCACCTCGGGTCCGATCGGCCCGGGCACCCGGATCCACACGCCCCCGGACGCATTCGCTCTGTCGTCGCCGTCGGCGCGGTTGCTCACCGCGATGCAGATGCGCGTGCCGTCGGGACCCGTCGGGTGGCCGGACGCACGCAGAACCCCGCCCATGACGGCCGTGAAGAGGCTGTTCGGCGTACCACCGTGCTCCGCCGCGCGGGCGACCCACTCACGGCGATCGAGATCCACCACGGCGAGAGTGGTGTCGGACTCGGTCGGAGTGGGTTCGTCCGCGCGAGCCGCGACCGGCGCGGCGGTCGGTGCAGTCTCGTCGGATCGCGTGATCGCCGTCCGCAGCGCCGTCGCGCCGGCCGTCGCCGCCGCCTTCCCGATCACCGCGAGAGCCCGCGCCACCGCCGGAATCTGCGCCCCCGCGTCACGGAGATCGCCCCGCACGCCGGCCCACCCGGCGACGTCACGCCCGGTGGGCAGTGCCGAGCGCGTCGGCCCCCGACGAGCCGCATCGAGCGCCGCGTACACGGCCTGGCCATCGGCGATCATGTGCGAGACCAGCAGTGCCAGAACGGTTCTCCCGGTATCGGTGTGCGCGCACTCGAGCGTGAAACCGCGTCCGGCAGACGGGTCGAGATCGGCCGCACGGAGCCGCGCATCGACCCAGTCCCCCACCGCGTCATCCGCGATGGTGCCCGGTTCGGTGTACACCGTGGCGGGGCGCTCGGCCCGCACCCATCGGTCGTGGCCGAACGGCACGGAGGTGGGGACCACCCGGCGGTCGAACGATCCCGACGCGAGCCGGTCGGCGAGCGTCGCGACGGCGTCCGCACCCGGGTCGGCCGGGAAGATCCACAGGTACTGGATCGGCGCCGTCCATCCGAAGAGTCGCTCCGCCAACGCGTACGACTCGTCGGCACCCGCCACGCGGTCTGCCGGGCGGACCTGAGCAGTGGTCACGTCACCAGAACTCATGCGGCACATCCCATCCGGTGAGCTCCGCGGACAGGGCTGCCGTCAGCGCCTGCGCGGAACCCACGCGTGTCTCGTCGAACCCGGCCACGGCGAAGGTCGCCGCACCGTCCGTCTCCAGGTACCAGGACTGCACGCCCTCGCCGAAGCGTTGCGTGCCGGCGGGGTCGACGTGGTGCGCTGTTCCCCGGAAGGCGACGTCCGTGGCGGTACGGCCGCCGACCCGGCGGAGACCGTCGAAGGACCCTAGATTCGACGCGACCACGTCGGGCATACCGGACCCGCCGCCCGTCACCACGGACGTCACGACGGACAGCGGGAGTACCTGGAGCAGCGGTTGCAGATGAATCATCGCCGGCCGGCGTCCGGCGGACAGCGCCGCGAACGCGTCTCGGCACAGCGCGCGGACACCGCCCAGATCGGAGCCCGGAACCACGCGCTCGGCGAGTGAGATCGACACGCCCCCGGTGGCATTGCTGCGCTGATCGTCGTCACCCCGGCGCAGACTCATCGGGATGCCGACCTTCACGGGCAGCCCGTCGTCTGCGTAGCCGGTGGCGACGAGCGCACCGGCGAGTACCGCGACGAACAACGAGTTCCGTGTCCCGCCGTGACGCTGCGCGACGGCGTCCCACTCCGCCACCGGCACCGTGACCGTCGCCCAGGACGGACGAGCCAGCGGCGCACGGGTGTGTGCGGGGGTGCGCGGGGTGACGGAGGCCGGACGTGCGACGCCGGAGTCGGTCGAGCGGAGATCGGACACCACCGCGACGGCGGTCCGTGCCACGCCGGCCACGGCTCCGACCACCTGACGTGCTGCGTCGCCGACGTCCCCGACGAGTGCGGACGGCCCGGTCGGCGCGGCGCCGATGTCGTCGCGCACCCCGGCCGTGTCGGCGACGGCGGCCACAGCGGCCGCCGTCATCGCTCGGCCGTCCGCGACGAGGTGCAGGCAGGTGAGTGACATCGCCGATCCACCGGTGGTCGTCCGGGTGGACCGCAGCGCCCAGCAGCGACCCTCCTCGGCGTCGAGGTCGACGGTCTCGAGATCGCGCGTCGCCCAGTCGAGGACCTCGTCCGGTGTCACAGACTCGTCGTCGAGCCGAACGGCGGGATCCCGGTCGGACCGGACCCAGCCCGGGCGGGCGACGGGAATCGACGGTCGCACGATGCGTCGATGCAGTGCTCCGCGCGCGAGTCCCACCGCCATCGCCGTCACGTCGGCGTCCGGCACCGCGTCGTCGAAGCGCCACACGAGTTGCAGGACCACGTCCCACCCGAACGCCTCGGAGAGGAACCAGTAGGTGAAGTCCTGATCCTGAAGCCGCGCCGTCATGCGACCACCGCGTCCGTCGGTGCGGGGCGGGCCGACTCCACGAGGTCGGACGCGCGGCGGACCGCCTCCGCGGGACTCGTCATGGCGGCGGCCACGGCGGCTGCGCCCGCGGCCGCCTCGGGCGTCAGAGCGAGGCGCAACGCCTTCTCCAACGACTGCGCCGTGATGTCGGAGGCGGACATCGCGGCGCCGCACGACAGGGCGACGACCCGCCGACCCCAGAAGGGCTGATCGGACGACACCGAGCACACCACCGTCGGCCGTCCGGCCCGCAGTCCCGCCGCGGTGGTCCCCGCGCCGCCGTGGTGCACGACGGCGCGGCACCGGGGGAAGACCGCGGCGTGGTCGACGGCGCCGGTCACACGGACGTGATCACCGAGCGCGTCGGCGGAGTCGACGTCGTTCCAGCCGGCGCACAGCAGAACCCGTTCGCCCACGCGCGCCGCGGCATCCGCGACGGCGGCCAGGACGGCCGCCGGGTTCGTCACCGGCATGGATCCGAAGCCGACGTAGACGGGCGGGGGGCCGTCGTCGATCCACTCGTCCAGGGACGGGTCGGACCGCTGCGGATCCATCCGTGCCCGCAGCTCCGGGCACACCTCGAGGAAACCTGTGAGGGGACGCGTGCCGTCCCAGTCGACGGCGAGTTCGGGGCAGAACACCCGGTCGTAGGCCTGGATCTCGACGGTCCGGCGACGGGCCATGCGACCGGGAAGCGGTGACGACACCGTGGGGATGCCCAGGGAGCGGCGCAGCGTGTTCTCGCGCCGCCGGGTCGCCGTCCACAGGACATGGTCCAGCACGGTCCAGGCAAGTCCGACGACCGCAGCCGGCGCACCGTCGATGCCGGGCACCGGTGAGTACCGCGGGTTGGAGCGCACCGGCGCGTGATGCAGCGCGACGAGACCGATCCCGCGCGCCTCGGCGAGGGGCAGCGCGATCTGTTCGGTGGTGATGCCGGTGAGCAGCACGTCCGGCGCCGTGGTGTCGACGACGTCGCGCAGTTCCGTCACCATCTGGTCCCACCCGAAGTTCCACAGTGCGGCGAGCGCCCGCGCACGGTCGGCGACCGACCCGCGGGACAGGCCGTGACGGACCAGGTCCGAGTTCATGTGCTCGCGGGTGTCGTACCCGAACGGCACCGTCTCGAGTCCGACCCCGCGGGCCAGGTGCACGAGGTTGGGCGGAACTGCCATGACCACGTGGTGGCCCCGGCCCGCCAGATCCGAACCCAGGACGACGGCAGGTTGTACGTCGCCTCGCGTTCCGCTGACGGCCATGACGATGCGCACGACTCGATTCCCCCTCGGACATACCTGATGTGGAGTGCGCCGGAAATGGCGTCTCGTCCGCTTGTGTCACTTGTTCGTACCATTCGACGCACGGGACGGCATGTCGTGGTGCCGATCCGAGAACTGGACCACGGACAGACCTCGAGGTCGGGAACGCACGCTGGTCACAAGCAGTGCCGCAGTCGACTTGTCAAGGCTGACAGCAGAATACGCCGAACAAGGAGGTCGGGTCGGCGCAGCGGCGTGGGATGTCACGACGGGCCCGATCGCAACTCGGACAGCGAGACACTCGTCACCCTGGCGTGTCGGTGTGGCGTAGGACGTCACGATTGGCGGAGTCCCACCATGTCTGCAATGGTCGTTCCACGAACAGTTCGCGGAGGTCATCAGTTGCGGACGCTCGGCGCGCGGGGGTCGCGGAGCAACGCTCGAGGGGGTGAGACATGCAGGTCACGTTGGCATTTCAGGGAAGTAGAGGCGACGTGCAGCCCGGCGTCGTCCTGGCCACCGAGCTGGAACGACGTGGACACCGGGTGGTGCTCGCCGTTCCGCCGAACCTCGTCGCCTTCGCCGCGTCCGCCGGACTCGATGCTCGCCCGTGCGGTGTGGACACCGCGGAGCTGCTCACCTCGCCCCTCGTGACCCGAGACATGGCCTCGCGCAACCCGCGCCGCCGGCTGGCAGCCATCACGGCCGTCACCGTCGCGGGAGGTCGCGCCGCGCGAGCCGCGCTGACCGACCTGGCCGCCGGCAGCGATGTCCTCGTGGGGTCGTCCGTCGGTCAGGAGAGCGCGTACGACGTGGCTGAGGTGCACTCGATCCCCTACGCACCCCTGCACTTCTGCCCGGTTCGCAGCAACGGCGTCGCCTCCGTCGTCCCGGTACCGTCGGCCCTCCCGGGGTTCGTGCACCGCGCGGCGTGGTGGGCGCTCGACACCACACTGTGGCGCGCCTCCCGTGGTGCGCACACCACCCTCCGAGCAGAACTCGGACTTCCGCCCATGACATCCAGTGTCGCTGGGGCGCTGGCGCGTTCCGGCGTCACCGAGATCCAGGCGTACGACGCGGCGCTGTTCCCCGGGCTCACGGAGGAATGGGGCCCGGCGCGACCTCTCACCGGTTTCCTGCATCCCGACGCCCGCACTCGCGCCGCGGTGCAGCGAGCTGCCCCGGTCGCCGACGGTCTCGATTCCTGGCTCCGCGCGGGCACACCACCGGTGTACATCGGGTTCGGCAGCATGACGGTCCCCGGCGGCGCGGCTCTTCTCGACGAACTCGTCGCTGCCGTTCGGCGTGCCGGGAGACGCGTTCTGCTCGTCGGCGGCTGGGACGACCGGCTGCTGCGCGAGAACGCCCCCGGTTCCAGCGAGTTCGGGCACGATGTCCTCTCGGTGTCGGCCGTCGACCACACCGCGGTGCTCCCGCAGTGCGAGGCCGTCGTCCACCACGGCGGCGCCGGGTCCACCGCCGCCGGTCTGCGCGCCGGTCGACCCACCCTCGTGTGTCACGTCGGTGCCGATCAACCCCTGTGGGGACGACGCGTCGTCGCCTCGCGAGTCGGCGCGAGCGTCGCCGCACGATCGGCGTCCTCCGCCTCGCTCGATGCCGCTCTGGCCCGGGTGCTCCACCCACGGACACGTTCTGCTGCAGAGCGTCTCTCGAATTCCCTCGTCTCGCCCACCGATGCGGTCCGGCGGTGCGCCGACCTCGTCGAGGCGGCAGCGCAGCGCCGCACGGCCCCGCTGCACCCGACCGCCTCGCGAACGGAGACCTCCCGATGAACCGACTGTCCCTGTCCGTCGTCGTCCCGGCATTCGACGAGGAGGAGTGCATCGGCGCGTGCCTGGACCTGCTGTGCACCCAGCTCGACTGCATCACCGAGATCATCGTCGTGGACAACAACTCCGCGGACGGCACCCGTGACATCGTGCGACGACATGCCACGGACCACCCCGAGATCCGCGTGGTGACCGAGAAGCAGCAGGGTCTCGTCTTCGCCCGGAACGCTGGTATGGATGCGGCGTCCGGGGATCTCGTCGCCCGGATCGATGCCGACACCCGCGTGCCCGATGACTGGGCGGCAACGATTCTCGACTTCTTCGCCGCCGACGTCGACCAGCACTGGGCCGCCGCGTGCGGACGCGGTGAGGCGTACGAGCTGCCCTACGGCGACGCGGCCGCCCGCATCAAGGCGCGGTGGTCACCGCTCGCCCGGCGGTCGCCGTCCACGCCGGAGGTCCGCGACGTTCCGGTACTGTACGGCTCCAACATGATCCTGCGCCGCGAGACGTGGAAGCTGATCCGCGAGGACGTCTCGCTGCGCCGCGACGTCTTCGAGGACGTCGACATGGGGCTCTGCGTCCAGGAGTCGGGCGGGTGCAACGCCTTTCTGCCCTCCCTCACCGTGGGAGTGTCGCCGCGCCGAATGGAATCGGGAATGCGGTCCTTCGTCCGCTACATGGCGTGCCTCCCCCGAACCCTGCGACTGCATCGACGCCACGCGCTCGCGGCGGCAGCGCTCGTGCTGTACGTGCCGGGGGTGTCCGCGCTCCACGCCTGCCGACTCGTGATGATCCGCGCCTACGACAGCGACAGCGGATCCTTCTCCGCGCGACATCTCCTGCGCCCCCGCACCGATCGCGGAATGCCCTGAGCGCACCGCTCCACTTCCCGACCCTGCGATCTCGACTCGAACGGACGTGAGACCGAAGATGGAATTCACCGAGCTCGCCGATCACCCGCTCCCCCGGGGCGTGGTGACCGAGTGGATCCCCACCGTCACCGCGACCGACCGCTGGTATCGGGACGACCGACCACTGGCCTACACGCACGAGGAACATTGCCGTCACAGCCTCGCCAAGGCTGCCACGGGATCCTCGGACGAGATCGGCGCCGCCTGGATCGGGGCGGTGTTCGAGATCCACGACCGGTACGACGCCGAGGCGCTGCGTCGTGCTCTGCGCGCGTGGACCTCTCGCCACGAGACCTTCCGCTCGACGGTCACGACGGACGGCGTCGACGCCGACGGCGGCGCCCGTCTCGCCCGCTCCACCGTCCCGGAGGATGCGGTGGACGTGGTTCCGCGTGTACTCGGGCGTCGGCGCACGGGATCCGACGTGCACGCCGACGTCTCGGACTTCTTCGCCCGCACCCTGTCGCCGTTCCGGTGGCCGCACTGCGTGGTCGCCACGGTCGAGGACATCGCCCCGAGTTCGTCGACCGAGGAGGACGACGAGACTGACCGGTTCCTGCTCGTCTTCGGAGCCGACCACTCCGTCATGGACGCGTACTCGATGCTGTTGGCCGTCAGCGAACTCCGCCGGCTGTACGAGTTCGAGATCCACGCGCGCGATCCACGGCTGGCGGCGATCGGCAGTCATCTCGACTTCAGCGTCGTCGACCGGGAGAACGGTGACTGCCTGACCCCCGACCACGAGGTGGTCCGCACCTGGTCGTCCTTCCTCTCCGACGGCAGCTTCCCCCCGTTCCCCCTCCCGGTCGGCGCCGACGACGAGCACGGTCCCGAGCGGCAGAGCAGTCTCTCCCGGTACCTGTTGAGTGCGGCGGACACCGACGCGCTCGCCGCACACACCCGCGCGCGGGGTGCGTCCATGACCGCGGCCGTGGTCGGTGCGCTGGCACTGACCTCCCGCGACCTCGCGGGTGAACGCCGACTGCGTGTGACCATGCCCATGCACACGCGCTTCGAGCCCCAGTACGCCGAATCGGTCGGCTGGTACGTGGGAGTGGTGCCGGTCGACGTCCACGTCGACCCCGCCTCGGACGTGGACGACGCCGTGCGCCGCGCCGCCGCCGGCCTGGACGCCGTCAAGGGCTATGCACGCCAGCCGTACTCCCGTGTCGCGCGGCTGCTGAACGTGGACTCGGTGCCGCAGTTCGTGGTGTCCTACCTCGATCTGCGTCACACCCCCGATGCCGAGTCGTGGCCGCTGTGGAACACGCGCACACTCCGCAGTGCCACCGCCTCCCGCGACGAGGTCTACTTCTGGATTCTCCGCACGCCGCTCGGCCTCAGCATCGCGGCCCGGTTCCCCGGCCACGAGGAGGCGGTCCGCAACGTGCACGCCTACCTCGCCCGATTCCAGGAGGTGTTGCGCGAGTCCGCCGGCGCCGTCGTCGAGAGCGGGGCGGACAGGACGGTGCACGCATGATCATCACGGCGATGCGCAACTGGCAACCCGCACCCGGCGAACTGCTCGAGTGGCATCCGGTCGACGACGCACGGCCGCTCGTCGAGTCCGCACCGGTCGATCCCACCCCGCCGTCGTTCCTGCAGGAGAACCATGTTCGCGGTGTGCGCGCGGTGGCGGACCGGGGAGGCACGCACACCGCGTACCTCGGCTCCGCGACCGAGGTCGCCGGAGATCTCGACGTCGCCGCGTTGACCCTCGCCTTCGAGCAGTTCCTCCTGCGCCACGAGGGACTGCAGACGTGGTTCGAGACGGACGGCGGCGCGGTCGTGCGGCGCCGCGTTCCCCCGGCGGCCGCGCGCCTGCGGGCCGTCTCCGCGGGCGAGTGCTCGGCGCCCGACCAGTTCCTCGACTACGTGCGCGATCGGCTCTCGCGGGACGCCACACCCCTGAGTTGGCCCGCCGTGGCGTTCGGGGCGGTGGCGCGACCGGGGGGATTCACGCTCTACTACGGAGCGGACCACGCGTTCTCCGACGGCGCCTCGCAGGTCCTGGTCCTGGCGGAGCTGATCGATCTCTATCGCGCGGCGCAGTCGAACCGTGCACCCACCGACATCTCGGCGTGGACCGGGAGCTTCCTCGAGCACGTCGCGATCGAGAACGAGAAGGCCGAGGCCGTCGACGCCGACTCCCCCGAGCTGGCCGAGTGGATCGACGTCGTGCGAGCCCACGGCGGCGCGATGCCGTCCTTCCCGCTCGACCTCGGACTCGCACCGGGTGAGACCGCTCCCGTCGAACCGATCGAGATGGACCTGCTGGGCGCGGACGACACCGCGGCCTTCGACGCCGCGTGCCGGGAGGCGGGTGGGAAGTTCGTCACGGGCCTGTTCGCCGCGGTCGCGATCACCGATCACGAGCTCGCGGGCCGCGACGACTACGCCGGCATCACCGTGCTCGGTACCCGCCACCTCGGGGACTTCGCCCTGTCCCAGGGCTGGTTCTGCAACTTCGCGCCCGTGACGTTCCCCGTGGCGGGCGTCGGCGACTTCCGCACCCTCGTCGGTCGAGCGAGCGAGGCCTACGCCCGCACGAAGGCCACCGCGGCAGCGCCGATCGGGAAGGTGCTGCAGCTGCTCTTCGAGTCCGGCGTCGGCGGCGCCGGACTGGCATCGAGCCCGCACCTGTTGTCCTACATCGATTTCCGCTGGTTCCCCGGCCACGGCTCCGAGGCCGACGACGACGCGATCCTGTTCACCGGCGAGGGCCGCACCGCGAACGCGTCGATGTGGTTCAACCGGGACGATCGCCACTTCTATCTCGGGTCGCAGACTCCCGCGACGCCCGAGGCTCAGCGGCAGGTGGCGCGATACCACCAGCACCTGCGGGAGGTCCTGCAGACGGTCGCGCGGGACGGGAACCGCGTCGTCGGTGGTGGCGCGTGCACGTGATCGGAGTGGACGCCTGGGCCCCGCGCCCCGGCGTCGTCCTGCAGTGGCTCGTGCGTTCCGACGCCGAACCCGTCCCGTCGACGGTCCCGCCGTCGTTCAACCAGAGTGCGCACCTCGCCGACGTCGACGACGGCAGCACGTGGCTCGCAGCATCGTTCGACGTCCCGGGGCCGCTGGACACCGATGCCCTGGAGCGTTCTCTCGAGCGGTTGGTCGCACGCCACGGTTCGCTCCGGACCGGGTTCGTGCGGTCCGACGCCGGTCCGTCACGCGTGAACCATCCGCAGGGTGCGCTCACCCTCCGACGACGACCGGACATCGCGGTCCCGTCCGTCCCGGAGGCGCACCGCGTCGTGCGCGCCGCGCTCGACGCCGCGTGCGCTCCCTTCTCCGCACCGGCCTACACCTTCCTCGCCATCGATCGTCCGGACGTCTCCACGGTGGTGTGCGGGTTCGATCACGCGCACGTCGACGCCTATTCGCTGGCGGTCGTCATCGACGACGTCCGTCGGGGCTATCTCGGCGAGCCGGAGACCGCGCCGGATCCGGGTGACTTCGTCGACTACTGCGCAGCCGAGTCCGCGGGCACGCCGATCGACCTCGAGGACGACCGGCTCCGCACGTGGGTCGACTTCCTGCACGCGGGCGCCGGCGCTCCGCCGCAGTTCCCTCTCGATCTCGGAGTCCCGCACGGGCGCACGGACCGCTGTGCGGTCCGCGTCGACACCCTGCTCACCGCACGGGAGGCCGACGCGGCCGAGACCGGGTGCCGGGCCGACGGGGCCAGCCTCTACGCCGGTGTGCTCGCGGCCATGGCGCACGCGGTACGCGACCTCGGTGGTGGCGCCACGGTTCCACTGCTGTTCCCGCTGCACACCCGTCGATCCGCGGCGTGGCGGTCGTCCGTCGGCTGGTTCGTCACCAACGCGCCGCTCGAGGTCGTCACCGAGAGCGACCTGAGGGCCACGATCCGCTCGGCCGGTTCGGCGGTGCGACGCGCGGTCGCGCTGGGCGAGGTGCCCATCGCCCGCGTGGTCGAGGCCGCGGGCGGACTCCGGCGCCCGCGCAAGGACGTCTTCATGGTGTCTTACGTCGACTACCGGTCGGCCCCCGGACACGACCTGCTGCGCAGCATCGACGCCCACCACATCTCCAACGTCACCGTCTCCGACGACGCGCAGTTCTGGATCTCCCGCACCGCGGACGGTCTCGCACTGCGGAGCCGGTTCCCCGACAACCCGACCGCCCGCACCACGATCGAGGCCTTCGTGGCCGCCGTCACGGACCACCTCGCACTCGTCGCCCAGCCGTGCGAGGCCGCCCTACGGTTCGCGGTGGACACCCGGACCGCGGCCGACGCGCCGGTCACCGTCCCCTAGAGTTCGGGGAACACCTGAACCTGGAGGAGACGCTTCGTGACATCAGCCGACGACCGGACCGAGTCCGGTACGGACGAGACCGCTCCCTCGGCGCCCTTCCTGCGCGTCGAGTCGGGCAACCCGACCGACGAGGAGATCGCCGCCCTCGTGGCCGTCCTGTCCGCCGCCACGGCCGACGCCGGGCCGACCGAGATCCCCGTGCTCGATCACTGGGGTCGCCCGTCCACCATGCACCGCGCGGGCACGGCCTTCTCGCCCTACTCGTTCACCACCGGGGTCACCGGACCGCGGTGACGGTCCGGTTCGTACTCGCGTCGCGCTCGCCCGCCCGCCTGGCCGTGTTGCGGGCAGCCGGGGTGGATCCGATCGTCCGGGTCTCGGACGTCGACGAGGACGCGGTCGCCGCAGCACTGCCCTCCGACTCCCCGCACGAGGTGGTGGTCACCGAGCTGGCCGCGGCCAAGGCGGCCGTGATCGCAGAGTCTCTCGCCCACGATCCGGAGCTGTCGACCGGCACCGTCGTCGTCGTGGGCTGCGACTCCATGCTGTCGATCGGCGGCGACCTCGTGGGCAAACCACGAGACGTCGCCGTCGCTCGCGAACGCTGGGCGGCGATGGCCGGTGCGAGCGGTGACCTGCTCACCGGTCACTGCGTCCTACGGCTCGACGACGGCCGGGTCACCGCACGCGGCGCGGCCCACTGCGGGGCCACGGTGCACTTCTCCTCGCCGACCGAGCGGGACCTCGAGGCCTACCTTCGCTCGGGCGAGCCACTCGCCGTCGCGGGCGCGTTCACCCTCGACGGTCTCGGTGGCTGGTTCGTCGACGGCATCGAGGGTGACCCGTCGTCCGTCATCGGTATCGGGCTGCCGCTGGTACGCCGGTTGCTCGCCGAGGTGGGTGTCGGCATCGCCGATCTGTGGGAGAGCGCCGCGGCGCATCGTGACGGGATCGACGACACCAGCGTCTGACGCCGTCCCGACGCGCGCCCTAGGATCGTGTGGTCACGCACAATCAGTTCGACCCCCCGTCTGACAACCTCAGGAGACGCACGTGTCCGTCGCGCCAGATCCCCACCCCGCCTTCGCGTCGTTCGCGCACCCCGAACGACTCGTCACGACGCAGTGGCTCTCCGCCAACATCGGCACACCCGGACTCAAGGTCGTCGAGTCCGACGAGGACGTGCTCCTCTACGACGTCGGCCACATCCCCGGCGCGGTCAAGATCGACTGGCATCTCGACCTGAACGACCCCGTCACGCGCGACTACGTCGACGGCGAGAAGTTCGCCGACCTGATGAACCGCAAGGGCATCTCGCGCGACGACACCGTCGTCATCTACGGCGACAAGAGCAACTGGTGGGCCGCGTACGCGCTGTGGGTCTTCACCCTGTTCGGCCACGAGGACGTGCGCCTGCTGGACGGTGGACGCGACGCCTGGCTCGCCGAGAATCGCGACACCACACTCGACGTCCCCGACATCTCCGGGGCGGACTACCCCGTCGTCGAGCGCGACGACGCCGCCATCCGTGCGTTCAAGGACGACGTCCTCGCACACCTCGGATCCGGCCCGCTGGTCGATGTGCGGTCCCCCGCCGAGTACACCGGCGAGCGCACCCACATGCCCGACTACCCCGACGAGGGCGCGCTGCGCGGTGGACACATCCCGACAGCGCTGAGCATCCCGTGGGCGAAGGCCGCGGCACCCGACGGCCGGTTCAAGTCCCGCACCGAGCTCGACGAGGTCTACGGGGACGTGTCCGCCGACGCCGACGTCATCGCGTACTGCCGCATCGGCGAGCGGTCGTCGCACACGTGGTTCGTGCTGACGCATCTGCTCGGCTACGAGAACGTCCGGAACTACGACGGTTCCTGGACCGAGTGGGGCAACGCCGTGCGCACACCGATCGCGCGCGGCGAGGAGCCCGGAGCCCTGCAGTGAGCGGAACACTGCCCGCGCCGCTGGCCGAGATCGTCGACGACTTCGCGGCCGTCGAGGGCCAGGACAAGATCACGATGCTGCTCGAGTTCAGCAAGGAGCTGCCGGCCTTGCCCGCAGGTCTCGAGCAGGCCGCGATGGAGCCCGTCCCGGAGTGCCAGTCACCGCTGTTCCTGTCGGTGGACTCGTCCGACCGGTCTGCGGTGCGCCTGTACTTCAGCGCCCCGCCGGAGGCACCGACCACGCGCGGCTTCGCGTCGATCCTGGCGCAGGGGCTCGACGGTCTTGCCGCCGACGACATCCTCGACGTCCCGGACGACTTCTACACCGAGCTGGGACTCGCGGCGGCCGTGAGTCCGCTACGGCTGCGCGGGATGTCGGCGATGCTCAGCCGCGTCAAACAGCACCTGCGTTCCTGACTCGCCGCTTTGTTCGGACAATGTCGCTCTCAGCGGTAGACTGAGGTACCGAGAGCGGCGTCCGTACGGGGCGCCGCGCCGGTGTGGAAGGACAGCCGAATCGTGGAGTTCACCGAACTGGTCGACTACCCGATTCCGGCAGGCACCCTCACCGAATGGATCCCGAGTGTCGGTCCGCACGCATCGACGCCGGAGGACGCGGGGTGGCTGCCCGACGATCGGCCCACCTCCTACGTGCACGAGGCGCACCTGCGTCGCACCCTGGCCCGGCCGTCCGCCGGTCGCGAGTCGTGGCTCGGCACCGCGTTCGACATCGCGGGCCCGCTCGACACCGCCGCGTTCCGGCGCGCGGTGCTGGCGTGGATCGACCGGCACGAGGGTATGCGGTCCAACGCCACCGTCGACCCCGACACGGGCGTGCTCTCACGCGTGACGGCTCCGGTCGGTGCCACCGACATCTGGGTCATCCAGCAGGACGCGTGCACGCAGGCCGGCGAGGTGTACGAGCATCTTCAGCACCTGTTCGACGAGTACACGTCGCCGCTGGTGTGGCCGTCGTACGCGTTCGTCACTCTCGAACCCACCGGACACTCCGGCAGCGACGCAGTGCCGGACCACTTCACCGTGTTCTTCGCGGCCGATCACTCGATCATCGACGGGCTGTCCATCGTGCTCATCGCGCACGAACTCACCCGCCTCTACGAGCAGGAGACCACCGGCGCCCCGGCAGGGCTCTTCCCCACCGGCAGTTACCTCGATTTCGGCGAACTCGAGCGCACCCTCTGCAGCGGGGTCGACCGGACGCACGACGCCGCCGTGGAGTGGGCGAACTTCCTCGCCGAGGACGGGGGACGATTCCCGTCCTTCCCGCTCGACATCGGACCCGTCCCGGAGGTGCCGATCCCGCAGGCCGGACTGTCCGCGTGGGTCCTCTCGCCCGAGGAGGCGGACGCGTTCACCGTGGCGTGCCGCCGCGCCGGTCCGGGCTTCTCCGCCGGCCTCATGGCCTCGATGGGCGCTGCGGCGGCTGCCGTGTCCGGTGCGGGGCGTTTCCGTACGGTCACCCCGATGCACACCCGTCACGACCCGTCGTGGGCCGCGTCCCTCGGCTGGTTCGTCGGCGTGGCTCCCCTCGCGTTCGACGTCGCGGACGGCGAGTCGTTCGGGGACGTCGTCGTGCGCGCCGGAGCCGAGATCGCACGCACCCGTCCGATCTCGCGTGTCCCCCTCGATCTCGTCGCCGAGGCGATCGACCTGCACGACACCCCGCGTTTCGTCGTCTCCTTCATGGACGTGCGCTTCGCACCCGACGCGCGGACGTGGCCCGATGTCAACGCGCGCGCACTGCGGAGCAGGAAGTACGACCACGACGTCTACCTGTGGGTGCATCGCACTCCGCAGGGCGTCAACATCTCGGCCCGGTTCCCCAGCAGCGAGGTCGCCACCGCTGCCGTCCACCGGTTCGTGGCAGAACTGCGGACCGTGCTCAGCGACGTCGTGACCACCGGGACACACCTCGTGCGGGCCCGGAGTGACCTCACCCCTACACTCCGAAACTAGGATGACCAACCGATGGCGCGGGCGAAGGCCCGTGCTCGTCCGCCGGAGCGACACCACGCGACGGCCCACCCGACCTCACAGGAGGCTTCGTGCCCAGCCACGCCACTGCCCGCATCAGCAAGGTTCTCGTCGCGAACCGCGGTGAGATAGCGGTACGTGTGATCCGCGCAGCGGCCGACGCCGGCTACACCTCCGTCGCGGTCTACGCCGAACCCGACGCCGACGCGCCCTTCGTCCGCCTCGCCGACGAAGCCTTCGCCCTCGGCGGTCAGACCTCCGCCGAGTCCTACCTCGCGATCGACAAGATCATCGACGCCGCCGCCAAGTCCGGCGCCGACGCGATCCACCCCGGCTACGGCTTCCTCTCCGAGAACGCCGACTTCGCCCAGGCCGTCCTCGACGCCGGCCTGATCTGGATCGGACCGTCCCCGCAGTCCATCCGCGACCTCGGCGACAAGGTCACCGCCCGCCACATCGCCACCCGCGCGAAGGCCCCCTCCGTGCCCGGCACGTCCGAACCAGTCAAGGACGCCGACGAGATCCTCGCCTTCGCCGACGAGCACGGCCTCCCCATCGCCATCAAGGCCGCCTTCGGCGGCGGCGGACGCGGCATGAAGGTCGCCCGCACCCGCGAGGAGATCCCCGAGCTCTTCGACTCCGCCACCCGCGAAGCCGTCTCCGCCTTCGGCCGCGGCGAGTGCTTCGTCGAGCGCTACCTCGACAAGCCCCGCCACGTCGAAGCGCAGGTCATCGCCGACCAACACGGCAACGTCGTCGTCGCCGGCACCCGCGACTGCTCCCTGCAGCGCCGCTTCCAGAAGCTCGTCGAGGAAGCTCCCGCACCGTTCCTCACCGACGACCAGCGCGCCGAGATCCACGCCTCCGCCAAGGCCATCTGCAAGGAAGCCGGCTACTACGGCGCCGGCACCGTCGAGTACCTCGTCGGACAGGACGGACTCGTCTCCTTCCTCGAGGTCAACACCCGCCTGCAGGTCGAACACCCCGTCACCGAGGAGACCTCCGGCATCGACCTGGTGCTGCAGCAGTTCCGCATCGCCAACGGCGACGAACTCTCCATCACCGAGGACCCCACCCCGCGCGGACACTCCTTCGAGTTCCGCATCAACGGCGAGGACGCCGGCCGCGGCTTCCTCCCCGCCCCCGGACCGGTCACCACCTTCGTCGCCCCCGAGGGCCCCGGCGTGCGCGTCGACTCCGGTGTCGAGTCCGGCTCCGTCATCGGCGGCCAGTTCGACTCCATGCTCGCCAAGCTCATCGTCACCGGCGCCACCCGCGAGGAAGCCCTCGCTCGCTCGCGCCGCGCCCTCGCAGAATTCAAGGTCGAAGGCCTCGCCACCGTCATCCCGTTCCACCGCGCCGTCGTCTCCGACCCGGCCTTCATCGGCGACGGTCAGTCCTTCGACGTCCACACCCGGTGGATCGAGACCGAGTGGGACAACACCGTCGAACCGTTCACCGCCGGCGCCCCCATCGAGGACGACGAGAACGGACCCCGACAGAACGTCGTCGTCGAGGTCGGCGGCCGCCGTGTCGAGGTGTCCCTGCCCGGCCAGTTCTCGCTCGGCGGCAATGCTGCTGCCGGTGGCAACGTCATTCGTCGCAAGCCCAAGGCGCGCACCCGTGGCGGCGCCGGCAGCGCAGCCGCGTCCGGTGACGCCGTCACCGCACCCATGCAGGGCACCGTCGTCAAGGTCGCCGTCACCGAGGGCCAGGAAGTCGTCGCCGGCGACCTCATCGCCGTCCTCGAGGCCATGAAGATGGAAAACCCCGTCACCGCCCACAAGGACGGCGTCGTCACCGGACTCGCCGTGGAGCCCGGCTCCGCCATCACCCAGGGAACTGTTCTCGCAGAACTGAAGTGAGCCGGCCGGACGCCCGCCCCCGTTACGCTCCTCTCATGGCCGACGACAGTCCGCACGTGAGAACCGATCGACGAGGGCGGGCGTTCCTGTCTCCCGGCTCGTACGGGCGCGCGTCGTGACAGACGTCCGGGCCGCTCTCTTCGACGTGTTCGGCACCGTCGTCGACTGGCGTGGGGGTATCGCCGACGAGGTGCGGCGCTGGCTGGACGAGTACGCCCCCGAACGCGACGACATCGATCCGGGCGACTTCGCGGACCGGTGGCGTGCGAGGTACCAGCCCTCGATGCAACCGATCCGGACCGGTGAGCGCCCCTTCACCAAACTCGACGTGCTGCACCGCGAGAGTCTCGTGGAACTGCTGGCGGAGTACGTGCTCCCCACCGAGGCGGTCGACGATCTGACTCTGGCGTGGCACCGGTTGCCGCCGTGGCCGGACTCGGTCGCCGGTATCGCAGCCGTCCGCGAGTCCGTCATCGTGGCACCCCTGTCCAACGGCAACGTGTCGTTGCTCCTCGACATGGCCAAGCGTGCCGGCATCCCCTGGGACGCGGTCCTCGGCGCGGAGGTGGTGCAGGCCTACAAGCCGACTCCCGAGTCGTATCTGCGGACGGCAGAGTTGCTCGATCTCGCTCCCGGCCAGTGCCTGATGGTCGCGACACACAACGATGATCTCGCCGCCGCCCGTGGGTGCGGACTACAGACCGCCTTCGTGCGCCGCCCACACGAGCACGGACCGCAGCAGACCGAGTCCGAACCCACCGACGACTGGGAGTTCGTCGTCGACGACCTCGAGGAACTGGGCAGGCTTCTCCGGTCCGGTCAGGCGAGCAGTCGTTCGTAGACGCCGACCTCGGACCCGAGTTCCCAGGCGCCGATGCCCTCGAAGGACGACAGCACGCGCTCGTGATTCCAGTCCTCGTCGACGTGGATCTCGTGCGGATTGCCCTCGATCTCGTGCTGCGGGTAGTGGACGATCGGGATCGACAGGTACGCCGCCCGCGTCGCGGCCGCACAGCACTTGGCCCACAGCGCCACCGCGTCGGCCTCGGTCATGTGCTCCGCCACGTCGCCGATGATCACCACGTCCGCCGTCGGCAGGTCCACCGTGCGCGCGTCACCGAGGATGATCTCGTCGTAGTACTCGTGGAGGCGGTAGGTCTCCACGTACGGCTCCCAGATCTCGACACCGGTGATGCGGGAGAGCTGCGGTCCTGCAAGCAGTTTCGCGTAGGTCCCCACCCCCGGTCCGATGTCGAGCACGGAGACGGGTCGCTCGGACCCCAGGGCGTGGACACGGTCGCGGGTCCAGGACTTACCTTCGGACGAACTCATCGGCATGACTGTCCTGTGCCCAGCCGGGCCTCGGCGTAATCGTCAGGGGCTCGGGCGGTCGTGATCGCGACCCGTCGCGAGGTCCCCGCACTCGACGGTGATCACGTCGGGGTTGCCGCGGAGGAAGGTGCGGGCGCCCTGATCCCCCGTCGCCGCCTCCGCGACCTCCACCCACCACCGGCGCGCGAGCACCACGGGGTGACCGGGAGTGTCATCGAAGGTGGCCCGCGCGATTCCAGTGCTCGCGGCATGGTCGAGAACCCGCCCCACCACCTCGGCGCCGATGTCGGGGGTGTCCACCAGGTGCAGCACCGCGAGGTCGGCGTCGGTCGTCTCACATGCCTGCAGGCCCACCCGCACCGAGCTGCCCATGCCGGTGCGCCACTCGTCGTTCACCACGGCCTGCGCGCCGGGAGGCATCTCCGGCGCCGCGGCACCCACGACGACCAGGACCTCGTCGCACCCGCCCTCGCGCAGCGCCCGCACCGCCAGGTCCAACCAGAGCCCGTCGTGCGCCAGGATCTTGGGGGCGCCGTACCGGGTGCCCGCACCCGCCGCGAGCACCACGCCGACCGTCGTCATGCGACCACCCTGCACGGGCTGCGTCCCCGGCGCCAGTGCGCGCCGAGCACCTCCCGGGCGCCACGACCCACTTTTCGCACCCACCGCGCGGGAACCCGGCGGCACCGTCGAGTCGCGGTGCGAGCGCAGCGTCGTGATC